>JAUNAJ010000014.1 GCA_030527645.1 Lachnospiraceae bacterium | reverse complement strand
TGGTTCAACATGAGAAAAGATGTTTAACAATATATATGCGGTTTTGAAGGTATGTAATGGAGAAGACATAGCTGATAGAGATATCATCTATGTCTTTTTTTGCATTTTTCTTTCAAACGAACTGCTTTCTGATATAATAAATTCGATTGTAGATTAACTTGGCTGTTAGCGTTTGAAGAAAGAGGAGAGAAGGATGGAATTTTCATTGACATTGCTTTATCAATGCACACAGGTGGCTGCAGTTGTTTTTCTTGCAGCCTGGATTTTTACTGTCGGGAAAGGTTTGTTCGGCAGTATCTGCCGGTCTCTGGGGCTTTTCTGTGCTATTGCAGCACCGATTACTTTATTCTTAAGTTTACAGGAAAAGGCAGGTCTCATCATCTGGATCTATCTGGGAATCACAGCGGCTGTTTTCCTGGTCTTTGCACTGGATAAGCTGCTGGCAGTGAACGGAGGAAATGTTCGTATTCCGGAAAATATTCTGGTCATACTCTCAGTCATCGGTGTTCTTGGTGCCCTTTCGGGAATGGTGGTCTTCCATCACAAGAACAAAAAGGCTAAGCTTCAGTATTCAGTGCCTGCGATTGCTGCGATTGAACTGGCTGTGCTCTGGATTCTGAAATTGAGACAGACAGTCCTGCCGGAGCTGGCATGGAAGAATTTTGGCATTTTCCAGTGGATGACAGTTGTTACTACGGTGGTTCTGTGCCTTGTTCTGATCAGAACCTATATTCTTATGAGACTGCTGGTAATCATTCCGGTCTCACTGGCTGCAGCGCTGTTTTCACTGAGAACATTTTACAGACTGGACTCGTCAGTGACGATGCTGGATATGATCAAGGCAAAACCGATTCCTTTCATTATTATTGCAGCAGTGGTGTTTGCTGTTCTGGAGCTGATTGCTGTAAAGAGCCGGTTCTTTACATCCGGCAATGAGGTAAGAAAGAAAACCGAACATTGAAGGAGTCAGACGCAGGGACTGTTCATAGGGAGACCCACACATGAGATTTTTTCACATATCAGATCTTCATATCGGTTTAAAGCTGTTTAATCGCGATTTGAGTGAAGATCAGAACTATATATTTCAGCAAATTGTTGAGGCGGCAGAACGAGAAAAGCCGGATGCAGTGGTGATTGCAGGCGATATCTATGATAAGGCTGTTCCGTCTGCTGAGGCTGTTACGCTGTTTGACGAATTTGTTTCGGCACTTGCCGGGGCTGTACCGAACGCTCAGCTGATGATGATCAGCGGAAATCATGATAGCGCACCACGCGTTAATCTGTTTCGAAGCGTCTTGCGAGACAGAAAAATACATATGGTGGGACTTCCGCCCGGGAAGCCGGAGGACAGGATAGAGCAGGTGGTGCTGGAGGATGCGTATGGGGCCGTGCATTTTTATCTGCTTCCTTTCGTGAAGCCATCCATGGTCAGACAAGTTGTGGGCTGTGGTGAGAACGAGAGCGGTCTTTCTTATGAGGAATCGATCCGGAGACTGATCGAACGAGAGCAGATCGACACGACTCAGAGAAACGTGCTGGTCAGCCATCAGTTTTATGTACCGGCGGGAAACAATGCAGACAGTGTGGAACGCATGGATTCGGAGATCCGCACGATTGGGAATATTGATGAGGTTCATGCGGATGTCCTGGATCCCTTTGATTATGCTGCACTGGGTCATATCCATAAACCTATGATGGTGGGAAGAGACTGCCTGCGTTACAGCGGCACTCCGCTGGCCTGCTCCGTCAGTGAGGCCGGTCAGGAAAAGGGGATTGTTCTGGTGGATATGAAGGAAAAGGGAGATCTGCAGATTTCAATCCTGCCATTGGTTCCGCTGCGGGAGGTTCGTGTGATCAAGGGAAGCCTGCATGAGGTTTTGAACAGGAGCTGTGAGGATTATGTAACGGTGGAACTGAACGATCAGGTGGATTACGATGTGCTGGATATGCAGGACAGACTGCGCCATGCATTTCCCAATCTACTAGAGATCCGGAGAGTACCTCTGGAAAGAAAGACTGCTGCTGCAGCCTGTGAACCGGAGAAGGAGGCTGATCCAATGGAGCTGTGCAGACTTTTTCTGGCAGATCTGGATGAGGAAGAGGAGCGGCTGCTACGGGATGTAATGAATGAAGTAATGGAAGGAGGAGAATCATGAGACCGATTTCCCTTACGCTGCAGGCATTTGGTTCCTATGGAAAAAAAACCAGCATTGATTTTTCCGTTCCCAGACAGAATCTGTTTCTTGTGACCGGCGATACAGGTGCGGGAAAGACAACGCTGTTTGATGCTCTTGTATTTGCTCTCTACGGAGAAGCCAGCTCTGAGCAGAATAAAAAAGGAGGCATTGAGCTGGTCAGTCAGTTTGCTGAACCGGGAACGGAGCCTTTTGTGGAACTGGAGTTTTCCGAGCTGGCAGGCGGGGAACCGGAAGTCTATAAAGTTCGTAGAACGCCTGCTTATTATAAGAAGAAGGACCGGGGGTCTGGGCTGAAGAGCAAGCCGGAAACAGAGAAGGTGATCCTTACCATGCCGGACGGTACTGTCCATCCTTCAAAGGAAACCAATAAAAAACTGATTGAGATCGTCGGGCTTACCAAGGGGCAGTTTATGCAGATCGCCATGATCGCACAGGGCGAATTCATGGATCTGCTGCGTGCAAAATCCGATGAGAAAAAGCTGATCTTCCGGAAGCTGTTCGGTACGGAGCTGTATCAGAAAATCGTGGACAGGCTGGCAGAACAGAAAAAGGACAAGAGTGCAGAGATCGACAAACTGAAGAACAGCTGTCAGACAGAAATTGCACATCTGGAGCTGCCGGCCGCCGGAAAGACAGAGACAGAAAAACAGAATCTGTCAGAGCTGGCTGATCTGAAAAAAGCGATCCGGAAAGCAGTGAATATTGCGGAGGTGGAAGAGCTGCTGGAAAAGCTGAAAGAATTCTGCAAATTACAGGAGCAGGAGCTTCGGCTTGTCAGGGATGAAAAAGGTAAAACGGAGCAGAACCTGCAGGCAGCAAGAGGGGCCTGTACAAAGGGAGAGAATCTGCAGACAAACTTCGCGGCTTTTGCAGCAGCGGAAGCGGAGCTTGCTGTCTGTGAAGAGATGGAGCCGGCGGTTCGGCAGAAGGACGTTCTTTCGGAGCGAATCCGTTCTTCCTATGAATTACAAACCGTACATCAGCTGGTACTGCAGGCTGCGCAGGATGTCAGTGCCACAGAAGCAACGATGGATCAATATCGGAAACTGCTTCCGGAGCTAAAGGAGCAGGAGGAAGCTGCAGCCGGAGCAGAAGCTGAAGCAAGAACGGTACGTGATGCTGCAGCAGCAAAGCTTGCGGCGGAGCAGGAAAAGGTAAAGAAGGCACGGACTCTCTTCAGGAAAATTAATGAGACGGAAGCGGACTTAGCTGTGTACAACGAGACTCTGCAAAAAGCAGAACATGGAAGACAGCGGGCAGCTGAAGAGCAGCGTAACTTCGAAAGAACTGTGGCAGCATGGAGAGAGGAGTCAGAAAGCCTCACTGAAGCAAATGTAATTCTGGAGAGATGGAAACAGGAAAAGCGGAAGATTGAAAGTGCGGAAGAACTGCTTTCTGAATTAAAAGCATCTGTTCTTTCCTGTAAAAAAGCAAAGAGAGAGGCAGAAAAAGCGGCTGCAGCTTATCAGCTGTCATTCCGCAGCTTCACGGAAAAGAATGCAGAATACATGGAATACAATCAGAGATATCTGGACGCACAGGCAGGCTTTATTGCCGGAACACTGGAGAACGGAAAGCCCTGTCCTGTCTGCGGTTCACCAAGTCACCCGAATCCATGTAAACTGCAGGAAGAAGATCAAAATCTCTCACGAGAAGAGTTAGAGCAGTTGTCTGAAGCTGTTCAGAAATTGAATGACGAGGCTGCCGGGAAATCGAAAGCTTCAGGAGAAGCGAAGCAGAAATATGAGGATCGAGAGCGGCAGACGGAAGAAAAATCAGTGAATCTTCGGCGGCGTCTTTCTGAAGAGCTGGAAGGAGTAACCGAACATTTGACGGCGGATGATGCAGCACAGCTGCTTCAGGACTGGAAAGGCAGAGTGGAGGAACGCGGAAGCCAGGTACAGAGGGATGCGGATCGTTTTCAATATCTGCAGAAGCATCTGTCACAGGCACAGGCAGAGGCAGAAACCCTCAGCAGAGCAGCTGAGGATGCAAAAGCAGCTGAACACACAGCGGCAGAGCAGAGAACAGGGTGTGAAAAGTCCCTGGCAGTTTTGCTTGAACAGAAGGAATTTGAGTCAGAAAGTGCAGCCCTTGCGGCAGAGAAGGCTCGGGAGGAAGCATTTGCTGCAAAGCAGACAATCTGGCAGAAAGCAGACCATCAATATAAAAAAATAAAATCAGACCGGGAAAAGGCCGAGACGATCATTGAGAAGTGCACAGGTGAACTGCCGGTCAAAAAAGAGAAAATGCAGACCGCACGGCATCAATATGAGAAGACGCTGAAGGAAAAACAGCTCTCCGAGACAGAGTGGGAGAATACGGTGTCTGCTTACACCAATACCGCAGCAGTGGATTTGCAGAAGGAAGTAAAGACATTCAATGAGCGAAAGGCGAAGGCGAAAGGCAGCAAAGAGGCAGCTTTTCGACTGATCCGGGATGCAGAAAAACCGGATATGATCCGGTTGGAGCGGGAAAGAGAAGTGGCTGAAAACCAGCATCGACAGGCTTCAGAAGCGTTCGAGGAACTGAACCGGCAGGCATATCAGAATAGAAAGGTAAAGGATTCTCTTGTCCGCCTGATGGAGCAGAGCGGAGCCATTGCCAGGGAGTACAACCGGGTAGAATCTCTTTACAATCGTCTTGCCGGTAAAATAAAGGATTCCCGTATGGATATCGAGACCTATGTGCAGCGGTATTATCTGCAGAGGATTCTTCTGGCTGCAAACAGGCATTTCTTCCGGATGTCTGCCGGGCAGTATGAACTTCGGATGGTTGAGGATGAGGAAGCCGGGCATGGAAAGAACAGAGGACTGGACCTGACAGTCTATTCCAACGTAACAGGCCGAGTGCGCGGAATCAGAACCCTGTCCGGAGGAGAGTCCTTTATGGCTGCGCTGGCCATGGCCCTGGGAATGGCTGATCAGATCCAGGAGCAGTCTGCAGCCATCAATCTGGACATCATGTTTATTGATGAAGGCTTCGGCTCCCTGGATGATCATTCCAGGGGTCAGGCGGTAAAGGTGCTGCAGCAGATGGCTCAGGGCTCCAGGCTGATCGGCATCATCTCGCATGTATCAGAGCTGAAGCAGGAAATTGATGACCAGCTGATCATCAAAAAGAATGAAAGCGGAAGCCATGCTGCCTGGCAGATCAGTTGACGGCATGCATTTGTTTTACGAATAGCGACACTAATTTAGGGAAGCAAAAACAACTGATAAATGACAACGGCAAAGACCAGTATCCCGAGGAGAACAGAAGGAAGGTTCTCTTCGGGATACTGGTCTGCTTTGTATTATCCGTTATATACGACAGTTCCGCTGCAGATGGTGAAGTGTACTTTTCCGGGCAGCTCCCAGCCGGTGAAGGGAGAATTTTCCGCCTTGGAGGCATAGTCTTTTACCGTCCAGGTTTCATTCTCACCGAAGATCACAAGATCAGCAGGCGCACCGGGCTGAATACTTCCCGGAATCATACGGTAGAATTCCGCCGGATTTTTACTCATGAGCTCCATCAGCTTCATCAGTGTGATATGTCCGGGCTGCACCAGAGAAAGTATTCCAAGACCGAGAGAAGTCTCCAGACCGGTGATGCCGCTGGGGGCTTTTTCCATAGACTTCGATTTTTCTTCTGTGGTGTGCGGAGCATGGTCTGTTACGATCATATCGATCGTGCCGTCCTTCAGACCCTCGATGATACGCTGGCGGTCTGACTCTGTACGGAGAGGCGGATTCATCCGGGCCAGTGTTCCATACTTCAGAACAGCTTTCTCTGTCAGTGTAAAATGATGGGGGGTCGCCTCTGCATGGATATCTGCTCCCAGTTTCTTCCCGAGACGGACCAGGTCCACAGAATTTCCGGAGCTGATATGCTGGATGCAGACAGATGCTCCCGTATGAAGAGCCAGGATCATGTCTCTGGCAACCATCACATCCTCGGCTGTGCGAGAGGCACCGCCGTAGTCCAACTCCTCGGATACTTCGCCCTGATTGACTCCGGCTTCTTTAATAAAGAGCGGGTCTTCTTCGTGAAGAGCAATGGGAAGATCCAGTTTTTTTGCCCTGTTCATTGCTTCAACAAGTGTTTTCTCACACAGAATGGGCTTGCCGTCATCGGTAAAGCCGGCAGCACCCGCATCAGAGAGCACTTCCATATCAGTCAGTTCCCTGCCTTGCATCCCCTTGGTGATGCAGGCAGCCTGAAGAATGTGAATACCGGTTTCTTCTCCTCGTCGCTGGATATCGCGCAGAGTATCCGGATTATCTACGGTTGGCACTGTATTAGCCATACATACCACAGTAGTAAATCCTCCTCTGGCAGCTGCGGCAGCTCCGGTATTGATATCCTCTTTCCAGGTCTGCCCCGGATCGCGAAAATGCACATGGGCATCCATCAGACCGGGGGCAACCACAAGATCGGTGGCATCCAGTACATCAGCTTCTTCATAAGTAAGATTTTCACCGACTTCTTTAATCACAGGTCCGTCAAGAAGGATGTCCAGAACAGCGTCTGTTTGGGTGACAGGATCCACAATGCGGCCGTTTTTAATTAAGATCATAATTTTCTGATAACTCCTTTCAAGGCTTCCGGGGGCAAAGCCCTTACGGCTGCTTTCCGGCTAAATTACTTATTCCTTTATGTTTCAGGTTGTGTCCATTATCGCATAGTTCTGAGAAAAAAACTATATTATGATTTATGGAACGGAAGTCCGATCCGTCTTAAGAAGCTGTTAAGCTTCTCTGTATTTTCCGGAAAGAAAAGGGTGATAGGATTATATTATCAGATAAGGAAACACAAATCCTATTTACAGAACAGGAGGGAAGCATATGAGAACAGCATTATCGAATCCAACAGGAACACTATTCAAAAAAAAGAAAACTAAGAAACCTGTAAAACCGGCATACGGTTCCAATCCAATGGTCAGAAAAATCAGCCGTATCGATGAGAAAAGTAAAGAACATGTTACCTTCAGGGGAATCTCAAACAAATGTCTTTATTTCATGCTGACACTGATCATCGGAATTCTTCTGGCAGTGGGCCTGCAGCATGTGGGAACAATGATTCCTCTTGAAGGCTTTGAAATTGATGATACTGTGATTGCTCTTTCAACAGTTTCAATAGTAAGTCTGTATGGCATTGCGGCAGCGGGAATCATTACTCTGGTAGTTCCGTTTCTTGCATTTTTTATGAGAAGATCATCGGCAGTATTAGGAACAATCTACTGTATCAGTATCGGATATGTTTACACATTCCTGACAATGCTTATTGAAGATTACAGAGCAGCTGTAGGAATCGCGGCTGCGATTACAGTCCTCTTATGCACAGCAATGTTTCTTCTGGTTCGCTCCGGAAAGGTTACTGTTACGAACAGATTCAGAACAGTTGTCAGCACACTGTTTCTGACAAGCATTCTTGCAACGGTGTTTATTGCTGTATGTGCATTTATTCCGTCACTGCATTTTGTAATTGAGTTCTTTATGGGAAACAGTATGATTACTCTTGTACTCTCTGCAGTTAGCATTGTTATCGGCTGCCTGTTCCTGCTGATCGATTTTGATGCAGTGGCAAAAGCGGTTGAGAATGAGATTCCGAAAGAATATGAATGGTACTGTGCATTCAGCCTTGCCTTCTCTGTAATCTGGCTGTTTGGAAGAGTTTTGAATCTTGTTTTAAAAATCATGAAAAATTCCAGAAATCCTATGCGACCGACTTTTTGAAAAATTGTTGAGCATCTGCCGGGTGCTTGAACCGGGCGGTATAGGGTGAACACTGGGAAAGATACTTAATAACTTAAAAGAGTACAGAAGACAGAGTGTCTGCACATCCTGCTTCCGTACTCTTTTTCTAATAAGTGAACGGTATCGAACAGCTACTGTTCACCTCGTGAACTGTAATAATCGAACAATCTGAAACCGGATACGCGTATCATGGTTTTCTGTGTTACACTAAAGATAGCTGTACCTCAGCTTGAGTTACTCCATTTCTTCCAGGTAGTGAATTATGACCCGGAAGCGAATGCAGGTTAGTGCTGCAGGTGACTGAAGTGCATTTAAATAAAGTTCAGGATGGTGGAATATGATAATTGACAATAAGATACTAATTGGAGCAGGAGATCACCCGGTGTACCTTCTTCCGGAGATGGCAAACCGTCACGGTCTGATCGCAGGAGCGACGGGAACAGGAAAAACGGTGACTATGAAGGTGCTGGCAGAGGGTCTGTCCGAGCTGGGAGTGCCGGTTTTTCTTGCGGATGTGAAGGGGGATGTGAGCAGCATGTCCCTTGCCGGAGAAAAAACAGAGAAGATCGCTGCCAGGCTTGAGAAAATCGGGGTAAGTCCTGATGCATTCAGCCCGAAGGCTTTCCCGGTTCGCTTTCTGGATGTATACGGCAGCGGCGGAATCCCGGTTCGGGCGACTGTCAGTGATATCGGTCCGTCTCTTCTGAGCCGTTTATTAAGCCTGACACCGGCTCAGACAGGGGTGCTGAATATTGCCTTCCGTCTGGCGGATGATGACGGGCTGGAGCTGATTGATTTTAAGGATCTGAAGGCGATACTGACCTATGTGGGAGAAATCAGAAACGAGCTGACGAGCACCTACGGAAACGTGAGTCCCCAGAGTGTGGGAGCGATCCAGCGTGCTCTGCTGGCCTTCGAGGATCAGGGAGCCGATCTGTTTCTCGGAGAACCGGATTTTCAGATTGAAGATCTGTTCCGGAAGGAGGCAGATGGAAGAGGAACAGTGAATATTCTTCATTGCGAAAAACTGGCACAGAATCCTCTGCTGTATTCGACCTTCATGCTGTGGCTGCTCAGTGAATTGTATGAGAGTCTTCCGGAGGTGGGAGATCTGGAGAAACCGAAGCTGGTCTTCTTCTTTGATGAAGCCCACATGCTGTTTCAGGATGCACCAAAGGCCCTGCTGGAGAAGATCACTCAGGTAGTGAAGCTGATCCGAAGCAAGGGCGTAGGGATCTTCTTTATCTCACAGAGTCCTGCGGATATTCCGGATGCAGTGCTTTCACAGCTGAATAATCGAATCCAGCATGCACTGCACGCCTACACACCGGCGGAGCAAAGGGCTGTAAAAGCTGCGGTGATGAGTTTCCGGCCGAATCCGGCATTTAAAACTGCCGATGCAATTGCTTCCCTGGGTACCGGGGAAGCCCTGGTCTCCATGCTGGATGGAAGCGGAGCACCGAATCCGGTGGAATGGGCGACCATTGCCCCGCCCCAGTGCAGCTTTACTGCGCTTACCGGTCCGGCCAGAGCAATGGTGGTCTGCAATGATCCCCTGTATCCCAAATACAAGGATCCGGTAGACAACCGTTCTGCTTACGAGATACTGGAAGAGTCAGCTCAGGAGGCTGCAGCACAGCAGGAAGCTCTGGAACAGGAGAAGGCCAGGGAAAAGCTGGAAAAAATCGAGGCAAAGGAGGCTGCAAAAGCAGAAAGAGAAGCCGAGCGGGCTCTTCAGGAGCAGTATAAAGCAGAAGGCCGCGATAAGTACGGCCGCACGAAGATGCAGCAGAGTATTGAAAGAGCTGCGAAGAGTACTGTGAAGAATCAGGCAAGGAGTGTGGGTCGGAGCACAGCGAAAAATATCACCCGGGGTCTTCTGGGCAACAGCAATAAAACCGCTGAGAGAATTGCCGGAAACTTTGCCAGCAGTATTGTGGGGGATCTGATCGAATCGGTTTTCGGAAGAAAATAACGGGCTCCTGCTGAAAACTCGTGGAGGTAGAGCACCGAATTCCTGCCGGGGCGTCTAAGCTTACCCGGGAGAACAGATCTGCTGCAGGCGAGAAGCTTTCGCAGGCAGCTGCAGAAGTTCATATGAATTAAGAAATCATTAAGGTTTATCCTGTTTTTCTGAAAGGAAGCATTGGTATGCTTACATCATCAAAACAAGGAACACCGCAGACGGGCGGTAGAGAAAGAAGAGGAGGATAACACCATGATGACAACAAGTAAGAGCGCAAATTTAATTACGGCAAACCCAATGATCAAAAAACTCGCCAAGGCCAGAACCGGCGAGGAGAATCATGTAACACATCGGGGAGTTGCCAACAAATGTCTGTATTTTATTCTGACGATCCTGGCAGGAGTGATTCTTTCACTTGTTCTTCGAAATGTGGGAACATTGATCGTGAATGAAGATACCGGAGTGGTGTTCAGTTCCCAGATCGGAGCAATCACAGGTGTCTCTTCCGGAGTATTAATGCTTATCGTTCCGTTTATCGCTCTGCTGATCAGAAGAACATCCGCAGTGATCGGAACCATTTATTGTATCTGCTTTGGTAATTTTATCGGCTTTGCAGCTACTGCAATAGATGAGTACAGAGCTGAGATTACAATTGCAGCAGCACTTACCGTTCTGGTTTGCCTTGCACTGACTCTTCTGTATCGCAGCGGCAGATTCACAGTGACAAGTAAAATGAGAAACATTGTATACACATCTTTAATCGTATTCTTTATGGGCAGTGCGGGACTTGTAATCAGCAATTTTATTCCAGGTCTTCACTTCATTCCGGAAGTGTTCCTTGGATATGGAATCATCGGTATTGCAGCAGCAGTATTTGGTGTGATCCTTGCAGCAGCATTCTTCCTGGTAGACCTTGATAACGTTGCTAAGGCCGAGGAAGCTCAGCTTGCGAAGGAGTACGAGTGGTTCTGTGCACTCAGCATTATGTTTTCTGTAGTCTGGCTGTTCTTAAGATTATGGAGACTTGTAGGGCTTGCGTCAAACAAAAAATAATCGATCAGAAAAAAGCATAGATATTTCGAAAGGAAGGTATCATATAATTCCCCGGAAACAGGTGCAGAAAAATATTAAAGCAGAAGAGAAGGTATCGAAGGATGCCTTTTCTTTCGTTTTCTGCTATACTTATTTCAATTAAAAAAGTCTCCCGTTATTCTGACGGGCGATTTATATAATGTTAAAACTATTCAGAAAATGCCCGCAAGGCAGGAGTACTGAATACCTGCAGGGAGACATGATCATGAATTTACATTTAGAAGAAAACGAGAAGGTACTCATCAGTTCCGGCAGTATTCTGTGGATCTCTGACAAGGGGCGAAAACTGGAGGATTTTGTGCTGACGGACAAGGGACTGTACTGCTGCTATAAAGAAAAGGCGGGTTTATTTGCTAAGCCAGAAGAGATGATCTACCGCTTTGAGATAACAGACATTGTGACGGATGAGATGGCTTCACATATTGAGCAGGTAAAAATTAAGGAGCAGCGCTGTCTTCAGATTGAATTCCTCCACGGAATGGAGCATTTTTCCTTTCAGCGTGCACCGAAAAAAAAGCTGGATGAATTCCTTGCCTGTTTCAGGAGTCTTCTGGGAGTGCCGGATCTCACTACACTGCAGAAGGAACGCAGCAGAGAGCGGCTGTCCGATCTGGCAGGCGATGTACTGGACAGTGTCGGAACGCTGATCGATGCAGGATCCAAGGTGCTGTACGAAAAAATTGAACGTATGACAGAACCTGAAAAGAAAATTGAAGACAGATATTATCTGGTAATCGGCGGTTCAAAGACGGGTCCGCTTTCTCTTTCGGAGATGATGCGGCTTGCCGAGTCCGGGCAGATCGATCGCAGAACCCCTGCGTGGACAAGAGGAATGGCAGAGTGGCGTCCGTTGGAGGAGATTGGCGGGCTTCGTAAGATAGCAGAGTCGATTCCGCCGGAGTATAAGCAGAAATGAGAGGAATTATATGAGTATCGTAGTGTTTGGAAGTGTATTTGTAGATATTAAGGGATATCCCTCCGGTTTGTTCGTGCCCGATGGAAGGAATGCCGGCACCATTGAGCAGATGCACGGCGGTGTGGGACGTAACGTGGTGGAGGATATTGCCAACTGTGAGCTGCAGCCGGTATTTGTCAGCATTGTAGACAGAACCGGTATCGGGGAAAGCGTGCTGAGCAAGCTGCGCCGTCATAAGGTGAATGTGGAGCACTGTCTTAAAACCGATGATGGAATGGGCACCTGGCTGGCAATCTTTGACAACAGCGGAGATGTTGTTGCCAATATTTCCCAGAGACCGAATATGGAGCCTCTGTGTGCGGTACTGGATGAGCATGGAGACGAATTGATCGCCAATGCTGACAGTGTGGTAGTAGAGATCGACATGGGTACGGAGCTTGTAAAAAAAGTCTTTGCCCTTGCTGAAAAGTATGAAAAGGACGTATATGTAGTGGTGTCTAATATGGCCATTGCGTTGAAGCGCAGGGATCTGCTGAAGAGAAGCCGGTGTATCATCTGCAACCAGCAGGAGGCAGGCGTTCTGTTTTCCGAGAATTATATGGAGCTCACCCCGCAGCAGCTGCAGCCGATTATTGCAGAGAAAAGCAGAAATGCCGGATACAGGAGCATGGTGGTCACCATGGGAGCGGACGGAGCTGTGTTTGCGGAAGCCGGCGGAGAATCCGGAACAGTACCTGCGAACAAGGTCGAGGTGAGAGATACCACCGGTGCGGGAGATGCATTTTTCTCCGGGGTTACCATCGGCCTGACCTATGGAAAGACTCTGCGGGAGGCCTGCGGAATCGGTACAAAGCTTGCATCCTCGGTGATCTATTCCATGGAAAATGTCTGTCCGAGATTTCTTCCGGAGGAGCTGGGATTATAATCGTCTGCCTGCGCTGCCTCGACTTGAATTAAGCTGCATCGAGCATCCTGTTTTCGGCTGTACCGGTTGAAAAAGGCCGATGTATTCTCGTGACTGCAGTCTTGTGAGGCTTCACCAATAGAGGTGAAAGGCTTTTGTGCAGGTTTACCAGTAAAGACAAAAAATATATAATAAATTGTAAAATCCATTGAAATAATTATGCAAAATGCTAAAATAGTGACATGTACAAAAGATGCATGTCACTATTTTATTGCGACAAAAGTGACATTTTTTAGGGGTGGTGTCACTTATAAAAAAAGTATAAAATACAAGCATCGGGAGGTTGTTTATGGACAATTTTAACAAACCTAAAAAAACCAAAACATCCTTGTCCAGAAGACAGAAACAGATCATTCAGATCCTTCTGCAGTCCGCTGAAAAGCCGGTGACGGTCACAGCCATAGCAGAAAGGCTGAAGGTTTCATCCCGAACGATTTTGCGGGAACTGCCGCTGATTGAAAACTGGATGAATGAGAATGATTTTCAGTTCATCCGAAAGACGGGGGTAGGGCTGCAGATTGCGGAACATCAGGAGAACCTGGAGCTGATCCGGGAACTTTTATCTCTTGAGAAGACAGCAATGGTACTTGGAAAAGAGGAACGCCGCAGGCGCCTGATCGGGGAACTGCTGTTTCACACAGAACCTGTAAAAGCCTACAGCTTTACATCCGAATACGGCATTTCCGAGGGAACCCTGTTCGGGGATCTGGATCATCTGGATGCCTGGCTGATGGATCATCAGGTGGAACTGGTGAGAAGACAGGGCGTGGGGATCTTCATTCAGGGTGATGAAAAAGCAATTCGGCAGGCAGTCGTGAGTGCTGTATTTGATCTGTACGACATCAATCAGATCGTTGGACTTCTTCCAATCGGCAATGATTCCGGGAGTCAGGAACCGATCGATCTGACGGAGTCAGAGCTTCCGCCGCTTCTGGTCTTTTTAAGCGGAGAGGAGCGATTCCTTGCAGGCAAGATTCTGGAGGAATTCAGACTCTCGCTGGATGTCCGGTTTCGGGACAGTGCCATGGTGGGACTGTACATTCGGATCGCTCTGGCGATCTATCGAATCTCTTCCGGCTGCAGCATACAGGATGCTCCGCAGGATCCGGAGCTGCTGCAGGAGCATCGGGAATACCAGGCTGTAAAAAAAGTGTCGCGTAAACTTGCAGAAAGCTATCATCTGGATATGAATGAAGCCGAAGTTCAGAATATGGCGGAGCATCTTTCCTCTGCCAGAATATGGGCGGATGCATCAGCGATATCAGATCCGGTCAGATCCATTAATATCCGGCAGTTCGTTACATCCCTTGTGGGAATTGTGCAGAATATGACAGGGCTGGAGTTCCATGAGGATCCGATTCTGATGGAAGATCTGGTGAATCATTTTTCCTCTGTACTGGAGCAGAACAAGAAGGACATGTTTCCTGCATCCATGCAGATGGAGCCGATCCAGAAGGAATATCCTGAGATCTTCTCAGCAGCAGAAACTGCCATGGAGATGCTCAGCGATACCTTTTCCACCAGAAATATCATGAAGGAGGATGCAGGCTTCGCGGCTATGCATTTTGCAGCTTCCGCGGAGAGACTGCTGACAGAGAACGAAAGGGTAACAATCGTAGTTGTCTGTCCGCTTGGAATCGGTGCCTCCCGCATGCTGGCATCTTCACTCTCCAGAAATCTTCATAATGTGGAGATCCTGCGAACTGTGTCAGCCTTTGATCTGGATGCGGACGAGCTTAGAAAAGAAGGGGTGGATCTGATTGTTTCTACGACAGACCTGAATACAGACTTCCCCTACGTACGGATCGGAAAGGTGCTGAAGACCGGAGACCGGGTCAGTCTCCAGGATCGGATCGATCAGATCAATACCTCCAGAATATCCGGGAAGCTGAAGAAAACAGCCGCACGTCCTGCAAAAGCCGGACTGGCTGATATCCGGCGGATCGCGGGAATTACAAGGGAAGTCCTGGAGCTGATTGATCACTTCCGTATCCTTCAGCTGCTGTCGATTCCTGATTTTCAAACACTGCTGGAGCAGGCAGCGCTTCTGTTTGCAGGCAGTGACCTGGAAAAGGCAGAATTCCTGGACAGCTTCCGAAAGAGGGAGCAGAACGGAAGTACTTATATAGAAGAGATGCATATCTCTCTTCTTCACTGTAAATCTACTTCTGCGAAACACAGCAGATTTGGATATATACGGCTGGAACAGCCACTTCAGACTAAGGAGGGACCTGTCGCAGGTGCGGTTGTCATGATCGCACCGGAACGATTTACTTTCGAATGTCTGGAACCGGTCAGCAGGCTCAGTGCGCTGCTGATCGAGGAACCTGGATTTTTACAGGCTCTTCAGAACGGTGACACCTCCTCGGGTGCAGCTATTGCTGAAGCAGAGCTTGTGAAATACTGCAATAACTCAATCATATAAGGAGGGCTTAAGAGTTATGAAAAACGGTATTCAGAGATTTGGTAAGTTCCTCAGCGCAATGGTTATGCCGAATATCGGTGCGTTCATTGCATGGGGCTTCATTACCGCATTATTCATCGCATCAGGATGGATTCCAAACGAGAGACTGGCAACACTTGTTTCACCAATGCTGAACTATCTGCTTCCGCTGCTGATCGGATATACAGGCGGTAAGCTAGTAGGCGGCGACCGCGGTGCCGTTACCGGTGCCATTGCTGTAGTCGGTGTAATTGTTGGTGCACCGGATTACCCGATGCTGATGGGTGCCATGGTGATGGGTCCTCTCGGCGGCTTCGTGATCAAAAAATTTGATCAGGCGATGGACGGCCATATGCCGGCCGGCTTCGAGATGCTGATCAACAACTTCTCCGTTGGTATCATCGGTCTGATCCTTGTAATCATTGGCTATTACCTCATCGGACCTTTCATGGCGGCTGTACTGGCTGTCCTGACTGCCGGTGTAAATGTTCTTGTTAACAATAACCTGCTTCCGTTCTCTGCAATCTTTATTGAGCCTGCAAAGGTACTGTTCCTGAACAATGCGATCAATCATGGTATCTTTACACCGATCGCTTCCGTACAGGCACAGGAGGCTGGAAAATCCATTATGTACATGCTGGAGACAAACCCGGGACCGGGACTTGGTGTTCTGCTTGCATACTGGGCATTCAGCAAGGATAAAGCAACGAAGAGCTCTGCACCGGGTGCTGTGATCATTCACTTCCTGGGTGGTATTCATGAGATCTACTTCCCGTACATTCTTATGAACCCGATCATTATCATCGCTCCGATCGTTGGTAATATTGCAGCTATTTTCTTCTATTCTATTACTAATACAGGTCTTGTTGGACCGGCATCTCCGGGATCCATTATTGCATTCCTCTCCATGACTGAGAAGGGAATGGGAACTGTAATGGCAATCATCGGTGTTCTGATTGCAACAGCAATCTCCTTCCTGATCGCTGCTCCGATTGTTAAGATGTCCGGAGACAAGAGTCTGGAAGAGGCACAGGCTAAGAAGGATGCCATGAAGGCAGAGTCCAAGGGCATCACCGTGGATGCAGGCGAGAAAAAAGCAAGCGATGCAGTGAATCTGATCGTATTTGCCTGTGACGCAGGAATGGGATCCTCCGCAATGGGAGCTACAAAATTCCGCAACAGAATCAAACAGATCCGCCCTGACATCACTGTCATCAATACTTCTGTAGACAACATTCCTGCAAACTGCGATATTGCTGTAGTGCAGACAATCCTGGCTGACCGTGCACGTAAATCTGCACCGCAGGCACAGCTGGTAACAATCGGAAACTTCCTGGCAGATCCGGCACTGGACGGACTGTTTGAGCAGGTAACTGCAAAAGCTGAGGCTCCTGCAGCAGCTCCGGCAGTTGAGGAAGTGAAAAAAACAGCAAACAAGGATCTTCTGAAAAAAGAAGGCGTAAAACTGGGTCAGAAGGCAGCCACAAAGGAAGAGGCAATCAAGGCAGCCGGTGAGCTTCTTGTATCCCTTGGTTATGCGGATGAGTCCTATATTCCGGCTATGCTTGAGCGTGAGAAGCTGGCAACCACCTATATGGGAATGGGAATCGCAATTCCTCACGGAACCTCACAGGCAAAGGGAACTGTGAAAAAATCCGGTATCGTTGTTCTTCAGTATCCGGACGGTGTGCCGTTCGGTGATGAGAAGGCTAACCTTGTATTCGGTATTGCCGGTGTAGGCGATGAGCATCTGGATATCCTGGCTAACATCTGTACCGCCCTTGAGGATGAGGATGTAATGAACGATTTACTGACTGCAAAGGATCCCGAGGTTGTGCTGAAGCATCTTCAGTGATACAATATAGAAAGGCGTAAGAATATGAAAACTGCTATTATGTTTGGAGCCGGCAATATCGGCCGCGGATTTATCGGTATGCTTCTGGCTCAGGCAGATTACAAGGTTGTTTTTGCAGATGTGAATGAGATGATCATCAATCGTCTTGCAGAGGATCAGGCATATACCGTACACATTATGGATGTGGATAAGAAGGATTACCGCATCGAGAATGTAACAGGTGTCCTGTCCACCGGAACTGAGATCATCGATGAGATCGCTGCCGCTGAGGTGCTTACCACAGCAGTCGGTCTTGTGATCCTTCCGAGAATCGCCCCTACAATCGCTGATGGTATTAAAAAACGTATTGCCAACGGTTCAAAGGAGGCACTGAATATTATTGCCTGCGAGAATGCGATCCGTGCATCCTCTCAGCTGAAGGAGCATGTATATGCGCTTCTGAATGATGAGGAAAAGGCGTACTGTGATTCCTATGTGGGATTCCCGGATTGCTCCGTTGACCGTATCGTTCCTCCTGTAAGAAATGAGATTCCTACAGATGTAGTAGTGGAGAGCTACTATGAGTGGAACGTGGAGAAGGCTTCCTTCAAGGGTGAGATCCCTCAGATCGAAGGAATGAACCTGGCAGATAATCTGGAGGCATACATTGAGAGAAAGCTGTTCACCCTGAATACAGGACACTGCATTACTGCATATCTTGGTGTGCAGAAGGGTTATAAGACCATTAAGGAATCCATTGAGGATCCGGAGATCTATGCAATCGTTCACGAGGCAATGGAGCAGTCCGGAGCAGGTCTTGTGAAGAAGCATTCCTTCGATGCAGAGGCACATGCAGCCTACATCGAGAAGATCATCAAACGATTCAAGAATCCGTATCTTGTGGATGAGTGCACCCGTGTAGGACGTGAGCCAAAGAGAAAGCTCAGTGCAACGGATCGTCTCGTAAAACCGACTATGACAGCAGCCGGCTACGGCTTCCCTGTAGACAAGCTGATCGTTGGTATCGGTGCAGCCCTCCATTACAACAATCCGGAGGATCCTCAGAGCGTTGAGGTGCAGGCTCTTGTTGCCGAGAAGGGTGCGAAAGAAGCCTTCAAAGAGCTGTCCGGTGTGGAGGATGAAGCGATCCTCAGTCAGGTAGCTGAAGCATACGGATGTTAAGAGCAGAGATCATTCTTGATGAAACCGCCCGGTTTCACGCACGGCCGGCAGCTTTGATCGCAGAGGCTGCACAGAAGTTTGAATCCATGATCTGTATAGAAGGAGAAGGGGTCTTTGCAGACTGTAAAAAGTTCCTTTCTGTAATGAAGATCCGGGTTCCCTCTACTGGGATATTGGAGATTGTGACCGAAGGCTCTGATGAGCGGGACGCAATGTCTGAAATCGAATATATTATCAAAAACATGTATTGGAGGTAGCAACTATGACATTTGAGTACACTGTAAAAGATGCTGAGGGTATCCACGCTCGTCCGGCTGGCGTAATCGTTGCAGCAGCAAAGGCAGCAGGCGTGCCGATCAAAATCACAAAGGGCGACAAAACCATCGAGGCTAAAAAGCTCTTTGCTCTGATGGGACTTGGAGTAAAATGCGGCGAGACAATCACCGTTTCCTGCGATGATGATGCAGCAGCTGAAGCATTCAAGAAGGTTCTTGAGGAGAACATCTGATTCCGGTCTGATCAAAACTGAATCATAAAATCTGCATTCCGAAAGGAACCGCAGATTCGGGAGCCCCCGCCGCTTTTGCGGCGGGGCTTTTGCTGCCATGCATGCAAAGAGAACGTCCGGTGGACGTTCTTTTACTTTGCAGCAGAAGCGGTGTTCCTGCCTTCCGGTAGAGCAGCCGGAAGGTGCTGACTGCTCTCCCGGGAGGTGCTGACCGTACTCGATTTCCGCCAACTGATCAGAACTGCGTTCCCGTGAACAGGAACAACAATTTTGAAGCGTATTTTTTGTATATTATTTCCAATAGACATAAAATACAGGATTTGTTATTATAAATACATAAAGAGACCGGTCTCGTTACGCGAGTTCGAATTTTCGTGAATAAGGCAAATTTTTTTGCGACGTAAAGAGACCGGTCTCTCAAACTGGGAAATGAATAATGTGGGATTACGAATGAACCAGTGACAGTTGTAACAGATCATAATTACAGAAGAAGCACTGCTTCAGAAAAGGAGAACAGAATGAGCGAACTGAGAATCGGACTGGTAGGAACAGGTGGAATCGGACGGACACATATCGAGAGAATCAACAGCAGACTGCAGGGAGGAAAGGTTGTTGCCTGTGCAGATCCGGCAGCTGCATTCGGACTGTCCGTTGCAGAGAAGTATGGAATTAAGGGATATGAGAATCCTATCGATATGATCCGGGATCCTGAAATCGATGCCGTTATGTGTACAACAGCAGATCCTTATCACGAGGAATATGTAATGGCTTCCATCAAGGAAGGCAAATATGTTTTCTGTGAGAAACCGCTGGCTCCAAAGGCTGATGCCTGCAAGCGAATTGTTGAGGCTGAGATCGCCGGCGGAAAACAGCTGGTTCAGGTTGGCTTCATGAGAAGATACGATTATGGATATCTTCAGCTGAAGGAGGCACTGGACAGCAAGCAGTACGGAGAAGCACTTCTTCTTCACTGTGCACACAGGAACCCTGACGTTGTCTCCGGATGGGACAACAGCTCTGCAGTAGAGAACTCCATGGTTCATGAGATCGATACCCTGCGCTGGCTGCTTGGAGAGGATTATGCTACTGCTGAGGTTCGTTACGGAAAATGTACTACAAAGGGCCTGGATGGCGTGCAGGATCCGCAGATCATGATCCTGACAACAAAATCCGGTGTTCGTATTGATGTAGAATCCTTTGTAAACACTCACAATGCCTATGAGATCAAATGCGAGATCGTATGCGAGGATGCGATTCTGAATATGCCGCAGCCGGGATATATCCAGGTAAGTGCCGGAACAAAATCCTTCCGTAAGGAGCATGCAGACTATGCAGAGCGCTTCGG
Source organism: Lachnospiraceae bacterium (assembly GCA_030527645.1). Classification (GTDB taxonomy): domain Bacteria; phylum Bacillota; class Clostridia; order Lachnospirales; family Lachnospiraceae; genus JAKSRN01. The sequence goes on along the minus strand of JAUNAJ010000014.1, from coordinate 46,466 downwards.
AGCAGCTTATGATACAGAGATCCAGACATGGATCAATGCTTCTAAAGCAGGCTATGTAGACGGGCCGAATGCATGGGACGGCTATTGCTGTCAGGTGGCAGCCGCTGCTGCATCACTTGCCCGTGAGACACAGACCATTCAGCCGGTTGTTTACGACGAGATGCCTGATTTCTATAAAAAGTAAAAAGAGGAGGAACCACAATGAAACTTTCTATCTGTACCGATGTATTCGGTAAGATCCCTTTTACAGAGATGCTGGACAAGGTAGCTGCTTACGGTCTGGATGCCATCGAGATGACAGCTGGCGGCTGGGGTGGCTGCAATTTCATCCCTTCTGCTGAGGAGCTGATCAAGGATGATGCAAAACGCGAGGCATTTAAGGCTGAGATCGATAAAAGAGGTCTGGCAATCTCTGCTCTGAACTGCTCCGGAAACCCGCTGATCGATACTCCAATGGGACATGCACACAGCAAGACCATGCGTGATACCTTCGTGCTGGCAGGTAAGCTTGGTGTTGATACAGTCGTAACCATGTCCGGACTTCCTGCAGGAGCTCCCGGAGACAAGACTCCGAACTGGTTTGTATCAACCATCTCCTGGCCGGAGTATGACGGCTTCAACTACATGGCTGAAGGTGTAAAATACCAGTGGGAGGTTGCTGCCGAGTGGTGGAGGGAGACCTGTAAGATCGCCAAGGAGAACGGCGTGAAGAAGATCGCGATCGAGGAGTTCCCCGGTGCGCTGGTTCATAATGTTCGTACATTTAATAAACTCTGTGAGGTTGTTGGACCAGATTCCGATGTTCTCGGACTGAATCTGGATCCCTCTCACCTGATGATCCAGGGAGCAGAGCCCATCGCAGCTGCCCGTGCACTGGGTGACAAGATCTTCTATGTACACGGAAAGGATGCCCGTCCGGAACAGTACAACGTTGATATCGACGGACTGCTGGAGAATCTGCCGGTAGAGTGCTCAAAAGAGCGTACCTGGAACTATGTAGCAGTAGGCTGCGGCCGTAATCTGAAATGGTGGAAGGAATTCTTCTCTGTATGCCATATGATGGGCTATGACGGCTATGTTTCTCTTGAGATGGAGGATCTGACCATGAGCGTAGAAGCCGGTCTTGAGACATCCATCGATGCGTTGAAGGCAACGATCAGCAGATAAATCGGTGCAGCAGATTTGCAGTCCCGTACACAGGAACTAAAATTTGTTATCCCATATTATTTTCTATAAGGTCCCGGATTACGGGCGCGCAGACAGCCATGCCAGCATGGCTGTCTGTGTTTTGCGCGAACAACGAGCCATGCGGACATGCCTGCATGTCCATATGGCGACTGTCGCGACAACGTGAGAAACTCGCAAAGCGTGTTTCTCATAGTTTTATGGAGCTGGCCGGTGCAGATCAGAGCATATCAATTTGCTGTCCCGTTTCAGTTGGAGTCCGGGCGGGATCGGAGCAGTTCGATTTGCAGCGGGGATACATGGTTTGGCAAATGTAATAAATTTCCGAATGCAGATTTGGGAATTATTCCAAGTAGACAATTTTTGAATGAACTGTTACTATATAGACATAGAAGAGAGACCGGTATCGTAACGGAGCAGAAATAATAATTCTCTTAGGAAAATGAGAAATATTTTTTTTGATCATTTGAGAGACCGGACTCGTGAAACTAATAACGAAACAAAATGGGGTAAATCATTCTGATCGGAAAGAATCAGAAAAAAAGGAAAGGAAAAGAAAAATGAAAAAAAGAATTTTAGCAATGACAATGGCAGGCGTTATGACCATGGGAATGCTGGCAGGATGCGGAAGCTCTTCCGATTCATCCTCTGAGGCAGCATCTTCCGGAGCAGCATCTGAGGCAGCATCCTCAAGTGCAGCAGAGACCTCCTCTGATGATGTTTACAACATTTCCTTCATCGTAAAACATACGGATGCACACTTTAAAAAGGTTATGGCCGGTGCGCAGGCTTATCAGGATGAGCACGGCAATGTAGAGATCAACTTCGTATCTCCTACTGCACAGTCCATGTATGATGAGCAGATCAACATGATCGAGACCGCACTCAGCACAGATGCTGTAGATGCAGTAGCAATTGCTCCTCTGATGTCTGATACAGCAGCTACTCTGGTAGCAGACACTGACAAACCGATCGTTGCATTCGATACAGACTTTGAGTCAGACAAGAAATCCTCCTTCATCGGTACAGGTAATGAGACTGCAGCTTATGAAGGCGGAAAAGCAACTGTTGAGGCAGCTGTTGCAAAGGGAATCGAGACTCCAACTGTTGTAATTCTGACAGGTATCCAGGGTGATGAGACTCACGAAGCACGTATGAATGGTTACATCAGAGGTGCTGAGGAAGCCGGCGGAGAAGTAATCGAGATTCAGTACACTGATGCAACAGCAGACAAATCTGCAGTAGCTATGGAAGGTGTAATGCAGAAATATCAGGATGGTGTTGACTGTGTTCTGGCAATCGGTGATGAGATTGCTCTTGCAGCAGTAAAGGTTATTGAGGACACAGGCATGGAGTCCTACAATGATACCATGGTTTGTGGATTCGACGGAACACGTTCCGCACTTGAGTCCGTTCAGTCCGGTGGCCTGTACATGACTGTTGCACAGGAAGGATACCAGATGGGATACCTGACCATTCAGGCTCTGGTTGATGTTCTGGAAGGAAAAGAGATTGACAGCTACATCGATTCCGGTGCTACTCTGGTTAACGGCGACAACGTAGAAGAGTACATCCAGACTATGAAAGATATCAATGTTTGGGATGAATAATTCAGACAGATAAACACGAATCAATCGGAACACCCGCCACATAATTCCGATGAAATAAAAACTTTTGACTCCTAAGAAAGTTTAGAGACAGGCAGCGATGCCTGTCTCTTTTTTTGAAAAAAACCGACATATTCTCGTGACTGTCGTGTGATTCTGCACTGGCAGTTGACAAATAAAACCGGAAGTGATAAGGTTTACAAATAATTTGAATATCAAAATAAAATATATTAGAATTATTGAGGAGAATCCTATGATCAGAATAATTACAGACTCAGCAATCGATATCAGGCCGTCATTGAAGGACAGGATCCAGCAGATTCCTATGCTCGTTTCCTTTGGGGACGAGGAATATCTGGATGGTGTGGATCTGGAAAAAAATGAATTTTATACCAGATTAGACAGCTGCCGGGAACTGCCAGTGACCAGTCAGATTTCTCCGGTAAGATTTACAGAAGTATTTGAGGAGGTGACACGGTGCGGAGACAGTGCACTTGTGTTGACAATTTCGTCCGAACTGTCCGGAACATACCAGAGTGCCTGTCTGGCCGCGCAGGATTTCGATAACATACGGGTAGTGGATACGAGGAATGCTACTGCGGGAGGCGGAATTCTGGCAGAGTATGCCATGAATTGCAGGGATAAGGGAATGAATCTGGAGGAACTGGCAGCTGCTGTGGAGCAAAAGAGGGAGGATGTCTGTCTGGTTGCTATGCTGGATACCCTGAAATTTCTGCAGAAGGGCGGCAGAATATCCAGAACAAAGGCAATTGCCGGAGGGATGCTGAATGTGAAGCCTGCAATCAGCATTGAAAATGGTACGGTGGAATTCCTGGGTCAGGTCCGCGGGGCAAAAAAGGCAGATAATTTCCTGATGAAGAAAATTGAAGAAACAGGCGTGAACTATGATCTGCCCATTCTGCTTGTCTATTCCGGAACCTCGGATGAACGTCTGCAGACCTATGTAGAGAACAGCAGGACTCTTTGGGAAAATAAGGTGGATCCCCTGGAGGCGGTGCAGCTCTGCACAGTAGTTGGAACGCATATCGGACCGGGAGCGATCGGGGCAGCGTATTTCAGGGCATAAAATGAACAGTACCGCAATAGTTACTGTTCACGGGGCAGCAGGAGATACGCATGCTGGCTCGTCATGCTGGCATGTAAGAGACTGCATGCGTATCTCCTGCTGTCTCGGGATCGAGGAACCTCCCATTCATAAGCAGTCAGGCTGCGTCTGCAGCAGCCCCCGCCGTGTAACGGCGGGGACTGCGCATGAATGGGAGGTTCCCCGTGAACTGTAACCCGTAATAGAGCCTTAAACGCAGAAAAAGGGGGAAATACTTTTCAGATGCAGGTATTCATAGTATAATTATGTCTTAAGAAAGATTTCTGACAGAGATCTATCCATGACAGCAATACTAAACAGGAGGAATACTTACGATGAGCAAAACGATTGATGTTACAGCATTAGGAGAGCTGCTGATTGATTTTACAGAGAACGGAACCAGCGGACAGGGTAATCCGATCATGGAGGCTAATCCGGGCGGGGCTCCCTGCAATGTGCTCGCAATGCTGAAGAGACTGGGACATTCTACCGCATTTATCGGAAAAGTCGGTGATGATATGTTCGGAACACAGCTGGAGGATGCCCTGAAGGAGGTGGGAATCTCCACTGAGGGACTGGTAAAGGATCCCGAGGTTCATACGACTCTGGCATTTGTTCATACTCTCCCGGGCGGTGACCGTGATTTCTCCTTCTATCGCAAACCGGGTGCAGATATGATGCTTTCCACTGCAGATGTAAAGGATGAGCTCTGTACGAATTCAAAAATCTTCCATTTTGGTTCCCTGTCTATGACGGATCCTGTCTGTGAGGAAGCAACGCTTTATGCTGTAAAAAAAGCAAAGGACAGCGGCGCGGTGATCACCTTTGATCCGAATCTGAGAGAGCCGCTGTGGGAGTCTCTTGAGCAGGCAGCTGAAAAGATCGACCAGGGAATGAAACTGGCAGATGTTCTGAAGATATCTGACAATGAGATCCAGTGGTTTACAGGTGAGCAGGATTATGAGGCAGGTGTACGTATACTGCAGGAGAAGTATGACCTGAAGCTGATCCTTGTATCTCTTGGCAAAGAGGGCAGTCTTGCATTTTCCGCCTCTGCAAAGACATTTGTTCCGGCAGTGCTTCGTGAGAATACTATTGAGACCACAGGAGCAGGTGATACCTTCTGCGGATGTGTGCTGCACTACATCCTTGAGAATGGATTGAAGGACTATACAGAGGCAGAGCTGAAGGAGATGCTGACCTTTGCAAACAAGGCTGCGTCCCTGATCACCACCAGAAAGGGTGCGCTTCGCGTTATGCCTACGAAAGAGGAAATTGAACATTCCTGATCAGCATCGTGCAGATCAGCAGAGTCAGCAGATGTGTCAGGAGCAAATCAGCGCTGCTGTTTATCTCAGTCGAGAAGACCTCCCACCTCTGCAGGTGATGAGTAATAATAAGTTACAGGCGGTTCATGTCCCGGGACATGAACCGTTTTTTGCTTCTATGCAGCGAAAGGTGGAACCGAGGGAACGTCCCCGCGTTCCGGTTGAGGGAACGTCGCGGTGTTCCGGTTTTATTCCATGGAAATCGGAAAAACTGCCTTTAATTCGCTGAATGGGAGGTGTGAATCATAACAGTGGTCTGCTATTCTTGATATGGAATGGGACAGCTGTGCGGGAAAACGAATCGGATCTGAAGACCGTTCCTGCTGCTGTTCGGCTGCAATAATGGGACCTGAATCATTCTGGAAAGGGGGTATGGAACATATGAAAGGAAAAAGCAACTGGAAAAGAACAGTTCTCTATGCAGGGATCACGCTGCTTTGTCTGCTGCTCTGCGTGATTGCTGCCGGCATGATCTACATTGGCATTCAGATTATGAAAGCACCGGATGCCGGAGCTGTGGATATTACACCGGACGGCTATCTGTCGGTTATTGAAGATGTCAATGGAGAGAAGACGCATTCCCTGTATAATTCGGAATCCAACAGAATCTATGTACCCCTGAATGCGGCACCGGATGATCTGCAGAACGCATTCATTGCTATTGAAGACTCCAGATTCCGGACCCACCATGGAATTGATCTGAGAGGAATAGCCAGAGCAATCGTGAAGGGAATTACCTCCGGCGGACGAACAACAGAGGGAGCCAGCACGATCACGCAGCAGTTATTGAAAAATAATGTGTTTGAGGGATGGATGGCGGAATCCACCTTTGAGAGCAAGGTCAGCAGAAAGATTCAGGAGCAGTATCTGGCGCTTGTGATTGAAAGAAAATATTCCAAGGACTGGATACTGGAGAATTATCTGAATACGATCAATCTCGGAGGCGGAACCAGAGGCGTGCAGACTGCTTCACAATATTATTTCGGTAAGGATGTATCCGAGCTGACGCTGGCAGAAAGTGCGCTGATCGCTGGAATTACAAAGAACCCTTCTGCCTACAATCCGAAGGAATATCCGGAGAAAAGTCTGGAGCGGCAGCATCTGGTACTGAATGCCATGGAGGAGCAGGGATATATTTCTTCAGAGGAGAAAGCAAGCGCACTGGAAGAGGATGTGATCGGACATCTGGTGTACGACGGCTCCTCTGCGAACAATGTGCTGTCCTGGTTTGAGGATGCTTTGCTGGTATCGGTAGTCGAGGATCTGATGACACAGAAGGGAATGACAGAGGAGGAAGCCTGGGATCTGATCTATACCGGAGGCCTGACGATCTATTCTACACAGGATTCTGCAATCCAGTTTATCAGTGAGCAGGCAGTGAACAGTCAAAATTATGAGCAGAATACGGAGCAGGTTTCCGTGGTGGTTACTGATGTGGAGACAGGTGCTGTTGCAGCCATAGTGGGAGGCAGAGGAGAAAAAGAAGCCAGCCTTATATACAACAGGGCGACTGATTCTATCCGTCAGCCCGGTTCGACGATCAAGATCATCGGGGAGTATGCAGCGGCTCTGGATGCAGGGATCTTTACTCTCGGCACAGCAGTAGACGATGCACCCTATTCCTATTCAGACGGTACGGAGATCCATAATGCCAATGAGACCTACGGCGGAATGACCACTATCAGGCAGGCCATCAGCTCCTCCTGTAATGTGATTGCCCTGAAAACGTTTCAGAGAATCGGTCTTGGCAGAACTGTTTCCTGTCTGGAGCGGTTTGGAATCACCACACTGACGGAGGAGGATCATCAGGAAGCACTTGCGATCGGCGGCACCTACAACGGTCTGACGAATCTGGAATTGACCGGTGCCTACAATGCCATCGCTGCAGACGGTCAGTACATCCGTCCTTATTACTATACAAGGATCACAGATCATGACGGGAATGTCATTCTCGAAAACACAGGAGAAAAGACCACGGCTGTCAGCTCTGATGCAGCAAAGCTGCTGACTCTGGCTATGGAGGAGGTACTTCGCAGCGGCACCGGATGGGATGCTGCGGTAGAATATCTGGAGCTTGCAGGAAAAAGCGGCACCACCAATGATTACCGGGACTCCTGGTTCGTAGGATTTTCCTCCGCCTATACCTGCGGCGTGTGGAAAGGCAATGATGACAATATTCCCCTGGAAAACAGCAGCCATGCAAAGGAAATCTGGAAAACCATTATGGAGCAGACCGCAGCTGTTGAATCTGTCGGAAGTAATCCATTGGTGGATACCAGTAATCTGACAGAAGTAACCATCTGCACAAAATGCGGCAGGCGGGCAGTAACCGGTCTGTGCGATCAGACCATGCAGGGAGATATAACAGCAGTAGAGTATTATGCTTCAGGGACAGAGCCAGCCTACAATGAAACCTGTAACTGTCATGAACGGATCACACTTTGCTCGGACAGCAGCATGCGTGCCGGATCCTATTGCCCGGAATCTGCCACCTATGACTGCATTTTCCTGAAGAATGCATCGGCAGGAACTGCAGATGAAGCATATACTGCAGACTGGCTTGATTATGACAGCTGCAGCACACACACCAGCAGCTGGAAGAAGCTGTGGGATAAGCTGATGAACAATGAGGACGGAAGAGATGAGGATGCCGATAATGATTCAGATCAGGATGAGAATGGATCTGAAGAGGAGGACGATCGGGAGTCTGATGATGCCGGAGAGCAGGAGCATTCGTCCGAAGAACATTCTTCGAATGGCTCCGGCTGGAACTGGTCTGATCTGTTCCCGATGAATTAAAATGATCTGTGAGGCTTCACTTCTATAGTGGATTTCACAGAAATGAAAATCTGTGGTAGAATGAGGATCGATAAAATAACAGTCGATCCTCATTTTTTGAGGTCGGGAACAGGAGCTAACAATGGCAGTATTGAGTAGAGAGGAAGCGTATTCCTTACTGAAGAAACACAACAAGGATCCATTTCATCTGCAGCATGCGGTGACAGTGGAGGCGGTAATGAAATGGTATGCCAGAGAGCTTGGCTATGGTGCGGAGGAGGACTTCTGGGGCAATGTGGGCCTTCTGCATGATATTGACTTTGAGGAGTTTCCGGAGGAGCATTGTCTGAAGGCACCGGAGCTGCTTCGGGAAGGCGGTGCGGATGAAGAACTGATCCATGCAGTAGTATCCCATGGATACGGAATTCAGGTGGGCTGCGGAGCCGTGATCGATGTGGAGCCGGTAAAGGAGATGGAGAAGGTTCTATTTGCCGCGGATGAGCTGACCGGGCTGATCTGGGCTGCTGCGCTGATGCGGCCGTCAAAAAGCTGTAAAGACATGGAACTGAAATCTCTGAAGAAAAAATACAAGAGTAAAAATTTCGCTGCCGGATGCTCCCGGGAGGTGATTTCCAGAGGAGCGGACCAGCTGGGCTGGGATCTGAACAAACTGATGGAGATGACTCTTCAGGCAATGGCGGAGTGCGAAGATGAAATTCTGGAGAAGACAGAAGGATAAGAAGGAATACAGGCAATTCTCCATAGCTGAGGCAGGACTTTGCGGTGCCTTCGATATCTGGAAGGTCTGAAATAAACAACAGCAGCAGACATATCTAAGAACGTCTGCTGCTGTTGTTGTATTTGAATGTCAAGCCTGGTCTCGTCGACCTGCCTGAATTTGAAAACACGAGTCCCGAATCAGACATCTCCCTTACGGAAGGCTTCGATCATGGTGGCAGTCAGGCTCATTACATTGGGCATTGGTTCCAGTTCGGACCGGTCTACCCAGCCTGCGCTGGCCAGCTCATGCTCGTCTATAGTGATACTGTCATCATCAGCCAGATCACAGAAGAAGCCTGCCAGAAGATTGGAATCCAGCCCCCAGGGCTGAGAACCGAAGTAGGTAATATTCTTTACCCTGCAGTTCACTTCTTCCTCTACCTCTCTTGCCACGGTCTGCTCCAGTGATTCACCGATCTCACAGAAGCCGGCAAGAAGTGCCACTCCCTTATACTCGCGGCCGGCGTATCTGGAACAGAGGATTTTATTTCCGTTGCGGACACCGATAATTACTGCAGGCATCAGCTTCGGGAAAACAAGATTTTTACATTCCGGACAGATGACTGCACGCTCGGTTTCAAAGGGAATCATCCTGTGGCCGCAGCGTCCGCAGCAGGTATTGTCTCTGTACCAGAAGAACAGATGATAGGCGGTCAGACCGGCAAGGGGAAGACCGGGCAGGACGGTACGGTCGCAGAAGGTACGGATGGGAGTATATTCATATCCGGGAAGCTGAACGTCGTCCTTGCCTCCGTTGTTCAGCAGAAAATAATCCTTATCATCAATGGAAAAAAGAAACTGAACCGGAGCAGCTTCTGTAATATATCCGGCATCAGAAAGCTCTTTATAGGAGGGAATATGCGGCTGGTGCTCCGGATCCATGTGAACCAGAGCCCGATCCTCTCTTTTGGTGCTGCCGCGGAATACAAACACGGTGTCTCCGTCCCGGGGCTGTTTCTGTGAATAGTCCAAATGAAGCTGCATAGGTGCGATATCCTGAATCATTGGTAGAATCTCCTTTCGTTGATTGGTGATTGCGTTTTATAATAATATAACAGTGTAACTATTCAGAGCCTGCATGAGAAGGAAATCAATTGCCTTGAATTCACGCTATGCGGCTTCCTGCCATATGGCTCTGATCATTACTTACTATTATAAGAAACTCAAGGATGACTAACAAGGAAAATTTGAAGTCTGTCTCAGTGGGAGTCAAATCTCTGATAGAAATGAAATCGTTGTAAGAAAAGGAAGGTGAACCATATGGCTGTATCAAATCAGAAACTTCGCATCCTGTATCTGATGGACATTCTTCTGGAGAGAACCGACGAGGAGCATCTTCTGAATGCTATGGAGCTGTGCAGGATCCTGGAGCAGGAATATGATATTCCTACCGACCGCAGAACTGTATATACGGGTATTGAGACACTGAGTCAATATGGTCTGGATATTGTACAGAAGAAAGGCAAGGAGCCGGGCTATTTTATAGGCGGCAGAGAATATGAGCTGCCGGAGCTGCGTCTTCTTGTGGATGCTGTGCAGTCCTCCCGGTTTATTACCGGACAGAAATCCCGGGAACTGATCCGGAAGCTGGAGAAGCTTTGCAGCAGAAGTCAGGCGGCTGCTCTGCAGCACGAGGTGTTTATTGTCAACAGATCCAAGGCAGAGAATGAGACCATCTATTATCAGGTGGATACCATTCATAATGCGATTGAAAAAAACAGGGAGATAGCCTTTCAATATGCAGAGTGGACGCCTCAAAAAAGGTTTCGTCTCAGAAGAGAAGGTGCATCCTATGTGATGAGTCCCTGGGCTCTGACCTGGAACAGCGATAATTATTACCTGATCGCCTATGACGCAGAGGCAGAAAAAATCAAGCATTATCGTGTGGATAAGATGCAGCGTACGAAGATTTTGGAGACAGAGAGAAGAGGACGTGAAACCTTCAGGAATTTTGATCTGGCGGAATTTTCCAAAAAGACCTTCGGAATGTTTGGCGGAAGAGATATTGAGGTAAGCTTCTGTTGTGAAAATACACTGGCGGGGGTTATGCTGGATCGGTTCGGCAGGGAAATCCCCATGATTCCGGCTGATGAGGAGCATTTCCGGACGCGAGCAGTGATTTCTGTCAGTCCTCAGTTTTTTGGCTGGACAGCAGGTCTGGGTGCGGGGATACGAATTGAAGGACCGGAGGAGGTGAAGGCAGAATATCAGCTGTTTCTGGAAAAAATCCTTCAAAATTACCGAGGTAAATAGTTACTGCAGAAAAAGTGCCGCGGCGGAAAGTGAATTCCGCCGCGGCATTAATAACCTGAGTTGCTGTCACTATTGAGGAGCCATATAGACTTATATCAACAGCCTGATATATAAGGATCAAAGCACGATCGCATGGACTGCTTCGATCAGGTCTACAACGGAGCTTCTGCTAACCAGACTTACCGGTTCTCCGTCTACTTCGGAAATCATGTAATTTCCGTCATAGCGGTAGAAGGAGATCGTTACCTCCGGGAAGTGTTCGTTGTCCAGATGCAGTGTAAAGGAAATCTCCTCTGTATCGGAAGGATTTCCGGCAGTAAAGGAGGCGGCTTCTATTGCTTCGAAGGTGCTCTTGAAGTTGTCGATCTCGATTTCCTCCTCATTGAAGCTCCAGATTTTATCGTCCTCCTCACCATCAGAGGTAAGGGTGTAGACCTGGCCCTCCAGTGATATATCAATAGAGGTGATATCGTCAAAGGAGGCAGTTAATACCTCACTGTGGCGCAGATCATCATAGTCCGCTGCAATCAGCGATTGATAGGTGGATTCAGACAGTACGTAAATAATCTGAGAACCGTTGATCCTTCCGTAAAAGGTGGGAACTGTTTCTGCCTCTGTCTCAGCTGTATCCGATCCGTCTGTCTCATCGGACGAATCGGCATTGACTGCCGGAGTACCATCCTCATTCCAGGTGCCCGCCTTTACGGCAGCTGCCAGTTCCTCCTGATTCACACCGAGCTCCAGAGTAAAGGTGTCTTCCACTGCATTGCCGTCTTCATCCTCATCGGCATATGCAATTTCAACAGTAAGAGCAGGATCATCCAGTCCGTAGGTCTGAAGCTCCTCTTCGGACACATTGTAGCTTGCATATTCTGATAAGCCAAGATAGCGGATGGTGCTGATGTAGGAATTGACATTGTCGGTATCCAATGCTTTGCCCTCTGTATAATAGGTATCAGACGTATTGTAGGACAACGTGTCATCCTCCTCCTTTGTGAAGGTATAGTTCGCTGCGCCTGTAAAGGTACCTGCAGAAACACTGTCAAAGGAAGGAAGATGGTCGTTCTGGATCAGAGCTGAGAGTTCTGTATCGAAGGTTTCGTACAGATCATTTTTCAGCAGGTAGACATTTCCGTCGCCAATGGATGCATAGCGCTGGGAATCCATGGTGCTGTAGGTGCCAAGCTCGATGGTGTAATCGGTATCATCGGCCGTCAGGCTGATGGTGCACACCGGCTGATCGAGACCGTACTGGGAAGTATCCTCTGCCTCCTCAATGGTGTAGGAGGATTCCAGGCTTGTAAAGGAAGCCAGAAGGGTCTCGATCCCGGTTGTACTGACCGGGAAGGCTTCGTCACCGGAATAGGTCCAGCTGCCGTCTTCATTTTTGGTGAAAGCAAATTCATTCGTGTCGGTTGTCCAGGAAAGAGAGGTGGCTGTGTCCTCAGCAATGCTGAGGAGCACGGACTCTCCGCTCTGGATTTTTTCTTTTTTGATCTGAATGCGGCTGATTCCAAAGGCAGCAGCACTGACAACCACCAGCGCCCCGCAGAGAATCTGCAGTTTTTTATTTTTCTTCATAGTTTCTTTGTCTCCTTACGATAATGACACAGATTCCGAAAATCAGGAAGGCAGCAGGAAGAACTCCGATCATAATAACCTTCAGGACAGAGGCGGTGGAATCGCTGATCGTCAGATAGTTGTAGCTCAGAGATTTGCTTCTGATAGAAACACTTTCCGTTTCACCCACAAGGGAGGAAAGACTGTTCATGGCCAGATCCAGATTGGCTCCGGAGGAATAGGAGTTGTATTCATCCTCCAGCATCAGGGAAGAGCCATACCAGATCATGGAGCCGCCGGTACTGTTGGTAACAGATACGCCCACAGTGAAGGAACCGTCTGTATCCCCCTCCTCTTTCTCATAGGTTTCCATGGAGTATCCTGCTGCTTTGGAATAAGAGGAGTCAGAGGTGGTCAGGAGAGCAGCAGCGTTGGATGCGTCCTCTGCCACGATCAGACCCTGTGCCAGCGGTACCAGAACATTATAATTTCCGCTGATCAGCGGATCTGTAATATCGGAGCTTTCAATCTCTGGAAGCAGGATATAGGGAGACTGGAATGCATAATGATCACGGTCGCCCTCCACGGTGATTCCCTCTGCCCGCTCCACTCCATAGGAGGAAAGAAGGCTGTACAGATTATTCAGTTCGCTGTCCTGAACCGGTCCTGCAAAGACGAGAAGTTTGCCGCCGTTGTTCACATATTCTAGCAGCAGCTCTGCTTCTTTATCGGAAATATCAGAGGTTGGAGCGTAGATCAGGATCGCTGCCGCATCCTCCGGTATGGTATCCTCATTCAGCAGGGAAAAACTTTCTGTCTCATAATTTTCTCTTGTCAGCTGAGAGGAGAAGGAGGAAGGAAGATCAGACTCGCCGTGTCCGGACAGAGTATAGATCTTCGGAAGCTCCTCTGAGGTTACATAGCCGATGGCAGAGGTAATGGCACCCTCCCCGTCAAAGGAATAGCTGTAGGAATAGGTGGTGTAATCTGCTTCTGTCAGATAAATAGAGCTGTAGGCAATGTATCTGCTCTTATCTCCGCTTTCTACGATAAGACTGTTATTGGCCACCGTCTCATCCGTGTATTCTGCTGTGAATGTCGGATATGTATCAGGATTTTTCTTTACAACTGTAAGATGCTCAGACAGGGACTCATATTTGCTCAGCAGGTTCTCGATGACGCTGTCCTCCTGATTGGCCTGAACGATCCAGTAGATCGTGACATCCTGATCCAGATTGTTTACAACGGATTTTGTCTGGCTTGTGACAGAATAGAGATTCGCGGCACTGATGTCCAGCCGGGTCATACCGGAGGGAAGAACAGAGACCAGTACATTGACTGCGATCAGAAGGGCGAGAACAACTGCTGTGATCAATATGGAGTAGGAACCACCCCGGACAGCAAAGCCGTTCTCCTGCTTCGGTTTTTTATCAGGAAATCTGAAATTCATCAGTTGTACCTCCTTTTTTCAAGAGACTGTACACATAAAAACAGAAAGAATATGATCACTGTAAGGTAGAACACTACATTGGTAAGATCAAATACTCCGTTTACAAATGCATTGAAACGATTGAACAGGGACAGCTTTTTCATCAGATTCGGAAGAAGATTTTCGAACAGGGAGCTGTTGATCACATAGGCTGCCAATATGACTGCCCATCCGCCGATGGCACAGCAGCTTCTGATGGCAGAGCTTTTTGTCAGATGTCCTGCAAGAAAGGCTGCCAGGAATACCAGAACCAGCATCGCAGCGGCACCTCCCAGGGAGGTGGCGGAAATGTATTCTGCAAGAGTAACGCTGAAATAATTCAGAAGAAACAGCGGAATTGCAATTCCTGCTGCAAAGCCCTGATTCTCAGTCAGTGATGAAATAAAGCAGCCGGCTGCGATCAGAGCGGCTCCCAGAAGGATAAATCCGATCAGAGCACCGTAGGAGGTTTTCAGATATACATCGCCGAATCGGGAAAATATCAGTGGATAAAAGGCTGCAATGACCATAGGGATCAGATAGATGATCAGAAGCGCAAAATATTTTCCCAGAATGATGTCCGTAGAGGAAAGAGGGAGAGAGTATAGCAGCTGGTCTGTTTTCTGCCTCTTTTCCTCTGCCAGAATACGCATGGTGAGTACCGGGATAATTACCACCAGTCCCACAGAGACAAACTGGAGAACATATTCGAAGTTGGCAACGGAGGCCTGAATATTGTACAGCATTGCGCCGATGCCGATAAAGATCAGCATGAAGGCGCAGTAGATATAAGCGACCAGGGAATGGAAATATCCCCGCAGTTCATGTTTCAACACAGCAAGCATCAGTTTATTTCCTCACTTTCTCCGGAATCGGCTGTTTCGTCCCCGGCTGTTCCGGTCTGTTCTGTCAGTTCCATGAAGACATCCTCGAGACTTCCCTTATGGGCAGTCAGCTCAAATACCGGAAGCTGCTCTTTCGCAAATGCAAAGAACAGGGAGCAGGAAAACTGACGGAGATCTTCTGCAGATGTACGGATGCGCAGCAGCAGGGAATCCTCTTCTTTTGTACATTCGAAGGAGTCCACATCCTGCATGGATGAAAGAAGTGCGTCGGCCTGTTCCTCCGATGCAAGAGTGCGGATCGTGATCTCATCGGAACCGGACAGAATGCTTTCCAGATGGTTTGGGGTATCGAAGGCTGCAAGGGTTCCGTTGGAGATGATCAGCACCTTGTCGCACACAGCCTGCATTTCGGACAGAATGTGAGAACTGATGATGACGGTATGGGTTTTTCCCAGATCCCGGATCAGTGTTCGGATCTCTACGATCTGAATGGGGTCCAGTCCCACTGTCGGTTCATCCAGGATTACGATAGCGGGATTTCCCAACAATGCCTGAGCAATACCTACACGCTGGCGGTAGCCTTTGGAAAGCTGTGAGATCAATCGGTTTTTCATATGCTCCAGACCGGTCTGCGCGATCACATCCCGGATCTGCCCGGACAACTCTGCCCCCTTCAGTCCCTTTGCCTGTCCCACAAACCGAAGGTATTCAAGGGGCGTTTCGTTCATATACAAGGGCGGCTGCTCCGGCAGGTAGCCGATCAGCTTCTTGGCTTTCTCCGGTTCCTCGAACAGATCGATTCCATTGATATGGATCGATCCGGAGGTAGGGGACAGGCAGCCGGTCATGATATTCATGGTGGTGGATTTTCCTGCACCGTTAGGTCCCAGCAGACCATAGACCTGTCCTTCTTCAATCGTGAAGGACAGATCAGAGACTGCCTTGACAGGACCGTAATACTTTGTCAGGTTCTCAACTGTAATCATAGGTTCCTCCTGGTATTTTTTTTCATAGATTAGTTGGAAAATGTGATAAGGAAGTGGTGAAATTGTGTTTGTTGTATGTACAATTTGTGAAGACAGGAATTTCATTTTTGTGAAAACGGGGATTTCATTTTTCCTTAAGATTTTTCACAGTTCTTTACGAATTAGGACACACACAGGTCACAATTAGCAGATAGAATACAAACATAGCAAGCGAGAGACGCAGACATCAGTCTTTCCCCCCTCATCTGATTATTGTTTCTTGCTTGCTGATAAAAAGACAATTAGTTTCATTATTTGATAAATCCTTCCTTCTTTTTAAAAGTCCCGTCGACGTGACGGCATTGAAATCAGTGCCATCACGTCGGCGGGACTTTTCTGTTTCGGAAAGAGGCAGTTCGACACATGCTGTGAACTGAAAAAGTGCAGGGAACACGTAAGAGTAACGTGTTCCCTGCACTTTTTCAATGTAAAAATTTCACGCTTTACAGCTTTAATGCAATTCTTCCTTGTTATCTGACATAAGGTTTGCTAAAATATAACTGTTGTCACGTGGACAGGTACCAGCTGTTTGCGCAGACTCTGAATAGTTATGTTTAGGAGTTGACGGGAAGGAAGCTTGCGGCGTTCTTCCAGAAGATCTGCTCTTTTTCCTCCTCGGTGAGGGGGAGGGAACGGATATAGTCAGCCTGCTGCTTCTGTAGTGTCCAGGGTGAATCGGTACCGAACACGATCTTATCGGTTCCGTGCTTACGGATCAGGCGCATCAGATCTTCCACAGGAAGCTGATCGACGGAGTAGGCCGTATCCAGATAGAGATTTCTGCCTGCAAGATATCGTTCAACATCCCTGTACATATCATGACCGCCCAGGTGAGCCAGAATAATATTCGCTTTTTCCGGTTCCCGGTTTTCATAGACCTGATCCAGCATTTCTGCAGTCAGCTCCGGCGGGCAGTGGACAGGATCCGGGTAGCCGATGTCTACACCGGCATGGATGGAGACCATCAGGTCCAGCTCCACGCAGGTGCGGATGATCCGCACATAGCGGGGATCGTTGATATAGCAGTGCTGATAATCGGGATGCAGCTTGATTCCCGGGAATCCCCGGTCTTTCAGAGACTGCAGCCGTTCTTCTATCCGGTCATTGTCCGGGTGGATACCGCCGAAGGCAAGGATTCCTTTTGTTTCTGCAGCTTTTTCTGCAAAACGATTGATGGAATCAAACTGTTTCGGAGCCGTGACAACGGGCAGCAGAACGCTGTAAGCCACTTCTCCTGCCCGGGCAGTGGACAGCAGTCCCGCCAGGGTGCCGTCGGAATGAGCCTTCTGACCGTCAGGCAGATGGGATTCCAGCTCCCGGATGGTGGCAGAAGCGATTTTGTCAGGAAATATATGTGTGTGAAGATCAATGATCATTGGAAGAACCTCCGTGCTTTATGTCAAGTATCCATGAGTGATGCCACATATATGTATACAATAATTTAAGGATTTTTTCAAACTGCTTTAAGGACTTTTTATTATGTAAGGTTCGCGAGGAGAAAAGATTATTTCATTTATTTCAATTTAATAATAAGGAGGAAAGGATTGTGAAAGAACTGATGATTGGAAATGCAGCCTTCGCCAGAGGTCTGTATGAGGCAGGATGCCGGATCGTATCCAGCTATCCGGGAACACCCTCAACAGAGATCACGGAATGTGCTGCCGAGTACGACGAGATGTATTGTGAATGGGCACCCAATGAAAAGGTTGCCATGGAGGTGGCCTTTGGTGCATCTCTGCAGGGAGCAAGAGCCTTCTGCGGAATGAAGCATGTGGGACTGAATGTGGCAGCGGATCCGCTGTACACTATGTCTTACACCGGTGTAAACGGAGGTGTTGTGATTGCGGTTGCCGATGATCCGGGCATGCACTCTTCCCAGAATGAGCAGGATTCCCGCCATCATGCAATCGCAGCTAAGGTTCCGATGCTGGAGCCGGCGGATTCTCAGGAAGCACTGGATTTTGCAAAGAGAGCATTTGATCTGTCTGAGGAATATGACACACCGATGATCATGCGTATGTGCACCAGAATCGCACATTCCCAGAGCCTGGTGGAACTCAGCGAGCGAGTAGAGAAGCCGCTGATTCCTTATGAGAAAAATCCTCAGAAGTATATCATGGTGCCGGCCAACGCAAAACGCCGTCATCCTGTCGTTGAGGAACGGACAGCAAAGCTGACTGCTTTTGCAGAGACCACGGATCTGAACAGAGAAGAATATGGTTCTGAGGACCTGGGAATTATCTGCTCCGGAACCTGTTACCAGTATGTGAAGGAGGTGTACGGTGATTCCGTCAGCATCCTGAAGCTTGGTCTGGTAAACCCTCTTCCTGTTGAGCGGATCAAAGCCTTTGCAGCAAAGGTAAAACGTCTTGTTGTCATCGAGGAGCTGGATCCTGTCATTGAGAATCACTGCAAGGCCATCGGTGTTGCAGTGGAGGGCAAGGAGCTCTTTACCAATATCGGTGAATTCAATCAGGCCTACATCGCATCCGTGATGGGTGTGCAGGAGAAGGAAAGCGTATCCCTGGAGACGGCTGTTCCGGTTCGTCCTCCGGTAATGTGCGCCGGCTGTCCCCACCGTGGACTGTATCACACCCTGAAAAAGAATAAATGCACGGTGATCGGCGATATCGGCTGCTATACCCTTGGTTCCGCAGCACCGCTGAATGCCATGGATTCCACCCTCTGCATGGGTGCGTCTATCTCAGGAATCCACGGATTCAATAAGGCATCCGAGGGCGAGAGTGCATCCCATACAGTAGCGGTGATCGGAGATTCTACCTTCATGCATTCCGGAATGACAGGCCTTGTCAATATTGCCTACAACAATTCCGCCTCTACCGTTTGTATCCTGGATAATTCCATCACGGGTATGACAGGTCATCAGCAGAATCCTACGACCGGTTATAACATCAAGGGTGATCCGGCGGCAGCTGTCAATCTGGAAGAACTGTGTCATGCCATCGGTATTAAGCGTGTTACTGTAGTAGATCCCTATGATCTTGAGCAGTGCGACCGGGTGCTGAAGGAGGAGCTGGCAGCAGATGAGCCGTCCGTTATCATATCCAGACGTCCCTGCATGCTGCTGAAGTATGTGAAACCGAAGAGTCCTGTTTCTGTAAACAGAGACAACTGCGTCGGCTGCAAGAAGTGTATGACTCTGGGATGTCCTGCAATTTCTATCAAGGATAAGAAGGCGCAGATCGATCCGACGCAGTGTGTTGGCTGTGATGTGTGCAAACAGCTGTGTAAATTCGAAGCATTAGAAAGCGAGGAGAGATAAATGAACACAACAAGTATTATGATCGTTGGTGTTGGTGGACAGGGCTCTCTGCTTGCCAGCAAGCTGCTTGGCCGTCTTCTGATGAATGAGGGCTATGATGTGAAGGTATCAGAGGTGCACGGAATGAGCCAGAGAGGCGGCTCTGTTGTTACCTATGTACGCTGCGGCGAGAAGGTCTATTCACCTGTTATTGCAAAGGGTGAAGCGGACTTTATCGTATCCTTTGAAAAACTGGAGGGTGCAAGATATGTGGACTGCCTGAAAAAGGGCGGAAAGATCATCGTCAACACCCAGGAGATCGATCCGATGCCGGTGATCACCGGTGCCGCAGAGTATCCCCATGATATTCTGGAGGAGGTAAAGAAGAACGGAGCGGATGTGGATGGAATCGATGCTCTGTCCCTGGCTGTGGAAGCAGGATCTGCCAAGGCAACCAATCTTGTTCTGATGGGCCGTCTGGCAAAATACTTCGGCTTTGATGAAGAGAAGTGGATGACTGCCATTGAACAGGTAGTAAAACCAAAGTTCATTGACATGAACAAGAAAGCCTTTGATCTGGGCTTTCACTACGGGGAGTAATAAGCAGTATGAGACCGGCTCTGCCTCCTGAGAGACAGGGCTGGATTTAACCTGAAGATCTCGTTAGAGGGATCGATAGGAAAAATAAGAAAGGAAATAATGCAAATGGGAAATTATTATCAGGAAGAACTGGAGTGTGCATCACGGGAGACCATTGTTGCCATTCAGAATGAGAAGCTGGTGAAAACCGTAAAGAAGGTTTATGAGAACGTGGAGTATTACCGCAATAAAATGGATGCTGCAGGGGTAAAGCCTGAGGATATTAAATCCATTGACGATCTTCACAAGCTTCCGTTCCTGACCAAGGATGATCTGCGGGATGCCTATCCCTACGGACTGATGGCAGAGCCGCTGGAGAACTGTGTCAGAATCCAGTCTACCTCAGGAACCACCGGACGAAGAGTAGTGGCTTTCTATACCCAGTCAGATATTGACATGTGGGAGGAGTGCTGTGCCCGTGCCATCATGGCAGCCGGCGGAACCAAGAAGGATGTGTGCCAGGTATGCTACGGATACGGTCTGTTTACAGGAGGTCCGGGACTGAACGGCGGCTCCCATAAGGTTGGCTGTCTGACTCTGCCCATGTCCTCCGGAAATACGGACCGTCAGATCCAGTTCATGGTAGATCTGGAGGCAACGATCCTCTGCTGTACGCCTTCCTACGCTGCCTATCTTGCTGAGAGTATTGAGGAGAAGGGCTTCCGCGATCAGATCAAGCTGAAAGCAGGAATCTTCGGTGCGGAGGCATGGACCGAGGAAATGCGCCGTGATATTGAAAAGCGCCTTGGTATCAAAGCCTTTGATATCTATGGACTGACGGAGATCTCAGGACCCGGTGTTTCCTTCGAGTGTGAGGAACAGCAGGGCATGCATATCAATGAGGATCACTTCATTGCAGAGATCATTGATCCGAAGACAGGAGAGGTTCTTCCGGAGGGAGAAGTAGGCGAGCTGGTATTCACAAGCATTGATAAAGAAGCATTCCCGCTTCTCCGTTATCGTACAAAGGATATCTGTGTTCTGTCCCGTAAGCCATGCTCCTGCGGTCGTACCCATGTGCGTATGTCTAAACCGATGGGCCGCAGCGATGACATGCTGATCGTTAAGGGTGTCAATGTATTCCCGTCTCAGATCGAGCAGGTACTGCTGCAGCAGGGACTTACATCTAACTACCAGATCATTGTTGATCGTGAGAAATACAGTGATACCATCGAGGTACTGGTTGAGATGACTCCTGAACTGTTCTCCGATTCCGTAATGGATCTGTCTGCGAAGGAGAGCGAGGTTGTTGCAGGACTGAAATCTATGCTGGGAATCTATGCGAAGGTACGTATTGTAGAGCCGAAATCCATCGTTCGAAGCGAGGGAAAAGCGGTTCGTGTAATTGACAGAAGAAACCTGTACAAACAGGGTTGATGAATCAGGAGGTCTAAATATATGGCAATTAAACAGCTTTCTATCTTTGTTGAGAATAAAACAGGATCCCTTGTAAAATGTACAGAAATTCTGGCAGAGGCCGGAGTAGATCTGCGGGCAATGTCCATTGCAGATACCAGAGATTTCGGAATTCTGAGAATCATCGTAAATAACACCTATGCAGCTGTAACCGCTCTGAAGGATAACGGCTTTGTGGTGAATATGACAGATGTAGTGGGATGCGTAATGACAGATAAGCCGGGAGCAGCAGGTGAATTGTTTGCAGCGCTGTCTGAAGCCGGAATCGGAATTAAATATATGTATGCATTTGCCGGAAAGAAGGAAGCCTACGCAATCCTCCGAGTGGACGACAATACACTGTGTGAGAAAGTACTGCTTGAAAAAGGAGTGAAATTACTTACACCGGACAGACTCTGATTGAATAAAACCGCAGCTTCGCGGAGTGTATATCAGTGGAGGATTGATTTCCTCCGCCGGTATACGGGAGTCTTGTTCGGATTCGGACAGTAAAGAAAAGGAACAAAAAGACAATGGCAAGAAATGTAATGAAAGAACGGAGAAATGATCTGTACAAGGCGATTCTGGAACTGAAGGATCTGCAGGAATGCATGGATTTCTTTGAGGATATCTGCGCCCTGACAGAGCTTCAGTCTATGGAGCAGCGCTTTGAGGTGGCACATATGCTCAATGATAATAAGGTCTATACAGAAATTATGGAGAAGACCAATGCCAGTACGGCCACTATCAGCCGCGTGAACCGTATGCTGCATTCCGGCACCGGATGTCTTGTTTCCGTACTGGACCGGATGAAAGAGAAAGGAAACATATAATCATGCCTGTTACAGATTTACTGGAACGAAATCATAAGCTGTATGGAGATGAGGTGGCTCTTGTAGAGCTGAATCCTTCCATCAGCGACAACAGAAAAACAACCTGGAAGGAGTTCGACCTGGTTCAGCAGGTGGATCATAATCCTTACAGAAGAGAAATCACCTGGAGCGTCTTTGATGAGAAAGCAAACCGCGTAGCGAACATGCTGCTGAGCAGAGGTGTACAGAAGGGGGATCGAGTGGCTATCCTGATGTTCAACTGTCTGGAGTGGCTGCCGATCTATTTCGGAATTCTGAAAACCGGGGCCATCGCAGTGCCCTTTAATTTCCGCTTCGATGCCAAGGAAATCAAGTATTGTGCGGATCTTGCAGAGATCCAGGTGCTGTTCTTCGGACCGCAGTTCATCGGACGTCTGGAAAGTATTGCAGAAGATATCTGCCGCGGTCGTCTGATGATCTATGTGGGAGACGGCTGTCCTACATTCGCTGAAAGCTATCGTGAGCTGGTAGCTGACTGTTCCAGTCAGCCGCCGCTGATCCTGCTGGACGAAGATGACGATGCAGCGATCTATTTTTCTTCAGGTACCACGGGATTCCCCAAGGCAATCCTTCACAACCATGAAAGTCTGATGCAGGCAGCTCAGATGGAGCAGAAACACCATCTGACCGGCAGAGAGGACTGCTTCCTGTGCATTCCCCCACTGTATCACACCGGAGCAAAATTCCATTGGATGGGAAGTTTGTGTGCAGGAAGTAAGGCAGTACTTCTTACCGGCACGACGCCTGAGATCATACTGGATGCAGTTTCCAGAGAACATTGTACCATCGTCTGGCTGCTGGTGCCCTGGGCTCAGGAGATTCTTGCTGCTCTGGACAGCGGAGCGCTGAAGCTTGAGGATTATGAGCTGGATCAGTGGAGACTGATGCATATCGGTGCACAGCCGGTGCCGAAATCGCTGGTAAAACGCTGGAAGGAATATTTCCCTCATCATCTCTATGACACCAACTATGGTTTGTCTGAATCCACAGGACCGGGCTGTGTCCATCTGGGAGTGGAAAACATCCATAAGGTAGGTGCCATTGGAGTTCCCGGCTACAGATGGAAATGCAAGATCATGAATGATCAGGGAAAAGAGGTACAGCAGGGAGAAGTAGGTGAGCTGTACATCAAGGGCCCCGGTCTTATGACCTGCTATTACAATGATCCGGCTGCTACTGCTGAGACTCTGGTGAACGGCTGGCTCCGTACCGGTGACATGGCGATGCAGGATGAGGACGGCTTCTATTTCCTGGTTGACCGAAAGAAGGATGTAATCATCTCAGGCGGAGAGAACATCTATCCGGTTCAGATCGAAAACTTCCTGAGCAATCATCCAAAGATTCTGGATGTGGCCTGTATCGGTCTTCCTGATGAACGTCTGGGTGAGATCACCGGTGCCATTATCTCTATCAAGGAGGGAATGGAATGCACAGAGGAGGAAATCAACAATTTCTGCAAGGATCTTCCCCGGTATAAACGTCCGAAGAAGATTATCTTTGCAGAGGTTCCGAGAAATGCCACAGGCAAGATCGAGAAACCTGCACTTCGTAAAAAATATGGTGCTGAAAAGCTGGTTGCAGCGCAGAATGAGGGCTGATCAGCAGAATAGGGGGAGCTGTTCTTCCGATTCGATAAATCGGAACGAGACAGCAAAAGAGAACGTCCATCGGACGTTCTCTTTGTATGTATGACAGGCACAAAAGAGCCCGCCGCTTACGCGACGGGCTCTTTTGTGCCGGAAAACATATTTCAGCAGCGAGGTTTAGTCGTTCAGACTTGTTTTCTGCTTTACGGTAGTTGTCTTTTCATAGCAGGAGAAGATACGATCAAGATCTGCTTTATCCTGTTTCGGTGTGATCCAGCTTACGACAGGAACGATTACAAGGCCCGCAAGCATTGCAATGGCTCCGCAGTTGATCGGTGACTGGATGATTGCCGGAAGAGAGGTTCTTGCCAGCATGTTCACGATCATCAGAATAGAACCGAACAGGAAAGACACCCAGCAGGCAATTTTTGTAGTTCCTTTCCAGTACAGAGAGTACAGGAAGGGTGCCAGGAATGCCCCGGCAAGTGCACCCCAGGAAATACCCATCAGCTGTGCAATAAAGGTAACAGAACTCTTATACTGGATCAGAGCAATGATAGCTGAAATTGCAATGAAGACAACGATCAGTGCACGAATCATCAGCAGCTGGGATTTTTCTTTCATATCCTTAATAATGGTGTCTTTCAGGAAATCGATGGTCAGCGTGGAGCTGGAAGCGATTACCAGAGAAGACAGAGTAGACATGGATGCGGAAAGAACCAGAATTACTACAAGTGCGATCAGGCCGGGACTCAGATTCTGCAGCATGGTCGGAATAATGGAATCGTAACCATTGGCAGCAACATCGATCTGATCAGAGAACAGACGACCGAAGCCTCCCAGGAAGTAGCATCCGCCTGCAACAACCAGTGCAAACAGGGTAGAGATAATGGTGCCTTTTTTGATTGCATGCTCATCGGTGATGGCATAGAATTTCTGAACCATCTGAGGAAGTCCCCAGGTGCCGAGAGAGGTCAGGATTACGACAAACATCAGGTTCAGCGGATCCGGGCCAAAGAAGGAAGCAAACACACCGGGAGTAGTGGAAACGGTTTCATCCGTTATCTGTGCCAGACCATCCAGGGCTGCCATGAAGCCGCCTTTGCTCATGAGTACTGCTGCAATGATGATCACAATTCCGAACAGCATGATGATTCCCTGAATAAAGTCATTGATGGCAGTTGCCATGTAGCCGCCTGCGATTACGTAGATGGCAGTAAGGACAGCCATGAGAACGATACACACAGAGTAATCAATATTGAAGGCCATTCCAAACAGACGGGAAAGTCCATTGTACAGAGAAGCTGTATACGGGATCAGGAAGATAAAGATGATCACGGATGCTGCCAGCTTCAGGGACCTGCTGTGATAACGCTCACCGAAGAACTGGGGCATTGTAGCGGATTCCAGATGCTGTGTCATGACACGGGTTCTTCTTCCCAGAACTACCCAGGAAAGCAGCGAGCCGATGATACAGTTTCCGATACCTGCCCATGTAGCGGAGATACCGTATCTCCATCCAAACTGGCCTGCGTAGCCGACAAATACAACCGCAGAAAAGTACGAGGTACCGTAGGCAAATGCTGTCAGCCAGGGGCCGACGCTCCGACCGCCGAGAACGAATCCGTTTACATCAGTGGCATGCTTTCTGCAGCGAATGCCGATGTAAACCAGAAGTGCAAAGTAGAGAATGAGAATCACTAATTTCATTGTTTTGTCCCCTCTTTTAATATTTTGTGAGTTGACGCTTTAAAAAATTAAAGCGTCAAAGAGTATTCTAGTATACTTCGCTATAGTTGTCAAGAGGTGATCATGAACAGTAACGTCAGCAGCTGCACGCAAAAGAAGTTGCGTCATGTCTCACTGGAATCGCAGGATGAATGATGCTATACTGTAACCATGACGAACACAGGTGAACAATCTTCGTTTGAACCGGATGATTCCGGGGGCGTCTCTGCCCGTAAAGTGGAATTGCAAACCTGGGAAAAGGAGGCATTTGGAATATGAAAAAAGGCATTATTACGGTCAGCCGCGAATTCGGAAGCCGCGGTAAATATATCGGTGAGCTGCTGGCTGAAAAGATGGGGTATCAGCTTTATGACAGAGAGATCAGCCTTCGGGTGGCTGAGCTTTCCGGACTGGACGTGGAGTTTATCGAAATGCAGGGAGAGAGAGCAGCTTCGAAAAGTGTATTTTCCTTTGCATTTGCCGGAAGAACGATGGATGGGCAGTCTGTGGATGATGTGGTGTTCAATGCACAGCAGAAGGTTATCCGGGAAATAGCTGAGCAGGGTAACTGTGTGATCATCGGAAGAAACTCCGATTACATCCTGAAGGAAAATCCGGATACCATGCATGTGTTTATCTACGGAGATATGCCGGAAAAAATTCAGTACTGCAAGGATTTCTGCGGCACAAGATCAGACAGGGAATCCATCGCACTGATCAGGGAAATGGATAAGAAGCGTGCTCTTAATTATCAGTATTACACCGATCAGAAATGGGGTTCAAAGGAGAATTACGATATTCTTCTCAATAGCAGCACCTATGGATATGAGGGCTGCGCAGAAATTCTGACACAGCTTCTTAATATTAAGATGCAGTAAGTGTTCGGAAGCGGATCTGCAATGCAGGGCTGACCGTATGCATTCGGAGGAATTGCGGTATGATCTATGTCAATGAGTTATCGAAGGATTTTGGAAGGGAAAATAATAGAACGATTGTACTGAATAATGTCAGCTGGACTGCATCGAACGGAATGATCACGGGTCTGTTCGGAAGAAAAAAATCCGGTAAAACAGTTGCTCTTCGAGTACTTACCGGAATTCAGAGCTTTCGGCACGGCCAGGTGCTGATCGATTCCAGGGATATTACGGAGGAGTTCGAGGATGCGAGGAGTACCTTCGGTTATGTGCCGGATACAATGGATCAGTTCCGTGCTCTTACCGGAGAGCAGTATCTGAATTTTATGTCGGATGTCTACGGAGTGGATGAAGACAGCAGGGAAAGTTTCCTGAAAACATGGCTTCCGAAGCTGAATCTGGATCTGATCCTGAAGGACAGAATGGCAGGATATACAAAGGGTAATTATAAAAAAATGCTCCTTCTGGGAGCGATGATCTATGAGCCGAATAATCTGATCCTGGATAATATTCTTGAAGGACTGGAGCTGCAGGATATGGAGTCTGTTAAGGAGATTCTGCGTGAGTATGCAAGAAAGGGGAAGACGGTATTTCTGGCGGATGACCGTCTGCGGATCGCGGAGAATTTCTGTGATCATATCATCTATCTGGTGAACGGAAGAGTTCGGTTTAAAGGTTCCTGCGCGAGTATGCTGGAGAAGTATCGGGAGGCAGGTTCGCTGGATGCCATTGACCGTATGCTGTCGGACGAGTTTGAGAGAAAAAGAGCAGAGGAACAGAATACAGAGGAATTTGGGCTTCGACTATTCGGGAGGATGAGAAGATGAACCCGGTAAGAAGGATTCTCAGACCTTTGGATGTTCTGAACCCGGTAAGAAGGATTCTCAGACTCCTGAATGTTCTGATACTCTGTGAAAAGTTCCGGATTCAATCCGCTAAGAGCGAAAGAGAAGAAAAAAGAGCGAACCGGAGAAATAATCTGGCTGAATGGGTTCCCTGGATCGAGCAGAAGGAGAAAAATGCAGTGGAAACAGAGGAACAGTCCTTACCCCGGGTACTGTATCAGTCCTTACCGGGACTGACTTCTTCTCTTATAGAAATTCTCTTTTTTCTGACAGCAGGTGTTGTCCTCGGACTTCTTTTTCCGAGACATGGGCTGCCGGTTTTTGTCTGGAAGAGCATATTTGCAGCAGGGGCGGTCCTGCTTCTGATCCGTATGCTCTATCCGGTGGAATTTGCACTGTACAGGGAAGAGAATCTTCCTTATTATCTGACCATGCCGTTTACCTCGACAGAGTTCCTTCTGGCAGAATTTCTGCGGCTTACAGCTGGAGTCTATTTGCGAACGACGATTGTTTTTCTGCCGCTGTGGCTGGGATATGTCGTGACAGGAGGTACAGATCGCTTCCTCACGGCAGCGGTCCTGCTGGGACTGCTTCTGATACCTCAGTCGGTTCTTCTGACAGACTTTCTGATCATTATTTTGTTCCATTCCTATACACGCCTGCTGCTGCCGGAGAGAAGAAGAGCGGGTCTGCTGCTTCCTGCGGTTGTTTTGCTGTTCCTTTTTTTTGCTGCGCTGGTGCCGGTATTCCTGACAGGGGGAAAAACCACAGCGTGGCCGGCATGGCTCCTGCTTGAGATACTGGCCTTTAATTATCCGCTGGGACTGCTCATTCAGGGGTTCCGGCTCGTACCTGCGCTGCTGTTGATCGGTTGGAATGTCGTAATCTGGATCGCTTATGGACGAATCTGCAGGCGGCTGTATCGTCCCTCTATTCTTCAACGCTGGGATCTGGCGGATGACCGCAGAATGAAAAAGACGGATCTTGGCAGGGTCAGAAAGAAGCACGGGCTGGGAAGAGCACTGTTTCTGAGGGAATTTCGTACTGCCCGGGGGATGAAGGCGTACCGTTTTCCGGTGCTGTTTTCCCATGTCCTGCTTCCGGCAGGACTGCTGGTGCTGTGTATCCTGACGGAAGGACTGCACAGCAGGCTGTTTCCTCAGGAAGCTGACAGGGTGCAGTATCTGGCTGCTGTCCTTCTGAGGGATTTTCTGCCCCTCTCTATACTTCCCGCTCTTTGGAACATGACCGCGGCTACTGCCTTTTCAAGAGATTATGCATCGAGAGATGCTTTAAAACTGATTCCTGCAGGATGGGATATGCTCCTGCAGAAAAAACTTCTCTTTTCTGTATGCGGCGGCATATCGGGGGGATTGCCATTTGTCCTGTTCCTTGCACTCTGGCTTTCATTAAATGACAGGATCCCGGCATGGGGATTTCTGCCCGCCCTGCTTTTGCATGTACTGGTGGCTGCTGCCCTGACTGTGTGGCTGGTGATCAGAGATGTCAGGCATCCGATCAGGGAGTGGAAGAACTACAAGGATCTTCTGAAAAAGAAACGCGGGCAGGGAAAACCGGCAGTCCGGCTGCTCCCGGCAGCAGCTGCGTTTTTTGCAGGAGTGCTGGTTGAGGCAGCAGGTCTGTCAGGTCCTATTGTGATTGCAGCACTGTTCAGTATTGCTGTGGCATTTCCTGTACTGAGCTACCTGCTTCTGTTTGAAATGGGGCTTCAGGCGCTGGATCGGCTGGATCAGGAGCCTGATGAAGATCCTGTCGGCCGGGAGCGGGTATAGGAATGGATCATGAAGTGGAAAAAGAAAAAGCAGGAGCAGAAAAGAACGGAGAAATCAAATTCCAAGTAGACATCTGCATCGGGAAATTGTATAATCTTTCCGTTATTATTTGCGAAGACAGAAATGCTATGGAGTATGTGAGGACGGATTCGCCTTCACAGGCCGTGATGGAATGAAACGGAGATCGGAGCCCGACCTAAAAGCGGCTGCCGGCAGAAGATGAGGAGAATGAACGTGAAAAAGGGATTTGATAATGAAAAATATCTGAAAATGCAGTCTGAACATATTAAAGAGAGAATCTCACAGTTTGACAATAAGCTGTATCTTGAGTTCGGAGGAAAGCTTTTTGATGATTATCATGCGTCACGCGTTCTTCCCGGATTTGAGCCGGACTCTAAGCTTCAGATGCTTCTGCAGCTGAAGGATCAGGCTGAGATTGTAGTGGTGATCAATGCAGAAGACATTGAAACGAACAAGATCCGGGGCGATTACGGAATTACCTATGATATGGATGTGCTCCGCCTGATCGATGCTTTTCAGGAGGAAGGACTGTTTGTGGGAAGCGTCTGTCTGACACGCTATGCGAACCAGCCTTCCGCCGAGCTGTTCAGAAAGAGGCTGCAGCAGATGGGAATCCGGTCCTATCGTCACTACAGTATTCCCGGCTACCCAACGGATGTAGTGCGGATCGTCAGCGATGAAGGCTATGGAAAGAATGAATATATTGAGACGGAGCGTCCTCTGGTGGTCATTACAGCACCGGGACCGGGATCGGGAAAAATGGCGACCTGCCTTTCTCAGCTGTATCATGAATATAAGAGAGGGGTCAAGGCAGGCTATGCCAAGTTCGAGACCTTCCCAATCTGGAATCTTCCGCTGAAGCATCCGGTGAATCTGGCCTATGAGGCTGCCACAGCGGATCTGAATGATCTGAATATGGTGGATCCCTTCCATTTGAATGCCTACGGAGAAACTACCGTTAACTATAATCGAGACATTGAGATTTTCCCTGTTGTTAACGCTATGTTTGAGCTGATCGCAGGAAAGAGCCCATACAAATCACCGACAGATATGGGTGTGAATATGGCAGGCAACTGCATCTACGATGATGAAGCCTGCTGTGCTGCCTCCAAGCAGGAGATCATCCGCAGGTATTATAAGTGTATCTGTGATCTGAAACGTACGGGAGAGACGCAGGACAGCAAAGAAAAGCTGGAGTCGCTTCTTAGTGAAGTAGGGGTACAGGTTGGTGACAGAAGAGTTGCAGTGAAAGCTCTGAAGAGAGAACGTGAGACCGGTCACCCGGCAGCTGCAATAGAGCTTGGGGACGGCAGAATCGTTACAGGAAAGACCAGCGATCTGCTGGGAGCATCAGCTGCCTGCATTCTGAATGCACTGAAAACTCTGGCAGACATTGACCATGAGAGGGATCTGGTATCTCCCCATGCGATCCAGCCGATCCAGACTCTGAAAACAGAGTATCTTGGAAGCCGCAATCCCCGTCTTCATATTGATGAGATCCTGATCGCCCTTTCCTCTTCCGTATCGGAGGATGAGCTTGCGAAACTGGCAATGGATCAGATTGCAAATCTGAAAGGCTGTGAAGCACATTCCACGGTTCTTCTGTCTTCGGTGGATGAGAGCATGTTTAAGCGTCTTGGATTGAATCTGACCTGTGAACCGAAATACGAGGAAGACGGAAGAAAATATCATAAACATTAATTTGGATTCGAAAGTGTTGACTGTTTTCATGAATTATGTTGTGTTTGATCTTGAATGGAATCAATGTCCCTATGGAAAGCATCGGGAAGTAAAGAGTCTTCCTTTTGAGATAATCGAAATCGGAGCTGTAAAACTGAATACAGAGAGAGAGATTGTGGATCAGTTTCACCGGGTGATCCGGCCGGCCGTGTATCCCACTCTGCATTACAGAACGAAAGAAATTGTTCACATGGATAAAGCAACGCTGCAGAGCGGAATGCCCTTTAAGGAGGCAGTCCGGGAATTTCTTACCTGGTGCGGACCGGATTCTCTTTTCTGTACCTGGGGAACCATCGATCTGGTAGAGCTGCAGAGAAATATGAAGTATTACCGATGCCTGAATCTTTTAAAGGGTCCGCTTCATTATTATGATGTGCAGAAGCTGTTTGCCATCAGCTACGAGACGATGAAGAGCAGGCGTTCTCTTGAATACGGAATTGATTATCTGCACCTGGAGAAGGATCTGGATTTTCACAGAGCCCTGTCCGATGCTATGTATACAGCGCAGATCTTTCAGACGATCGATATGGCGGTTGTACTGGCATATGATTCCATTGATGTATACCAGAACCCAAAACTGAAGAAGGATGAGATCCATGCAGTTTATAACGGATATACAAAATTTATTTCCCGTGAGTTCACTGCCAAGGAGGAAGCCATGGCAGATCGCGAGGTGGCAGCCACCCACTGCTGTCTGTGCGGCAAGAATTCCCGGAAGAAAATACGCTGGTTTTCTGTGAATTCGAAGAATTATTACTGCGTATCCATGTGTCCGACACATGGATACATGAAGGGGAAGATCCGGATGAAGAGAACCGATGAAGGCAATGTCTATGTGGTGAAGACCATCAAGGTCTCCAGTGAGATGGAAGCAGCGGAAATCCGGCATAAGCGGGATCTTTTACGGGAAAAACGCCGGAAAAAAAGGCATGAATGAAGGGAAATTCCCTGAACAGCTTGACAATCTTTTCTGTCATCAGTATAATTAACCGGACTGTAGAAATGCAATGACGGAGACAGTACGCTGTATGTGAACGTCCCAGCGATCCGGAGAAGGTGGAAGTCCGGAACCAGTAAGAACAGCGGAAGATCCCTCCTGAGCAGCCGGCTGAAATGATAAGAGTAGGCTATGGCCGCATGCCCAGCGTTAGAGGGCAGCATATGATAGTATGTAACAGGTGGTATAACGAATGATTTGAGCATTTGTCCTTTTACGGATGAATGCTCTTTTTTGTTTTCATTATCCGTTACGCGAACAGTAACAAGTATCCAATAAAGGAGGCAGCTATGTATCAGAAAGTCGACAGTAATCTGAATTTTGTCGAGCGCGAGAAAAAGACTGAGAAATTCTGGAAAGAGAATCAGATTTTCGAAAAGAGCATGAAAGAACGCGAGGGAAGTCCGATGTACACATTTTATGACGGACCTCCGACTGCAAACGGAAAACCCCATATCGGACATGTTTTGACCCGTGTCATCAAGGATATGATCCCGAGATACCGTACCATGAAGGGCTACGAGGTGCCAAGAAAGGCCGGCTGGGATACTCATGGTCTTCCGGTAGAGCTGGAAGTAGAGAAAAAGCTTGGCCTGAACGGAAAAGAGCAGATTGAGGAATACGGCATGGAGCCGTTTATTAAAGAGTGTAAGGAAAGTGTCTGGAAATACAAGGGCATGTGGGAGGATTTCTCCGGTACCGTTGGCTTCTGGGCGGACATGGACAACCCCTATGTAACCTATGACAACAATTTCATTGAGTCTGAGTGGTGGGCACTGAAGGAGATCTGGAATAAACAGCTTCTGTATAAGGGCTTTAAGATCGTTCCCTACTGTCCCCGCTGCGGAACGCCTCTTTCTGCGCAGGAGGTGGCACAGGGCTATAAAACTGTAAAGGAGCGTTCTGCCATTGTGCGCTTTAAAGTGGTTGGAGAGGATGCATACTTCCTGGCATGGACCACCACTCCCTGGACCCTTCCCTCCAATGTCGGTCTCTGCGTAAATCCGGAGGAAACCTACTGCAAAGTAAAGGCTGCGGACGGCTTTACCTACTACATGGCAAAGGCTTTGCTGGATCAGGTTCTCGGCTCTCTGGCTGAGGAAGAGGAACAGCAGGTATATGAGATTCTTGAGGAGTACAAGGGTACAGATCTGGAATACAAGGAGTACGAGCCTCTGTTTGCCTGTGCGGGAGAAGCAGCTGCAAAGCAGCATAAGAAAGGTTTCTTTATTACCTGTGACAATTACGTAACCATGAGTGATGGTACAGGTATCGTTCATATTGCACCGGCCTTCGGTGAGGACGACGGCCGTGTAGGAAGAAAATACGATCTTCCCTTTGTTCAGTTTGTTGACGGAAAAGGTGAGCTGACTGCAGAGACACCGTATGCAGGTGTATTTGTAAAGAAGGCAGATCCGATGGTTCTGGTGGATCTGGATAAGGAGAAAAAGCTGTTCTCTGCTCCGAAATTTGAGCATGAGTATCCACATTGCTGGCGATGCGACACACCGCTGATCTATTATGCGCGTGAATCCTGGTTTATCAAGATGACCGAGGTAAAAGAGGATCTGATCCGCAACAATAATACCATCAACTGGATTCCGGAAAGCATCGGAAAGGGACGTTTCGGCGACTGGCTGGAGAATGTACAGGACTGGGGAATTTCCAGAAACCGTTACTGGGGAACTCCGCTGAATATCTGGACCTGCGAGGACTGCGGACATATGCATTCCATCGGAAGCATCGCAGAGCTGAAAGAACTGTCTGACAACTGTCCGGACGATATCGAACTGCATCGTCCCTACATTGATGCTGTTACGATCAAGTGTCCGCACTGCGGCAAGGAGATGAGGCGTGTACCGGAGGTCATCGACTGCTGGTTTGATTCCGGTTCCATGCCCTTTGCGCAGCATCATTATCCCTTTGAAAATAAGGAAGTGTTTGAGCAGCAGTTCCCGGCGCAGTTTATTTCCGAAGCAGTGGATCAGACCCGCGGCTGGTTCTATTCTCTGCTGGCAATTTCAACTCTTCTGTTTAACAAGGCACCTTATGAGAATGTCATCGTTCTCGGACATGTACAGGATGAGCACGGACAGAAGATGTCCAAATCCAAGGGCAATGCAGTAGACCCCTTTGATGCTCTGGAGAAATATGGTGCGGATGCGATCCGCTGGTACTTCTATATCAACAGTGCCCCCTGGCTGCCAAATCGTTTCCACGGAAAAGCGGTAAGCGAGTATTCAAGAAGATTCATGGGAACCCTGTGGAATACCTATGCATTCTTTACCCTGTATGCAAACATCGATCAGTTTGATCCTTCCGCATACAAGCTGGAGGCTGAGCAGCTTCCTGTTATGGACCGCTGGCTGCTTTCCAGACTGGCGACCACCATTAAGACTGTGGATGAGAACCTGGCAAATTACAGAATTCCGGAGACTGCAAGATGCCTGGAAGCCTTTGTAGATGATATGAGCAACTGGTACGTTCGCCGCAGCCGTCAGCGCTTCTGGGCAAAGGGAATGGAGCAGGATAAGATCAATGCTTACATGACTCTCTACACGGCACTGACAGAGTTCTGTAAGGCAGCTGCCCCGATGATCCCGTTCATGACAGAGGATATCTATCAGAATCTGGTCCGCACTGTGGATAAAACTGCACCGGAGAGTATTCACCTGTGCGATTTCCCGGCCGTGCATGAGGAGTGGATCGATGCAGAGCTGGAAGAGAATATGGCACATCTGCTCCAGATCGTCTTCCTGGGACGTGCCTGCAGAAATAAAACCAATATCAAGAACCGCCAGCCGATCGCAAAGCTGTATATCAAATCAAGCTTTGATCTTTCCGACTTCTATCGCGTGATCATTGCCGATGAGCTGAATGTGAAGGAGGTAGAATTCACTGAGAAAGTACAGTATTCCATCAAGCCGTTCCTGAAGACCGTGGGTCCGAAGTTCGGAAAGCAGGTAAACGGCATCAGAAAGGCTCTTGCAGAGATCGATGGAAATGCCGCAGTTGAGGAGGTCAGAGCCACAGGATCCCTGAAACTTGACATCGATGGCAGTGAAATTGTATTATTAGAAGAAGACCTTCTTATTGAAGCAACACAGATGGAGGGCTACGCAACTGAATCTGATCAGGGAGTAACCGTTATGCTGGATACCAATCTTACACCGGAGCTGATTGAAGAAGGCTTTGTTCGTGAGATTATCAGCAAGATCCAGACCATGAGAAAAGAGGCCGGCTTTGAGGTGATGGATAAGATCGCCGTATCGGCAAAGGACAATGAGAAGATCCTTCAGCTGCTGAGGGATCATGAGCAGGAGATCTGTTCAGAGGTTCTTGCAGAAAAAATGACTCTCGGAGAGACTGCAGGCTACGTTAAAGAGTGGAAGATCAATTCTGAGGCAGTAACCATGGGAGTAGAGCGCCTGTAATCCGGGCAGCAAATTGAGGAGTATTAGAAAATATGTTAAATCCGTTATTTAAGAAAGAAACTTTTAAGAAGGCAGTGCGCGATGAGGTGAAGAATCTGTTCCGTACTACCGTTGAGGATGCCACCCAGCATCAGCTGTATCAGGCGGTTGCCTATGCAGTAAAGGATGTGATCATCGACAACTGGATGAAAACTCAGCAGGTAATGAACGAGAAGGATCCGAAGATCGTGTACTACATGTCTATGGAGTTTCTGACCGGACGTTATCTTGGAAATAACCTTCTGAACCTGACCGCCTACGGTGAGGTGAAGGAGGCACTGGATGAGATGGGAATCGATCTCAATGCCATTGAGGATGAGGAAAGAGATCCTGCACTGGGCAACGGCGGTCTTGGCCGTCTTGCTGCCTGCTTCATGGATTCTCTTGCAACTCTCGGCTATTCTGCATACGGCTGCGGTATCCGTTATCATTACGGAATGTTCCGTCAGCAGATCAAAGACGGCTATCAGGTTGAGGTTCCGGATAACTGGCTCACAGACGGAGGCTATCCCTTCGAGCTGAAGAGACCGGAATATGCCAAGGAGATCAAGTTCGGCGGCTATGTTCGTGTATCCTACAATGAGGAGACAGGAAGAAATGACTTCATTCAGGAGGGATATTCTTCCGTTCGTGCCGTACCTTACGATCTTCCTGTAGTAGGATATGACAACAATGTGGTGAACACTCTGCGTATCTGGGATGCCGAGGCAATCAATGATTTCCAGCTGGATTCCTTTGATAAGGGTGATTATCACAAGGCAGTTGAGCAGGAGAACCTTGCCCGCACCATCACTGAGGTACTGTACCCCAATGACAACCACATGGCAGGTAAGGAGCTTCGTCTGAAACAGCAGTATTTCTTTACATCTGCATCTGTTCAGACTGCGATCAAGAAATTCAAAAAGAACCATACGGATATTCATCAGCTGCCGGATAAGGTTACATTCCAGATGAACGATACCCATCCCACCGTTGCGGTAGCAGAGCTGATGAGGATCCTGATGGATGAGGAAGGCCTTGAGTGGGATGATGCATGGGATCTGACAACCAGAACCTGTGCTTATACAAACCATACCATCATGGCAGAGGCACTTGAGAAATGGCCCATCGAGCTGTTCTCCAGCCTGCTTCCCCGTGTATATCAGATCGTTGAAGAGATCAACCGCCGCTTCTGCGAGCAGATCCGTGCACAGTATCCCGGCAACGAGGAGAAGGTTCGCAAGATGGCCATCGTTT
The DNA here is from genome assembly GCA_030527645.1 of Lachnospiraceae bacterium. GTDB lineage: Bacteria > Bacillota > Clostridia > Lachnospirales > Lachnospiraceae > JAKSRN01. Next base: position 10,031 of record JAUNAJ010000014.1, on the reverse strand, counting down.
ATGACGGACAGGTTCGTATGGCAAATCTGGCGATCGTCGGCGGATATTCTGTAAACGGTGTTGCAAGACTTCATACAGATATCCTGAAAAAACGTGAGCTGAAAGACTTCTATGAGATGATGCCCGATAAGTTCAATAACAAAACCAACGGTATCACCCAGAGACGTTTCCTGATGCATGGAAATCCGCTGCTGGCTGCCTGGGTAACAGATCATGTCGGCAAAGAGTGGGCTGTGGATCTGACAAAGACCAAAGGACTTCGTGTTTACGCGGATGACGAGAAGGCACAGGCCGAGTTCATGAATATCAAATACCAGAACAAGGTTCGTCTGGCAGATTATATCCTGAAGCACAATGGAATTGAGGTGGATCCGAGATCTATCTTTGATGTACAGGTTAAGAGACTTCATGAGTACAAGCGTCAGCTGCTGAACATTCTCCATGTTATGTATCTGTACAATAAGATCAAAGAGCATCCGGAGATGCCGTTCTATCCGAGAACATTTATCTTCGGTGCTAAGGCAAGTGCAGGCTATGCCCGTGCAAAGGCAATCATCAAACTGATCAACAACGTGGGAGAGGTCATCAACAATGATGCTTCTATCAATGGAAAGATCAAGGTTGTATTTATTGAAGATTATCGCGTAAGCAATGCAGAGCTGATCTTTGCAGCTGCTGATGTTTCCGAGCAGATCTCCACAGCATCCCGCGAGGCTTCCGGAACCGGAAACATGAAGTTCATGCTGAACGGTGCGCTTACACTGGGTACTATGGACGGTGCGAATGTTGAGATCGTTGAAGAGGTCGGAGAGGAGAATGCATTTATCTTCGGTCTGTCTGCAGAGGAGGTTATGAACTTCGAGCAGAACGGCGGATACGATCCAATGTACTACTTCAATAACGATGCAGATATTCGTCAGGTGCTGATGCAGCTGATCAACGGAACCTATTCACACGGCGATATGGAAATGTTCCGTGATCTGTATAATTCTCTTCTGAACACACAGAACAGCAGTCAGCCGGATATGTACTTCATCCTGGCAGACTTCAAATCCTATGCTGCAGCACAGGAGCGTGTAGAGGCTAAATACCGCAAAGAGGCTGAGTGGGCGAAGAGTGCAATCCTTAATACTGCAATGGCCGGAAAGTTCAGCTCTGACAGAACCATCCAGGAGTACGCAGAGGACATCTGGCATATGGAGAAAATTACTGTAAAATAAGTCAGGCAGCTGTAGATAAGCAGAGGTGAAAAAACTTGGATAAGACAGAATACCAACTGAAATTGAATGAGATTACAGACTGCGTTCAAAATCGTGAGTATGGAGCCGCACTGAAGATCGTAGAGGAAATTGACTGGAAAAGAGTCAAGAGTATCCGGACCTTAAGTATGGTTGCTGATATCTATGAGGTAAACAGAGATTATCGGAATTGCAAGAGGATCCTTCTGCTTGCCTACGAAAAGACCTCAATCGGAAAAAATCTTCTCTTCAGACTGACAGAGATCAGTCTGAAGCTGAAGGAGATGGAGGATGCTGAAAAATTTTATAAACAGTATCTCGAGGTCGCTCCGAACGATAATGCCCGCCACCTTCTGAAGTATAAGCTGTTGAAGGCAAAGGACGCTCCGATTGAAGAAAGAATCCGTGTGCTGGAGACATACAAAGAGTACGAGTATACAGAGCGCTGGGCATATGAGCTGGCAGAGCTGTACCATAAGGCAGGAATGGATAAAGAATGTATCGATGCCTGTGATGATATGATTCTGTGGTTCAGCGAGGGACGATATGTTCTGAAGGCGATGGAGCTGAAGAAACAGCATGAAGCACTTGCACCGTATCAGCAGCGCCTTTATGAAAAGGCATCTGCGGAAAAGGTGAAGGAAGAACCGAAAATCGTGCTGCCTGTTGCTACAAAAGCGGCAGTTGAGGCGAATTTTGCCAAAGCAGAGCGTGTGGATTCCAAGATGGTGCTGAAAAAGATGGATGAAGCCGGTGCGGCTATTACACGGGATGTGGTAGTGGACAACAGAGAACGGACCAATCCTCTTACTGATGCAGCCATCGATCAGTACTCCGTTACATCAAAGGAATTTATTGGTAAAACGGCCAATCTGTCTCTTGAGCTGGAAAAAAGTATTCGTACAGTTTTTGCAAATCAGAATAAAGAGGAGCAGCCCGTTTTTCCTGATGCGGAAGATCTGACGGAAGATCTGACCGAGGATATCTTCGAGGAAGAGTCAGCAGAGGCAGAGCCGGAGAAGGCTGAAGAAGCAAAGGTTGAAGCTGAGTCGGATAAAGCTGAGTCAGCAGAGGCAGCGGAAGAGCCGGAGAAGGCTGCTGAGGCAGAGACTGAAGCAGAGTCGGAGAAAGTCCAGTCTGCAGAGTCAGAGAATGATATAGAACCGGAGAAAGCTGCAGAAGCAGAGATCGAACCGGAGAACACTTCGGAGGCAGATCCAGTCGAGGCAGCGGAAGCGGAAGCAGAGACAAAATCCGACGAGGCAGCGGAAGCGGAAGCAGAGACAAAATCTGACGAGGTAGCAGAAGCGGAAACAGAAGTAAAACCTGACGAGGCTGCGGAAGCAAAGACTGATACAGAGCCGGAAGCAGATGCTGCAGCCGATCGTAAGAGAGAGAAAACACCGGAAGAAGCAGAGGCAGAACGTATAGCCATGTATAATCTGGAACTGGAGATTCCGGATCCCGTACCGTCGGAGGAGGATAGAAAGACTCACACAATTCCTCTTTCAAAGCTGGGACAGAATACAGTTCCGATCTCCATTGAGGATGTTATTCGTCAGGAGACTCCTGAGGAGAGAAGAATACGTATCCTGAATGATGCGAAGCCAACCCGTATGAACGATGATCAGAGAAAGATTTTTACCTACTTTGCCAGAATTCCGGGAATGGACAAGCAGATTCTTTCAGCCCTCAGCGGTGTATATAAATATGCCGGAGAGCATACATCACGCCAGGGAAATATTGCTATAATGGGAGCAAGAGGGACTGGAAAAACCCGGTTGACACAGGGACTCCTTTCTAATATGTGCAAGGACATGGGACTGGAAGCTGCAAAGGTAGCCCGTGTAAAGGGATATATTCTGAATAAACGTGATATTCCTGCCCTTGTAAGAAAAATGTCAGGAGGTTTCCTGATCATCGAAGATGCCGGTGAGATGAATACCGAAACCATCGAGAAATTGAATCAGGCAATGGAATTCCGTACAGACTGTATGATCATCATCATGGAGGCACCAAAAGCAGAGATGCGAGCCCTTTTGAAGGAGAATCCCGCATTTGCAGAGAAATTTAATGCAAGGATCAATATTCCTGCATTTACAAATGACGAGCTGGTTACGTTTGCGAGAACCTACTGCGAAGAGAATAACTGCCAGATGGATGAATTAGGCGTGCTTGCACTGTATTCTCTGATCAGCAACAATCAAAGTGAGGATGAGCCAGTAACGATTGCCGACGTTAAAAAGATGGTTGACAGTGCAATTCTTCATGCCCAGAGCAGTGGAAAACGTTTCGGCAGAGGCAGAAGAAATAGAAATAAACAGACCATTCTCTATGAAAAGGACTTTGATCTTGTATGAGAGCTGAACCATGGCTTGGCGATCCGCAGCGAACCGTCGAAATCCTTCAGAAATACGGATTTCGCTTTCAGAAAAAATTCGGTCAGAATTTTCTGATCGATGAACATGTGCTGGATAAAATTGTGGAAGCAGCGGAGATCACCGAAGATGATTTTGTGCTGGAAATCGGTCCGGGAATCGGAACTCTGACACAGTATCTTGCTCATGCAGCAAGAGAAGTTGCAGCAGTGGAAATTGACAGAAATCTGATCCCGATTCTGGAGGAGACACTGTCGGCCTGGGATAACGTTACTGTTATTCATGAGGACGTGCTGAAATTGGATCTGAATGCACTTGCCCGGGAGAGAAATCAGGGAAAGCCTATTAAAATTGTGGCAAATCTTCCTTATTATATAACTACTCCCATAATCATGGGGCTGTTTGAGAAACATGTACCAATGGAATCAATCACTGTAATGATTCAGAAAGAGGTCGCTCTCCGGATGGAAGCAGGACCCGGTACGAAGGACTACGGTGCATTGTCACTGGCAGTTCAGTTTTATTCAGAACCATATCTGGCGGCAAATGTTCCACCGAACTGCTTCATGCCGAGACCAAATGTAGGCAGTGCAGTGATCCGGCTAAACTGTCAGAAAGAAAAAAGAGTTTCGGTTCAGGATGAGACGCTTCTGTTTGCCCTGATTCGTGCTTCTTTTAATCAGAGAAGAAAGACACTGCTGAACGGTCTGAAGAACGACCCATCGATTACATTTGAGAAGGAAGTGCTGGAGCAGGCCATTGCTGACTGCGGCTTCGCCCCCGGTGTACGAGGAGAGGCACTTACCCTTGAAGAGTTTGCGAAGCTTTCCGATTATCTTACGGATCACTCTGATCGTATAAAAATGTAATGTAATTATTCTGTTGTAATGTAAAAATAAAACAACGCCCGTGCTTCATGCTTCTGCAATCTGCAGACAGAATGAAGCAGGGCGTTGTTTCATTATAATGTGAAAAGAGTGTGAAAAACGATACAAACAGACGGAAATATGCTATCCTAAGGAATCTGAACGCAGATAAGCAATCTCCCGTCTCTAAGGCACCGAGACGAAGGCGGGGTAACGGGGGGATGCGAATGTCTGCTTTACCAAAGGATCCGCTCTGACGGAATCCGGAAAGGATGGATATGAATATGATTTTAAAAAAGAATAAACATGGAGAAGGCAGAAGAGCAGGTTTCAGAGGTACACTGGCATTGTTTCTCACAGCAGCACTTGTGCTGGGTACAGGTGTGCAGAGTGCATTGGCAGCGGATACTACGGGCGGTGTCATTGCAACTCCCTATGTGTCCCTTGGGGCAGATCTATCAGATGAACAGAGGGCTGCCGTTCTGTCGCTGCTGGATCTGACAGAAGAGAGTCTTGCAGGATACACAGTAATGGAAATAACCAATGAGCAGGAGCACCAGTATCTGGATGCATACCTGACTCCGGAAATTATTGGGGATCAGGCATGGTCCTCGGCTAAAATCACGGCATCTGAAGCCGGCAGCGGAATTGCAGTAACGACCAGAAATATCAATTACTGTACTGCTGCAATGTATGAGAATGCACTTGCAACTGCCGGAGTTGAAAATGCAGAAATTGTAGTTGCAGGACCGGTGCCGATTTCGGGTACGGCAGCTCTGATCGGTATTATGAATGCCTATGCCGATATGAATCAGACAGAGCTGAATGCCGAAAACGTGGATGCGGCAGCGGATGAACTGGTCACAACCAGTCAGCTGGGAGAGTCCCTTGGAGATCAGGAAAAGGCTTCCGAACTGATTGCAGCGATTAAGGAGGCGGTTGCCGAAAGCGGAATCGACAGTACGGAAGAGGCATCAGAACTGGTGGATGAAGCGGCAGAACAGATGGACATTACTCTGACTGAGGATGAAAAGAATCAGATCCTCTCTCTTGTGGATAAAATCTCGAAACTGGATCTGGATGTGGATCAGCTGAAGGAGCAGGCGAAAGGAATCTACGAAAAGCTTGAAAGTATGGATATCGACTTGTCCTCTGAAAAAGTTCAGGGAATACTGGCAACGATTGGTTCCTGGTTTTCAACAATCTGGGAAAAATTAGTCGAACTCTTCAACAGTTTTTCATAAGGTGATCGGAACGACGGGGACGGAGGTGCCGTGCCACTTTGAGTGGAACGGTACCTCCGTCCCCGTCGTTCCAAAGGAGACCGCACGATCGCCATCCATACGCACTCCACTTGATTTTTTCGGCAGGTATGATATAGTTTAGAGATAATGGGTCAGTATGTGTATTGCTATCCCATTGATTGACATATGAGGAGGAACTTCTATGCAGATTATTGTTGTTGGCTGCGGTAAGGTGGGCAAAGAGATTGTCAGACAGCTGGCCGCTGAAGACCACAATGTTACTGTCATTGATAAAAACGGGGAGCTTGTTAAATCTGTAAGCAATGAATTTGATGTAAGGGGTGTGATCGGAAACGGAACCAGTTATATGACTCTTTCCGATGCGGATCTTGAGCATACAGATATTTTAATAGCGGTTACCCCGAACGATGAGGTCAATCTTCTATGCTGCGTTGTTGCCAAAAAGGGCGCAAACTGCCATACAATTGCCCGGATTCGTAATCATATATATTCCACAGAGAGAAACTTTATACAGAAGGAGCTGGGGCTTTCCATGATCATCAATCCGGAGATGACGGCAGCAAGAGAGATCGTACGAAGACTCAGCTTTCCCAGTGCCATTGAGATCGACACCTTTTCCAAGGGAAGGATCGAGCTTCTTCGATTTGAAGTGTCTGAGAAATCACCTCTGGTCGGTTTGGAGCTGAAGTATATATCACAAAAAATCCCGGGAAATTTTCTGATCTGTGTTGCACAGCGCGGGGACGAGATCATTATTCCCGATGGAAATTTCTCACCGGAGCCGGGAGATATTCTCGGGGTGATTGCAGATCAGGCAGATATCCATGGATTCTTCAAGAAAATTGCAATTAAAACCAATGCTGTAAAGAACACAATGATCGTAGGAGGCGGCCAGCTGACCTACTATCTGGCAGATATCCTGCTGAAGGCAGGCGGCAAGGTAAAGATCATTGAGCAGGATCCAAAGCGCTGTGAGGAACTCAGTGAGTTTCTGGATCGGGCAACGATTATCTGTGGAGATGGAACCAATGTAAACCTGCTGAAGGAGGAACATCTGGATCAGATGGACGGTCTTGTAACCTGTACAGGCATGGACGAGCAGAATCTTGTTCTTTCTCTGTATGCCCAGGACAAGGTGCGAACCAAGATCATTACTAAGATGAGTCACGTCCAGTACGACGATGTGGTGAAGAGCATGCACATTGGAAGTGTTATCAATCCTAAAAAACTTGCGGCGGTTCATATCCTGCGCTATGTCCGTGCCATGGGCAATACGCTGGGAAGTAAGATCGAGACCATGTATCACCTGATCGATGGTAAGGTCGAGGCATTGGAATTTACTGTAACTGCTGATTCTAAGGTGACCGGCATCAAGCTGATGGATATGAAATTTAAAAGCAATGTGCTGATTGCGGGAATCTCACGACAGGGCAAGCTGATCATTCCCGGCGGACAGGATGAATTCCACGTAGGAGATTCTATTGTAGTGATTACAAAGAAACTTGGCTGTCATGATTTTCATGATTTACTGAAGTAACAGGAGAGCATGGTATGAACTATAAAATGATACGATACGTTCTCAGCCTGGTTCTCCGGCTGGAAGCTGCACTGATGCTTCTTCCCTGTGTGTTTGCCTTGATCTTTCGGGAAACACAGGGGCTTTATTATGTTGTTGCTGCACTGATCTGCCTGATGGTAGGTGCTGTGCTGTCCTCAAAAAAACCGAAGAATTTTGATATCTATAACAAGGACGGATTTGTTACCGTGGCTCTGGCCTGGCTGCTTCTCAGTGCGCTTGGAGCGCTTCCCTTTGTATTGACCGGTGAGATTCCAAACTATATCGATGCACTGTTTGAGATCGTTTCCGGTTTTACGACAACAGGTGCATCGATCCTGTTTCAGGTAGAGAGTCTTTCTCATACCAGCCTGTTCTGGAGAAGCTTCTCTCATTGGATCGGCGGAATGGGTGTTCTGGTGTTTCTTCTGATCATGATGCCGGGACAGACCGGATCCAGAATGAATCTTATGAAAGCTGAAAGCCCGGGCCCCTCTGTTTCTAAATTCGTTCCACGGGTAAAGGAAAATGCAAAAATCCTTTACACCATCTATTTGGGGCTGACTCTGCTGGAGCTGATCCTGCTGCTGCTGACCAGAATGAACTGGTTCGATGCAATCTGTATTTCTGTTGGTACAGCCGGAACCGGAGGTTTTGGTGTGCTGAGTTCCAGCTGCGGGGACTATACTGCACTGCAGCAGTGGATCATCACTGTATTTATGATAGCCTTTGGTGTAAACTTTTCCTTCTATTACCTGATCCTCTGTAAAAAGCTGAAGTCTGCAGTAAAAATGCAGGAGATACAAGGGTATTTCTTTATTATACTTGCTGCCATCGCTCTGCTGGTATGGAATAACAGAGTTGTGATCCCGGGCTTCGGAGAAAATCTGAGGGCTGCAGCATTTCAGGTGGGAAGTATTATCACGACTACCGGTTTTTCAACAGTGGATTTTAATAACTGGCCGGAGCTGTCGAAGATGATCCTGCTTATGCTCATGCTGATCGGAGCCTGTGCCGGAAGTACCGGCGGTGGTATTAAGGTGTCCAGAATCATTCTTATGATCAAAACTGTCAGAAAAGAGATACAGTCTATTGCTCATCCGCGGGCAGTGAAGAAGATCAAGATGGATGGCCAGGTAGTAGAGCATGAAGTAATTCGAACCCTGAATGTGTATATCATTACATATCTGATCATATTCGGGATTTCACTGCTGCTGATCAGCTTTGATGAATTCAACCTGGAGACAAACTTTTCAGCAGTGGCCGCTACTTTGAATAATATTGGTCCCGGATTGGGACTGGTAGGTCCCATCAGCAACTATGCTTTTTTCAGTCCGATCTCAAAAATCGTTCTGATCATAGACATGCTGGCAGGAAGGCTGGAACTGTTCCCCATCCTGCTGCTGATGCTTCCCAGCACCTGGAGAAATAAGTAAACAGGTACACGGTGCAGTGATATCTGTATAAAAGTACTTTTACCACTAATTGTGCCGCTGACAGACGAGCGGCGGAATGGAGATTGTTATGAGCAACTGGAGAGATAATGTACGCAAAGTAGTTCCCTATGTTCCCGGGGAGCAGCCTAATCAGCCAAGTATGATCAAGCTGAATACTAATGAGAATCCCTACCCTCCTTCTCCGGAGGTTCAGGAAGCTCTGAAGCAATTCCCTGCAGAACGTCTGCGTCTGTATCCGGATCCGACAGCCGCTGTACTGGTGAATGAGATTGCTTCTTATTATAAAGTAAAGCCGGCGCAGGTGTTTGCAGGTGTTGGATCTGATGATGTTCTTGCAATGGCTTTTATGACATTTTTTAATTCGGAAACGCCGATTCTTTTCCCGGACATTACTTATTCCTTCTATGATGTGTGGGCAGAGGAGTTCCGTATTCCTTACACAAGGATTCCTCTGGATGAGAACTTCTGTATTCAGCCGGATGATTATAAACGTAAAAACGGTGGTATCATCTTCCCGAATCCCAACGCTCCCACAGGAGCAGAGTTGTCCCAGCGTGCGATTGAGGAGATTCTGCAGGAGAATCCCGATGTGGTTGTGATCGTTGATGAGGCGTATGTGGATTTCGGAGCAGAATCTGCACTCCCTTTGCTGGAAAAATATGAGAATCTTCTGGTGGTGCAGACCTATTCCAAATCCCGTTCCATGGCCGGTATGCGAATCGGATACTGTATCGGCAACGAAGAGCTGATCTCCTATCTGAATGATGTGAAATATTCCTTTAATTCCTATACCATGGATCAGCTCACACTGGCAACCGGTGTGGCTGCCATTCGTGATGATGCCTACTTCAAAAGGACAACCGGTGCAATCGTTGAGACCAGAGAATGGGCCAAGGGAGAATTCAGAAGACTTGGATTTACCTTTGCGGATTCTAAAGCAAATTTTGTATTTGTGTCTCATGAGAGAAAGGCGGCTAAGGAGATCTATCAGGCTCTGCGTGAAAGACATATTTATGTCAGATATTTTAATAAGGAAAGAATCGATAATTACCTTCGAATTACCATTGGTACGAGAGATGAGATGGAAGCGTTATTTGCTGCACTGAAGGAGATTCTCGGGTGATCTGCGCTGTCGCTGTACCTGTGTAAAAATTTCAGCATCCCCTAAAACAGAAAAAAGCAAGGTCTGCAGGTATCTGCAGACCTTGCTTTTTTTCTCGGTGTGCCTGGCGGCGCACGTTTCTAACGGGTGAAAGTCCCAAATCCACCCGG
>JAUNAJ010000003.1:140414-171854 GCA_030527645.1 Lachnospiraceae bacterium | reverse complement strand
AGGTAGCAGCTGCAGAGGCAATTGCCGGACTGATCTCCGATGAGGAGCTGAAAGACGACTATATCCTTCCGAAGGCATTTGATCCGAGAGTAGGTAAGGCTGTAGCAGCAGCAGTAGCTGAGGCGGCAAGAAAATCCGGAGTTGCAAGAATCTAAGGAACCGATAACGTTCACGGGATATGGCAGCTGAGCCGTAAGGCTCGTTATACCGGCCTGTAACGAAAGTGAATAGCTGTCAAATAATTTTCAATATGTTACATCTGAGGGCTTTTCTAAGATAGAAAGGCCCTCTTTTTATGCATTATTACAGAAATAATCATCTGATTTCTTGTATTTTAATATTTTATAAAAATTTTTTCGTCATTTTTTACAAAAAATTTATCCTTTCACTGGTTCCTTTGTGCAATGGTTTTGGGGTGAAACAGTTGTAAAAAAATGGCTCAAACGGTATACTAACAAATGCATTAGTTTTTAATTTAGTACAATAATTAAAGTAATGGAGGACAATAAGAATGAGTAATGTGACTCAGAGTCCGGCAAGAGCTCGTATCGAGTCTTTACTGGACGCAAACAGCTTTGTTGAAATCGGTGCCAAGGTTGCTGCCAGAAGTACAGATTTTAACCTGTCTGCAAAAGCTGCACCATCCGACGGCGTCATCACCGGCTATGGTGTGATCGACAGTAACCTGGTATATGTATACAGCCAGGATGCATCCGTTCTGAACGGAACCGTTGGTGAGATGCATGCAAAAAAAATCGTGAACCTGTATAAGATGGCTATGAAGATGGGTGCTCCCGTGATCGGTCTTGTAGACTGTGCAGGTCTTCGTCTGGAAGAGGCAGGCGATGCACTGAACGGCTTCGGTGAGATCTATATGGCTCAGGCTGATGCATCCGGTGTGATCCCGCAGCTGACAGGTATCTTCGGAAACTGCGGCGGCGGCATGGCTATGATCCCTGCACTGACAGATTTTACATTCATGGAGGCTTCCAAAGCAAAGCTGTTCGTGAATGCTCCCAATGCGATCGCAGGAAATCATGAGTCAGTATGTGACACTGCATCCGCTAAATTTCAGAGCGAGGAAGCTGGTCTGGTAGACGGAATCGGAACAGAGGCTGAGGTGATCGCTCAGATCCGTGCGCTGGTTTCTATTCTTCCGGCAAACAACGAGGAGGATTTCTCTACCGCTGAGTGTGCAGATGATCTGAATCGTGCCTGTCCTGATCTTGCAGCATGCAAGGAGGATCCGGCTCTTCTTCTGCCAAGGATCTCTGACGGCAATGTATTCGTTGAGGTGAAAGCAGACTATGCTAAGGATATGGTAACCGGCTTTATCCGTCTGAACGGAGCTACTGTCGGAGCTGTTGCAAACCGCAATGAGCTGTACGATGCAGACGGCAAGGTTACAGAGAAATTCAACGGTGAGCTCAGCACAAGAGGTGCACACAAGGCAGCTGATTTTGTAAACTTCTGCGATGCATTCTCAATTCCTGTTGTTACCTTTACAAACGTAAAAGGCTTCAGGGCAACAAAATTTGCAGAGGCAAATATTGCAAGAGCAGTCGGAAAGATGATCTACACCTTTGCTAATGCTACCACTCCAAAGGTGAATGTCATCACCGGAGAGGCTATGGGAAGTGCATATCTTTCCATGAACAGCAAATCCATCGGTGCTGACCTGGTTGTGGCATGGGCTGATGCAAAGGTTGGAATGATGGACGCAAAGGCTGCTGCAAAGATTCTGTACGCAAACGAGAGCGGAGCAGTGATCAATGAGAAAGCAGCTGCATACGATGCTCTTCAGAACAGCGTTGAGGCTGCTGCAGGAAGAGGATATATCGATACCATTATCGAGGCAGAGGACACCAGAAAATATGTGATTGGTGCTCTTGAGATGCTTTATACAAAGAGAGAATACCGTCCTGACAAAAAACATGGTTCTGTTTAAGCGAGGTGGTATAGATGAAAAATATGAAAAAAAGACTGACCGGTCTGTTCCTTACGCTGGTCATGCTTATGACTGTGCTTCTGGCAATTCCGGTATCAGCTGCAGTAACAGAGCTGGGACCCGATGAGGAAGCTGCACTGGCAGAAAGTGCAACTCAGTATGCCGCACAGGTTTTTGTAATGGATGATGCCTCCCTGGAAGGGCTGAAGACCTACGGCGGCTTTTATGAGATCCTGACAGATACCTGGCTGGACAGCCGTGAAGAGCTTGGTGCGTTTACAGAGGTACTTTCCTCTGAGGTAGACTACACCGGTGACAACGTGTATGTAACAATGATGACAAAGTTCGAGAATTATGACTCTGAGGTCATCATGTACTTCGATGAGACCGGATCAGAGCCCGTGAACTTTGCCATGAATACCCAGTACAGCATGGGTGAGAAGATGTCACAGGCCGGAATCAACTTTGTTACCGGTATCCTGATCGTATTCTTGATTCTGCTGTTCCTTGCATTCCTGATCTCTCTGTTCAAATATGTGAACCCGAATGCAAGAAAGAAGAAAAAATCTGCAGCAGCTCCTGCACCTGCAGCAGCGCCAAAGGCAGCAGCACCGGCTCCTGCTGAAGAAATTGTGGATGTTGCATCCAACGATGAGGAGATCATTGCAGTGATCGCAGCAGCAATCGCAGCTGCAGAGGCAGACGGAACCGCTACCGGCGACAGCTATGTGGTTCGTTCCATCAGACGTGTGGGAAATACAAGAGGCTGGAAGAGAGCTTAAGGAGGAATTAATCAAATGAAAAATTATACAATTACTGTGAACGGCAATGTATATCAGGTAACTGTTGAAGAAGGAACCACAGCAGGAGCACCTGCAGCAGCAGCTCCGGCAGCAGCACCTGCGGCTGCACCAAAGGCACCGGCAGCAGCACCGAAAGCAGCAGCACCTGCAGGAGCAGGCTCTGTTGAGGTTACTGCATCTGTTCCGGGAAAGATCGCTAAGATCGAGGCTGCTGCAGGTACAGCTGTAAAATCCGGTGATACTGTGATCGTACTTGAGGCTATGAAGATGGAGATCCCGGTTGTTGCTCCTCAGGACGGAACAATTGCTGGTATCAACGTTTCTGTAGGTGATGCTGTAGAGTCCGGTGATGTTCTGGCAACAATGGATTGATCCCTACCTGAACAGTACAGACCGGAGGTTATAAAATGACAAGTATTTTAGATATTTTATCCAATCTGGTTCATCAGACCGCGTTTTTTAATCTGACCGTCGGAAACTACATTATGATTGTAGTTGCTCTGTTTTTCCTGTATCTGGCGATCAGACACGGTTTTGAGCCTCTTCTGCTTGTTCCGATCGCATTTGGTATGCTCCTTGTAAATATCTATCCTGATATCATGATGGAGCCCTATACCGATGCTGCCGGAGTTGAGCATGCCGGCGGACTGCTGCACTACTTCTATATTATGGATGAGTGGAGTATCCTGCCGTCACTGATTTTCATGGGTGTAGGTGCCATGACCGACTTCGGTCCGCTGATCGCCAACCCCATCAGCTTCCTTCTGGGAGCAGCAGCACAGGTTGGTATCTACTCTGCATATTTCTTCGCAATCCTTCTGGGATTCAACGGAAAGGCAGCAGCAGCGATCTCCATCATCGGAGGTGCAGACGGACCGACCTCTATCTTCCTTGCAGGAAAGCTGGGACAGACCTCTCTGATGGGTCCGATCGCAGTAGCGGCATATTCCTATATGTCACTGGTACCGATCATTCAGCCGCCTGTCATGAAGCTGCTTACTACAAAAGAAGAGCGTAAGATCAAGATGGAGCAGCTTCGTCCTGTATCCAAGCTTGAAAAGATCCTCTTCCCGATCGTAATTACAATCGTTGTATGTCTCCTTCTTCCTACCACAGCTCCGCTGGTTGGTATGCTGATGCTCGGAAACCTGTTCCGTGAGTCCGGTGTAGTGAAACAGCTGACAGAGACTGCTTCCAACGCCCTGATGTACATCGTAGTTATCCTTCTGGGAACATCTGTAGGTGCAACTACCTCTGCAGAGGCATTCCTGAATCTTCAGACAATCAAGATCGTAGTTCTCGGTCTGGTAGCATTTATTGTCGGTACAGCAGGCGGTGTCCTGTTAGGAAAGCTGATGTGCAGGCTGACAAATGGAAAGATCAATCCGCTGATCGGTTCTGCCGGAGTATCCGCTGTACCTATGGCGGCCCGTGTAGCGCAGAAGGTTGGATCCGAGGAAGATCCTACGAACTTCCTTCTGATGCATGCAATGGGACCGAACGTTGCCGGTGTTATCGGTACTGCAGTAGCAGCCGGTACATTCATGGCTATATTTGGAGTTTAATATAGGAGGAACATATGGCTGAGGTTACTAAAAAACCAGTAAAAATTATGGAGACCGTGCTGCGTGATGCACATCAGTCTCTGATTGCAACCAGAATGCCCACCGAGCAGATGCTGCCCATCATCGATAAGATGGACAAGGTAGGCTATCATGCAGTAGAGTGCTGGGGAGGAGCTACCTTCGATGCTTCCCTGCGTTTCCTGCATGAGGATCCATGGGAGAGACTGAGAAAGCTCCGTGAGGGATTCAAGAATACAAAGCTGCAGATGCTGTTCCGCGGACAGAACATTCTGGGATACAGACCCTACGCAGATGATGTGGTAGAGTATTTCGTACAGAAATCCATCGCCAATGGTATTGATATCATTCGTATCTTTGACTGTATGAATGATCTGCGCAACCTGCAGACAGCAGTAAGCGCCGCAAATAAAGAAAAAGGCCATGCACAGGTTGCTCTGTCCTACACTCTGGGTGATGCTTACACCCTGGAGTACTGGACATCCATGGCTAAGAAGATCGAGGAGATGGGTGCAGACTCTATCTGTATCAAGGATATGGCCGGTCTGCTTCTGCCTTATAAGGCAACTGAGCTGGTAACAGCTCTGAAGGAGACCACAGATCTTCCGATCCAGCTGCATACCCATTACACCTCCGGTGTTGCTTCCATGACCTATCTGAAAGCTGTTGAGGCAGGTGTGGATATCATCGACTGTGCAATGTCTCCGTTCGCTCTGGGAACATCCCAGCCGGCAACAGAGGTTATGGTTGAGACCTTTAAGGGAACCGAGTACGATACAGGCTACGATCAGAGTCTCCTGGCTGAGATCGCTGATTACTTCCGTCCGTACAGAGACGAGTGCCTGGAGAACGGTCTCCTGAATCCGAAGAACATGGGCGTTAACATCAAGACTCTGCTGTACCAGGTACCGGGCGGAATGCTGTCCAACCTGACAAGCCAGCTGGCAGAGCAGCACGCAGAGGACAAGTACTATGAGGTACTGGAAGAGGTTCCGCGTGTAAGAAAAGACCTGGGAGAGTGTCCGCTTGTAACACCTTCTTCACAGATCGTAGGTACTCAGGCAGTATTCAACGTTCTGATGGGCGAAAGATACAAGATGGTTACCAAAGAGACAAAGGATGTACTCAGCGGAAAATACGGTGCAACCGTTAAACCATTTGATCCCGAGGTTCAGAAAAAATGCATTGGCGATGCGGAGATCATCACCTGCCGTCCTGCAGATCTGATCGACAACGAGCTGGAAACTCTGGAAGCAGAGATGTCCGCATACAAGGAGCAGGACGAGGATGTACTGTCCTACGCACTGTTCCCGCAGGTAGCTACCGACTTCTTCAAGTATCGTGATGCACAGAAGACAAAGGTGGATGCAAAGGTTGCTGACACAGAGAACGGAGCATATCCTGTTTAATATTTATCATTAACAAACCAAAACAAAAAGAGAACGTCCTTGGGCGTTCTCTTTTTATTATTTTCGCTCTTTTAAGTACATCTGCACCATTCCCACCAGCAGAAGATCTCTCTCCAGGAAAATCTCATGCCGGATCAGCGGGATTACATCCACGATCGGTCCGCCGGTGGCAACAACCGTGGCTTTCTCCTTCAGCTCCTCAGTTTCGATGCGCCGGATGATCTCCTCCATCATACAGGCATGGCCGTGGATAATGCCGCTTCGCATGCACTCCACGGTATTTTTCCCCAGCAGCCGGGGCTCCTCCGAAAAATCGATCTCCGGAAGCTGCGCGGTCTTTGCAGTCAGCGCATTCAGTGCGGTATAGGGCCCCGGGATGATCATATACCCCGGCACATTCTTGTCTTTGTCAATGACGCAGACAGTAGTAGCAGTACCCATATCAATAACGATCAGCGGAAGGGGATACAGCTCCGATGCAGCCACTGCACCGATCAGGATATCCCGGCCCATGGATGCAGGATTGTCGATCTGAAGATTAAGATCCGTTTTTATCGTATTACTGATGATATAGGGCTGCTGGCCGCTGATCCGTTCCCAGGCTCTGGAGGTCAGCTCAGTCACAGCAGGAACCACCGATCCGATGACTGCATTTTCAAAAGCGTAGGGCCGAAGTCCGTGGTCAGCCAGCTTTTTCAGCATCTGGTCGGCATACCACTGCACAGTCTGGGTGGGGTCCGTCAGAATTCGCTCCCGGAACAGCACCTGCAGTCCGTCCACGGCACCGACCACCACATTGGTATTGCCGATATCAATCGTAAAAAGCATCATGTTAATTGTTCTCCGATCAGGGATAAATCTGCAATAAGTATAGCATGCCGGATAAAGAAATGCCATAAAAAAACAGGTTGCACACCAGTACATACCTTTTTGGAACGAGGGGACGTTGCTGCCGTTCCACTTCATGCGGAACGGCAGCAACGTCCCCTCGTTCCGGTCTTTTTTCTGCAGCTACTTGAGTGAAAAGGGAAATTCCATTATGATGGTACTATCCGGCAAACATCGATTGATGTGCAGCCGTTAGTAATCTTATAAAAAAGACAGCTGTTCAGGAGAGATAATATGTTAAAAGGAAAAACGATCATCTTAGGAGTTACCGGCGGCATTGCCGCATATAAAGCAGCGAATCTGGCAAGCCTTCTCAAAAAGCAGCATGCGGATGTGCATGTGATCATGACGGAGAACGCACAGAACTTCATTACCCCCATTACCTTTGAAACACTGACCGTGAATAAGTGCCTGACGGACACCTTTGACCGGAACTTCCAGTTCGAGGTGGAGCATGTGGAGCTTGCAAAGAAGGCAGATCTTGCCATCATTGCTCCTGCCACTGCCAATGTGCTGGCAAAGCTTGCAAACGGACTGGCAGACGATATGCTGACTACCACGCTGCTGGCCTGTCAGTGCCCGAAGCTGGCAGCACCTGCCATGAACACAAGAATGTACACCAATCCTGTTACACAGGATAATCTGGATAAGCTTAGGAAGTACGGCTGGGAAATCATTGAGCCGGCTGCCGGTCTGCTGGCCTGCGGCGATGTGGGCAAGGGCAAATTCCCCGATGAAAAGCTGATTCTGGAGCATATTCTTCGGGCGATCGCCCTTCCGAAGGATCTCGCAGGGAAAAAGGTTCTTGTAACGGCAGGTCCCACCCAGGAGGCCATCGATCCGGTTCGCTATATCACCAACCACTCCACCGGGAAGATGGGATATGCGCTGGCAAGAATGGCCATGCTCCGGGGAGCGGATGTTACACTGGTGACAGGAGAAACCGCCATTGCGCCTCCGGAATTTGTAACCACCGTGAAGATCAAAAGTGCCAAAGATCTGTTTGAGACTGTGACCTCCAGAGGCACTGAGCAGGATATCATCATAAAAGCTGCCGCTGTGGCGGATTACCGTCCGGCAGAGGTGTCTGACGAGAAGATAAAAAAGAAAGAGGGAGATGCAAGGATCGAGCTGGAGCGGACCGAGGATACCCTCGCCTGGCTGGGAGCACACAAGCGTCCCGGACAGCTGCTTTGCGGCTTTGCCATGGAAACCAGTAATCTGGAGAAGAATGCATCTGCCAAGCTGCAGAAGAAAAACCTGGATCTGATCTGTGCCAATAATCTGAAGGTAGCGGGTGCAGGTTTCGGAACAGACACCAATGTGCTGACTCTGATCTCCCGAACCGATGTGCGCCGGCTGGATCTGATGAGCAAGGAGTCTGTTTCCATGCAGATCCTGGATCGGTTGCTTGAGATTGCAGTTACTATTCACGGGTAATGTTCTGCAAGGTGTTTTCATGCAGCAGGGAAGTTCGCTGATAAAAACCCCCTTTTCTATTCTGAAAATCTATTATATAATATCCTATTGATATGCATATGGCAGATTGCAGCATTGACTGTTATTATGTACCGGTTGTTCCGGGGACAGCAGTAGAGCTGTTTTGCCGAGAGAAACAGTGAAAAAACTTGTCACTGTTTGTATTTGAAAAAGCGAAAGGAATGAGTGATTCTCATGAGCAATACTTCCGATACAATGGATAAGATCAGACATCTGGTGACCGTCAGCAGAGAAACCACGAAGTTTGATCCGAGACTTTATTATGAATACAATGTAAATCAGGGACTTCGAACAGCCTCCGGCCGCGGTGTGCGTACCGGTCTGACCGAAATTTCCGATGTTAAGGGCTATGTGACCGATGACGGAGAGCGTCAGCATGCTCCCGGTACCCTGTTTTATCAGGGCTATGATATTAAGGACCTGATCCACGGACTGAAGGGAAGACGATACGGTTTTGAGGAAATCACCTATCTGCTTCTGTTCGGAGAGCTGCCTACCCAGATGCAGCTGGAGGATTTTGTACAGGCCATGTCCTTCCTGCAGAATCTCCCCATATCCTTCACCCGTGATGTCATTATGAAGGCACAGAGCGATAATCTGATGAATTCCCTTCAGAAGTGTGTACTGACTTTGTATGCCTATGATCCGAATCCGGAAGACACCTCCATACACAACGTAGTGCGTCAGTGTCTGGATCTGATTGCCAAGCTGCCGCTTCTGACAGCCTACAGCTTCTTCTCCTATGGCTACTATCACAAGGGAGATAACCTGTTTCTGCGTCATCCGAAGCAGGAGCTGTCCTTTGCAGAGAATGTTCTGCAGATGCTGAATTCAGATGGAAACTTTACAGATCTTGAGGCAAGAATGCTGGATCTGATGCTGATCCTTCATGCAGAACACGGCGGAGGAACCAACTCAACCTTCGTTACGCATGTAATCTCCTCCTCCGGAACGGATACGTATTCCTCAATCGCAGCTTCACTGGGTGCACTGAAGGGATCCAGACACGGCGGCGTGGATAGGAGAGCAGAGGAAATGATCCGGGATATCATGGCGAATGTGAAGGATCTGTCCGATGAAGAGGAACTGCGGATGTATATCCGAAGGATCATGGATGGGGAGGTCGGTGACAAAACCGGCAATATTTATGGAATCGGTCATGCAATCTACACCTATTCCGACCCGAGAGCAGAGCTGATCAAGGAGCTGCTCCCCGCTCTTGCAGAAGAGAAGGGGCAGACTCCGATGCTGGAATTCCTGTTCCGTCTGGAGCGGATCATTCTGGATGTAATGCCAAAGAAGAGGCGGCTGGAGAAGCCGGTTTGTGCTACTATGGACTTCTATGCAGGCTTTGTATATCAGCTGCTGGGTATCTCCGGCGATCTGTATACTCCGCTGTATGCCATGGGTCGTGTATCCGGCTGGTCCGCCCACAGAATCGAGGAGCTGGCAAACTCCAGCAAGATCATTCGTCCTGCATACAAGTACGTGGGACAGCATAAGGTCTATTCACCGATCGAGAAAAGGAAATAGAAATCATGTCATGGAATAAGAAAACAGGATTAAAACTGGCCGGTGCAGTGCTTTCCGGCACCCTGGTTTTCACAGGTACCGTACCGGCTGCTGCTCAGACCGGGGAAACAGCAGCGCAGCAGTCAGCCGAGAATAAGGAACAGGCAGTCACCGTATTTCTTGATACGGCGGCAGCATCCGATGGCGGGAAAACGAGTCCCTATTCGGATCGTGCCGTTCATTCCTTCCCGGAGGCACTTGCAGCCTTCGGAGAAACAGAGGCACCGACCTTCCGTCTGATCACGGAGGAGACAAGAATCCTGGTGCTTTGCGAAGGAACCGCTCTTTCGGCAGAGGAGCAGCAGCTCCTGGCTGAAAAACAGATTCGTGTGATCAGCGATGCTGAATACAGCAGTTCACAGAAGAGCAGGTCTGAGAATGCTGAGGAAAAAGCTTCGGCAGAAACTGACAGCACCGGCGGCTCCGCGGCTGTCCGGGAGACGGCAGCTTCTGAGAGATCATCTGCGGAGAAAGCCGCAGATCAGGCAGAAGCCGTTCAGGAGGAGACAGGATTCGAATCAGTCAGTGATGCAGCACAGACAGAGAGTGACTCTCAGGAATCTGAAACAGCAGCGCCGATTCCCCTTTGGGAGGCACCAAGGGTAATTATCAGTAATGCAGATGCAGCAGAGGAAAGTGCCTCCAAAGGAACCGAACCTGCAGCAGTGACAGCAGAAGAATCAGAAGCTGCAGCTGAGACAGCGGACAACAGCAGTTCTGCTGAGGAAACTCCGGGTCTTAGCGGTGCAGAAGAGTCCAGATCTCAGGGTGGTATCCTTCTTCCCGGCTTCTCAGTTCCTACAGGAAAAACAGATGATGAGGAAGGATCCGATGCAGACGAAGTGATCCGTGAATCGGATACAGATGCAGAGATTGAAGATACAGCCGGAGATTCCTCTGAAGAGACGGAAGATGCAGCCGGAGAATCCAACGAAGAACCGGAAAATTCTGAAGAGGGATCAGAGGAAGATAGTTCAGGTTCTGAAGAAATATCGCAGGATGACACAGAGGAGACCGGCGAGGTGGTCTACGATCTCTTCAATCTGTTCAGCATCCCATCCTTCTATACGGTGGATGAGGCATCCATTGAGACTTCATTAATGGAAGACTCTGATGCAGAAGAAATCAGTGAATCGACAGAAACTGCGGATTCAGAGGAAACCAATCCTCTGGTGGAAACAGCGGAAGAAGAGACGTCAATTGTTCTGATGAGTCTTCCGGGAAGAGATCTGGTAGGAGGAGGAACCTCCGGTGTGGGAGGCGGCTCCGGAAGCAGTTCGTCCTCATCCGGAAGCAGTTCATCATCCTCCTCTTCATCCGGAAACGGCGGTTCTTCATCAGGCGGTAAAACGACAGGAGGCAGCAGCTCTTCATCGAGCGGCGGCAGTACCGGAAGCAGCACCTCCTCCGCAGGAACGAGCACAGGAGGCAGCAGTTCTGCCTCAACCGGAAGCAGCAGTACTGCTTCGTCCGGAAACAGTGCAGCAGCAAGCAGTATTGGAAGAGTCAATACAGGTGATTCCTCCCACAGAACTCTGTGGGGAATGACTGCAGGACTTTCCGGGGCAATGGCTGCAGCACTGGCTCTTCGATGGAAACGGTTCCGCAAAGAGTAACAACTGCTGGAGTACCGGTTTGCGGAAACTGAATGGAACAATAACGCAAAGGGAAACAAAAATCTTCTTTCCAAACATATTTCGGTATGATATAATGTTTTGCAGAATAATATAAGGAGGATATGAGGATGAAACATATCAAGACTTTAAACACAAAGAATCTTCAGAATACAGTAAAAAAAGGCGGATGCGGTGAGTGCCAGACATCCTGCCAGTCTGCTTGCAAAACTTCCTGCACAGTAGGAAACCAGAGCTGCGAGCATTCAAAATAATATAGTGCTTTAAAAGAGTGCGGTATCCCTGTTACCGGTACCCGGTAGCAGGGATACTTTTGTGTTGCAGGAAAACCTTTGGGAGAACAGTTTTCCCGGCGGTTGAGGTTCCGGCTCCTGTGGGAGAACAGAGAGACCAAGCTCGAATGGACCTGTGCACAGAATGCTTAACAAATACTAGAACCTAAGGAAATAACTGAAGTGATACATTTATACAAAAACAACGGATATAACATGGTCCTGGATATCAACAGCGGATCTGTCCATGTAGTGGATGATCTGACCTACGATGTACTGGATCTGATGAAACAGCAGAAAAATCAGGAAGAGATTCGGACTGCACTGGCAGGACGTTATCCTTCCGAAGAGATTACAGAGGCCTGCGGAGAATGTCAGGAGCTGAAGGAGCAGGGCATGCTCTTCACAAAGGACGTGTACCGTGATGCCATCGATCTGTTCGCGGATCGTCCGGTGGTGGTGAAGGCACTTTGCCTGCATATTGCTCATGACTGTAACCTGGCCTGCCGATACTGCTTCGCAGAGGAGGGAGAGTACCACGGACGCCGTGCTCTGATGTCTCTGGAGGTTGGAAAGAAGGCTCTGGACTTCCTGATCGCCAATTCAGGCAGCAGAAGAAACCTGGAGGTGGATTTCTTCGGCGGTGAGCCGCTGATGAACTGGCAGGTAGTGAAGGATCTGGTTGCCTACGGAAGAGAGCAGGAGAAGATCCACGATAAAAACTTCCGATTCACTCTGACCACCAACGGCGTTCTTCTGAATGATGAAGTAATGGAGTTCTGCAATAAAGAGATGGGCAACGTAGTGCTCAGCATCGACGGCCGCCCGGAGGTGCATGACCGCATGCGTCCCTTCCGAAAGGGAGCAGGAAGCTATGAGCTGATCGTTCCGAAATTCCAGAAGTTTGCAGACAGCAGAAACCAGGATAAATACTATGTCCGGGGAACCTTTACCCATCACAACCTGGATTTTGCTGCGGATGTACTGCATCTGGCGGATCTTGGCTTCAAGCAGATCTCGGTGGAGCCGGTAGTGGCACCGCCCTCCGAGGATTATGCGATCCGGGAAGAGGATCTGCCGATCATCATGGAGCAGTATGATCTGCTCGCCCGGGAGATCATCAAGCGAAATAAAGAGGGAAGAGGCTTCAACTTCTTCCACTTTATGATCGATCTGACCGGCGGCCCCTGTGTGTACAAGCGCCTGTCCGGCTGCGGCTCCGGAACAGAATATCTGGCCGTTACCCCCTGGGGAGACTTCTATCCCTGTCATCAGTTCGTAGGACAGGAGCAGTTCTGTCTGGGCGACGTGGATCAGGGAATCACGAAGCAGGAGATCTGCAGTGAATTCAAACAGTGTAATGTCTATGCAAAACCGGAATGTTCCGAATGCTTTGCAAGATTTTACTGCAGCGGCGGATGCGCTGCAAACTCTTTCAACTTTACCGGAAAGATCAACGATGTTTACGAGATCGGCTGTGCCATGCAGCGCAAGCGTATCGAGTGCGCGTTAATGATCAAAGCGGCGATGGCGGAAGAGGAAGAATAAATGTCCCAGCCAATGGCTGAAAAAAATGAAACAAAGAGGATGAAATCATGAAGAAAAGAACAAGCATTGTAACATTGATTCTCTGCCTTGTGATCACAGTGCTTCTTGGTTTTACCGCTGTTGTCGGATGGGGACCCACAGGAACCGGTGCCATGAAAAATATCCGTACCGGACTGGATCTCTCCGGAGGTGTCAGCATCACCTATCAGACTGTAGAGGAGAATCCCTCTTCAGAGGATATGGCTGATACCATCTACAAACTGCAGCAGCGTGTGGATCAGTACAGCACGGAGGCACAGGTGTACCAGCAGGGAGATAATCGTATCTCTGTTGAGATCCCAGGTGTAAGCGACGCAAACACCATTCTTGAGGAGCTGGGCAAGCCCGGATCTCTGTATTTTATGGATGAAAACGGTGAAACGGTTCTGGAGGGAACGGATATCGCCAGCGCAGAGGGCGTTTCAACCTCAGACTCCACCACCGGTCAGCGTGAATATCTTGTATCCCTGACCATGACCTCAGAGGGTGCAGACAAGTTTGCAGAGGCAACCACAGCCAATGTGGGCAAGGTGATCTATATCGTTTATGACGGAGAGATCATCAGCTCTCCTACCGTTCGTTCTGCGATCACAGGAGGATCAGCTCAGATTGACGGTATGTCATCCCTTGAGGAGGCAAAGAACCTTGCGGCAAATATCCGTATCGGTTCACTGTCCCTGGAGCTGGAGGAGATCTACTCCAATGTAGTAGGAGCAACTCTTGGTCAGGAGGCACTGAGCACCAGTCTGTATGCAGGTCTCATCGGCGTGCTTCTTGTTATTCTGTTTATGATCGTTGTATACAGAATTTCCGGTCTTGCAGCCGGCTGGGCATTGATCATCTTTGTATTCCTGGATCTGATCTTCCTGAATGCATTTGACGTAACTCTGACTCTGACAGGTATTGCCGGTGTCATCCTTACCATCGGTATGGCGGTGGATGCCAATGTGATCATCTATGCCCGTATGCGTGAGGAATATGCCCTGGGCAGATCCCTGAAGGGTTCCATTCAGTCCGGCTTCCAGAAAGCATTTTCCGCTATCGTTGACGGTAATGTTACCACACTGATCGCAGCAGCAGTGCTGTATCTGCTGGGTACCGGATCCATCCGCGGTTTTGCAACCACACTGGCCATCGGTATCATTCTGTCCATGTTCTCAGCGCTGGTTGTCTCCAGACTGCTGTCCATGGCATTCTACGGAATCGGCATCAGAAGTGAAAAGGCGTATGGTATTCTGAAACCGAGAAAGCCGGTGAACTTCCTGCAGAAGAGAGCAGTATTCTTTATCCTCTCTCTGGTGCTGATCGTATCCGCACCGGTAGGAATGGCTGTTTACAACGGAAGCACAGGACAGCCTCTGAACTACAGTCTTGACTTTATCGGCGGTACAGCTACCACCGTTGATTTCCATGAGGAATTTTCTCTGTCTGAGCTGGATGAGCAGGTACAGCCCGTGGTATCCGAGATCACCGGTGATGCCAACATTCAGTTCCAGCAGGTGACAAGCTCTACACAGGTTGTAATTAAGACCCGTGAGCTGAGTGTAGAGGAGCGTGAGGCTCTGAATCAGGCAATCATGGATAACTACAGCGATGTGACAGCAGAGGATATTACAGCAGAGAATATCTCTTCCACCATTTCCGGTGAGATGAAGGCAAATGCAACAAAGGCAGTAGTGATCGCAGTCATCTGCATGCTTCTGTATATCTGGATCCGTTTCCGAGATCTTCGTTTTGCTTCCAGCTCCGTACTGGCTCTGGTGCATGATATTCTGATCGTACTGGTATTCTATGTGTGGTCCCGTTTCTCAGTGGGCTCCACCTTTATCGCTGTTATGCTGACGATCCTTGGATACTCCATCAATGCAACCATCGTTGTATTTGACCGTATCCGCGAGAATATGCACGTCATGAAGGGCGACAGCCTGAAGAATATCGTCAACACGTCTGTAACCCAGACACTGACAAGAAGTATCTATTCTTCACTGACCACCTTCATTACGATCTTTGTTCTGTATCTGATGGGTGTTCCGTCCATTAAGGAATTCGCGCTTCCGATCATTATCGGTATCATTACCGGTGCATACTCTTCTGTATGCCTGGCAGGATCTCTCTGGTACATCCTGAAAACAAAGGTTGGAAAGAACAGAGTTAAGGATGCCGAAGGAATCGAAGACAAGGCTGCTCCTGCAGCTGCAGCAGCAGATACATCAGCATCAGCAGCAGGCGGTTCTTCCGCCGGTGCAGGTTCCTCTAAAAAGCATGTAAAGAAGGATCGTTCCGAGCTGCAGAGCACAAAACGTAAAAAACACAGAAGATAATTACTGATTCAATAGATTTCGGAGATATGCAGCAGATGCCGCCGTGATCGACTTGAATACAATTTGAAAAGAGGACCGCTGCCCTGGCAGGGTCCTCTTTTCAGTCAAAAGAACCATTTCCCTGGATAAAATGATAAGTCATCCGGCGCCAGAACTCGATGTTCGACTAAAATGGCAAGGGAAATCGGCGGCTGCATATGGCAGAAGGAGAAATTATGTTACAGGAAAAGTGGGTAGTTGCCGCAAAGAGAGCGGATTTCAATAAAATCGGACAGCAGTTTTCTATTGATCCTCTGATTGCCAGGCTGATCCGGAACAGGGATGTGGAAGGAGAGGAAGCCATTCGGCAGTATCTGAATGGAACACTGGAGGATCTTCACAGTCCGGATTCCATGAAGGATATGCAGAAGGGAGCAGAGCTGATCCTGCTCCATATCAGGAAGGGAGAACGGATCCGCATCATCGGAGACTATGATATTGACGGAATCATGTCCTCCTACATTCTGAAAAAGGGACTGGGGCGCTTGGGAGCAAGGTGCGATGTGCGGATTCCGGACAGAATTCGGGACGGCTATGGTCTGAATGAGAATCTGGTAAAGGAAGCATCAGAGGACGGAGCAAAACTCATCGTCACCTGTGATAACGGAATTGCTGCCTTTGATCAGATCATGCTGGCGAAGGACCTGGGGCTGACCGTGGTGATCACAGATCACCATGAGGTGCCCTATGAGGAAGGAGACAATGGGGGAAAAAACTATAGAATTCCTCCGGCGGATGCAGTAATCAATCCCAAACAGGCAGACTGCCGGTATCCCTTTAAAGGGATCTGCGGCGCCGTAGTAGCCTGGAAGCTGATCTGTTATCTCTATGACCTGATGAATATTTCAGATCAGGAAAAGTTTGATTTTCTGGAATTTGCAGCATTTGCCACCATCGGTGATGTAATGGAGCTGAAGAACGAAAACAGAATCATTGTAAAGGAAGGACTGAAGCGACTCAGAAAGACAGAAAATCTGGGTATGCAGCAGCTGATCCTTGCGAACAATCTGGATCCGGATAAGATCAGCACCTATCATGTCGGCTTCGTACTGGGTCCCTGCATGAATGCCAGCGGCCGCCTGAATACAGCTCAGAGAGCACTGGATCTGCTCTGTGAGGAACAGTTGGAGGAAGCAGCACGTCTGGCCGGTGATCTGAAGGCGCTGAATGACAGCAGGAAGGAAATGACAGAGAAGGGACAGAAGGAAGCCATTGAACTGGTGGAAAGCACCTCCCTTTCACAGGATCGGGTGCTGGTCGTGTATCTGCCGGACTGCCACGAAAGTCTGGCAGGCATTATCGCAGGCAGATTGAAGGAGCATTTCGGAAAGCCGTCCTTCGTACTGACAAAAACAGAAAACGGAGTAAAGGGATCAGGAAGATCCATAGAAGCCTACAGCATGTATGAGGAAATGACCCGCTGCGGAGAGCTGCTGACAAAGTACGGCGGTCATCCCATGGCGGCAGGTCTCTCCCTGGAAGAGAAGAACGTACCGGTATTCCGGAAACGGCTGAACGAGCTCTGTACGCTGACCGGGGCGGATCTCAAAAAGAAGGTGACCATTGACGCAGCCATGCCCATCAGCTATATCCGCAGGGAGCTGGTGGAACAGATGGAACTGCTGGAGCCCTTCGGTACAGGAAATCCAAGGCCGGTATTCGCAGAAAAAAATCTCCGGGTATCCGGTATCCGGGTGATGGGTGCCTCCAGAAATGCAGCCCGTCTGCAGGTGCAGAATGAATTCGGTGCCAGAATGCAGGCCATCTACTTTGGGGATGCGGATGGATTTGCAGAATTCTGCCGGACCCATGAAACCGTGACCCTGCTGTACTATCCGGCGATCAACCGGTATATGGGGCGGGAGACGCTGCAGATCAACATTACAGGGTATCGGTAGGGAATAAGGGCATTTCATTAAAGCTTATTCTATAGAATTTTTCGGCATTTTTACATATAATTACAAATATAGCTGTAAAGCTGAGGGAAGGAGTTTCGGACAGATGAATGAGAAAAACAGGGAACTGGCCATAGCTCTGCGGCATGAACTGCACAGACATCCGGAGTTATCCATGGAGGAGGTCTGGACAAAACAGCATTTGATGAAGTTTCTGTCAGAGCATACGTCTCTGGAACTGGTGGACCGGGGGAGATGGTTCTATGCGGTTTACCATTCCTCTTCAGAAAAAAAGCTGAGTCCGATCGCATTCCGGGCAGATATGGATGCGCTGCCGGTAGAGGAGAAAGAGGGGCTCTGTGAGTATGTCTCCATTTATCCGGGAAGAGGGCATAAGTGCGGTCATGACGGCCACAGTGCAGCTCTTGCAGGCTTCGCTCTGGAGCTGGATCAGAAAGGGGGGAACCGGGATATCTGTCTTCTGTTCCAGCATGCGGAGGAAACCGGTCAGGGTGCGAAGGAGTGCTTATCATTTCTGAAAGAGAATAATATTTCGGAAATTTTTGCTGTCCACAATATGCCGGGAGTCTCTCTGGGAGCAGTGGCTGCTCCGGTTGGTACGGCTCAGTTTGCTTCCACCGGAATGACCCTCCATTTCCACGGACAGAAAAGTCATGCCTGCTACCCGGAAAATGGGAAAAACCCCTCCTTTGCTATAGCAAAGCTGATTCTGGAGCTGGAGAACATCAGAGAGAGCGGAAAGTATAAGGGGATGACTCTGATCACTGTGATCGAAGTAAAAGTTGGGGAGCACGCTTTCGGAACCAGTGCAGGAGAGGGGGAGCTTCTGCTGACAGTCCGGGGAGCCTTTGAAGAGGAACTGAAGGATCTGATTCGACACATTGAAACTTTTGCCGGTCAGCTGGCAGAGAAAGAGAAACTGGAACTGACAGTCTCTTTTGAGGACGAGTTTACCGACTGCTGGAATCATGAAAGCTCAGTGAAGAAGATCCTGCAGGCAGCAGCAGCTCTTTCTGTTCCGGTGGAGGAGATGGAGGAGCCCTTCCGTGCCTCGGAGGATTTCGGCCGCTTCACAAAGGAAGTACCAGGAGCAATTTTCTACATAGGCTGCGGGAAAGAGCATGCCCCCATTCATACACCTGGCTACGACTTCCCGGATGAGATCCTGCCGGTGATCGTAGACCTGTATGGGGAAATTGCAAAGATTGTATAATATCGAATAAATACTGTAAGGACCGTGCGAAATAGATGGCTTTGTTGTAAGCTTTTGGAATACAAAAAATGCAGGCATTTCATCAACGGGGGATTTCCGTAAATGAAATGCCTGTTATTTTTTTGTTAGCTCAATGCTTTCACATATACCTGGTGTGGATCGATCATGCTGCAGATCTCTGCACGTTCATTCCGCTCTCTGCCTTAGCTTTCTTTGAAATAGAAACAAGTGAGATAATGATCACAATTGCCAGTCCTGCTGCAATACCTGCTGTAATAATGGTTCCGATCCTTGTAAGAGCTGCAGCTGCCTCAGTCTGGGTAAGTCCCTTGTCCATCAGACCATTCAGGAATGGCTTAACAAGAACAGATGTAGTTGCTGTAATGCTATGACCAAGGATTGATTCGGACGCTGTCATGAATTTTTCGCCGATCATTGAAAAACCACCTAACACAAGCAGTGCATTGGCACGGATAATTTCGCCCTTACCGGCTCCTCTGCTGTGAGCGATGAGGGAGAACATTGCTGCAACCATAATCAGAAGTGTAATATTTCCTCCATTTGACTGGATTCTTGAAAGTGCAGTTCCTGTAGTTCCTGCCATATTGTGAAGTGCATCTATGCAGGAAAAGATCTGATAAATGGCTCTGCCAAGTGCTAATGTAACAATTGTTGGAATAATAAAGTTGGTTTTGTTAGTGGATTTTGTCATTTTGAGTTCCTCCTTCTTTGGCTGTTGTTTATTTGATTTTCATCCTTGTTGTTTTATGCGTGATGCAGTTTGTTCTGGAAAATTCTGGTGCAGATTGCTCCGAAGTAGAAAAGTCCGAAACCTGCGATAGCTGCTACTGCTGTGTAACTTGCTGCTGTTCCTAATACGTTGATGATTGTCATGATGTTTCCTCCTTAAAATTCTCTTTTCTTTATTGTTTTCCGTTTGATTGAAACTTTTTTGTTTCCTCTCTCTTGATGATGTAACTATAACAAGAGAATCTGAAGTGTAAGTGGTGATAACCTTAAGGGTTTCTTAATCCTATAGGAATTTCTTTACTGCAATCTTCTATAGAAAAAACATATGTTCTGTGATATGATAAAAAATATAGAGGTAAAAGAGGAGTAATCTGATGTATAACTGGTTAATAAATATTAGGTAATTGACTTAAAAATAGCTTGATATGGAAATACAGAGGTTATGTTGATATAGTGTCTCTTGTAAAAAGGGAAAAGGTGTTTCTGGACAGTTAATACTGCAGAATGTGTTAGATGTATATGGGATTGAATCTGTAGTGCACCATCGCGCATTTGAGTATGTGAAGTTAATAGCGAGTCTTCTTCCGAAGGTAAATGATTTTAAGAAAGAGATTAAGAAAAAAGGACTGATTTTACGGGATCTTTTTAATGTGATCCCCGCGTAAGCGGGGGTGATCCTGCCCATTGCATCTGTTACAGTAATTGCACTGTGTGATCCCCGCGTAAGCGGGGGTGATCCTAAGGGTTGGCTATCCAGATACTCTTATGCGCCGTGATCCCTGCGTAAGCGGGGGAATATAGAGTGTTTTTTCGGTCATAATAAGGGAACTTAAGAGAAAAATAGAGAGATGATAAGTTGCGGTTTGATTTGAGCGGTTTTATTTGTTCGTTTTTAATCAATCGTAGCTTACAGTTGGAATCTTATACCAATATTTCTATTGACATCACTGCTTTACTCTGCTAAACTAACAGAAGTTCAATAAAATAATAAAACCGTTGAAGCGGAGATAACGGCAATCATGCCTTTACAGAGAGCCCAGGATGCTGAGATTGGGTGAGAAACAAGTTGTCAAATGGACCGCGGAGGGCGCAGTCAAAGGAGTCAATACTCCGAGTATTCTGTGACGTCAGGCACACGTTAGTTGTCATGGATATGATGGTATCCAATAAAGAGCACAGGAGGTCCTGTGAATGCAAGGTGGCACCGCGGATTGTGGTATACTTAAATATAAGTGTATGATTCGTCCTTGGCAGAAGCGTATATTCTGCCAAGGACTTTTTTTGTGAAATTTACGGAGTAAAGCCTTTGGCAAGAAACAAAATTTTCTGATAGGAATATCAGAAACAGAATGTATCAGATGAGAAAAGGAGAAAAACTATGATTAAAGAAGCTATTGTAAAAATCGTGAGTAAAGAGGATTTAACCTATCAGGAAGCATATGATGTGATGAATGAAATTATGAGCGGTGAGACTACCCCCACGCAGAATGCAGCCTTTCTTGCAGCCCTTTCCACTAAAAGTGCGAAGGCCGAGACTACCGATGAGATTGCAGGCTGTGCGGCAGCTATGAGAGATCATGCTACTAAGGTTGAGAGCGGCATGGACGTGTTTGAAATCGTAGGAACCGGCGGAGACAATGCACAGAGCTTTAACATCTCTACCACATCTGCTCTGGTTGCAGCAGCAGGCGGAATGAAAGTGGCAAAGCACGGCAACCGTGCGGCATCCTCTCTTTGCGGAACAGCGGACTGTCTGGAAGCACTCGGGGTCAATATTCAACAGGATCCGGAGAAGTGCATAGAACTTCTTCAGGAGGTGGGCATGTGCTTCTTCTTCGCGCAGAAGTATCACACTTCTATGAAGTATGTGGGAGCCATTCGTAAAGAACTTGGATTCCGTACTGTCTTCAATATCCTGGGACCTCTCACCAACCCGGGATCACCAAAGCTTCAGCTTCTGGGTGTATACGATGAGTATCTTGTAGAACCCCTGGCACAGGTTCTGATCAGCCTGGGTGTAGAGCGTGGAATGGTTGTCTACGGCATGGACAAGCTGGATGAGATTTCCATGAGTGCACCGACTAAGATCTGCGAGTTTAAGGATGGATGGTTCAAATCCTATACAATCAAGCCGGAAGATTTCGGCTTTGAAAGATGTACCAAGGAGGATCTGAAGGGTGGAACACCGGAGGAAAATGCTAAGATCACTACAGCAATTCTGAAGGGAGAAGAGAGAGGACATAAGAGAAATGCAGTGTTGCTGAATGCCGGTGCCTCTCTTTATATCGGCGGTAAGGCAGAGAGTTTTGAAGCAGGCGTTAAGCTGGCAGGAGAGCTGATCGATTCCGGAAAGGCTTTCGATGCACTGCAGAAACTCATCGAGATCAGCAATAGGTAAGAGCAAGAAAATAAGAGAAAAATAAATTAGGATATTTTCGAATATATTATCGAAATATAAGGAGATAGGAACCATGACGATTCTTGATGAACTGGCAGCCTACGCCAGGGTTCGTGTGGCGGAGGCAAAGAAAAAAATCTCTGCCGTGGAGATGAAGCAGAAGGCACTTGCTCTTCCTAAGGGGGACTTTGTTTTTGAAAAGGCGCTCTCCGGAAAAGAACTTGCCTTTATCTGTGAATGTAAGAAAGCCTCTCCTTCCAAGGGGCTGATTGCTCCGGATTTTCCCTATCTGGAGATTGCGAAGGAATATGAGAAAGCTGGTGCTGACTGCATATCAGTACTGACAGAGCCGAAGTGGTTTCTGGGGTCGGATACATATCTTCAGGAAATTGCAGAAGCGGTATCAATCCCCTGTATTAGAAAAGATTTTACCGTGGATGAATACATGATCTACGAGGCCAAGGTTCTTGGAGCATCCGCAGTACTTCTAATCTGTGCAATTCTGACAGAAGAGGAAATCCGTAAGTATATCGAGATATGCGATGCTCTGGGATTAAGTGCCCTGGTGGAAGCCCACGATGAGGCAGAGGTGGAGATGGCTGTAAGTGCCGGAGCCCGGGTTATCGGTGTGAATAACAGAAATCTGAAAAATTTTACTGTGGATACAGAAAACAGTAAAAAACTGCGTGAGCTGATTCCGGCCAATGTGCTGTTTGTGTCAGAAAGCGGAGTTAAATCGAAGGAAGATGTACAGACACTTCGTGCCATCGGTGCCGATGCTGTACTGATCGGTGAGACACTGATGCGGGCAGAGGATAAAAAAGCGAAACTGGATGAGCTTCGGGGATAATTGGGTGCTGCACAGGAGCCGTGGTGCAGTTCCAAAACGGAACGGCACCACCGTCCCCGTGTTCCACTGAAAGAGAATGAATTATGACAAAGATAAAACTATGTGGTCTGACAAGACCTGAGGATATCGAGAAGGCAAATGAACTGAAGCCGGACTATATCGGCTTTGTATTCTATGATAAGAGCAGCCGGAATGTATCACGGCAGCAGGCAGCAGAATTGAAGGCACTGTTGGATCCGTCTATTCAGGCAGTGGGAGTATTCGTGAATCCGGAGCCTGCATATGTTGCAGATCTTTTGAAGGATGGCGTAATTGATATTGCCCAGCTTCACGGCAGTGAAGACAATGCCTTTATCGAAACGCTTCGGGCTCTGGCACCCGGGAAGACCATTATTCAGGCGTTTAAGATAAATCTATCAGAGGATACAGAGCTGGCCAACAGCAGTGCAGCGGACTATGTGCTGCTGGATTCCGGCGCGGGCAGCGGGGAGACGTTCGACTGGAGTCTGATCCGAAAGGTAACCCGGCCCTATTTTCTTGCCGGAGGTCTCCATCCCGGGAATGTCACCGATGCCGTACAGGAACTGCATCCCTTTGCAGTGGATGTCAGCTCAGGTATTGAAACGGATGGATTAAAGGATCCGGAGAAGATGCAACTATTTGTGGAGCGTGCCAGAACGTGAATATAGAAAATAGAATGGTGATAAGCCATATTGCGTGAAATAGTAGGAATCGATTTCATACAGATACAGGCTCTGAACAGACGATAATAGAATACTACATGCAGATATAGCAACAATCAACAGAGGAGAACCACAACATGACAAATCAAAACGGAAGATTCGGCATGCACGGCGGACAGTATATGCCCGAGACATTGATGAATGCCGTGATCGAGCTGGAGGAAGCATATAATCACTATAAAAATGATCCGGAATTTCAGGCGGAGCTTGCGGAGCTGTTTAACAATTATGCCGGAAGACCATCCAGACTGTACTATGCAGAGAAGATGACAAAGGATCTGGGCGGAGCGAAGATCTACTTGAAGCGTGAGGATCTGAACCATACAGGTGCCCATAAGATCAATAACGTCCTGGGACAGGCGCTTCTTGCAAAGAAGATGGGCAAGACCCGCCTGATCGCAGAGACCGGCGCAGGACAGCACGGTGTGGCAACTGCCACAGCAGCAGCTCTGATGGGCATGGAATGCGTGGTGTTCATGGGACGAGAGGACACAGAGCGCCAGGCACTGAATGTGTACCGTATGCGCCTGCTGGGAGCAGAGGTGATTCCGGTGGAGACAGGTACAGCAACCCTGAAGGATGCGGTATCGGAGGCTATGCGTGAGTGGACAAACCGAATGGACGATACCCACTACTGTCTGGGATCTGTCATGGGACCCCATCCGTTCCCTACCATTGTCCGTGATTTCCAGGCTGTGATCTCTAAAGAGATCAAGGAGCAGATGCTGGAGAAGGAAGGCCGGCTTCCGGATGCAGTGATCGCCTGTGTAGGCGGTGGCTCCAATGCTATCGGAACCTTCTACAACTTTATTGAGGATAAAGAGGTGCAGCTCATTGGCTGTGAGGCGGCAGGAAGAGGTGTGGATACCTTTGAGACAGCAGCCACCATTGCTACGGGAAGACCGGGTATCTTCCACGGCATGAAATCCTACTTCTGTCAGGATGAATACGGACAGATTGCCCCTGTATATTCTATCTCCGCCGGACTGGACTACCCCGGTGTCGGACCGGAGCATGCATGGCTTCATGATATCGGCCGGGCACAGTATGTACCGGTTACCGATGATGAAGCGGTAAATGCCTTTGAATATCTGTCCAGAACAGAGGGAATCATTCCTGCGATCGAATCTGCCCATGCAGTTGCCTATGCGCAGAAGCTGGCTCCTTCCATGGACAAGGATCAGATTATTGTTATTACTATTTCCGGAAGAGGAGATAAGGACTGTGCAGCCATTGCACGCTACAGAGGGGAGGATATCCATGAGTAAGATCCATGAGGCATTCCGAAACGGAAAAGCATTTATTCCATTTATTACCTGCGGAGATCCGGACCTGGAGACTACAAAGGAAGCAGTAAAAGCTATGGTGGCAAACGGTGCGGATCTGGTGGAACTGGGAATTCCCTTTTCTGATCCTACCGCTGAAGGTCCGGTGATCCAGGGTGCCAATCTCCGTGCTCTGAAGGGCGGCGTGACTACCGATAAGGTATTCGATATGGTGCGGGAGCTTCGTAAGGATGTCACTGTGCCCATGGTATTCATGACCTATGCCAATGTGGTGTATTCCTACGGAGCGGAAAAATTCATTTCCACCTGTAAGGAGATCGGCATCGACGGACTGATCCTGCCTGACATTCCCTACGAGGAGAAGGAGGAGTTCCAGGCTCTTTGTACGGAATACGATGTGAATCTGATCTCCATGATCGCACCCACCTCTGAAAACAGGATTGCTATGATCGCAAAGGAGGCAGAGGGCTTCATTTATCTGGTTTCCAGTCTTGGCGTGACCGGTGTCAGAACAGAGATCAAAACAGATCTGGCCTCTATTACAAAGGTGATCCGCCAGTATACGGATGTGCCGGTAGCCATCGGTTTCGGCATCTCCACACCGGAGCAGGCTGCAAAGATGGCTGCAGTCTCAGATGGTGCTATTGTGGGATCTGCGATTATCAAGATTCTGGATCAGTACAAGGCAGAGGCACCTGCAGTTCTGGGAGAATACGTGAAATCCATGAAGGATGCTATGAAGTAACATCCGGAATTCAAGTCGAGCTTGCGAGATTTGGCGCTGGGCGCGTAGGTCCGGTGGACCTACATTACACTCTTCTGACTATAATAGGAGTATTTTGCTATGAAATTATTTCCTGATCTGGAAACCATAAAAAAACTGGATCGGAACAGCTTCAGTATTGCTCCGGTGAGCTGTGAGCTGCTTTCTGATTTTACAACCCCCATCGAGGTCATGCGGATCCTGAAAAGCGTATCTACCCACTGCTATATGCTGGAGTCAGCCATGGCCAATGAAAAGTGGGGACGCTACACCTTCCTGGGATACGATCCCAGAATGGAGATCACCTGCAATAACGGAACCATGAAGATCGGAGATCTGACGGTTCAGACGGAGGATCCCTCCTCTTACCTGCGCCAGATCCTGGATCAGTACAGAAGTCCGAAGCTGGAGGGACTGCCCTCCTTTACCGGCGGAATGGTGGGCTACTTCTCCTACGACTACATGTTCTATAGCGAGCCTACCGCGAAGAGAGAGGTAGAGGATTCCAACAACTTTAAGGATGTGGATCTGATGCTCTTTGACAAGGTGATCTGCTTTGACAATGTGCGGCAGAAAATCATTCTGATCGTCAACATTTCTCTGGAAAATGCTGACGTGGAGTACAACAGAGCGGAGCTGGAGCTGAAGCAGATGGTTTCTCTTCTGAAAAACGGAGTGAAGAAGGAGGAGAAAAAGGGACGGCTGCTCGGACCTGTTACCCCGCTGTTTGATCACGATGCCTACTGCAGCATGGTGGAGAAGGCGAAGATGCATATCAAGGAGGGCGATATCTTCCAGATCGTTCTGTCCAACCGACTCAGTGCACCCTATGAAGGAACACTGCTGGATACCTATCGTGTCCTTCGCACCATTAATCCTTCTCCCTATATGTTCTATTTTACAGGAACCGACGTGGAGGTGGCCGGTGCCTCTCCCGAGACACTGGTAAAGCTGGAGGACGGCATTCTTCATACCTTTCCTCTGGCGGGCACACGGCCCAGAGGACGGAACGAGGAGGAGGACAGGCGTCTGGAGGAGGATCTTCTGGCAGATCAGAAGGAGCTTGCAGAGCACAACATGCTGGTGGATCTGGGCAGAAATGACCTGGGCAAGATCAGTAAATTCGGAACCGTAGAGGTGGAGAAGCTTCACTCCATCGAACGGTATTCCCACGTCATGCACATCGGCTCCACTGTACGGGGCGAGATCCGGGAGGATCAGGATGCTCTGGATGCCATTGAGGCCGTGCTTCCGGCAGGAACTCTGTCCGGTGCACCTAAGATCCGTGCCTGTCAGCTGATCGGTGAGTTGGAGAATAACAAGAGAGGCATCTACGGCGGCGCCATCGGCTATATCGATTTCACCGGCAACATGGACACCTGTATCGC
The DNA here is from genome assembly GCA_030527645.1 of Lachnospiraceae bacterium. GTDB lineage: Bacteria > Bacillota > Clostridia > Lachnospirales > Lachnospiraceae > JAKSRN01. Next base: position 144,991 of record JAUNAJ010000003.1, on the reverse strand, counting down.
AATCCGGATCGCTTACAGAAAACAGGATACGGTGTTTGTCAGAAGCGGTGCGGGAATCGTATATGATTCCGATCCGGACAAGGAATATCAGGAGTGTATCAATAAGGCAAAGGCAGTAGTCCGTGCCCTGGAAATAGCAATGGAGGAAGAGTAAATGGTTCTTTTGATTGATAACTATGACAGCTTTTCCTATAATCTGTTTCAGTTTGTGGGAGAAATCGAAGAGGATCTGAAGGTCATCAGAAACGATGAGCTGACGGTAGAGGAGATCCGTGCCCTGCATCCGGACAAGATCATTATCTCACCGGGTCCGGGACGACCGGAGGATGCCGGTGTGATCGTTGATGTGGTAAAGACCCTGGGAAAAGAATTTCCGATCCTGGGTGTCTGCCTCGGTCATCAGGCGATCTGTCAGGCCTTTGGCGCTGTCATTACCTATGCGAAGGAGCTGATGCATGGCAAACAGTCCACGGTGACCTTTGATACAGACTCCCTTCTGTTCCGCGGACTTCCCGCAACAGGACCTGTTGCAAGATACCATTCCCTTGCAGCAGATGAGGCAACCATGCCGGACTGTCTGCAGGTGACTGCAAAGACTGATGATGGAGAGATCATGGCCGTGCAGCACAGAGAATACCCTGTCTACGGGGTACAGTTCCATCCGGAATCTATCATGACTCCCGACGGAAAGGCGATGATTCGGAATTTCATATGCAGGTAAATTCGCGGAACCTCCCATTCACCTTCAGAAGTGACCACGGGCGCTTCATACGGACGCATGGCGATAAGCAGTCAGGCTGCGTCAGAGCAGTTCCGCCATGCAACGACAGGGACTGTGTATGGCTGGGAGGATTCCCGTGAACGATCACCAGTAGCGTATCGCTGAATTCTTGGCTTGGCATCCTCTTGACGTACAGAATATTGTACGTTATCATATAGCCTATAGGAGTGAGAAACTTTTTTCTCAGAGGAGGGTTTCCATACTCTGCAATAGTCAGGAGTAACTGAGGAGTATTTGTATCCAAAGAGAGTGAGGGACTGATATGCTGGCTGTAAATTATACTGCTCTTCGGGAAAATATGAAAAAATATATGGACTGCGTAACGGATGATTACGAGACCATAATCATTACCAGAAAGAACAATAAAAATGTAGTAATGATCTCCGAAGAAACCTACAATAATCTGATGGAAAATATCCATGTGCTCGGAAATAAAGCCAACTATGACTGGTTGATGGAGTCGAAAGCTCAGTTGACCGACGGAAGATTTGCCATTCATGAGCTGGAAGAGGAAAGTACCGATGAATAAGGTATTTACCGAAAATGGATGGAAGGATTACGTGTACTGGCAGACTGAGGATCGAAAAACGTTGAAAAAGATTAATCAGCTGCTGGAAGATATATCCAGAAACGGAAATGCAGGAATCGGGAAACCGGAGCCTCTATCCGGGAATCTGGCAGGCTTTTGGAGTCGAAGAATCAATGATAAGGATCGATTGATTTATCAGATCGACGAGAAGAATATATACATATTAGCATGCAGATATCATTACGGCGATCATTGAGGTAAAGCAGAAAAGATCTGCCCCTGCTGATTCGGAGGAGGCTTCCGGACTGTGACAGATTTTTTTCTGCATTCAGACAATATTTCGAAATTCAGATGATATTTCGAATAAATTCAGCCGCATCCGTAAGATCCTTCTGATCCGGGTGTGTTCTGGTGGCAAGATGTCTTGCATAGCCTGCGTTATCCAGATAATGGGAAGCAGTTTTCGGAAGACGTCTTCTGGCTTCGGTTCTGGCTTCGTCAATTTTCCCCTGACAGACGAATACACCCCTGCAGGTGTTATGTTCTTCGATGGCAGAGACGGCATTGTTTCGAACCCGTTCACCGTAAGGACCTTTTACATCCCCGCCTATGGTTCCTGCCGCAGCAATCTGCTGTCCCTGATACAGGGAGAGAAGCTGAAGGCTCAGGTTGTCCATGGAGGAGCGCCGGCACCAGAAGCAGATCAGGATCAGATCCGCCTGAGGAAGCGTGGTTTCCGGATTGTGTTTTCTCTCAGCGAGAAAAGCTTTTGTATCATAAAACTGAACAGTATGGTCTTCTGCCTGCAGAGTTTCTGCCAGGTGGGAGGCCAGTTTTTTTGTATTGCCTGTTAAGGAGGAATAAAAGATCAGAATGGTCATGGAGGATATCCTTTCTGTGTAAACTATGTGTATTATATCTGTCTGAGAGAGGCAATGCAATGCTGTATGGCTCGCATCTTGCCATCCCGGGCACAGGGATTACCATTTTTCGGTTTTCCTGTGCCCGCATCCTGCAACCAAGGCACAGAGATTACCATTTTTTTGATTTCCTATGCCCGTATCAATCAACTCAGACACAGGGATGCCCGTTTTATTGATTTCCTGTGCCCTATCAATCAACTCAGGCACAGGGATTTCCGTTCTTTTTTGATTTCCTGTGCCTGTATCATTCATCCCAGGCACAGAGATTCCCGTTTTATTGATTTCCTGTGCCCGTATCAATTAACTCAGGCACAGGAATTACCGTAGTTAGATTTTCCTATGCCCATATCCTGCATCTCGTCCTTGTCAACGGTAACCAGTAATCCGGCAGCTTCTCTGAAAGGACCCTTCCAGAAAACCAGTTGTACATTTTCCGGTCTTCCTTTATAATAGACTCGTCTAAAGCAAAAGGAACGTCCGACGGACGTTCTCTTTGCGTACGCAGCAATAAGAATGCGACTATTCACAGGATTACAGGAAGTGTAACATGTGAATTGTGATGTCTGCGCTTCGTTCATATAGTGAGAGGCAGCATAAAAGCAACAGGAATGCGATAGAAACTCGAAATCACTGGAATTGATCTCGTACGAACGCAGGCGCTGAATAGTTAAAAAAACAGTAGAGGTGAATTATGGCTAAGGTAAGAACAAGATTTGCTCCCAGTCCAACGGGAAGAATGCATGTAGGAAATCTGCGAACGGCACTGTATACCTATCTGATCGCAAAGCACGAGGGCGGCGACTTTGTGCTTCGTATTGAGGATACAGACCAGGAGCGTCTCATGGAGGGGGCAGTGGATATCATCTACCGTACCCTGGATAAAACAGGACTCCATCACGATGAGGGTCCGGATAAGGACGGTGGAGTAGGTCCTTATGTACAGTCTGAGCGTGTGGCTTCCGGTCTGTACATGGAATATGCAAAACAGCTGATCGAGAAGGGGGAGGCCTATTACTGCTTCTGTGACAAGGAACGTCTGGAGTCTCTGGCAACAGAGGTGAACGGAAAGACTATCACAGTCTATGACAAGCACTGTCTTCATCTGTCAAAAGAGGAGATCGAAGCAAACCTGGCAGCCGGAAAGCCCTTCGTAATCCGTGCCAATGTGCCCAATGAGGGAGAGACGACCTTCCACGATGAGATCTACGGAGATATCACACAGCCGAATGCTGAGCTGGATGATATGATCCTGATCAAATCAGACGGATATCCTACCTACAATTTCGCAAATGTTGTGGATGATCATCTTATGAACATTACGCATGTAGTAAGAGGAAACGAGTATCTGTCCTCTGCACCGAAATATACCCGTCTGTACAAGGCCTTCGGATGGGAGGAGCCGAAGTATGTGCACTGTCCGCTGATCACCAACGAGGAGCATCAGAAGCTGTCCAAGCGTTCCGGACATTCCTCCTACGAGGATCTGATCGAGCAGGGATTTGTAAACGAGGCAGTTGTAAACTTCGTAACTCTTCTTGGATGGAGCCCGGCCGATAACCAGGAGATCATGTCCATGGAGGAGATGATCGAGAAATTCGACTACACCAAGATCAGCAAATCACCGGCAGTCTTTGATATGGTGAAGCTGAGATGGATGAATGGAGAATACCTGAAGGCCATGGACGATGAAGCATTCTATGAGATTGCTCTTCCATACATCAAAGAGGTGATCACAAAAGACCTGGATTACAGAAGAATCGCAGCAATGGTGAAGACTCGTATCGAGGTTCTGCCTGAGATCAAGGATCATATCGACTTCTTCCAGGAGGTACCGGAGTATGATATCGCCATGTACACCCATAAGAAGATGAAGACCAATGCAGAGAATTCTCTTTCTCTTCTGCAGGAGGTGCTGCCGATCCTTTCCGCACAGGAGGACTTCTCAAACGATGCCCTGTTCCAGACACTGTCTGCCTTCGGCAAGGAGAAGGGATATAAAACAGGCTTTATTATGTGGCCGATCCGTACTGCCCTGTCCGGTAAGCAGATGACTCCGGGCGGAGCAACTGAGCTGATGGAGGTTCTCGGAAAAGAGGAATCCCTGAAGCGCATTCAGAATGCAATCGAAAAACTGAGCTGATAAAATTAAGGGGACGGTGGTGCTGTTCTGCAGGAGGCGGAAGAGCAGTAACGTCCCCGTTACTGTTCACGGGGAATCTCCCCTGCATGCGCACCATGACTGCTAATGCAGGGGAGGTTCATCGTGCCACCTTACTATTTGCAATCAAAAAAAGTTTGGTATATACTTATGTGATAATGTGGGTGTACTGTTCATAGTCATTTG
>JAUNAJ010000003.1:0-140314 GCA_030527645.1 Lachnospiraceae bacterium | reverse complement strand
GTTCATAGTCATTTGAATATAGTATTCACGTTTTCATTAATTTGTGTCAGCAGCTGCGCAGAATGAAAAAACAATCATAAGTTTGGGAGGGATTCAATATGAAGAAGTTAGAAGAGTACGTAAGATGCATTCCGGATTTCCCGGAGCCGGGAATTATGTTCAGAGATGTTACCACGATTCTCGAGGATCCGGACGGCTACCGGCTTTCCATTGATTCCCTCGCTGAATTGCTGAAGGACGTGGATTTTGACGTAGTAGTAGGCTGTGAGGCCAGAGGCTTTTTCTTTGGAGGCGCTCTTGCCTACAATCTCCATAAATCACTGGTACCGGCACGCAAAAAGGGAAAGCTTCCCTGTGAGACAGTAGAGGTCACCTACGATCTGGAGTATGGTTCAGCCACTATTGAGCTGCATAAGGATTCCATTAAACCGGGTCAGAAGGTGATCGTGGTGGACGATCTGCTGGCTACCGGCGGCACCGCAGAAGCCACCTGCAGACTGGTGGAAGCTCTCGGCGGTGAGGTCGTAAAGGTAGTGTTCGTTATGGAATTAAAGGGATTGAACGGAAGAGAGAAGCTTGGTAAATACGATGTGGCTTCTGTCATTGCATACGAAGGAAAATAACGCCTATGGAAAAATCAGTAAGTGAAAGCAGCACAAGTGCATTAAGTGAAGAGAAGCGCCGGGAGATCGCCCAGGCGGATGCCCGGCTGCGGAAGATCGATGACTTTACTGATGTAGACCGGATCTACGAGGAATTACTGAAATCCCTGGATCACGCATTTCCCGGAGAAGAGCACAGCCTTGTGAAGAAGGCCTACCAGATTGCCCGGGAAGCCCATAAGGATCAGGTGAGAAAATCCGGAGAGCCCTATATCATCCACCCCTTAAGCGTCGGCCTGATCCTGGTGGATCTGGGTCTGGATGAAGAAAGTGTGGCAGCAGGTCTTCTTCATGATGTGGTGGAGGATACCATCATGACAAAAGAGGATCTTGCTGAGGAATTCGGGGAAGAGGTTGCCCTGATCGTCGATGGTGTAACCAAGCTGGGTCAGCTGAACTATGTAGCTGACAAGATGGAAAAGCAGGCAGAGAACATGAGAAAGATGCTGCTTGCCATGTCTAAGGACATCCGCGTGATCATGGTAAAGCTGTCTGACCGTCTTCACAACATGCGTACGCTGAAGTATATGAAGCCTGCGAAGCAGAAGGAAATTTCTCAGGAGACCCAGGAGATCTATGCACCCATTGCACAGCGTCTGGGTATATCCAAGCTGAAGATCGAGCTGGATGACCTGGCTTTGAAATATCTGGATCCGGAAGCCTATCAGGACCTTGCACGGCAGATCAACCTGAAAAAGGGAGAACGGCAGGAATATATCAATTCGGTGGTGGAGGATGTGGCAAAACACATCAAATCCTCGGACTCTCAGATAGAGGCGAGCATCAGCGGCCGCGTAAAGCATTTCTTCAGCATCTATCGTAAGATGAAGAATCAGAATAAGACACTGGATCAGATCTATGATCTGTTTGCAGTGCGGATCATTGTAAGCACCATCCAGGACTGCTATGCTTCTCTGGGTGTGATCCATGAGATGTACAAGCCTATTCCCGGACGGTTCAAGGATTACATTGCCATGCCGAAGCCCAACGGCTACCGGTCTCTGCATACCACTGTGATCGGTCCCAAGGGTCTTCCCTTTGAGATCCAGATCCGAACCGTTGAGATGCACCGGGTGGCAGAATACGGTATTGCTGCCCACTGGAGGTACAAAAGAGCCGCTGACGGAAAAAAACGCAGGGCAGATCAGGGAGACGAGAATGAAGAGGCTGAGAAGCTGGACTGGCTGAAGGAGATGCTGGAATGGCAGAACGATAATGCTAATAACCAGGAGTTCATGTCTCTTGTAAAGAATGATCTGGATCTGTTTACCGACAGTGTGTACTGCTTCTCCCCGCAGGGAGATGTAAAAACACTGCCCAAGGGCTCCTGTCCCGTGGATTTTGCCTATGCAGTTCATTCAGCAGTAGGCAACCGCATGGTAGGTGCCAGAGTAAACGGTAAGCTCGTACCCATTGAGACCAAGCTGAGAAGCGGAGATCAGGTGGAGATCATCACCTCCCAGAATTCCAGAGGACCCAGCCGCGACTGGCTGAACCTGGTAAAGAGTACCCAGGCAAAGAATAAGATCAATCAATGGTTCCGTAAGACCTTCAAGGAGGAAAATGTCGCCAGAGGAAGGGAGATGCTCTCTTCTTATGCAAAGCAGAAAGGAAAGCAGCTTCCGCTCTATATGAAGCCTGATATTCTTGAAACCGTCATGACAAAATACGGCTTCAGGGACTGGGATTCTGTTCTGGCAGCCATCGGACACGGCGGTCTGAAAGAGGGTCAGGTCTTCAACCGGATGTCAGAGATTTACGAGGCGCAGGTCAAGAAGGAGGTTACGGATCAGGAGATCCTTGCAAATGTTGAGGCAAACCAGAAAAAACTGATGAAGATCAATCCCGCAAAGGGAGTGGTCACCTCGGAAGGAATGGACGGGATCACCTGTAACTTTGCAAAATGCTGCCGTCCCATCCCCGGTGATGAGGTGGTCGGTTATATCACCAGAGGCCGCGGAATCATCGTTCATCGTTCCGATTGTCACAATATTATGAATCTGAACGAGGAGGACCGCCAGCGTCTTCGTGAACTGGACTGGAACCAGGAGAATGCGAAGCAGAAAAGCTTCCGTGCAGAGGTCAGTGTCTTTGCGGAGGACCGCCCCGGTCTTCTGGGCGATCTGTCTATGGTGTTCTCAGACAGAGGCATCAGTATCCTGAGTATTCATTCTCAGACCAGTAAAAAGGGAAAAAGCACGATCACGCTCAGCTTTGAGGTGAAAAACAGCGAAGAGCTGAAAGCAATCATGGAGAAGGTAGTCCAGGTGAGATCTGTCATTGAAGTAGAGAGAACACGGGGCTGAAGAAGGAGAGCTATGGCACAGATGAAGGTAGAATATCTTGTTCTGGGAATGGTCAGCACCAATTGCTGGCTGATCCAGAATACAGATACAATGGAACTGATTTTTATCGATCCTGCAGACAATGCAAAGGAGCTGATCCGTCATGCAGAGCGGCTGGAGGCAAAGCCTGCGGCAATCCTGCTGACCCATGGTCACTTTGATCACATTCTGGCTGCGGATGAGTTAAGAAAACATTTTGACATACCGGTCTATGTACAGGAACTGGATGAAGAGGTGCTGGAGGATCCGGCACTGAATCTTTCGGGGAACTGGGGAACTGCTTATTCTATGCAGGCAGATCATCAGGTAAAGGACAAGGATGAGCTGGAGATCGCAGGATTCCGGATCCGGGTGCTGCATACCCCCGGACATACCCAGGGAAGCTGCTGCTACTATTTTCCGGATGAGCAGGTGCTGGTCAGCGGCGATACTCTGTTTGCCCAGTCCTACGGAAGAGTGGATTTTCCCACCTCCAGTCCCGCTGCCATGAGAAGCAGCATTCACCGTCTGCTCAGTGAGCTTCCCGAGGAGACAGCGGTTCTTCCCGGTCACGAGATGACCACATCCATTGCTATGGAAAAGAGGTACAATCCCCTTGCTTAATATCAGCCTTACCTTTAACAGGAAAGATTTTGAATACGATGTTTATTCCCTGATCCGGGCATTCTTTCCGGGAAGTCAGGTGAAGATGCTCTACACAGTCGAAGCTTTAACGCCTGAGGAACAGAAAGCTGCTTCTCTGGAGGCATTGCCTGATCAGGAATACGACAGAGCCTACGAGGTGACCTATCTTCCGGAGGAGATCCGATTTCGGACGGCGGACGGAAGGCTAAAGAACACTGCTGTATCGGATACAGCAGACCGTCCCGACCGGAAAAATGCTCTGAAGCAGCTGGTGTACCAGGCCCTTTCCGAGGAGACCGGACGAGTACTTCCCTGGGGGAATCTCACCGGGATCCGGCCAACCAAGATTCCGATGGGGCTGCTGGAGCAGGGATGGAAGAATACGGAAATCGCACAGTACATGCGGGATACCTATTACTGCAGTTCAGCGAAAACCGCCCTGGCACTGGCAACAGCGAACAGGGAGAAGGCTATTCTGCAGGAGTTTGATTACAGAACAGGCTGGAGCCTTTATGTGGGAATTCCCTTCTGTCCCTCGATCTGTCTGTACTGCTCCTTTGGTTCCCATGCGTTGAAAACCTGGAAGCATATGATCGAGCCTTATCTTGAAGCTTTGTTCAGGGAACTGGATTTTATCGGAGAGCGGATGAAGCATCTGCGGCTGGACACCGTGTATATCGGAGGAGGCACTCCCACCAGTCTGGAAGCAGAACAGCTGGATCGTCTCCTTGCTAAGATCAGTCAGACCTTCGATCTGTCCCATGTGCGGGAATTTACGGTGGAGGCAGGACGCCCGGATACGATCACGGAAGCGAAGCTTTCTGCCATTCGACAGTATCCGGTCAGCCGCATTTCCATCAATCCGCAGACCATGAACCAGGAGACGCTGGATCTGATCGGAAGAAAGCATACGGTGGAGGAGACGGTTCAGGTCTTCCGAATGGCAAGGGAGCTGGGCTTCGACAATATCAACATGGACCTGATCGTAGGCCTGCCCGGTGAAGGGGCAGAAGAGGTCAGACACACACTGGAGCAGATCCGGCTTTTGGATCCCGACAGCCTGACTGTGCATTCCCTTGCGCTGAAGCGTGCCACCCGGCTGAACCTGTTCAAGGATCAGTATGAGGAGATCTCCTTTGATAATTCGGCAGAGATCATGGCCATGACGGAGCAGTGTGCAAGGGAGATGGACATGGGTCCCTACTATCTGTACCGGCAGAAAAATATTGCCGGAAACTTCGAGAATGTGGGCTACTCCAAAGTTGACAAATACGGAATTTACAATATACTGATTATGGAAGAAAAGCAGACCATTATGGCTGCAGGATCCGGAGCCTCCACCAAGTTCGTTTTTCAGAACGGAGAGAGGATCGAGCGTGTGGAGAATGTAAAGGATCTGAAGAACTACGTGGAAAGGATCGATGAGATGCTGGAAAGAAAGCAGAAGGGCATCGATCAGTATCTGGGAAGATAACCATGCAGAAAACGCATTTATTGAATTATACAACCACCGAGCAGTTTGATCATGGAATGAAGGTGGCAGCTCTTGCCTATCAGGTAGGACAGCAGCTGCAGCTTTCCGAGGAAACCTGCGGGGATCTGATCCTGGCGGGTATCATGCACGATGTGGGCAAGATCTCCCTGCAGAGCGAGATGGAGGCCAATCAGTCCATGATCGTTGAGGAGATGGGCTATATCCGTCAGCATCCGCAGCGTGGATATAAGATTATGAAAGATCGGGGATTCCGGGAGGAAGCCTGCGAGATGGTGCTCTACCACCATGAGAACTGGGACGGCTCCGGCTATCCCTACAATCAGGAGGGCAGAAATATTCCTCTCGGTGCGTGCATCCTCCGGGTCTGTGATGTTTTTTGTGCGTTAACAGACAATCGCTCCTACAGGGATGCCTATACGATAGACAGAGCCCTGGAGCTGATGATCCGTGAAATAAAAAATTTTGATGTGCGGGTATTTATGGCACTGCAGCAGCTGCTGCATGACGATGAAGACGGAAGACTGCGTATTCCGGAATGCCCCATCGATCTGAGAGGAGAATTTAGAAAATATGGCATTGAAGAAAAAACCGGTTACTGGTATGAAGGACATTCTGCCCCAGGAGATGGCGATTCGTGATTATGTGATCGGTCTGATCAAGGAAACCTACAAAACCTTCGGGTTTTCATCCATGGAGACTCCCTGTGTGGAGCACATTGAGAATCTGAACAGCAAATCCGGCGGTGAGAATGAGAAGCTGATCTTCAAGATCATGAAAAGAGGAGAGAAGCTGAAGCTGGAATCTGCAAAAAGTGAAGCGGACCTTACTGACAGCGGTCTTCGCTATGACCTGACTGTTCCGCTGTGCCGGTACTACTCCAACAATGCCAATGACCTTCCTGCACCCTTCAAGGCACTGCAGATGGGCAATGTGTGGAGAGCAGACCGCCCACAGAGAGGCCGGTACCGCCAGTTCATGCAGTGTGACATCGATATTCTCGGTGAGCCCACCAATCTGGCTGAGATCGAGCTGATCCTTGCTACCACTACACTGCTGGGCAAGCTGGATTTCAAAAACTTTACCATCCGTATCAATGACCGCCGGATCCTGAAGGCAATGGCTGCCTACAGCGGATTCGAAGAGAAGGACTATGATACCGTATTCATCATTCTGGATAAGATGGACAAGATCGGTCTGGACGGCGTGGCAGAGGAGCTGGAAAAGGAAGGCTTTGCAAAGGAGTCCGTTGATAAATATCTGGAGCTGTTCCGTGTGATCACACCGGATACAGCAGGAGTGCGAAAGGCAGCAGAGATGCTGGGCGGCTATCTGGATCAGCAGTATGCCGATGGTCTTGTTACCATTATGGACAGCGTAGATGCTGTGAAAAATGCTGACTTTAAGATTTCCTTTGATCCGACTCTGGTCCGCGGCATGTCCTACTATACAGGACCGATTTTTGAGATTGCCATGGATGAGTTCGGCGGATCCGTGGGCGGCGGCGGCCGCTACGATGAGATGATCGGAAAGTTCACCGGTCAGAATACACCGGCCTGCGGCTTCTCCATCGGCTTTGAGCGTATCGTGCTTCTTCTGCTTGAGAGAGGATACCAGATTCCCGGAGCAAATCAGAAGAAGGCATATCTTCTGGATAAGAAGCTCGGCAGCGATGCCATGAAGAAGGTCATTGCACAGGCAATGGAAGAGAGACAGAACGGCTTCGAGGTCAATCTGTCCGTCATGAAGAAGAATAAAAAATTCCAGAAGGAACAGCTGGAAGCAGAAGGCTATACAGAGATCGTAGAGATCTTTGCAGACTAAAGAGTCTGAGAAACAACATCTGCCGGAAGGCAGACAGATGAAGGAGAGAAAACAATGGCAGAATCAATGCTTGGCATGAAGCGTACCCACCGCTGTGCAGAGGTAACGGAGGAGCAGATCGGCTCAAAGGTTACCCTGATGGGCTGGGTACAGAAAAGCAGAAATAAAGGAGGAATCGTATTCGTTGATCTGAGAGACCGTTCCGGTCTGATGCAGCTGATCTTTGAGAACGGCAGCATCGACGAGGAGGGCTTTGAGAAAGCAGGAAAACTCAGATCCGAATTCGTTATCGCAATTACAGGAACCGTAGAAAAACGTTCCGGAGCTGTCAATACCAATCTGAAAACCGGAACCATGGAGGTGCGTGTGGAGTATCTCCGCATTCTGGCAGAGGCAGAAACACCGCCGTTCCCGGTAGAAGAGAACAGCAAGACAAAAGAGGAGCTGCGTCTGAAATACCGCTATCTGGATCTGCGGCGTCCGGATATCCAGAGAAACCTGATGATGAAATCCAAAGTCTGCACTCTGACCCGTGCATTTATGGCAGAGGAAGGCTTTATCGAGATCGAGACTCCCATGCTGGGAAAGAGCACACCGGAGGGTGCAAGAGATTATCTGGTGCCCAGCCGTGTACATCCGGGAAGCTTCTATGCACTTCCACAGTCTCCCCAGCTGTACAAGCAGCTGCTGATGTGCTCCGGCTACGACCGTTATATTCAGATCGCAAGATGCTTCCGCGATGAGGATCTTCGTGCGGACCGCCAGCCGGAATTTACCCAGATCGATATGGAGCTCTCTTTTGTGGATGTAGAGGACGTGCTGGATGTAAATGAGCGTCTTCTTGCACACCTGTTCAAGGAGGTACTGGATGTAGAGGTGTCTCTCCCGATCCAGAGAATGCCCTGGCAGGAAGCCATGGACCGTTTCGGATCAGACAAGCCGGATCTCCGTTTCGGCATGGAGCTGACCGATGTATCCGACACTGTAAAGGATGTAGAGTTCGCTGTATTCCAGAATGCTCTTGCCCTGAAGGACGGCTCCGTTCGGGGTATTAATGCAAAGGGACAGGGAGCGATGCCAAGAAAGAAGATCGACAAGCTGGTTGAGTTTGCAAAGGGTTACGGTGCAAAGGGACTTGCCTATATCGCGATCCAGGCAGACGGTACCGTAAAATCCTCCTTCGCAAAGTTTATGACAGAGGAGCAGATGTCTGCCCTGATCAGTGCCATGAACGGTGAGAACGGCGATCTGCTTCTGTTCGCGGCAGACCGCAATAAAATCGTCTGGAACGTTCTGGGTGCCCTTCGTCTGAAGCTGGCAGAGGATCTGGAGCTTCTGGATAAGAATGAGTACCGGTTTGTGTGGATCACAGAATTCCCTCTGCTGGAGTGGTCCGATGAGGAGAATCGATTCATGGCCATGCATCACCCCTTCACCATGCCGATGGAGGAGGACTGGGCAAATATCGATTCCGATCCGGGCTCTGTCCGTGCAAAGGCATACGATATCGTACTGAACGGCTGTGAGATCGGAGGAGGCTCTGTTCGTATCCATCAGAATGATATCCAGGAGAAGATGTTTGAGGTTCTGGGCTTCACGAAGGAGCAGGCATGGGAGCAGTTTGACTTCCTTCTCAGCGCCTTCAAGTACGGAGTACCTCCCCATGCAGGACTGGCCTACGGTCTGGACCGTCTTGTCATGCTGATGGCAAAAGAGGATTCCATCCGTGACGTGATCGCATTCCCGAAGGTGAAGGACGCATCCGATCTGATGACCAGCGCACCTGCACCGGTGGATGAAAAACAGCTGCTGGAGCTGGAGATCGCGCATAAGGCGCCGGAGCAGGCAGAATAATACAGAGAAAGCATTATGAATATATTATTTTTTCTTATTCCTAAAACTGAGGTCAAATACGTATTCGAGGACTTTACCCTGCGTCAGGTAATGGAACGCTGGGATCAGGACCGCTTTGCGGCCATTCCCATGCTGAACAGACAGGGCATTTATCTGGGTACCATCTCAGAGGGCGATCTTCTTCGGGCCTTTAAGCATGATCATGAGCTGAATCTTCAGAAGGCGGAGAAGGTGCGGATCTTTGACATCCCGCGAGACAGAACGATCCAGGCAGTCCCTGCGGACAGCAGAATGGAGGATCTGGTGGATCTGTCTCTGCAGCAGAACTTTGTTCCTGTTGTGGATGATAAAGGGGTATTCATTGGTATCATTACAAGAAAGTCCATCATCGAATTCTTATATAAACGGGTGAACAAGCTGAGTGAGGAATTGGCTGCAGTTCAGGAACAGCCGTAAGCTTACGGAATACGGTATCGGCGGAGCAGGGCTCGACCGGAATACCGGCAGGAACGAACTGGAGACAGGACAGGAGTAGTATGAAGAAATTACTGGATCTTATTACAGAGGAAGCGGCAAAGGCATTTCTGGCAGCAGGATATGATACATCCTATGCACGGGTTTCCGTTTCCAACCGCCCGGACCTTTGCGAATATCAGTGCAATGGTGCCATGGCGGCAAAAAAAGAATACAAAAAGGCACCGATCATGATTGCGGAGGATGTTGCTGCAAAGATGGCGGACAGCCCCATATTTGAAGAGGTAACAGCCGTAAATCCCGGTTTTATCAATATGAAGCTGGCAGGCTCATTCGTGGCAGATTACATGAAAGCCATGGAGGCGGATGAACATCTGTCTGTTGAGAAGACGAAAGAGCCGCAGACCATCATGATCGACTACGGCGGACCAAACGTTGCAAAGCCCCTCCATGTGGGTCACCTTCGTTCCGCTATTATCGGTGAATCCCTGAAACGTCTGGGACGCTTTATGGGGCATAAGGTGATCGGTGATGTGCATCTGGGAGACTGGGGTCTTCAGATGGGACTGATCATTACGGAGCTGCAGGAGAGACAGCCGTCTCTTCCCTATTTTGATGAAGCCTTAACCGGTCCCTATCCGGAGGAGGCTCCCTTCACCATCGGTGAGCTGGAGGAGATCTATCCGGCAGCCAGTGCACGGTCCAAGACCGACGAGGCCTATCGGGAGAAAGCTCTGGAGGCAACCCACCAGCTGCAGCTGGGAAGACCCGGTTACATGGCACTGTGGACCCATATTCTCAATGTATCCGTATCGGATCTGAAGAGAAATTACGAAAAACTGAATGTGGAGTTTGATCTGTGGAAGAAGGAGTCCGATGCACAGCCCTATATTCCGGAGCTGGTGCAGCTGATGAAGGACAAGGGTCTTGCCCATGAGGATCAGGGAGCACTGATCGTGGATGTAAAGCAGGAGACAGACACCAAGGAGGTTCCGCCTCTTCTTCTTCTGAAATCCGACGGCTCCTCCCTGTATGCCACCACGGATCTGGCGACTATTGTAGAGCGTAAAAAGCTCTTCGATCCCGATGAGATCATCTATGTCGTAGACAAACGTCAGGAGATGCATTTTGTACAGGTATTCCGTGCGGCCCGTATGGCAGGTCTGGTGGATGAGAATACAAAATTAAGCTTCCACGGCTTCGGAACCATGAACGGCAAGGACGGAAAGCCATTCAAGACCCGTGACGGCGGCGTCATGCGTCTGGAGCATCTGATCAAGGATATTAACGATGAGATGTTCAAGAAAATCGTGGAGAACAGAAGTGTCCGTGACACAGAGGCACAGAAAACTGCTGAGCAGGTCGGTCTGTCTGCCATCAAATACGGTGACTTATCCAACCAGGCTTCCAAGGATTATGTATTCGATGTCGATCGTTTTACCTCCTTTGAGGGAAATACCGGTCCCTATATCCTTTATACCATCGTCCGGATCAAATCAATCCTGAACCGTTATACGGAGAACGGCGGCAGCCTGAAGAACGGAGCAATCCTTCCGCCGGCAAACAGTGTAGAAAAGGATCTGATGCTGAAATGCGCCCGGTTCAACGGAGTAATGGAAAATGCTTATGAGGAAAAGGCTCCTCACAAGATCTGTTCCTATATCTATGAACTGTCCAACGATTTCAACCGTTTCTATCATGAGACAAAGATCCTCAGCGAGGAGAACGAGGCACAGAAAGCATCCTGGATCGCTCTTCTGGATCTGGTACGCAGAGTACTGGAGGCATGTATCGATGTGCTTGGATTTGATGCACCGGAGCGTATGTAATGGCTGAATTAATCTTGTTTGATCTGGACGGAACCCTGACAGATTCCGGTCCCGGCATTATCAACTGTGTGAAATATGCATTTGAAAAACTGAATTTTACCGATTACGACGAGGAAACACTGCGGTCCTTTGTAGGGCCGCCCCTTTCCTACAGGTTTCAGGAAGTGCTGCAGTGCAGCGAGGAGGAGGCACTCCATGCGGTAGCACTGTACAGAGAGCGGTATACGGACACCGGAATCTGGGAAAATTCCGTCTACGAAGGAATCCCGGAGGTACTGACCCTTCTGCGCTGTGCCGGAAAAAAGCTGGCAGTGGCAACATCCAAGCCGCAGGCAATGGCTGAGCGGGTGTTGGAGCGGTTCGAGCTTTCCGAGTATTTTGATGTGATCTGCGGATCCAAGGCAGACGGAAAAAAGGCGGAAAAGACAGAGATCCTGCGGGAGGTTCTGGCAGCATCCGGCTTTGAAGACAGAAAAGATCAGGTGCTTCTGATCGGTGATACAAAATATGATGTACTGGGGGCAAAGGCCGTGGGTATTGACTGCGTTGGTGTGTCCTATGGCTACGGCACCAGCGAAGAACTTGAAGAGAGCGGTGCAGTGAAGGTGGTCAATACAGCAGGAGAGCTGGTATATATTGCTCTCGATGAGGAATGATCCTATGGAGCAGACAGGAATCCGAAAACTGTGGGATATCCTCTATCCCTTTGTCTGTATCCTTCTGTGCATGATGATGAGCACCATGATCGGTTTTATGGGCTTCGGTCTTCTGACCGGCCTGCAGGGACTGAACAACGAGATGGTTCTTGTGCTGTTTCCCTGGCTTTCCCTGGTTATTTCGCTGATCGCCTCTGTACTCACGATGGTGATCCTCAGGAAAACCCTGATGCTGGATCAGCTGAAGTTCGGATTTAACAAGAAGGATTGGAAGCCCTGGCAGTATGCTGCAGCAGCCCTCACAGGGACAGCGGCAGGTCATGTCTGGAGCAGTCTGATCTATGTCAGCGGTATTGCGAAAATCTTTACCGGTTATTCGGATGGTGCGTCCAGAGCTTTCTCCGGACAGCCCATTTGGCTGGTGGTACTTTCTACTGTGCTGGCAGTACCAGTCGCAGAAGAGCTGGTGTTCCGCTGGATGATCTACAGAAGAGCAAAGCACTGGTACGGCAGAGCGGCAGGTCTTGTGATCTCAGCCCTTCTTTTCGGACTGTACCATGCCAATGTGGTTCAGTTTATCTATGCGGCTGGTTTCAGCATCCTTCTGACGTATCTGTATGAGAAGAGCGGCAATATACTTGCCCCTGTCCTTGCTCATGCCGGAGCAAATCTCTGGGCAGTGATCCTGGATCAGTTTCTTCCGGAATACTCTACAGCACCGACGCTGCGTTTCCTGGCAGCCGAAGTCCTGCTCGCCGCAATCGGAACACTGGGGACGGTCCTGCCGTTCCGTTTTGCAAGCAAAGAACAGTAACAGAAATAGCACAAATCCCTTGCAATAGCAGGGGTTTTGTGCTATTATGCTAATGTTGCGTAAAAAGCACGCATGCCGGTTCAGCGGATTGGTGCCCTGAAAAACGCCGGGGTTGCTGCGGAACAGACGGTCATGCGGAAGAAATTAACCAAAAGGAGAAACAAAATGAGCGTAATTTCAATGAAACAGTTACTGGAAGCAGGTGTTCATTTCGGACATCAGACAAGAAGATGGAATCCTAAGATGGCTCCATACATCTACACCGAGCGTAACGGTATCTACATCATCGACCTTCAGAAAACTGTAGGCATGATCGACGATGCTTACCGTGCAGTCGCTGATATCGCAGCAGATGGTGGAAACATTCTTTTCGTAGGAACAAAGAAACAGGCTCAGGATGCAATCGCTGCAGAGTCCGAGCGCTGCGGAATGTTCTATGTAAATGAGAGATGGCTCGGCGGAATGCTGACAAACTTCAAAACCATCCAGACACGTATTGCAAGACTGAAAGCAATCGAGACAATGCAGGAGGATGGAACCTTTGATGTACTGCCTAAGAAAGAGGTAATCGGTCTGAAGAAAGAGCTTGAGAAGCTTCAGAAGAACCTTGGCGGAATCAAAGAGATGAAGAGAGTACCGGACGCTATCTTCGTTGTAGATCCTAAGAAAGAGAAAATCTGCGTTCAGGAGGCACATGCTCTCGGAATCCCGCTGATCGGAATCTGCGATACAAACTGCGATCCGGAAGAGCTGGATTATGTAATCCCGGGAAATGATGATGCAATCCGTGCAGTAAAACTGATCGTTTCCAAGATGGCTGATGCTGTAATCGAGGCTCGTCAGGGTGAGACCGCTGAGGATGCTGAGGCAGTATACGCAGAGCCTGTAGAGGAGTAATTCTCCTGACAGAGGAAACTCAGTCAGTTCTGGAAACCTGAAAAGCCGGGAACAGACCGGTTCTGTTCCCGGCTTTTTAATTTTACTTTATTAGGAGGAATAATATCATGGCAATTACCGCAGGAATGGTAAAAGAGTTAAGAGAAATGACCGGCGCTGGAATGATGGACTGCAAAAAGGCCCTGACACAGTGCGAAGGTGATATGGATAAAGCAGTAGAGTTCCTGAGAGAAAAAGGACTTGCTACCGCACAGAAAAAAGCAGGCAGAATCGCAGCAGAGGGTGTTGCTCAGGTTCTGGTAAGCGCTGACGGCAAGAAGGCCGTAGCTGTTGAGGTTAACTCTGAGACAGACTTCGTTGCTAAGAACGAGAAATTCCAGGCTTACGTTGCACAGGTTGCAGAGCAGGCAATGGATACCACAGCTGCTGACATCGATGCTTTCCTTGCTGAGACATGGAAATTCGATGAGACCAAGACTGTAAACGAGGCACTGGCAGGACAGGTTGCTGTAATCGGCGAGAACCTGAAGATCCGTCGTTTCCAGCAGGTTGCTGAGGAGAACGGATTCGTTGCTTCCTACACACATATGGGCGGAAAGATCGGTGTTCTTGTAGACATTGAGACAGACGTTGTAAACGATGCAGTAAAAGAGATGGCTAAGAACGTTGCTATGCAGGTTGCAGCTCTGAAGCCGCAGTACACAGACAGAAGCGAGGTTTCTGCTGAGTACATCGCTCATGAGAAAGAGATCCTTCTTGCTCAGATCCAGAATGATCCGAAAGAGTCTCAGAAGCCTGAGAAAGTGATCAACGGAATGATCGAGGGACGTATCAACAAAGAGCTGAAAGAGATCTGCCTGATGGATCAGGTTTACGTAAAAGCTGAGGACGGAAAGCAGACCGTAGCTAAATACGTAGCAGAGGTTGCTAAAGCTAACAGCGCTAAGATCGCAATCAAGGGCTTCGTTCGTTTCGAGACCGGTGAGGGACTTGAGAAGAAGAACGAGGACTTCGCAGCAGAGGTTGCAGCTCAGATGAATAAGTAATTCATTGGATTGAATGCAGAAATTTTCGGGAGGTTGTCGAAAGACAGCCTCCTTTTTTGTATATCAATCAACTTGACGCGTTCCTTAATGATGCTACATAATGAAAGTACTATACTACGAAGGAGAGAAATGACGATGATTATTATCACAGCAAAGCAGACAATCAAAGAAGACATGATAGAGACATATCAGAAACTGGCAGAGGAGCTTGTGACTCTTTCAAGACAGGAGGAGGGCTGTGTATTCTATTATTCCAGTCGATCCATGGAAGAGAAGAATGTATTTATGTTTGTGGAAAACTGGAAGGATCAGGATGCAATCGATGCTCACGGAAAAACAGAGCATTTTACAAGGATAGTCCCGCAGTTTGCAGAACTGTTTGCAGCTGAAGAAATTGTAACAAAGTATGAGGTAGTAAAATAACATGAATAAAGCAGATCATTACATGCTGGAAGGCATACATAACATTTTGGAGAATGGCTACAAGGATGTGAATCCCCGTCCGAAATATGCAGACGGAACACCTGCTCATACCATATCAGTGAATCATGTAACCAGAACCTATGATATCTCAAAAGGAGAATTTCCCGTTACATCCCTGCGTCATATTGCCTGGAAGAGTGCCATTAAGGAGATCCTCTGGATCTATCAGGATGCCACCAGTGATCTGGAGGTATTGAACAATAAGTACGGTGTTCACTACTGGAATGACTGGGAATCAAAGGATGTACCCGGAACCATCGGTCACCGTTACGGATACAAAATTAAAAAAGAGGACAGTATCAATAAGCTGATCCGGAATATTCAGCAGGATCCCTACGGAAGAAGAAAGATCATTAACCTCTGGGATGAAACGGATTTCAGAGAAACAGATGGTCTGTTTCCCTGTGCCTTTCTTACTATGTGGAATGTACGGGATGAGTATCTGGACATGATGCTGGTGCAGAGGAGCGGAGATATGATGGCTGCCTCCGGCGGCGGCGGAATTAACGAGTTCCAGTATGCAGCCCTTCTTATGATGATCGCCAGACATACCGGATATCAGCCGGGAGTGTTCACACATGTGGTAGCCAACGAGCAGATCTACGACCGCCATATCGAGGTGGCAGAGGATATGCTGAAGAGAGGAAAGACACTGGAGGAAAGAGAGGATGCAGAAATAAAGCCGATGCTTGTTCTGAATACGGAGAAGAAGGATTTCTTCGCCATGACGATCGATGATTTTGAACTGAAGGATTACAATCCTGTCAAACCAAACTACCAGCTGGATCTGGGGATATAAATATTTATAGTATGAGGGGAACACACATGGACTATATGAAAGCGGTGGTAGTTACCGCACCGGGACAGGTGGAGATCCGGGAGGATGTGCCAAAGCCTGTATTGGGAGATTATGAAGCTCTGATCCGGGTGCATGCCTGCGGATTCTGCAACGGAACCGATCTTCAGATCATTCGCGGCACAGGCGGTGATCTGGGAAACGGAGTCAGCATTTACCCAACTGTACTGGGACATGAGGGTGCCGGGGAAGTGGTTGCCGTCGGAAAAAAAGTTCGTCATATCAAAGTGGGAGAGCGGTGGATCCATCCGAATCTTTATCCGGATGTGGGAAATGGATATACGAAGACCCACGGCAGTATGGCGGAGTACGGTATGATCTCGGATAATCAGGCAATGCTGGAGGATGGGTTCACGGAAAGGGATTTTCCCTGGGTAAAGCAGCATCGGTTTCCGGACTGGATGAGCTACGAGGATGCAGGAGTGCTTCTTTCGCTGGCTGAAAGCCATTCCGCGGCCCGAAACTTCGACGCAGCTCCAGGAAAGGAATTCCTGATCTACGGAGCAGGTCCCATGGGTCTGGCACTGGCGTTGTTCTGCACTCTGGAGGGTGCCTCTGTCACTCAGATTGACAGCCACGACGATCGTCTGGATCGTGCAAAAGCCATTGCAAAGGTGGGGACAGTGATCAATCGCAGAACGGAGGATGTGGATAAGCTTTTGGAGGGAAAGGAGTTCGACGTGGTCGTGGATTGTGTGGGATCCACTGCAATCCTCTATGAGGGAAGCCATCGTCTGAAGAACAAGGGAATCATCGGTTCTGTCGGTGTCCTGAAATCCGATGATCGTTTTGTGGATACATCAAAACTAAAATGTAATACCCGGATGCAGATGCTGAACTTTCCCGTAGGAGAGTACGCCTTAATGGATGAGACCATCGAACTGATTCGCACAGGAGCTGTGAATCCGAAGGATTTCTACTCCCATGTATTGGATTGGGAAGAGATTGAGCAGGCTGCTGAACTGGTGAAGACCAGAGAGGCACTGAAGGTGATTCTTTCTATATATGACAGCAGCAGGTGAATCCAGAGGCTGGGAACGAAAAAAGAACGTCTGCGGACGTTCTTTTTTCGTGCATTATCCAAAATTATTGCCGGCACTTCAGAACACCGGGCAGTACCGCTGCCGTGAAGCCCATCTGATCGCGAACGACTTCCCCGTCAGTATGAAGGGGCATCGGTCTGTCAGAGGAAACTGTGATGGTTTTGCACCGGATCGACGTACAGAAATGCCTGAAAGCAGTATGACGTCCTCCCAGCAGACAGGCTGCCAGCATGGGCAGCATCAGAAACCTTGACGGAACATGGATCACACAGACATCAAGGATGCCATCCTCCGGGGATGCTTCCGGGGCAAAGGGAAAACCTCCTCCCTCATAGGGAAGATTGTGGACGGACAGGAAGACCGTATTGCGAAAACGGACTGTTTTACCATCTGCTGTTACCTTCACAGCAGCCCGTTTATCCTTTCCGGTCTGCAGGATGGTGCGGATCCCTACGATCAGATAGGAAAGCTTTCCGATATGAAGTCTGTTGCAGATACTTTTCAACTTTCCGGTTTCCAGTGCATCGCAGGTAGCGGCATCCATTCCGAAGCCGCAGCTGACACAGAAGCGTTTATCCTTCAGAGCGTGAGAACTGCTCTCCTTTGAAGGGAAGCTGGTGACCTGTCCCAGATCAATGTTCCGTGAGGGGACAGCTGCCTGTCTGTCCAGGAACGGGATCAGATCCTCCAGCTCTTTGCTGATCTTCATTCCTCTGGCAAAGTCATTGCCGGAGCCGGAGGGGAACAGAAGTACATCGGCCGGACATGGAAGAGAGAGACCGCTGATCAGCTCATTCATACTTCCGTCACCGCCTGATAGAAGCAGCTGATCCTCCGATGTAAGGGACAGGGTGCTCACAATAGTTCCGGCATTGCCTTTGCCTGTGGTCATGTGGAGGCAGAAGTCCAGATGTTCCTTTTCCAGCTGTCGGGTCAATTTCTTGATTCTTCCTGCACCTGTGCCTGAGTGAGAGGCAGGATTTGCTATTACGTGCAGCATGGCAGTCAGCTCAGCCGTCTGGAATATTCATTGGCAGCCGCCGTAAATTCCAGATCGTCTTCAATATATACCACAACAGGATTTTTCTCTGCATCTTCTTCCACCCGGTACAGCATGGGACCCTGAGAAAGATCCGGTGCCTTGTCCGGATTGAGAGCCTGCAGTGCAAAATATTTCTTTCCGTTCAGCTCAAAGCTGTCTGTAACAGAGCAGACCAGCTCGGATCCGTCTGCCAGATTGAGCGTCACCTCCAGTTTGTTTAATTCTTTGTCGTGAAATTTCATGCTTGTTCTCCTATGTATCTTTTGGACTGGTTCATTCCAGTGATATCTGCAGTGGTGCTGCGAAGATATGTAATTTCAGTTCCAACAGTTACATCTTACTATACAAATCAGTAAATGCAAAGCTGGTAAATATCGTGGTTATCTGTGATCTGTAAGTTACAGTGTACGTGGCAGCAGGAGATACGCATGCTGGCTCGTCATGCTGGCATGTAAGAGCCTGTATGCGTATCTCCTGCTGTCTCGGGGGCGAGGAACCTCCCCTGCATAAGCAGTCAGGCTGCGTCAGCAGCAGCAGACCGCCGGTATATCTGGAAACTCATAAAAACGAAGGATAAAGGAATTGAATGTTCACGATGATTTAGAGATAATCCATAAATTACGGAAATTTTCCATATTTGTCTTGTTGGGATTGTGATAAAATGCAAGAAACAAATCAAAAACTTGCATTTTATACTTGCATTTCTCTGTAATCCATGCTATTTTAGAATTCGAGGCTAATGAGACTGCAAGGAGGTTTTTACCAATGAAGAAATATACAGAGATGACAAAGGACGAGCTGCTGACACTGAAGGCTGCGCTGGAGGAAGAGTTCAAAACTGTGGAGGCAAAAGGCCTTTCCCTGAATATGGCCCGCGGAAAACCGGGTCTGGCTCAGCTGGAGCTGGCAATGCCTATGCTGGACGTGCTGACAAGCAAATCCGATATGAACACTATTCTTGGCAATGATACCAGAAACTATGGTGACCTGGATGGTATCGGTGAGTGCCGGATCCTGATGGCTGCCATGATGGGGGTACATAAGGACAATGTTATCGTATGCGGAAATTCCTCTTTGAATATTATGTATGACACAATTGCAAGATCCATGAACTTTGGAGTAAACGGATCCACTCCCTGGTGCAAGCTGGACAAGGTGAAATTCCTCTGCCCTGTACCGGGATATGACAGACATTTTGCCATCACCGAGCAGTTCGGCATCGAGATGATCAACATCCCGCTGAGTAACGATGGCCCGGATATGGATCTGGTGGAGCAGTATGTAAACAATGATCCTGCAGTAAAGGGAATCTGGTGTGTTCCGAAATACTCCAATCCAACAGGAATTTCCTACTCAGACGAGACAGTTCGCCGTTTTGCGGCTTTGAAGCCGGCTGCAGAGGACTTCAGAATCTACTGGGACAACGCTTACGGCATGCATCATCTCTACGAGGATGATTACGATGAGATCCTGAACATCATTACTGAATGTGAGAATGCAGGCAATCCTGATATGGTCTATGTATTTGCATCCACTTCCAAGATCAGCTTCCCGGGTGCAGGTGTAGCCGCTATCGCCTCTTCCCTGAATAATATCGACAATATCCTGAAGCTGATGACCGTACAGACCATCGGACATGATAAGATCAATCAGCTGAGACATGCCCGTTTCTTTAAGGATCTTGATGGTCTGAAGGCACATATGAAGAAACACGGAGATATCCTCCGTCCGAAATTCGAGGCAGTGGAGAAGACTCTGGAGGCTGAGCTTGGCGGCCGCGATATCGGCAGCTGGGTGTCACCAAAGGGCGGTTACTTTATTTCCTTTGAAGCAATGCCGGGCTGTGCAAAGAGAATTGTAGCGCTGTGCAAGCAGGCAGGTGTGATCATGACAGGCGCAGGTGCAACCTATCCCTATCATAAG
Source organism: Lachnospiraceae bacterium (assembly GCA_030527645.1). Classification (GTDB taxonomy): domain Bacteria; phylum Bacillota; class Clostridia; order Lachnospirales; family Lachnospiraceae; genus JAKSRN01. The sequence goes on along the minus strand of JAUNAJ010000003.1, from coordinate 120,450 downwards.
GATCCGCAGGATTCCAATATCCGTATCGCACCATCCTTCCCAAGTCCGGAAGAGATGCAGGTTGCGTCAGAGGTATTTGTGCTTTGTGTAAAACTTGCTTCAGCTGAAAAGCTGCTGAGTGAGATGTGATTTGAACAGGGGAAGGTGCTGTCGTTCCGCAAATGCGGAACAACAACACCTTCCCCTCTGTTTTACAGAATATTCGTATAGAAAACGGTACGGAGAAGCCGGTCTGCGCAGGCGGACTGACTTCTCCGTACCGTTTTTAGTTTTCAATCAGCTCCGATGACTCCGCTGTTCCTGCCAGCGGATTAAAGAATCTTCTGAAATAGGAAGGTGTCATATTTGTGGCCTTTTTAAAGGCTCGTATGTAATGGGTGGAGCTTTGAAAGCCGGTCTGCAGTGCAATGGATTCAACGGAAAGCCGGGATTCTGTCAGCAGCTCCTTAGATATATTCAGCCGGGTCTGCAGCAGATATTCATGAGGACCGCAGCCCAATTCCTTCCGGAATAGCCGGTTCAGATGACTTCTGCTCAGCAGAACGTGTTCGGCTACATCATCCACAGAGATTGGCTCCTGATAATGACGGTTCATATACTGCCGGGCTTTTTCGACAGAGGGACTGATCTGGGAGGTTTCCTGCATCACCAGCCGGCTGAAGATCTCATGCAGAAGATAAGAGACCCGGTGCTCATTCATGAATTCTGCCTCCACCTCCTGCTGGATCTTTCCGAACAGCAGAGCCAGCTTTGCGCTTGGACTGTAGAGATAACCAAACTGTTCCGTCAGATAGTCGCAGTATCTCTGGGCTGGAGCTCCTTCAATGAGATACTGCTGCAGCCTGAGTTTTGAGACTGATCTGTATTCATGGGGCTTCTTCAGATCCAGCAGCACTGTATCCCCTTCATTTGCGAAAAAATGCTGTCCGTTATAACGGAACTCCATTTTCCCTGAAACAATATGATACAGGGATATGGCATTCAGTGACTCCCTTTTTACGCTGTATGTATCATTGCACACATATTCATCGCCCCAGAGGATCGTATAAAGGTTCTCCTGAGCAAAGGGGCTGGAGGTGTGAAAGCGGCCGCCCTTTTTTGATATGATCCCTCGTTCGTTGTTGATGGTTGCATGTTCCTGCTTGGTGTTCATTGTGTCTCTCCTTTACTGTGCCGGAGGTTTCGTATGACAGGGTGTCTCAATCGAAGAGTCTCTACCTCTTCACATTTTTAAACTGGTATTAATAATGATCCAAAATGTATATTTATTGATTTGACCATCTATTTTTTTTCCCTTGGATATATAGTATTATACAGCCATAAGGTAATGAAAGAAACAACAAATGACAACAATGTATGCAAAGAAAGGTAAGAATTATGGGAATGAATATTTGTGGAGCACCTTGCTGCTGGGGAGTTGATGATCCGAAAAATCCATATCTCCCACCCTGGACAAGAGTTCTTGAGGAGGCGCATCTGGCCGGCTATCGTGCAATCGAGCTGGGACCCTATGGATACCTTCCAATTGATGTGGATGTGGTTTCAAAGGAGCTTGAGAAAAATGATCTGGCAATCGTAGCAGGAACCATCTTTGATGATCTTGTAAGCGAAGAGAATTATGAGAATGTACTGAAGGCTGTTGACGACATCTGCTCACTGATCACAAAGCTGCCGCCCCTTCCGGTACACGAGGGACAGCATTTCCCGACTCCCTATATGACTGTAATGGACTGGGGACATGATGAACGGGATTTCAATGCAGGTAATTCAGAGAAGGCTCCGAGACTGAATGACGAAGACTGGGCAAGACTGATCCGCCATCTGAAAGGAATCTGTGAAAGATCTGCATCCTATGGTGTTCGTTCAGTGATCCATCCTCATGCAGGAGGCTATATCGAGTTTGCTGATGAGATTGAAAAAATTGTTGAAGAAATCCCTTATGAGATCGCAGGTCTCTGTCTGGATACAGGACATCTGTACTACTCAGGAATGGATCCGGTAGAGTACTTAAGGAAATATCAGAAGGTTCTGGACTATGTTCATTTTAAAGATGTGAACAAGGCTGTATTCGAAGAAGTTGTGAAGGACGATACCATTCGTTTCTTCGAGGGCTGCGGAAAAGGAGCTATGTGTCCGATCGGTACAGGTGATCTGGATTATCCCGGAATCAAGGCTGTTCTCGAGGAAATCGGCTACAATGGCTACATTACCATTGAGCAGGAGCGCGATCCCAGAAACTCCGATACATCCCTCAGAGATGTAAAAGCAAGTGTTACCTATCTGAAGAGCGTAGGTTACGAAATCTGATTGTTACCGTTCTCGGGGAGAACGAGTAGACAGTCCTATCTGATTCAGAAGAAACGGCTCCCGCCTGCCACAATTACTCACCACATTCTAAGCGGGAGCCTTCTTAATAAAGCGGCGTGAGAGACTAGACATATACAGGAGGAATAAAGAAATGATCTACGGAGAGAAAAATGTTGAGAGACCAATTCGCTGGGCAATGGTAGGAGGCGGCGTAGGAAGCCAGATCGGTTACATTCATCGTTCTGCTGCACTGCGTGACTTTAACTTCGAGCTTGTTGCAGGCGCTTTTGATATCGACCCTGAAAGAGGAAGAGAGTTCGGAGCAAAGCTTCATGTTGCTCCGGAGCGCTGCTATCCTGATTACAAAACCATGTTTGCTGAGGAAGCAAAGCGTGAGGACGGCATCGAGGCTGTCTCCATTGCAACACCGAACTTTACACATTATGAGATTGCAAAAGCAGCTCTTGAGGCAGGACTTCATGTATACTGCGAGAAACCGATGTGCTTCACCACAGAGCAGGCACTTGATCTGAAGGAAGCCGTTGAGAAAAGCGGAAAGGTATTCTTCGTTTCCTACGGCTATGCAGGTCATCAGATGATCGAGCAGGCAAGACAGATGGTAGAGAACGGAGACCTGGGCGAGATCCGTGTTCTGAAGATGCAGTTTGCGCACGGCGGAAACAACGTGGCAGTAGAGAAAAATTCTGCTTCTCAGGCATGGCGCGTAGACCCTGCAAAGGCAGGCCCGGCATTCTCCATGGGAGATCTGGGAACCCATATGCTGTATCTCATTGAGGCCATCTGCCCGGATATGAAGATCAAAAAGGTAATGTGTACAAAACAGGCATTCGTAGGATCCCGTTACCCTCTTGAGGACAACGCTATGTCCATCATGGAGTATGACAACGGAGCAATTGCGTACCTGTGGTCCTCCGGTATCAATGCAGGTGCTCAGTTCGGCTTTGATTTCCGTATCGTAGGTTCCAAGGCTTCCATCGCATGGGATGCTGAGAAACCAAACTTCCTTGTATACGAAGAGCAGGGCAAGATCCCGCAGCTGATGGGACGCGGAAACGGATATCTGTATCCTTCTGCTACCGCAGATGACAGAATCGGCGGCGGACATCCGGAAGGTCTGTTCGAGGCTTGGAGCAACGTTTATACGAAGTTTGCAAAAGCCATTGATAAAACAGACAAGGGCCAGGAGATCGACTTCTGGTATCCGGGAATCGATGCAGGCATCGAGGGCGTAAAATGGGTTGAGAAGTGCGTAGAATCCGGTAATAACAACTCTGCATGGGTTGAGTATTAATATACTTTCTTACTTCAAAAGCGGTGATCATGCATACAACAGCAGCTTGATCCGAAGCTGCATACTTCCCAAATTCCTAACGATCACCACAGGCGGGTGCAGGACAGATATATGATCTGACCTGCACCCGTTTTTTGGCATATGGGATAACTATTCAGAAGGTTCTGAACGACATTCATCGAGCTCGCACATCGCTCAGCCTGTTTTCTTGTATAGCCTCCTGAATAGTTACTATCTGAAATAAATTAAGAAAAGCAGCTGCATTCGATGCAGCTGCTTTTCTTATAAAAGGAAGGAGTTTGCCGGCTTTCACCGGCATATATGAAAAAGAAAAAATTGAAAAAATTGTCTGATTGAATGTTTCCTGTCTTTGTTTCTTTCGATGGTTTTATGATATCGAATAATTGTGACGGTAAAATGTTTATAAAAAGAACAATAAGAAAACAGTTTATGAACAAATTATGTACGAAGCAATTTGCTTCATAATCTATCTTGCAGGATAAGAATTAGAATGCCGGTGATCACTTACAGCTGCGTTTTCAATCATAATCTGCGGAATTCTCCTCACCATAATAATCTTCCTCCTCGTAATAATAGTCACTCTCCTCATCAAATCCATCAGATGTTCCGTATGAAACCAGTTCCCGGGAAGAATTCTTTCTGCCGCTGCTCCTTGCCTTTTCGATGAAGTTCACAAACAACGTAATCCAATGCAGTACAAAGATCACCAGGAGAAGAAACAGATGTCCCACAAACAGACTGAAAACCACCCCGTTTGAGATCAGCAGGTAGCCGCTGGAAAATCCCACATAGGCAATAGCTGCAGAACAGCCAAGTGCAAGAGCCAGAAGCGGGATAGAGCGAATCGCATCACTGATGGCTTTGGTAAAGCCATCTACCGAAGCGTCGAAGTAGACGAAACGACCGATGACCAGAGTCAGGAAATACATAATGATGTGATCATAGTTGTCATTCTGATAGATAAATTTTATGTAGGCAAATATGATCAGCATGTACAGCATGCCCAACAGACGCATGGTAGACCGTGTTCCGGTCTTGATCTTTCTTAACGGGATCAGGAACTTGTCCAGCACAGAGGTCAGGATCACACTGCCGAAGATAAATCCCAGCAGGATAAAATCACTGTATTGTACCCACAGAGGATTCTGGTCTCCGTATCCAAGAAAATCAATCAGAAAATAGGTTCCTACAAACAGCAGGATCGTGGTTGCTGAGAAGATCAGTTCATAGAACTGTTCTGTCATGCTTCGTTTCTCCGCAGGAGAACGATCCTTCATAAACAACCGGATCACGCTGACACATACAATAATGATTCCGGCAGCAGTCAGAAGCATCAGCAGCATAGAGGCGGGATGCAGATAGTGGAGCAGGTATTCAAATATTGGCATATTACTCATCTTCTTTCTTTAGATTTATCTGTGACTATCCGGATCGAACAGCAGTGCTTAGGCAGAAACTGCATAAGCGTGAGATCAATGGAATTCATTCCATGTTTTTAAAAAAGATACCCACATGACACTACAGTATAGCATTTCCTCAGAATAATGAAAGGAAAGTATTATGAAAGTTTTGTGAATATTGCAGGTTACGGGTACTGCGCATATCAGGGAGGTTTCCCTTGAATCGTACCGGTTACGGGAACAGTAGTGGATTATCAGAGGAAGGTGCTGACTGCGTCAGATATCGAAAAAACCGATAACAGAGTATGAATAAATGCTATTACCAGAAGTGTTGTCGAAAAAGGCATTACATGTTAATATTATCACGAACTTGAAAGGGGCAATCCACTCGATTGGTAATGTCTGGAATTAAATTGGTAACATAAGGAGAAAAATATGAAAAACAAAATTGCAGCACTGGCGATTTCGTCAGCAATGGTACTTGGTGTTTTAAGCGGCTGCGGGGGAAATTCCGCTGAGACAGCAGAGTCTTCTGTATCAGCTGCGGCAGAGAGCAGTGGTTCTGCAGTGTCTGAGGAAGAGACAGCAGCAGAGAGCAGCGAAGAGGCAGAGGAAGAGGAAACAGCAGAAACTGAAACAAGAACTGTGACAGATGCGGCAGGAAATACTGTAGAGGTGCCTGCAGATATTTCCAGAATCGCAGTAACACCGCTGCCATGGTCTTCTGTTATCTATGCGATTGACGGAACCGCAGAGCATATGGTTTCCATAAACCCGGGAGCAATCAGTGCCTACACAGGAAACTTCCTGGAGACCATGTCACCGGAATACGGATCCATCGATGCAACAGCGATCGGTAAGGATTTCTCCATCAATATGGAAGAGATGGTCAATATGGATGTACAGGCAGTTGTCATCTGGGATTATCAGGAGGATGAAGCTGAGCAGCTGAAGGAGCTGGGCATTGCACCGGTCATGGTTAAAAATGATACTGTTGAGGATCTGCAGGCAAGCTTCCGTGCCATCGGTGAGCTGGTGGGAGAAGAGGAACGTGCACAGGAATTCATCGATCTGTATGAGGATACCTATACTGAGATCCAGAGCTACAATGATCAGGTTGAGGAGGCTGAGAAGCCGAGAGTCCTGTACTTAAGAACCTCTGAGCTGAAACTGCAGGGTAATGACAACTTCATGAAAGAAGCACTGGAGCTTGCAGGCGCTGACAATGTTGCAGCAGAAAGCTCTGAGCTGACCATGGAAGAAATCATCGACCTGGATCCGGAGATCATCTTCCTGAGCTGGTTTGACCCCTTCACACCGGAAGATCTGTACAACAACACCATCGATGGTCAGGACTGGAGCAATGTAACTGCTGTGAAGGAAAAACGCGTGTATAAAACACCGATCGGCATCTATCGCTGGGATGCTCCCGGAGTGGAGACTCCTCTTATGATGCAGTGGCTTGCAACCATGATCCAGCCCGAGATCTTCAGTGACATTGATATCAGGGAAGAGGTATCCGAGTATTTCAAACATTACTTCGATATTGATCTGACCGAAGAGGATCTGGCACAGATCATGAGCGACGCGTACAATGCAGAGAGTGCTGAGTAAGCAGACGGTACAGCATGAAAAAAGCAGGAAATAAAAATCATCATAATTCTATATTGATTGGACTGCTGGCGGGAACTGTGCTTCTGACGATCGTGGCAGTCGGGCTGGGACGATATTTTATCGAACCAATGGATGTGATTAAAATTCTGGCATCAAAAATCATTCCGATGGAGCAGACCTGGGAGCCTCAGGCGGAGAGTGTAATCTTCACTCTTCGTCTGCCGCGTATTCTGTCAGCTCTGCTTGTGGGGATGGCGCTGGCTCTTTCCGGTGCCTCCTACCAGGGTGTGTTCAAAAACCCTCTGGTAGCGCCGGATATGCTTGGTGTATCAGCCGGTGCCTGCGTAGGAGCTTCCTCTGCCATACTTCTTGGAATGGGACAGAATGGAGTGCAGATCAGTGCATTTATCGGAGGAATCCTGGCCGTGGGAATTGCCACTGCGATTCCCAAAGTGATAAAAAATAATTCCATGATGACACTGGTTCTGGCAGGTGTGATCGTCAGCGGTCTCATGAATTCTATTCTCGGTCTTCTGAAATATCTGGCAGATCCGGATACGGAGCTGGCGTCCATTACACACTGGCAGCTGGGAAGCCTGTCTGCCTCTGTCTGGAGGGACGTGATCTATATTGGTCCGGTGATCCTTCTTGCGGCTGCAGTCATCATTCTTCTGCGCTGGAGGATCAATATTCTTTCTCTCGGTGAGGATGAAGCAAAGACTCTCGGCACGGATATCAGAAAGCATAGAGGTGTGATCATTGTATGTGCGACTGCATTGACGGCAAGTGCTGTCTGTATCAGCGGTACCATCGGATGGATCGGACTGGTCATTCCCCATCTGGGAAGAATGCTGGTGGGTCCGGACAACCGGAAGCTGATCCCGGTGTCGGCAGTTCTGGGCGCCATGTTTCTGCTGATCATTGATACAGTTGCCAGAAATATTACCAGTGCAGAGCTTCCTTTAAGTATACTGACCGGCCTTGTGGGAGCACCCTTCTACTTCTATTTACTCTTTAAGCAGAGGATGAAACTGTCATGATCATTGAAACAAAGAATTTGGGCTTCGGCTATCATAAGGATGAATTTTTATTTCGAAATGTGAATTTTCAGGTGGAAAAAGGCGAGATCTATTCCATTCTCGGAGCAAACGGTGCAGGAAAATCCAGCATGATGAACTGCCTTGCCAATCTCCTGAAGCCTGTCGAAGGGGAAATCCTTCTGAAGGGAAAGGAGCTCTCCACCTGCAGCCTGTCTGAAGTGGCAGCTACCATCGGCTATGTGCCGCAGATCCACACCCCTGCCTATGGCTATGAGGTACGGGATTTTGTTGTTATGGGACGGGCACCCCACCTTGGTCTGCTGGAAAAACCTTCAAAAAAGGATTATGAGCTGGTGGATCAGGTACTGGAGGAGTTTGGAATCGCAAAGCTGGCTCATCGAGCCTATACGGAACTCAGCGGAGGAGAGCGGCAGCAGGTCACCATTGCAAGAGCAGTGGTGCAGCAGCCGGATATCATCATCCTGGATGAGCCTACGAACCATCTGGACTACGGCAATCAGATCCGGATGGTGCATTTTATCAGGCAGCTGGCAGACAGGGGCTATGGAATTATCATTACCAGTCATATGCCGGATCATGTGCTGCTGCTGGATGGAAAGGTCGGAATGCTGTGTCCGGACGGAAGCTTTCAGACAGGAAATACTGCCGAGATACTTACAGAAGAAAATCTGAGGAAACTCTATGGAATCGATGTACATATGATGTATGTGGAGAAGCTGAAGAGAAATGTCTGTATAGCCGGTGAGCGTCTGTAAGACGAGTACAGCGTAAAAGAAAGAGAAGACAGGAAGCAGGAGCCGGATGCAACTCCTGTATGAGAGAAGATGGAATATAAGATATTTACGATAGAAGAACTGAAAACTGTATATCAAACATCCCTGCCGGAGCTCCTTTCTGAAAGAAGCGGGGTGTTTTACGACCGGTCAGCTCGTGAGTTTCGTGTGATGCTGCAGGCTCACCGGTATCGGGTCACGCATCCGGATTTTCAGATCTCCTGTGAGGATGAAGAGGATCTTCTGACATCCTATAATAGTGCACAGATCTATCTTCTTCAGACACTTCTTTTTCTTCTTCCTGATCAAAAAAAAGCTGTGAATCTGTCGGAGGACGGATACACGATCCTTGATCTTCGGCAGGTGCAGGAGGGAATCTATCCTCTGAACGGCGGAGGTGCGCAGGATATCTGTCTGACGACTGTTGATTTTGCACTGACCTATCTGATCGTGGCAAAGGAACTGGAGGACTGCGGTCTTCCCTGTAATCTGATCATCTGTGAATGCGGCGGGCTGGCAGTTGCAACAGGATGGTGCAGCGGAAAGTATAATCCGAAACGGATCGCAGATTCCTTCAGCAGAAACAGAATATCGGAATTGCTCCGATGCAGGAAACTGATCATTCCCGGAAGAGCAGAGGATATGGTTACGGAACTGGGACAGCTGCTGAAGAACTGGGAGATCCAGGCTGCTCCGGTTGATGCATCAGGATTGGGATCGTTTTTATCTCAGTTCCGGAAAGCTTCGGCATAGATACAATAACACGAGTGAAAATCCGGCGATACTATCTGCCGGATTTTCTTTATCCTTAACTGTTTTTGGTGAGCTTAGGGTTACAAAGAAAGGGGACATATGGGAAAGGACACAGTAAGAATTGCCTTCTACGGAAAAGGCGGAATTGGGAAATCGACAATCGCAGCGAATGTTTCTGCTGTACTGGCAGCATCGGGCAGAAGGGTGCTGCATATCGGCTGCGATCCGAAATCGGATTCAACCAGATGCCTGATGAAACGCAGAATTCCTACGGTGCTGGATCAGTTAAACCAGCTGGATCGTCCTCTGGTGCGGGAGGATATCGTATGGGAAGGGATCTATGGAGTAAACTGTATTGAAGCAGGCGGCCCCCAGGCAGGATCCGGCTGTGCGGGTATGGGTATTACCACTATGGATGCAGAACTGAAGCGCCTGGGAATTCCGGAAGAGAACTGGGATGTGATTCTTTACGATGTGCTGGGGGATGTTGTCTGCGGAGGCTTTGCCATGCCCATGCGAAGACACTATGTGGAAAAGATCTTTGTGATCACTTCCTCAGATTACCTGTCGATCTATGCAGCCAACAATATCCTGAAAGGTATCAGAAGCTACAGCAGAGGCCGGAAGGGGATGTTCGGCGGTTTGATCCTGAATCATGCCAGAAGCAGCACCGACGGCAGAATTCTGGAGGAGTATTCCGGGAAGACAGGCGCAGGGATCTTGTTTCAGGTACCGGAAAGTGAAGAAATTAGGCGTGCGGATTTTCAGAAATGTGTAGTGCAGGAAGTATATGAAGACGGCACTGCAGCGAAGGAGTTCCAAGCTCTTGCAGAGAAAATTCTGAACGGCAGCTTTGAGGAAATACCGCACCCGCTGGACGAGGATGCGATGGACCGCTTTGGAGAGTCAGTCATGCAGTATCTTGCTTTCTGAACCTCAGACAGCCGGTACAAGGAGGCAAGAGTAACGCGGACATAAGAAAACATGCATCAGGAGGAATGAACCTATGAATATAGAAACAAACGATTCAGCAGGAAGAACAGAAGAGGTTTTCGAGGAGATGATTCCCGGAATGGAGACTCCGCTGGGGAAAATTCTCGCAAGAAATAATCTTGCATTGGTGGTAACCGGTTCTGCCGCCTGCGTACGGGGCATTTACAGCAAGGTCAGGAACATGGGAAAGCTGGATCAGCTGTTTCTCTGTCCTGTTGACAAGGAGGTATACGCCGCAGGAAAACAGTCGGATCCGATCCGGCACTGTCTGGAAGAGGCGGTACATACAGAAGGAATCGAGGGAGTGGTGATCTACGCATCCTGTCTGGATGTTCTTACCCAGACAGATTTTGACGGCATCATTCAGAAAGTGGAGAATCCAATGCAGATTCCCATCGAGACCCTTCTGAGAGGCCCTCTTGTGAAACGGTACCAGCGTCCGGCGGCAGTCATTGACCGCATTCTGGAAAGAATGCCGGAGAACAGGGAAAGTTTCCTGCCGCATCACAGGAGCGCGCTGCCGCCGTTGTACCCTGATTTCAACAATATTGCGGCAGCCTTCCGCAGCTGGGACCGCTTCCTCTATCTTGTTTCAACGGGTGGCTGTGGTTCAGCCTGCTGTGATACAGAGGAAAGCGGTGCAGACACTCGATTCAGAAAAACAAGGCTGGATGATCTTCAGGTTACCCTGGGCTGTGAAGAGGTGCTGGAGCTAAGTATCGGCAGCGATTGTGTTTCCGAAGGCGGCAGCTCTGCGTTCCTGATCGGAACCATGCTCACATCCGTTGTAGGAACCGACGAGGAGCAGCTCTGCGAAAGCCTGAGGGAAAGAGGGATCTCGGCAGACTTTCTTTTTGCAGACGGATTCAGAACCGGACCGGAGGGTCCGGCACAGGATATTCTGCAGATGAGCAGGATGCTTCTGCAGCCAGTGAACACCGATGAAAACAGGATCAATATTCTGGGACATAATCCCATGGCGATCGGAAGGCGTGAGAAGATTGCTCATGGAATCGAGCATATGGAATGGAGAGACTTTACTGGATATTTCTTTGGCGACGGAACACAGGAGGAGGTCAGCAGAGCATCCTCTGCAAAGCTGAACTGGGTGGTTTCCACAGAGGGTCTTCCCCTTGCAAGATATATGGAAGAGCAGTTTGGAATTCCGTATCTTGCCGGAATCCCCATTGGCAAGCAGGCAATGATCCGGTGGAGAAAGGATGTGAATGTGTATATGGATCGGGACGATGAGGAGCTTCCCGAACGAAATCCGGCTGCTCCGTCTGAAGAGCAGATACCGATCCTGATCCTGGGAGAACCACTGCTTGGCATCAGCCTTGAGAAGGCGTTTCAGGAGGAATTCGGTCAGTTCCGGATTCAGAGAGCAGTGTATGCTCCAGCTGTGTCACTGCAGAGGTTCTACAGGGAAAATCTGGGAGAGGATACTCCGATCTTTTTCAGGGATGAGAGTGATCTTCGGAAATTATTGAAGAAGCAGTCCCTGGTTGTGGCAGATCCCTTATACAAGAACTTCATTGAGGAGTATGCTCCGGACAGTCGGCTTCTTGAGATTCCGGATCCCGGTGTCAGCGGAATGGAATTTGTGGATATGGAGTATCAGATTTTCGGGAAGAAGGGTGCTGCCTATATGGGTAAGGCATTTGAGTAAATACTCCCCAGCTTCCCGCAAACACACCCGAGAATCAAACCTGCAAGAACATCTGTAGGATAGTGTACCCCAAGATACAGGCGTGAAAATCCTATCAAAGCAGCCAGTATGGTCAGCAGGACAGCAATCCAGTGCTGTTGTTTCGGTATCGTGAACAGCAGTGCTGCAGCGCAGGCGAAGGATAAGGAGGTGTGTCCCGACGGAAAAGAATAATCCTTCGGCTTTTTTGCCAGCAGGATCAGTCCGTCGATCACTTCATAAGGGCGGGTTCTTGCCACCAGATTCTTCAGCAGAACATTACAGAACAGAAAGGACAGCAGCATGGCTGCCAGACAGCCAAGGGCGGGACGCAGGAAAGGATTGGTTCTTTCCTGCTTTTTCCTGTTGATCAGCTGTGTGAGCCCCGCTGCAAGCAGAAGAATCAGCTCCAGAATGATCCAGAATTGTCCGTGATCTCCTAAGGTTGTGATTCCGGACATGATCGGTGTCAGAACATCATTTCTGAGATATTGCTGTATCCATAATAGAATAGAAGCTTCCATAAATAGTTCTCCTGTAATAGAAAATAGTTCTCCGGTAATATTCAAGTCGAGTTTACAGGCTTGATGGAGGATGCATGTGGTTTAATCGTACAGTCACGGTCATTTTATCATCCGTTGGTGAAATGTCAAATTGATTTCACGGAGAAAACAGCAGATCTAATTCGCGGAAGCAGGTGTTTCATACCGGTTGTGAATTATATATAATTTTCGTATATTCAGATTCAATGTTACGTAAACTGCAGCGATTCAATACCTGAAAAGTCAAATAATTACTCAAACGGTATTGTTTGTTGTATCGTGACAGCTAACAGGATATTGCAAAATATTTCGGACTATTATATTATATTTACAGAATATTTTGCAAATCAAAGTAATCGAAAGGAACGAATATATGGGAAAAGAACACAACGACGACGATGTTATTGAGACCGGCTTCGTTATAGTAGAGCCTGCGGAAGAAGAAAAGGAAGCTTCTGCAGAAACAGAAGCTCCTCCGGAGGAAGAAGCTGTAAAGAATGTGAAGGACACTGACAAAGAGACAGATGCTAAGGCTGCAAAGAAAGCAGCCGGACAGGAGAAAGAGTCCGCCGGCACCTCATCAGGTACGTCACGCAGCGAGACGGCCGGAAAGCAGCGGAGAGCTTCCAGAACACCAAAGAAAGGAAAGAATATGACAAATAAACCGCCGAAGATGCCGATTGGCACAGGGGGGAAGGCTGTAAAGTCGGCCGGAAAGGCTGTGATTGCAGCTGCTTTTCTTGTGTTGGCAGCTACGGCGGTGCAGCAGTCAGTGTATTCCGTCGGGGAGACGGAATCCGTGGTGATCACTACCTTCGGAAAAGCCTCTGTCGTGGAGGAAAAGGGTCTGCATTTTAAAATTCCTTTTATTCAGCATGCAACAAGAGTAGATACGACTGTAAAGGGACTGAAGATCGGATACAGCGAAAGCAGTGACGGAACAGCGGTTACGATTCAGCATGAATCTATTATGATCACTTCAGATTATAACTTCATTGACTGTGATTTCTATGTATCCTACCAGGTGACAGATCCGGTGAAATATCTGTATCAGTCCGATGAGCCGGATCTGATCGTAAAGAATATCGCCATGTCCTCGATCCGATCTACGCTGTCTGCGTATACGGTAGATACGGCCATCACTACAGGAAAGGCTGAGATCCAGAGCAATGTTCGTGCCATGATCGTTGCGGAGCTGGAGGAAAAGGACATCGGAATCACTCTGATCGATGCAAGTATCCAGGATGTAGAGCCTCCTACCGATGAGATCATCGAGGCATTTACTGCGGTAGAGACTGCAAAGCAGGGAAAGGAATCCTCCATCAATCAGGCCAACGCTTACAGGAATGAGCAGATTCCAGCAGCTGAAGCGGAGGCAGACCGGATCAAGCAGGAGGCGGAAGCAAAGAAGACGGCCAGAATCAATGAAGCAAAGGGACAGGCAGCCCGCTTTGAGGAGGAGTATGCAGAATATGTGAACTATCCCCTGATCACAAAGCAGCGTATGTTCATGGAAACCATGGAGGATGTGCTTCCTACATTGAAGGTTGTTATCGACAACGGTGAAGGCAGTATCAACAAATATTACCCGATTACGGATCTGGGAACCATCTCTGCAGAAGAGGCGGCAGCAGTTTCCGACGGAGCTGAAGGCTAAGGGCAGGAGGTGCGAGCATGAAAAAAGGAAAAGGAATCACAGTAGTTCTCATTCTTCTTGTCCTGGCAGTCATTCTGGGGGGAAATGCCCTCTACACCACACCGGAGAATGAATATTCTGTAGTAAAGCAGTTTGGAAAGATCGTCACCACCAATGACAGTGCAGGGCTGCGGGTCAAGGCTCCCTTTGTGCAGGATGTCAGCTATGTACCGAAGGCAAAGCAGATCTATGACCTTCCGGCATCTGAAGTCATTACATCGGACAAAAAGACCATGATCGTGGATGCCTACGTGCTTTGGAATGTAACGGATGCGAAGGCCTATACCCAGACATTGAATGCAAGCTCTGTGACTGCACAGGGAAGGATCGATGTTATCGTCTACAATGCGATCAAGACCACCATCTCCTCTCTGACTCAGGAGGAGCTGATCGCCAGCCGTGATTCAGCGGTAAAGCTTCAGATTACAGAAAGTACCCTGGAGGATGTGGAGATCAATGATATGGAAAGCACCGGGGAGGTGGATGAAAACGGAAATGCAGTAGAAGCCTCAGAGGAACAGGAGACAGAGATCATTCTGATCTCCGACCGTCTGATCTCCTGGATCGGCAGTCAATGCGACCAGTACGGAATCGAGAGCACGGATGTAAAGATCAAGGTGCTGGATCTGCCCGAGGAGAATAAAGAGGCTGTGTATACCCGTATGATCACTGAAAGAAATAATATTGCGGCAGCCTATAAGGCACAGGGTGAATCCGAGGCACAGATCATCCGGAATACCACAGACGCTGAGGTGAAGGTGATGCTGTCAGAGGCACAGGCCGAGGCGGATGCTATTGCTGCCGAGGGTGAAGCGGAATACATGAGGATCCTGTCCGCAGCCTATAATGATGAGGAAAAAGCAGAATTCTATCTGTTCAGCCTCCAGCTGGATACCCTGAGAGAATCCGTGACCAATGGAAATACGACAATTTTCCTTGATAAGGACAGCCCGGTGGCATCCATATTCAGTGGAGTTGAATAAGTTACTCCGGCTGAGCCGCGGAAACCCGTGGACAGTAAAAAAATATTGCAGGAATGACAGCTCCTTACAACATTCCGGTTGAAATCTGCCTCACTTTAGTGTATTCTAGAAAATGAAATAAGAGGGCTGTTCAGGGGGATTGTGCGCTGAATAGTGAAAATAAAACCTTTAAGGAGGCTGTAATATGGTTACTGCTGGTGATTTTAGAAACGGAATGACTGTTGTCATTGATGGAAAAGTATGTCAGATTCTTGATTTCATGCATGTAAAACCCGGTAAAGGTGCTGCTTTTGTAAGAACAAAATACAAAGACATCATCAACGGTGGTGTAGTTGAGAACTCTTTCAACCCTACTGCAAAATTTGATGAGGCTCGTATCGAGCGTCAGGAGATGCAGTATCTGTACAACGACGGTGATTTCTACAACTTCATGGATCCGAATACCTATGAGCAGGTTGCTCTTCCTATGGGAGAGTTTACAGACGCTATGAAGTTCGTTAAAGAGAATGAGAACTGCAAGCTGGTTTCTTATCAGGGAAAAACCTTCTCTGTAGAGCCGCCGATCTCTGTAGAGCTTGAGATCACAGAGACTGATCCGGGATTTGCAGGAAATACCGCAACCAACGCTATGAAACCTGCAGTGGTTGAGACCGGTGCAGAGATCAGGGTTCCGCTGTTCATCGAGATCGGTGAGATCGTTAAGATCGATACCAGAACCGGTGAGTACACAGGACGAGGCGGAAAAGGCTGATCGATCAACTGAATCATTCAATCGTTTTTCGGGGAGACATGACTTTTGTCATGTCTCCTTTTTTGTTTGCGCGAACAACGAGCCATGCGGACATACCGGGCGTTGTCTACAGAAGGAGAATGGCTGTTAAATAACAAATAACTTATTTATCATGGGAATATTGTCGAAAAATATATATATTTATCGATATTTTTTCGATAATATATCGTTATCCCTTTTCTAATCAAGAAAAAAAGATTACAATAAAATCACTAATACGGTGAAAAATTTACAGCTGTTTTTGTGCATTTTACCTCTGATGGAGAAAAAGGTATGTGCAAATAGCATAAAAACAGTCTGAAAAGAAAGCTGTATCTATGCAAAAGAAAAATATGGTTCTGTAAACGATAGTTGACATGAAAAGGAGGTAAATGTCTATGCTGGATCGCACTTACTATGATCAGGCTGATGAGATTGTGAAACGATACGGAAAAAACGAACGATTTCTGATCCCGATCATGCAGGATATCCAGGAGGTGTATCGTTACATCCCGGGAGAACTCCTGACTTATGTAGCTGAGCAGATCGGAGTTACAAGAGCGAGAGCATTTTCTGTTGCGACATTCTACGAGAACTTCTCTTTCCAGCCAAAGGGAAAATTCGTGATCAAGGTGTGCGACGGAACAGCCTGTCACGTACGTAAATCCATTCCTGTTAAGGAAGAGATCATGAAGATTCTTGGCCTTACTGAGGAGAATAACACCACTGCGGATATGCTCTTTACAATTGAGACTGTATCCTGTCTCGGTGCCTGCGGACTTGCACCCACAATGATGGTTAATGAGGATGTGCATCCGAATATGACCCCGCAGAAGGCAGATGAACTGATCGAGAAACTGAAAGGAGGAGAAGAGGCATGATTACCAGTAAAGATGCACTGCAGGCAGTAAGAGCTGAGGCGCAGGAAGCACTGGCGTCTTATGACTGTCGAATCCTTGTTTGCTCCGGTACCGGATGTATCGCTACAGGATCAGATAAGATTTATGAGAAATTTGTTGAGATCTGTAAGGATCAGCCCGGAATCGCCCTCGAGTTTGCTCCTCATGACGGCGAGAAAAAGACCGGTGTAAAGAAGACCGGCTGTCAGGGCGTTTGTGAGCTTGGCCCTCTGGTTCGTATTCAGAAGGGTGACAAAACAGTTCAGTATACAAAAGTACAGATCGATGATTGTGAAGAGATTTTCAAAGAGACCGTTCAGGGTGACGGAATTGTAGATCGTCTTCTTTACAGACAGAATGATACAGCCTATGTGGCTCCGGATGAAATCCCGTTTATTGCAAAGCAGACCAGAATCACTCTGGAGAACTGCGGCAAGGTGGATGCAGAGTCCCTGAATGAGTATATTGCTGCAGGCGGTTTCTCTGCATTTGAAAAGGCTCTGTTTGATATGTCCTCTGACGATGTAGTTGCTGAGATCGATCAGTCCGGACTGCGCGGACGCGGCGGCGGCGGCTTCCCGGCAGGAACAAAGTGGAAACAGGTTGCTGCACAGAAGGAAAAGGACAGATACGTTGTATGTAACGGTGATGAGGGAGATCCGGGTGCCTTCATGGACGGCTCCGTAATGGAGGGTGATCCCTACCGTCTGATCGAGGGTATGATGATCGCCGGCTATGCTGTTTCAGCAGCAAACGGCTATATCTATGTTCGTGCTGAGTATCCGAACTCTGTAAGAAGACTCCGCAATGCGATCGCAGAGCTGGAGGCAGTGGGACTTCTCGGTGAAAATATCCTCGGAACCGGCTTCAATTTCAAAATGCATATCAACCGCGGTGCGGGAGCATTCGTCTGCGGCGAGGGCTCTGCACTGACAGCATCTATCGAGGGAAAACGAGGCATGCCTCGAGTTAAGCCCCCTCGTACTGTTGAAAAGGGTCTGTTTGCGAAACCAACTGTATTGAACAATGTTGAGACCTACGCAAACGTTCCGAGTATTGTAATGAAGGGTGCATCCTGGTATCGTTCCATCGGTACAGAGGGCACTCCGGGAACCAAGACATTCTCCCTGACAGGAGCGATCCAGAACACAGGTCTGATCGAGGTTCCGATGGGAACGACTCTCCGTGAGATCATCTTTGATATCGGAGGCGGCCTGAAATCCGGCGGCAGCTTCAAGGCTGTTCAGATGGGAGGACCTTCCGGCGGATGTCTGACAGAAGAGCATCTGGATGTTCCTCTTGATTTTGATAACGTTAAGAAATACGGCGCAATCGTTGGATCCGGCGGACTTGTTGTAATGGACGAGGGAACCTGTATGGTAGACGTAGCGAAATTCTTCATGGGCTTCACCCAGAGAGAGTCCTGCGGAAAGTGCGGTCCCTGCCGAATCGGAACCAAGCGTATGCTTGAAATTCTTGAGAAAATCACGGACGGCAACGGTGAGCTCTCTGATCTGGACAAGCTGGAGGAGATTGGAAACTTTGTAAAGACCCGTTCTCTCTGCGGTCTGGGCAAGAGTGCGCCGCTTCCTGTTCTCAGTACACTGAAGAACTTCAAGGACGAGTATCTGGAGCATATCAATGAGCATAAATGCAAAGCGCATGTATGCAATGCGATGAAGACCTATGTCATTGATCCTGAGGCTTGTAAGGGATGTACCAAGTGTGCAAAGAACTGTCCTGTCAATGCGATCACAGGAGAGAAGAAGGGACCACACGAGATCGATACAGCGAAATGTATCAAGTGCGGAACCTGTATGGATAATTGTCCGTTCGGTGCAATCTCAGTTCAGTAGGAGGTGTTGGAATGATTCATTTAACAATAGATGGCAGATCCATTGAAGTTGAGAAGGGAACGACCATCCTGCAGGCTGCAAGAAGCGCAGGCATCAAGATCCCGACTCTTTGCTATCTGGAGGATGTGCTTCCGGATGGTTCCTGCCGTATCTGTGTTGTTGAGATTCTCAGCAGCAGAGGCAGAAAAAGCTTAGATACCGCATGTACAGCCATGTGCAATGAGGGTGACGTAGTAGAGACTATGAGTGAGGCAGTTGTGGATGCCAGAAGAAAAACACTGGATCTGCTTCTCTCAGACCATAACAACGACTGTTTTGCCTGCAGAGCCAACGGTGACTGTAAGTTCCAGGATCTTTGCGTAGAGTACGGCGTTGAGAAAACAAGCTATCCGGGTGAGAAGAATCAGAGTGTGATCGATGATTCAAACAAATTCTTCACCTATGATCCTTCGAAATGTATTCTCTGTCACAGATGTGTCAACACCTGTCATGAGATCGTTGGACGCGGTGCCATTGATACCATGAACCGTGGTTTCCAGTCTGTCATCGGTGCACCGTTTGATACAAACTGGGGTGAGAGCTCCTGTGAGTCCTGCGGCAACTGTGTACAGGCCTGCCCGACCGGTGCTCTGACCATGAAGAGACGGAAAAAATACCGTGTAAACCAGATCGAGAAGAAGGTTCTGACTACCTGCCCGCATTGTGCAACAGGCTGCCAGTACTATCTGATCGTGAAGGATGGAAAAATTGTAGATACTGAGGCTGCGAACGGACCGTCCAACAGGGGTCTCCTCTGCGTAAAAGGCCGCAGCGGCAGCTTCGATTTCGTAGATCATCCGGACCGTATCAAATGGCCGCTGATCAAGAATAAGGAAACCGGCGAATTTGAGCGTGCAACCTGGGATGAGGCTCTGGATCTTGTGGCTTCCAAATTTATGGAAATCAAAAAGAATTACGGCCCGGATGCCCTGGCCGGATTTGCCTGCTCACGTTCTCCTAACGAGGATATCTACATGGTACAGAAGATGGTTCGTACCTGCTTCGGTACAAACTCTACCGATAACTGTGCCCGTGTATGCCATTCTGCTTCTGTAGCAGGTCTGGCAATGACGCTTGGCTCCGGTGCCATGACCAACCCGATTGGTGATATCACTCAGAATGCAGATCTGATCATGCTGGTTGGATCCAACCCTGAGGAAGCACATCCGGTAGTAGGCATGCAGATCCGTAAAGCCGTGAAACGCGGTGCGAAGCTGATCGTTGTGGATCCTCGTGATATCGGTCTTGCTAAGAAGGCGGATGTACATCTGAAACTGAAACCAGGTACCAACGTTGCCTTTGCGAACGGCATCATGCACGTCATTATCGAAGAAGGTCTTCAGGACGAGGCATTTATCGCAGAGCGTACAGAGGGATATGAGAAGCTGAAAGAAATCGTGAAAGAGTACACACCGGAGAAGGTTGGCGAGATCTGTCACATTGATCCGGAGGATCTGCGCAAGGCTGCTATCATGTATGCTAAGGCAGACCGTGCTCCGATCATCTACTGTCTTGGTGTAACCGAGCATTCCACAGGTACAGAGGGCGTTATGTCCATGTCCAATATGGCGATGATGGTAGGCAAGCTTGGCCGTGAGGGCTGCGGCGTGAACCCGCTCCGTGGTCAGAATAACGTACAGGGTGCCTGCGATATGGGTGCACAGCCTACAGACTTCCCGGGATACCAGAAGATCATGGTTCCTGATGAGAATGGTGAGCTGGTACCGAATGAGCCGATGTTCCAGAAGTTTGAGAAGGCCTGGGGCGTGAAGCTGAACAGAAAGCCAGGTACACATGCGACTGACTGCTTCCCGAAGATGATCTCCGGAGAGCTGAAGGGTCTGTATATCTATGGCGAGGATCCGGTTGTAACAGATCCTGATACCAGCCATGTAATCAAGGCTCTTGAGAAGGTTGATTTCTTTGTTCTGCAGGAGCTGTTCATGACTGAGACTGCACAGTATGCGGACGTAATCCTTCCGGGTATGTCCTATACAGAGAAAGAGGGAACCTTCAGCAACACTGAGCGTCGTGTACAGCGTGTTCGCAAGGCAGTGGATCTGAATGCACTGCATCCGGATTATGATATCCGTCTGGATACCGATATCCTTGTAGACCTGATGAACCGCATGGGCTACCCGCAGCCGCCGGTAACCAGTGCAGACATTATGGATGAGATTGCTTCTCTGACTCCGAGCTTTGCAGGAATTTCCCATGCAAGACTGGATAGCGAAGAGGTGAACGGACAGGGTCTTCAGTGGCCTTGTACCTCCAAGGATCATCCGGGAACACCGATCATGCACGTTGGAAAATTTGTCAGAGGCAAGGGCTGGTTCTATCCGGCAGAGTACGTGCCATCTGCAGAGCTTCCTGACGATGATTACCCGATCATCCTTATGACAGGACGTATCCTGTATCATTACACCACCCGTGCAATGACAGGAAGAACTCCTGAGCTTATGGAGATCGAAGGAAAATCCTTCATTGAGATGAACATCGTAGATGCGGACAAGCTTGGCATTGCAAACGGAGACAAGGTTCGCGTATCCTCCCGCCGTGGTTCTATTGAATCCACAGCAAGGGTGGGAACGAAAGTATCTCCGGGAGAGACCTGGATGCCGTTCCACTTCCCGGATGGTAATGCAAACTGGCTGACTAATGCAGCACTGGATAAGTATGCTCGAATTCCTGAGTACAAGGTATGTGCGATCAAGGTTGAGAAAGCATAATACATACTGAATCAAGCGTAATAGAGAGGGAGCCCCGGATTCCGGGGCTCCTTTTTTTCTGGTATATGGCTATATCTGACAAGAGGAGAAGCCGGAAATGAATCCTGGATTCCCCGAACGATCTTATAACTATATACTTATTTTCAGACCAGGGCTTTACCCATCGCACGGCATGCTTCCAGTGCTTCCTCGTCCGGCTCCAGGTTAGCGATCAGTCCCTCTTCATTAGTAAGGAAAGCTCCTGCGTCGTCCATGCGCTTTGCCCATGCACGCATCCACTCTCCATCGCCCCAGTCATAGGAACCGAACAGCCCCAGTCTTTTTCCGGAGCAGAAGTTCTCCACAGCGGCAACAAACGGCTCAACGATTGTATCCTCCAGCTCCTCGGCTCCCATTGCGGGGCAGCCCATTGCGAAGGAGCTGCAGCTCTTCAGCTCTTCCGGCTGCATGTCCTCCATAGAAACTACCTTTGGTGTTCCGCCTGCAGCCTTGATTCCCTCGGCAACGGCATTCGCCATAGTCTCTGTATTGCCTGTTCCGCTCCAATATGCAACAATAATTTCACTCATGTCTGAATTCTCCTGTATTCTTAGATTTTTTTCGCAGGGCTTGCAGCCTGCCTTTGTTCTGCGAGGCTCCCTGCATTACGCGGATACGGAGCCGGGAATTGTCTGGTTTTCGCAGTTTTCAGAGAGGAGCATCTGCAGCTCCAGCACCTGGATCAGTTCCTGAAACCCAAGTCCTGCTCTGGCCAGAGAAGCAGCCTGGTTTCTTGCCTGATTGTAAAGTGCAAAGAGCCTTCTGGCACCTTCAGCGTTTTCATAGACCTTCCAGTATCCGGAGCAGAGATAATTCTGTCCCTTGTGGTTGATAAAGCCCTCCACATCGGCCAGGGGATATCCCAGAATGATGCCGAGTTCATGAGGGTAGGAGATCCTTCCCTCATGGTGAGCTCTGCACCGCTGCTTTAACCGATTCAGTACAGCGGCAAGGGTGAACTCTCTGTAGCCCAGAGAACGCAGAAAGCGTCTGTTTGCACGGCTTGAGAGAATCTTTTCCAGCTCATCCTTCCAGAATACCAGCCAGACAGAACGCTTTGTAATGGTGTACAGGTATTCACAGGAAAGCTGCGTATTCTCCATGATACGGACCAGCTGCCAGGTATCCTCCTTTTCCAGCGTAAGGAGATTGGATGCCTTGATCTTAGCAAGAACCGGTGCACATTGAAACGCACCCTGGATACGAAATTCATCCTCAGCCATGTGATGCTCCTTTCTGCGGTGATTAGATAAAACTAACTATAAATTTTTTAAAATAAGTTAGCTGTATCTAACTTACAAGCAGAGTATAGCATCATTCTACAGAAATGTAAAGAGGATATTTATGATAATAGTTAGATAAAACTAATACATTGTAACTGTATACAATTTGCGTTATACTGGAAAAGAGAGAAATAATAAGGAAATTTATTAAGCATTTTTTAAGGAGATCGCATATGAAACGAGTAGCCATTCTGTCAGATACCCATGATATTCTGCTGCCTGAGGTGATACAGGCCATCGATGGTGTGGATATGATCCTGCATGCAGGAGATGTGTGCGATGAAACGATTATGGATCAGCTTCGGGTGCTGGCTCCTGTAATGGTTGTGCGTGGAAATAATGATTTCGGCTGGGCATCGTCCCTTTCAAAGTCGATGTTTTTTCAAATCGAGCAGGTTCGTTTCTATATGATCCATGACAGATCCTATATCATGGACTCAGTCAACAGCGTGGATGTTGTGATCTACGGGCATACCCACAGGTACACAGAGGAAATGCGGGGAAATACTCTCTGGTTCAATCCGGGCAGTGCCGGCTGGGCGAGATATAATAATGAACTGTCATTTGCCATCATGACGATCGACGGGGATACATATACGATCGAAAAGCATGTATTGCGTCAGGAAAGGAGGAAGCGTTTTTTCTGGTAACAGGAACGAAACACATTATGAATAAGGAAAATATTACATTGATCGGGATGCCGGGAGCAGGAAAGAGCACTGTGGGTATTGTGCTTGCGAAGATCCTGGGCATGGAATTTCTGGATTCGGATCTGCTGATCCAGAGAAGAGAGAAGAAGCTCCTGTGGGAGATCATCGAAGCAGTTGGTCTGGACGGCTTTGACCGGATCGAGGAGGAAGTGAACTGTTCCATCCGTACAGAGCGTACAGTGATCGCTACAGGAGGAAGCGCAGTATACAGTGAGAAAGCTATGGAGCATCTGCGGGAGATCAGCACCATTGTATACCTGAAGGTTTCCTGCGAAGAGCTTCACAGACG
The DNA here is from genome assembly GCA_030527645.1 of Lachnospiraceae bacterium. Classification (GTDB taxonomy): domain Bacteria; phylum Bacillota; class Clostridia; order Lachnospirales; family Lachnospiraceae; genus JAKSRN01. The sequence continues at coordinate 96,695 of JAUNAJ010000003.1, read as the reverse complement.
ATTGGGGGATCTGAAGAACAGAGGTGTGTCCATTAAGGAGGGACAGACGCTGGAGGATCTGTATGCGGAGCGATGCCCGTTATATGAGAAGTATGCGGATCTGATCGTTGACCTGGAGAAGACGGACATACGGCAGGCGGCAGGATTGATTGCAGATCGATTTGAAAAGCAGCGGTGATAAAGGAAAATACCGCAGTAGGAGATGGGACTCACGCTGAAATGATCGGATTTACTTACAGCCTGCAGAGACGGAGCCCCAAATGTGGTGAAGGGAGCGGAAAGGTAATGAAAAAGAAAGAACCGGTTTATATCACCGGACACCAGCATCCGGATACTGATTCAGTTGCATCAGCGATCGCGTATGCATTTTTTAAGAAATCCATGGGGATTCCTGCAGTCCCCTGCAGACTCGGAAAGCTGAATGCAGAGACAAAGTATCTGCTGCGCAAATTTGATTTTGAGGATCCGGTGCTGTTAAACGATGCCCGGGTAAAGCTGTCGGAAATCGATATGGATCCCCTGACCTACATCACACCGGATACCACGATCTCAGATTCTCTGAAGCAGATGCAGGAGCAGAAGCATACCTACTGCGGCGTCATCGACGAGGAGGGACATCTGATCGGGCTGGTAACCAAGTCGGATATTGCGGAGATCGGTCTGGGGGATACTGCCTCCTCAATTGAGGTTATGAAACGGACACCTCTGAAAAATTTCTGCAAAACCATCAACGGAAAAATCGTATACGATGATCCGAAGATGTGCCTGAACGGAAAGGTCAGCATCATTACCATGCGGGATCCGAAAAACCTGGGAAATTATGATGTGAAGGGACGGATCGTTATCTGCGGGGATCATGAAGAAACATTAAAGCAGGTGATCCGGATGGGTGCAGGTGCCCTGATCGTGGTCTGGACAGAAAAAATTTCCGATGCTGTGATTGAAATCGCAAAAAAGCATCACTGTCCCATACTGATCTCCGGTCACGGCAGCATGAATACCTCCCGCTATATCTATTTTTCTCCCTCGGTAAAGGAGATCATGAAGAAGGATCTCATTACCTTTGCGAATCACGAGCTGGCAGAGGATGTAGGAGCAAAGATGATGCGGAGCAGATATCACATCTATCCGGTGGTGGATGAGGAGCAGAAGCTGGTGGGCTATGTATCCCGATATCATATCATGCACGCCGTAAACAAGCAGATCATCCTGGTGGATCACAATGAATTTTCCCAGTCTGTGCGGGCGGTGGAAAAGGCGCGGATCCTTGAGGTGATCGATCACCACAGGATCAATGATTTTGCATCTACACAGCCGGTGCAGTTCCGTAATGAGATCGTCGGTTCAACAGCAACCGTGGTTGCCACGATCTTCCGGGAGAATCAGATCCCTGTTCCCAAGAATATGGCGGGTCTTCTTCTTGGTGCGATCCTTTCGGATACATTAAATTTCCATTCGCCTACCACTACTGAAAAGGATCGTGTCACTGCCAATATCCTGGCAGCAATGGCAGATCTGGAAATTGATGAATTTGCAGAGGAGCTGTTCACTGCGGCCTCTGATACGACAGATCTGTCCGCGGCTGATATGATCAAAATGGATATGAAAATATTTGAAATCTGCGGACTGAAGGTGTCAATCTCCCAGGCCATTGTTCCTTCTGCAAAAAATCCGGTGCAGGGAATGGCAGAGATCCAGCATGCACTGGAACGATTTGCATCGAAGAAAAATCTGGATCTTTCCGTTATGGCTCTCACCAGCATTTTGGAAAACGGAAGTGTCTTCCTGTTTGGCGGCGAGAGGGCTCCCTGGGGACCGGAAGCCTTTCCGAATGTATCCGGAGAGGAGCATTCTGTGCAGCAGGAGGTCTTCTCCAGAAAGAAACAGATCCTTCCGGTACTAACAGAAGTGATTGAAAAATACTGCAGTTAACGAACTTGAGAAACTCGCAAAGCGTGTTTCTCATAGTTTGCGCGAACAACGAGCTGTTTCTGGCAGGTAAATTGTCAGCTTACATAAGAAAACATCATCAGATAATGGCAAAAGGACCCTAACAGTACAAAGATATGAAACAGCTCATGCTCCGTGAATTTTTCGTTGAAGCAAATCCTCAGAGCATAGATCACTCCACCGATGGTATACAGAATTCCGCCGCCCAGCAGCAGGCCGAATTCGAGTCCGCTCATCAGATGGAAGAGAGGAACGATCACGAAGAGTGCTGTCCATCCCATGCTGATATAGATCAGTGATGAGACCCACTTGGGACAGGTCACCCAGAAAGCCTTGAACAGAATGCCTGCAGCGGCAAGAACCCAAATTGCAATCAGCAGCTTCAACCCCAGACTGTTCTTCAGGATAACGGCACATACAGGAGTGTAGGAGCCTGCGATCAGGACGCAGATCATCATGTGATCGATCTTTTTCAGAACCTTGTTTCCTTTCGGAGAGAGGCGGAAGGTGTGATAGGAGGTGCTGGCGCCATAGAGCAGGATCATGCTCAGCATAAAGACTGCAAGACTCAGCAGCTGAGCTGTAGAGAAGACCGTGTCAGACACTGCAGCCCTTACAAGAAGGAGCGGCATTCCGATAATAGACAGCCAGAAGCCAATAAAGTGGGTCAGTGCACTGATCGGATCCTTCGGAGAGAATAGTGATACTGCTCCACGATAGGTATCAGCGCAGCCCTTTAACTGATCCTTTGCCGTATTCATAACAGAATTCACCGCATTGTTCAGTGACTCGTTTTCAATAAGATGACCAGATGAAGCTCCGATTTTAGAATGTGTGAATGATGCACTCATTGCTTTTTCCTCCTGTTTTCTTAATTTCTTCTTGTATATCAATTGATTATGCAGTATCATATTTGCATCGGTTATTCAATAACTGATTATATATTAAGCTGTGCCGGCAAACTTGTCAACGGTTATTTGATAACCGATATATTTTTGTTATTGCTAAAATCGATGTGCAGGGAAAAATCTATTTCTATACGTCTGCAGAGGAGGGAGTCTTCTCGACTGAGATAAATAGAAAAGGAGGTATATATGAGCATTGTTCAAATGGAAGAAAAAAGAGATATCCGGGAATTTGACCTTCCTAAATATAATGAGATTCCGGATGTGGGTCTGTATCTGAAGCAGGTGGTAAAGTATATCAATGAAACGCTTCAGCCATGGTTCGATATTACCGTAACCGATACTATGATCAGTAATTATGTGAAGATGCATCTGGTTCCAAATGCAGTAAAGAAGCAGTATTACCGTGATCAGATTGCAAGTTTCCTGTTTATCGTTCTCGCAAAGCCCATCGTTTCGCTTGATAACATTCAGACTCTTCTTAACATGCGACAGGAGAAATATGAGGCAGATGAGGCTTATGAATTATTTCGCTCCTCCTTCATGAAAACGCTGAGAAGTATTTTCTGCGAGGAAGAGTACGAATCACAGCCGGCGGATGCCTATCAGGATCTGATCCGGAACATTATTATCGCTATTGTACAGAAGTACTATATTGAAAAATGTTTCCGTGAACTGTAAGCTGTTTCATAGTCTGCCGCAGGATCCTGTTTAAATTCGCACCCTTGAGCAGCTGAATCCGCAGGCGCAGATTGAATGTAAGGATGAACAGGATAAGCAGAAAAGTACAGGCAGCGCATATTGCGCTGCCTGTGCTTTATTTATGCTCAAAGCTTTTCAAGCTTAGCCCGGAAGGACACCTCACGTTCTGTTCCCAGTTTATCAAAGAGGATGGTATAGGCCTGACTCTCCGGGTCTGCTTTTAGAATCTTACCTTCGCCGAAGACCTTGTGCCGGACACGCTGTCCCGCTGCAAACTGCTCCTCTGAAGGAATGCTGCTATTCTTCTGGATTCTGATATAGCTTCTGGTCTCCCGGATCAGCCGTTCATCCAGCGGCTCGGTGTGATCCAGAAGGTGTTCCTCGATATCCAACAGAAAGCGGGAAGGATATCTCGGTGATCCATCGAAGTTCCGTCCCATTGCTTCTGTAAGGAACAGCCGCTGTTCAGCACGGGTCAGTGCAACAAAGGCAAGACGGCGCTCCTCCTCCATACCCTTCTGATCCTTTACCTTTCCGGAGGGAAACACACCCTCATTCAATCCGCACAGAAAAACATTGGGGAACTCCAGACCCTTGGAAGCATGGACGGTCATCAGCTTTACCTTATCGCCGGGCTGCTGGGCATCCTGATTGGTATACAGAGCCACATGACGGAGATAATCGGCAAGACCGGCCTCTTCTCCGCAGCTGATCTCGTATTCATATATGCTCTGCTTAAGCTCTGCCAGATTGTCCAGCCGTTCCTGTGAGCCCTCTGTACGCAGGGCTTTTTCATAGCCGGATGCATTCAGGATCATGGAAAGGAGATCCGTAATGGGAAAACTGCCGCTGATGGAGGTGAAGTGGTCGATCAGCTCTGTAAATTCTGCCGCTCCGGTTCCCCTGAAGAACTCCTCCTCGAGATTTTGCTGCAGAGCGGTGTAAAGAGAGATCCCGTGGGATTCTGCGTATTCCTCCAGAAAACTCATTCTGCGGCGGCCGATGTTCCTCTTTGGTGTGTTTACCACCCGGCGGAAGGACAGATCGTCCTGAAAGGCTGCCATGCGAAGATAGCTCAGGGCATCCTTGATTTCCATCCGTTCAAAAAACTGTACGCCGCTGTAGATGGTGTAGGGGATCTTTTCCTTCATAAACACCTCTTCCAGAGGCCGGGTCACATAATGGGCACGGTACAGCACCGTTATATCCTTCAGAGGAACAGCCAATTCTTTATTCAGCTCCAGAATCTTCTTCCCGATCCATTCCGCCTCCTCCGCAGTATTTTTTCCGTGATGACAGAGCGGCTTCTCACCATCCGGCAGAACCGGGAGAAGATCTTTTTTGATCCGGTATTCGTTCTTGTCGATCAGAGAATTGACTGCTGCCAGGATCTGCGGAGTGGATCGGTAGTTCTGCATCATCAGGATCGTTTTGGTGCCGGAGAATACCTGATCAAATTCCATCAGGTACTTTACATTCGCTCCGCGCCAGGTGTAGATGGTCTGATCCGGATCGCCTACCACGAACAGATTCTTATGATAGGCAGACAATACCTCCATCAGCTCGACCTGCAGAGGGTCGATATCCTGAAACTCATCGATCATGATATATTCCAGCCGCTTCTGCCATTTCAGCCGGATTTCTTCATTTGTTTCAAAAATATATAGTGAAAACTTGATCAGATCATTGTAATCCAGGGCAAAGGCCTTTTTCTCCTGGTAGAGGTAGCCATAGAAAATAATGTCCATGGGTTCCTCCGCCTGCAGGTATTTTTCCCGCAGCACGCTAAGATCCATATGGATCATGTCCCGGTAGTACTCCGGATCGGTCTTCAGCTTTCGGATCTCAATCATATCCCTTGCCTTGCTGAAGGTCATGTCCCGCAGAGACAATCCCCGCTCCTCGTAGATGATCTTCAGCATATCGTTGATATCGCTGTTATCCAGCACAAGGAAGGATTTCGGGTACTGCACAGCGTGGGAATCCTCCTGCAGGATGTTGACACAGAAGCCGTGGAAGGTGGAGATGTATCCGGTATCATTGTCACCGGTTAGAAGGTGGATCCTCTGGCGCATCTCGTTAGCTGATTTGTTGGTAAAGGTGACACAGAGAATGTGTCCCGGCAGGATACCCAGCTCATTGACCAGGTAGGCAAAGCGGTGAGTCAGGGCCCGGGTCTTTCCTGATCCGGCTCCTGCAATGACCCGGACATAGCCCTCGGTAGTGGATGCTGCCTCCAGCTGGGCTTCGTTCAGATCAGATAATAGTTCATCGGTATAATCATTCATTTTTACAGTCCCTTTTCGGCAATTACTCCGTTTGGAAGAATATGGCTGTCCTCCGGCGCAATATCCAGTTCCTTTAATCGGTAGAAAGCTGCCGTGTGTGACACCTTAAATACATCCGTCACAGTAATACAAAGCTCATTGAGGAATTCCATGTAAGGAATTCTTTCGGAAAATACAAGATTTCTGGTCTGTCGAATCAGTGTTTTGGGCATGAGAAGGGAGGAGGCAAAGGCATTGGCCTGCCATTCGATCCAGTCGTAGGCAGTGTTCAGCTCCTTCTTTTCCCGAATGCCGAATCGCTCCGCCGTATCCTCCAGACGGCGCTGATTCCCCTGCTCCTGATACGCCTGCATATTGGCGGAAGAGGAAGCAAAGTGCTCATGCAGCAGGGCGTGGCCGATTTCATGAGCCAGCGTGAAGCGGAACATCCGCTCATATTCCTTCTGAAACAACCTTCTGTCCACAAGGATGGAGCGGGGAGGAACCGCCAGCGTATCCGTGGCAGTTCTTGTTTCGTCCGTGATCGGCATGGTTCCGCCCTGAAAGCAGGCAAGACCGAGAAGGCTGCCGCTTTTAGAAAGATAGCGCCCTGCAAAATGCCAGCCGCTTAAATGCTTCATTACGAGGGACAGACTGACTGCGTCAATTTGAGAATAATATAATTCCGGCTGTAGCTCCCGCACCAGCTGATCCGTGATCCTGTTGATCTGTTCAGAAGAGAGGACAGGTACGCCCTCCGGTGTCAGTTTATAGTATGGTAGATTCATACACTCAGTATACGAATGCGTGTTCGATACGTCAAGGAAAACCAACAAAGAAATAGATAGGAAATTTTCTGAAAGACAGGTATAATGTATTCAGTAATTTTTTAAGGATTTGGAGAATGATTTGATAAGGAGAAAGCGTATGAAATTATTTGTTGCATCCGATCTGCATGGATCAGAATATTACTGCAGGAAACTGCTGGAGGCCTATGACAGAGAGCAGGCGGACCGCTTTCTGTTTCTGGGTGATGTGCTGTATCACGGACCCAGGAATGATCTGCCGAAGGAATATGATCCAAAGGCTGTCATTGCTCTTTTGAATGAGAGGAAGGAGGATTTTCTCTGTGTTCGGGGAAACTGTGACGGCGAGGTAGACCAGATGGTGCTGGATTTCCCGATCATGGCTGACTACTGTGTCCTGGAGTGGGGCGGCACTACAATCTTTGCCACTCACGGCCATGTTTACAACGAGAAGAACCGTTTCCCCATGCCGAAGGGAAGCATCCTGCTGCATGGACACACCCATGTGCCCGTCTGCAATGTACATGAGGACTATATCTGTATGAATCCCGGCTCAGTATCTATTCCGAAGGAAAACTCTCACCACGGGTATATGACCATCGAGAACGGAACCTTTCTGTGGAAAGATCTGGATGGAGAGATTGTAAGAGAATTTCGCGTCAGTTGAAAAACACGATGCTGAAACGGAAGAGCAGTAGAAATAGAACAAGGGGCTGCCGCAAATGCGTTAATTTGACGCTTTTGCGGCAGCCCCTTGTTCTTACAGGTGTCAGCATAGGCCTGAACCTATGTGTGTCAGATTTGGAATCACCTGAACGGTAATCGGTATTGCTAATATCCCTCCGGGGGGTAGGTAATTGTTTGTTTTTTTTGTATAATTAAAACAACTATTCAGAGTCATGTGAATACAGATTCTGAATAGTTAAAATTTTTAGATGGAAGATCGCAGAAAGCTTCGTAAAAAAAGGAACTGTATGCATTTTCCATGAAAGTATTCATTGAAAAAGGAGAAGAATATGAAAAGAAAAACAGTACTTGCACTGGCTCTTGCCCTTTCGATGGGTCTGTCTCTGGCTGCCTGCGGAGAAAGCGGCTCCACTGCTGAGTCAACCGGAGAAACTGCAGCTTCAGAAACATCGGAATCAGAGACTGCAGAAGCAGCCGAAGAAACTACAGAAGAAGCTGCAGAGTCAGACGATGCCAATGAAAGCATCAATGTTTACATTGGAGGTACAATCTTTGATGAGAGCATGGATCCGGTGAAAGGCTTTATGAGTTACGGATATTCATTCGTAAACGAGGCTCTGCTGGAGGTAAACCCTGACTCTGAGTATGTAGGAAGACTTGCGGACAGCTGGGAGATCAGTGATGACGCGCTGACCTATACCTTTAAGCTGAAAGAGGGAATTCGGTTCAGTGACGGCTCCGATTTTACAGCAGAGGATGTAGTATTCACCTACCAGCAGGTAATGGAGAATCAGGCAGACAATGAGAATGTGGATCTGACTCGTCTGAAGTCTGTAGAGGCGGATGGAGACGATACAGTCGTATTCACTTTGAAGGAGGCATATTCGCCGTTCCTGGATACAACAGCAATGCTTCAGATCGTTCCAAGCGATGCTTATGACAGCGAAAGCTTCAATACAGCTCCGATCGGAACCGGTGCCTATACCGTTGCACAGTACGATGCAAATCAGCAGATCATCCTTCAGGTAAATGAAAACTACTGGGACGGAACACCGGATATCGAACAGGTAAATATCATCTCTATGGACCAGGATACTGCCTATTCCAATGCAGTTTCCGGTCAGATGGATGTAGTTATGGTAAGCTCTACCTATATTAACGAGGAAATTCCGGGAATGACCCTTAATAAACTGGAGACCATGGATGTTCGAAACATCTCACTTCCTACACTTACGCCGCAGACCATGTCTGACAGTCAGGGCAACGAATATGAAGTGGGTAATGCAGTAACCTCGGATATTGCTGTACGCCATGCTCTTGCAATCGGCATCGACCGTCAGCAGATCATTGACAATGCCTTCAATGGAGAGGGAAAACCGGCTGTAAACTTTACAGATAATCTTGTATGGGCCTCCACCGATGATTATGAGGACAATCAGGTAAGTGAAGCAGTCAAGATCTTAGAGGATGCCGGCTGGGTTGATGAGGATGAAGATGGAATCCGCGAGAAGGACGGACAGACCTGCTCCTTTGAGATCATTGCTCCCGGAAGCGATGAGGATCGTTACAAACTTGCAGCAGCTCTCGCTGAAAATGCAAAGGATCTGGGAATCGAAATTACCGTTCGTAATGAGTCCTGGGATGTTGCAGTAGAGGAGGAGAACAAAACACCGATCGTATGGGGCTGGGGACAGTTCAGTCCTACTGTTATCTATCAGACCTATGATTCAGAGATGTTCCTGGAGGCACAGTATGCCAATGTAACCGGTTACAGCAACGAAGAGTGCGATGCTGCCATTGACCGTGCATTTGCAGCTACAAGCCAGGAGGATGCAATTGCAGCGTGGAAAGAAGCACAGGCAATTGGTGACAGTGAGTATCCGTATCTGTATCTTGTAAATATTGAGCACAGCTATTTTGTCAATGACAATCTGGATATCTCTTTAGACACACAGATCCCGCATCCGCACGGACACGGAAGCCCGGTCATCTGCAATCTGAAGGATTGGACTCTGAATTAACACATGCAGCTGCATCAGGGAGAGTGAAATTGAAGAAAAACATCTTACTGGAGAGCCTCCGAATGGTTCTTCTATTGTTCCTTGTAAGCTTTTTTGCTTTTTTGTTAATTGCAAAATCTCCGATCGATCCTCTTACCTCTTACATCGGAACAAACTCTACGCTATCTGCGGAGGCAAAGGAAGAGATTGCAGAGCACTGGGGATTGAACGGTACTGTTACAGAACGGTATGGAGCATGGGTAAAAAACCTTCTGCATGGGGATCTGGGAACCTCCATCACCTACAAAAAAGCTGTAACTACAGTAATTAAAGAGCGCTTTGCCAATTCTATTGTACTGATGATGCTGGCCTGGGCAATTTCCGGCGTACTGGGCTTCTTTTTAGGAGTGCTTGCAGGCTTGCATCAGGGCAGCGTATTCGATCGGATTCTGAAGCTGTTCTGTCTTGCTTTGAAATCTGCTCCCACCTTCTGGCTGGGCATTCTATTTCTGGTGATCTTTGCGGTAAAGCTGAGCTGGTTTCCCATCGGAATGGCAGTTCCAATGGGAAAGCTTGCTTCCGAAGTAACCATTGCAGATCGGATTTATCATCTGGTGCTTCCGGTTATTACTTTATCTGTTGCCAGTATCAGTGAGCCGGTTCTCTACACAAGACAGAGAGTGGTAGAGATCCTGAACAGCGATTTTATTCTGTATGCAAGAACAAGAGGGGAGAATCCCCGGCAGATCATGCGGCTGCATATTCTCAGGAATGTCATGCTTCCGGCTGTCACTGTTCAGTTTGCATCCTTCAGTGAGCTGTTTGGAGGAATGGCACTGGCAGAGAACGTGTTTGCCTATCCCGGCATAGGAACAGCAACAACAGCAGCTGCACTCAGCGGAGATGCTCCTCTGCTGATTGCTATCGCGATGATCAGTGCAGTCTTTGTCTTTACCGGCAATCTGATCGCCAATATTCTTTACGGTGTTCTCGATCCCCGTATCAGAGAGGGGGAGAGAAAATGAATCAGACGAAAAAGCAATTCTGGAATCGAAAGAAGCTGATTGTTCTTTTGGTCGTGATTTCCGCAGCCTATCTGTTGACCGCTCTCTTCTGGGGACTCTTTATGGATCCGTCCCTTTACGGTGTGCATTATGAAAATAAGCTGCTTTCCCCATCCGCCTCTCATCTGTTCGGAACGGATGCGATGGGAAGAGATATGTTTTACCGCTGCGTAAAGGGCTTATCCAACAGCCTGGTGATCGGTCTGATCGCCTCTGCCATCAGTTCTGTTGTGGCACTGGTATTCGGTGTACTTTCAGCGGTGTTCGGAGGCTGGCTGGATCGTTTTGTAAAGCTGGCGGTAGATCTCTGTATGGGCCTTCCTCATCTGGTTCTGCTGATTCTGATCTCCTGTCTGATGGGAAAGGGAGCCTTCGGAGTAATGACGGCAGTTTCACTGACTCACTGGCCTTCCCTGACTCGAATCGTCCGGGAAGAGGTGCTGAGCCTTCGTCAGTCTCAGTATGTCAGTGCATCTGCCAAGATGGGACATTCAAAAAGCTGGATTGCCTTTCATCATATGATTCCCCATATCCTGCCGTCCTACCTGATCGGACTGATCCTTCTGTTTCCGCATGCCATCATGCATGAGGCGTCGGTAACCTTCCTAGGCTTCGGTCTGTCAAAGGAAACACCTGCGATCGGTGTGATCCTGTCAGAATCAATGAACTACATCACCACCGGTAAATGGTGGATGGCCGTATTCCCCGGAATCATGCTGCTGATCGTAGTAATCCTGTTCGATGTAATCGGGGATAATCTGAAGAAGCTGTGGAATCCGGGAAGCGGAAATGAGTAGGAAAGGAGAGGATAGCTGTGATTTTAGATATTAATGATCTTGTTGTCTCCTTTAGCATGTATCAGAAGAATGGCTTTCAGAAGGGGAATCTGGAGGTGATCCATAAACTGTCTCTGTCAGTGGACAGAGGCGAGATTGTTGCTGTGGTAGGCTCCAGCGGATCCGGAAAAAGCATTCTTGCCCATGCAGTATTGAATCTGCTCCCTAAAAATGCATCCACGTCCGGAACAATCTCATATAAGGACGAACTGCTGACTGAAAAAAGACTGAATGGTATACTGGGAAGAGAAATAGCCTTTATTCCCCAGTCAGTTGATTATCTGGATCCCGTAATGAAGGTAGGAAAACAGGTAATCGGTGTGTTCGGAACCCGGCAGCGGCAGAGAGAGCTGTTTCAGCAGTATCACCTCCCGCAAAATACTGAAAACAAATATCCCTTCCAGCTGTCGGGAGGTATGGCAAGAAGAATACTGATCAGTGGTGCTATGATGGGTGATCCGGATCTGATCATTGCTGATGAGCCAACCCCGGGTCTCGATACTGCCATGGCAATGGAAACACTGAAGGAGTTCAGGCGTATGGCAGACCATGGAGCAGCAGTTCTGCTCATCACCCATGATATCGATCTGGCTCTGAATGTTGCAGATCGTGTATCTGTATTTTATGCAGGAACAATCGTGGAGACTGCACCGACGCAGGATTTTCTGGCTGGAAAGGATGCACTTCGTCATCCCTACAGCAAAGCGTTTATCGATGCACTTCCACAGAATGATTTCAGGCCCATCAGCGGAACTCAGCCCTATGCAGGAAACCTGCCCTCCGGCTGTCTGTTTGCAGACCGGTGTCATCTTCGGGATGACAGCTGTGCCGGTGATCAGAAGGAACGTGAAGTGCGCGGCGGAAAGGTGAGGTGTATACATGCAACTTAAGGCTGATCATGTATCCTTCCGCTATAATCAGGCGGATCAGTGGATATTAAAGGATGTAAGTCTGGAATTTCACGAGGGAGAGAGGGTAGGAATTGTCGGACCTTCCGGTTATGGTAAAAGTACATTGTCCAAGATTCTTGCAGGCTATGAAAATCCTTCTGAAGGAAGAGTGCTTCTGGATGAGGCGCCGCTTCCGATGAAGGGCTTCTGTCCGGTGCAGATGATCTATCAGCACCCTGAGCTTTCTGTAAATCCCCGGTGGAAGATGAAGAAAACCCTGACGGAATGCTGGGAGCCTCCTCAGGAGCTTCTCGATAGGATCGGAATTGAGACTGCCTGGTTCACCAGATGGCCTGCAGAGCTGTCCGGAGGTGAACTGCAGCGCTTCTGCATTGCAAGAGTGCTGTCACCGGAAACAAAATTTTTGATCTGCGATGAGATAACCACCATGCTTGATGTGATCACACAGGCACAGATCTGGCAGACCCTGACAGGGATTGCGCAGGAGAGAAACATGGGTATGATCGTGATTACTCATAACATGGCACTTGCTGAAAAGGTCTGTACCCGAATCGTAGATCTGCGAACCGTCAATCATATCGAACCGTCAGAATAATGGATCGAGGGGATGATACTGCCGTACCACATTCAGTAGTACAGCAGCATCGTCCCCTCGTTTCAAAATCGAACCATTTTAAAGCAGCGCTTCATCAGATCACAAACCGGTATCCCAGTCCCCGTACCGTCTGAATGTACACCGGTGAGGACGGCACATCCTCGATCTTCTGACGCAGCTTGTTGATATATACCATCACCGTGTTGTCATCTACGATCGTATCGCCCCAGACCATATCGTACAGAAGATCCTTCGGGAAGATCCTGTTTACATTATCCAGAAACAGCTTCATAAGGGCATTCTCCCTTGCAGACAGAATAATCTCCTCCTCATTCTTAAAGAAACGAAGAGTTGAAGTATTATAGCGGAAGGGGCCGGCTTCAATATAATCAGACTTAGCAATTCCCTGCTGATTATTTCTGCGAAGCAGAGCCTTTGCCTTTGCACCCACAATAACCGGATTAAAGGGCTTCGTAATATAATCGTCAGCTCCGATATCCAATCCGTACAGAGTATCGTAATCCTCCTGCCGTCCGCTGATAATGATGATCGGAATAGGGTTGTTTCTGCTGCGGATCCGCTGGATCACCTCGAAACCGTCAATGCCGGTCATGTTGATGTCAAGCAGAAGGAGGGAATACTGCTTTTTCTGCAGCTTTTCCAGTGCTTCCTCGCCGCTGGAGGCGGTTTCTGCCTGCAGCCCGTTACTCCGGATCACTTTATACAGCATAGAGGAAATGGCTTCCTCATCGTCTGCGATCAATACAATCTGTTCGTTCTCTGTCATCTTATCCCCCTGCAGTATCCTTTCTTTTTCAGTCAGAAACCGCATGAATTTCAGCCTCATAGGGCGCTGACGTCCAGTGGACATCAAACAAAGCGCCGACCGAAGTGAGCGTAGACGTTCTAAACGATATGTATCGAGCAGCTGTGCAGCAGCAATAGAGCACGACGTGTGAGCTCGATGAATGCGTATAGAACCTTCTGAATAGTTACGTCAAATTTTACACTGGTATCAGGTTTGATTATAGGATATTATGGATTGGAAGTAAAGGAGGGAATTATGGAAAAGAAACGCGCAGGAACCGTGACAGTCGGATTCTTCATTCTGCTGGCAGTATGTATGATCGCAGCAGGTGTTGTTTTTCTGTTTCGAACGGTCACGGAATATCGTTCTTTTATAAGTGAATCAAGAAATGCTGCTCTTGAGAGTATTGCGGAAGCGGTAGATCAGACCCTTTGTTCTGTCTACGAGGATACAGAGCAGGAGTTTTCCTATATCATCAGTACAGCAGAATTCAGAGAAGCAGAGCAGCAGTATCTGGAAACCTCAGATGCTACGGATCTGTTCAACTGCCTGGAAAAGAGTCTTTTGAATGAAAGAGATTCGATACAGACGCTGCTGGTGTATTCCGAAGAACGTCAGCTCTGTTCCACTGACAGAAAAAATGAATACTTTCTCCCGAGACCCGATTCTATCGGCGAAAATGTAACTATTTCAATCGTCGCAGATTACAGCAGCAGGATCTATCTCGGCTTTTTCATGCGAAGAGATGACCTCTGCTACGGAACACTCATGAAGATCCAGTCCTTCTATGAAACTGTCCAGAGGAACTCCGGTTCTCTTTCGGCAGGAGAACTTCTGCTGCTGGATCAGGATCATACCCTGTTTCTTCAAAGCGGTCAGAAATTCCGCAGCGATCTTTTGTACGAAGAAGGAGATCTGGATAATCCCCTGATCCAGATGCTGATCCGTTCTGAGAAATACGATGAAAAAAGAACCATTGATTATACCGAGGAAGAGCAGGAAAACAGCATGGAATCCTCAAATATCAGAGTATCCCTGTATCCGGCGTCCCGGAATGCGAATCAGATCTTTGACATTGGTGTGCTGGTGGACACAAAGAAGGAGATGTCGGCCGTTCAGCGGATGTATATTCAGATGATATCCTTCACAGCCCTGTTTTTTTCCGGTATTGCCATTCTTCTTCTGCTTCTTTTCCGCATGAATACTCAGGAAAAAAAGAATTTGAAGGAGATTCGCCTGCTTACTGAAAAAAAGGATGCTATGGAGGCATTAAACAGGGAGACACTGGAGCTGGCACACCACCAGCGTCTGGAAACCATTGGACAGCTCACATCCGGAATTGCCCATGACTTCAACAATCTTCTGACACCGATCATGGGATACAGCGTGCTGGTTATGGAAAAACTTCCTCCTGAGGATACAGAGTCCTATGACAATCTGCTGGAGGTGTACAATGCTGCCAGAAAATCTAAGGAGCTGATTTCCAGACTTTCAGATCTGTCGCGGAAGAATTCGGATTCTACCATGAAGGAGGTAGATCCAGACCGGATGATCAGAAATGCTGTTGTCCTTGCCGCAGCATCGAAGCCGAAAAATGTTCGTCTGGTACAGGAGTTGTACTGCAAGGATGCAGTTCTTTACGGCAACGAGATCCAGTTCTCTCAGCTTGTGATCAACCTTCTCATTAATGCCTTCCATGCGCTGGAGGAGGAGGGAGGAACCGTCAGAGTGATCTCTGCAATAGAAGGAGATACAGTTGTAATCCGGGTAAAGGATGATGGTCCGGGAATTCCGAAGGAGATTCAGGATAAAATCTTCCAGCCATTCTTTACAACAAAATCCTTTGAAAAGGGAACGGGTCTTGGCCTCGCAATCGTACAGCAGGTGGTGGAGGAGCACAAGGGAACGATCCGGCTGCAGTCTGCTGTCGGAGTCGGAACGGAATTCATTGTGAAATTTCCGGCTGTACCTAAATAAAACTCTATAAAGGGACTGTCGCACGAATTGCTGAAGTCCAAAAAGAACCTTAATAAATATTAAGGTTCTTTTTATTTGCATTTTATCAGGAGATCGTATGATAACCATGTCAGGAACGACAGACAACAAAACATAAGAAACGACACAGAAAGGAGCGGTTTGTGAGCGGAATACAGCATAGCGGTCATGAGCATACGCACAGCCATGATCATAACCATCATCACAGCCAGGATCATACACATCATCATCACAGAATAGGACACAGTCATGATACGGGAAATTCTTCTATCGATTATTATGCGGTTTATTCCGGCATCAGACATTGGGATCCCCGATTCAAGGTGGGTTTTTCCGTGCTCCTGCTGCTTTTTACACTGATCGGCAATCATCCGGTGGTGTCAGTCATTGCAGCTGTCACAGCTGCAATTTTAACAGTCGGATTTGGAAAACTGCATCCGCATCAGTATATCAGCGTGCTGACGATCCCGCTGGCATTTATCATTGTCGGAAGTCTTGCGGTAGGGATCGAATTTGCCCGGGAACCACTTGGTGACTGGAACCTGTTTCTTCACTTCGGATACATGTTTGTGACAAAGGAAAGTCTGATGAAGATGCTGGCACTGATGATCAAGGTGTTCGGTGCGGTCAGCGCCATGTTTATCATGACACTGTCGACTCCTTCCTTCGAACTTTTTTCTGTTATTAAAAGAATGCACTGCCCGACGATGCTCGTGGAGCTGATGCATATGATCTACCGGTTCATCTTCATATTGATGAACGTCCAGAGAAACATGAGGATCTCTGCAGAATCCCGGATGGGCTTCTGTGATTTCAAAACCTCTCTCTATACCTTCGGGCAGATCGCCAGCAATCTTTTCATTGTATCGCTGAAAAAGGCCAATGCCTTCTACGATGCAATGGAGGCCAGATGCTATGACGGAGAATTTCTCTTCCTGGAGGAGGAAACCAAAGTTTCGAGAAAGCTGGTGATAGCCGCAGCTGTTTATTTTACACTGCTGCTTGCGGTTACCATTCTGGTTCGGGTGAAATTCTGATAATTGGAAAGGATACTATATGACAAATACACAGACCACAGAGCGGCAGGCTGTCCTGCAGGTGAAAAATCTGCATTATGCCTACGATGAAAAGAAAACAGCCCTGAACGGAATTAACGTGGATATCTATTCAGGGGAAAGAATTGCGATCGTTGGATCAAATGGGGCGGGAAAATCCACCTTTTTCCTGAATATCAACGGTGTTCTTACTCCCGAAGAGGGGGAAATCCTCTTTGAAGGCGTTCCGGTAACCAAAAAAACACTGAAGCAGCTGAGAAAAAACATCGGAATCGTATTCCAGGATGCGGACAATCAGATCGTTGCATCCACTGTGAAGGCGGAGGTTTCCTTTGGCCCCATGAATCTGAAGCTTCCAAAGGAAACAGTGAAGCAGAGAGTGGAAACGGCCATGGAATATATGAATATCTCCGAATACGGAGACAGACCTCCCCACTATCTCAGCGGTGGAGAAAAGAAAAGGGTAGCGATTGCTGATATTATTGCAATGGAGCCCAGAGCAATTATCTTTGATGAGCCTACAGCAGCGCTGGATCCTGTTAATGCGGCTATGCTTGAGGATGTGCTCACAAGACTGTCAGCCGAAGGAAAAACACTGCTGGTTTCTACGCATGATGTAGATTTTACATACCGATGGGCAGAGAGAGTGCTGGTATTCTGCGGCGGAGAGATCATTGCAGACGGTACTCCGCTGGAGATCTTCCGGAATCAGGATGTAGTAAAGAGAGCAAATCTTCAGCGTCCCATGATGCTGGATGTGTATGAGGAACTGGTTTCGGCAGGTTTGCTGCCTGATGACCATTCATACCCCAGAGTTCCCTCTGAGCTTGCAGAAATCGCAGCTGCAAACCGTGCAGGAAATGAATGATGCGAAATAAACACGTTCTGCAGCATGCAGGAACCGTTTATTATATAAAATTTTAAGACATACAGTTTGAAAGGAGTAATACACATGTCTAAAAAAGAAAGAAGAGTATTCAGTACACTGTTACTGCTGGTTGGTATTTTCGGTGTAACCGCAAATGCTAGTGCCATGCACATCATGGAGGGCTATCTTCCGCCGACCTACTGTGTAGCCTGGGGAGTTCTGTGCATTCCCTTCCTGGTATTAGGCTTCAGAACCCTGAATAAGCAGGTCAAAGAGTCAAGAAAGAGCATGACCATGATCGCTATGGCAGGTGCATTTATCTTTGTGATCTCATCTCTGAAGATCCCGTCAGTAACAGGAAGCTGCTCTCATATGACAGGAACCGGCCTTGGTGCAATTCTGTTCGGACCTGCAGCAGTATCTGTTCTCGGTATCATTGTTCTGCTTTTCCAGGCAATCCTTCTGGCTCATGGCGGATTAAGCTCACTGGGAGCAAATACCTTCTCCATGGCGATTGCAGGACCGATCGTATCCTGGCTGATCTATAAGGGACTGAAAAAAGCAGGTGTAAATAAGAAGGTGACTATTTTCCTGGCAGCTGCTATCGGTGATCTGTTCACCTACTGTGTAACAAGTGTACAGCTGGCAATGGCATATCCTTCTGCACAGGGCGGTTTTGCAGCATCTCTTGCAAAATTCCTTGGAATCTTTGCAACAACACAGATTCCGCTTGCAATTATTGAGGGTATCCTCACTGTAATCGTTATTATTGCACTGGAGTCCTTCGCTCAGAGAGAGCTGAAGCTGATCCATTTTGCAGATTGATGGAAAGGAGACCGAACAATGACTAAGAAAAATAAAACAACCGTAATTACATTACTTATTATTGCATTGCTGCTGGTAGTAGGACCATTCGTTGCACTGAGAGGTGCTGAGTTTGGCGGATCCGATGATGCAGGAAGTGAGATGATCAGCGAGATCACAGGAACTGAGTACGAGCCCTGGTTTGAGCCAGTACTGGAGACAGCCATCGGCGGAGAGCTTCCGGGAGAGATCGAGTCACTGATCTTCTGCGTACAGACAGGAATCGGTGTTGGTGTAATTGCATTTCTGATCGGAAAATTCACAGAGCGTAAGCGTCTGGAAACAAAATATCCGGAAATTGCAGAGAAAGAGGATGCTGAGGTTTAACGAATCGACTGGAATGAGGAGACGGTGGTGCTGTTCCGTGTAAGCGGAACAGCACCACCGTTTTTTTATCTCCTGCTGTCTCGGGATCGAGGAACCTCCCATTCATAGGCAGTCAGGCTGCGTCAGCAGCAGCCCCCGCCGTGTAACGGCGGGGACTGCGCATGGATGGGAGGTTCTCCGTGA
Source organism: Lachnospiraceae bacterium (assembly GCA_030527645.1). Lineage (GTDB taxonomy): Bacteria > Bacillota > Clostridia > Lachnospirales > Lachnospiraceae > JAKSRN01. The sequence continues at coordinate 77,872 of JAUNAJ010000003.1, read as the reverse complement.
ACTGTAACCCTGCAGCCTTTACTCTTACTGCAATATGCACACAATACTTGCGGAAACAGTCGGAATATTGTAAAATTAACACAAAAGATCGGATCAGCAGGCAGCTGTTTTGGACATGTTTTCGGAGGTAAATCATGCCACGCCCGGATCTGATCACGGATGAGTGCTCCCTGAGAAAGTAATAAATGATAACCGGAAAACAGCAGTTTGTAGAGAACTGTTGATTGATAGAACGAAAGAAATATCTGATATCTGAAAGGAGACGCAAACATGGTTGACGAGATTCTTGCCTTTAACAAGAAATTTGTAGAAGAAAAACAGTATGAGAAGTATGCTGCGGGAAAGCTTCCTCAGAAGAAGATTGCAATCGTTACCTGCATGGATACCAGACTGACGGAATTACTGCCGGCAGCCCTGGGCATCAAAGGTGGTGACTGCAAGATCATCAAGAATGCCGGCGGTGTAGTATCCAGTCCCTTTGGCTCCGTTGTTCGAAGTCTTCTGGTTGCCATCATTGAGCTGGGAGTAGAGGAGGTGATGATCATCGGGCATACGGACTGCGGTGTCAGCCATATCGATGCGGAAATGATGACAGAACATATGCTGAAACGGGGAATCGATCCGGACTCCATTGATCTGATCAAATACTGCGGTGTGGATTTTGAAAGCTGGCTTGCCGGCTTCGATACAGTTGAGCAGTCCGTATCAGAAACTGTGGAAATGCTGCGCAATCATCCTCTGATTCCGAAGGACATTCGGATCGGCGGTTATGTGATCGATACAGTTACCGGTGAGCTGACAGTGATCTCCAAATCCCAGGAGGGTGTTATCCGGTCCAGACATTACGAGTAATGCTTACGAATCATAAAAGATAGAATCTTTTTCTCTCGACAGAGATTAAAAGGGCTGTCGCACCAGCGCCGGATAAGCGCTTGTGCGACAGCCCGTTATTTTTTATCTGTGTATTTTCCTGAGAGATCACTCCTGTCCAAGAAGCACTTTGATTCCTTCCATGTACTCCTGAGCTTCAGCCTCACCGATGATCTGTACACCGCACTCTACAAAGGACTCTACTGATTCACCGTTAATATACTGAAGAGCAGTCTCGACAGCTTTGTATCCCTGGTCATAGCCGCTCTGTGCGATTGTCAGTGTTTCTCCGCCCTCAAGAATAGATTCTGCAGCTGAGATATTGCCGTCAAAGCCAACAAATACAGTATCCTTATATGCTTCATTGCCGGCAGCAGCACGTGCAGCACCAATGGCACAGTCATCGTTTACGCAGCCAATTACAGCAATACCTTCCGGGTGGTTCTGCATGATAGCTTCCATACAGGTAACCGCATTGTCTGCAACGTTATTTGCATACTGTACTTCTTCTGCCAGGAATGTTCCGCCTGCACCTTCCAGACCCTCCTGGAAACCGGTTTTTCTGGCTTCAGAGGTGGTTTCTCCCTGGATACCTGCAATGTATGTACACTGGATATCTTCCCAACCTCTTTCTTTTGCCAGTTCCACACCGGCAGCAGCACCGGAAGCAGAGGCAGCTGCCTGGCCAATGCCGATATAAGCGATTTTTTCATCTGCCTCGAAGTCTGTGTCGATTGCGAAGATTGGAATATCTGTTCCTGAAACCAGTGTAGCAGCAGTTGCGCCCTGAGAAGGAGCGATGATGATAGCATCATAGTCGCCGGTGTTCAGATCTGTCTCAATCATATTCTGCTGTTCGTCAAATGCTGTCTCTGAAGTAGCACCTTTTACGTCCACGGACACGCCAAGATCTTTTCCTGCCTGCTCTGCTCCTGCAATCATCAGAAGAGAATATTCATTGGAGGTTGTCTTGAGGATCATGGAAATTCGGATATCTTCAGAGCCGGACGCTGCTGAAGAAGAGGCAGCCGCTGCTTCTCCTGTTGATGAAGCACTTTCGCTGGACGCTTCATCCGCTGCGGAACTTCCGCATCCTGCCAAACTTCCCATTACCATAGTTCCTGCCAGTGCCATTGCAAATAAACGTTTTTTCATACTGCTGAATGTCCTTTCTTTTCTGTTTTCCCTATAGAGTATCCTTGTTTTAATTTCTTTTCATCACAGGTATTCGTTCCTGTGAATACTGTTTTCCTTTGATGTGCTTTTATTATAACGCTGCGTTCACGTGAACGCAATATCCGAAATACACAAAATGTTATTGGGATTATTGATAATTTTTACTAGTGCAAGAATGGACTGTTATTTCAGCAACGGATAAGCGTTTGTGCTGCAGACCCTTAGCTATATAAACAAAAAGAACGTCCGATGGACGTTCTTTTTGTTTATAATACGAACCTGTACAGTTCAGGTATTTTCGCTTTCAGTGATCAGTGGATATCGTTCTCGATGATGTATTTCATCATGATCGCCTCATCCTCTTTGCTGTCACAGAACAGCTCCAGATCCTCGCCTGCCTGATTAACCAGAGCTGCGATTGCGATGTACTGGCTCAGCTGTGATTTCAGGTTGAACTTATCACCGTACTGAGAAACAAGATATACCTGCTCTTTACACTGATTTACTGCTGCAAGGAACTCATTTACCTGTGTTGCGTCTTTTAATTTCATTTGTATCACCTCATGATAATCTGATATTTTCTGTTGGTTATTACCTTCTTTACAAGTTTGATTATATCATCACAGGGTCAAAATGCAAGCGGAATAATCATAAAATTCAAGTACAGATTTGCGTATCAAATGTGCATAATATACAAAATATGATTGGATAAATTGTGCATATTTTCAGAATAGTTTTCTGAATTGATGCGGTGTTGTATGATATCGTTTTTTAAACATCCGGATAAAATGCGTACTGCCTGAAAATCCGCACGTTTCTGCGATAGATTCTACTGAATCTCCTGTGTCGGTGAGAAGCCGGGCTGCATGGTTCAGACGGATCTGCTGCAGATATTCGTGAGGAGCTCTGTGAAGCTCCTGGCGGAACAGTCTGGTGAGATATACTGCGCTGACATTGCAGAGAGCCGCCAGGTCCTCTACCCGAATCTCTTCCTTATAATTGCGGCTGATATGATCGAGAGCAGGAGCGATGATCTGCAGTTGTCTGCTGTCCTCGGGAGAGGTGGCAAGATCTGCCAGGATTTCGTGAATCAGCAGTGACATTCTGTGATCATTCACCACCCCGTTCTCCAGACTGTTAAGAATCTGAACCAAAGCGGAAGAAGCCCTGCTTCGTCCGCTGAGGCAGGCTCCGTATTCAGAGTAGATCAGATCATGATAGGCACCTGCCTGTCTTCCGTTAAAATGGATCCATTTTTTTCGCATGGGGGCTTCAGCCCAGTAGCAGTTGGGGCGGTGGCAGTCCAGAAACACAAACTGACCGGATCCGGCACAGAAGGTCTCGCCTTCGTATCGGTAATACATTTCACCTTCAATAATTGAGAACAGCATAAAAGCATCCAGATACTCTCGTTCTACCTTATAGGGGGCAGTACATACATACTCCCCGCCCCACATAGGATAGAAAAGATGCTCCTTAGCAAAGTCTGACGGTTCATAGAACCAGATGCCTTTCTTTTCTGTAATCCCCTGTTCATTCTCCAGAATGCCTGTTCTTGCCATGGTGATGCCTTTCTGCTCGCAGCGATACGGGTTTTAGAGAGAGGAAGTTTCTCTCCGGGATACCTGAAAATAATATTTGTATCGAAAAAGTTGATTTTTGGCTTGGTTTTGCCAGTGACTTTAGTGTAATCCCAAAGTATACTGAAGTCAACAAATGAAACAAATTCAACAGAAACACAGGGAATGAACTCTGATTCAGACAATCAGGATCTCCCGGCTGGCATACACACATCAAAGAAAGGAAAGTACTATTATGAAAAAAGTAAAAGTTGGAATCATCGGTGTTGGACGTCTTGGATATGAGCATGCATGCAATCTTGCAACCCGTGTACCTCAGACAGAGCTGGTGGCCATCTGTGACGGCAACGAAGCTCGTGCAAAGGAGGTTGCAGAGGAACTGGAGGTACCTGCAGTGTATTCGGATCCAAAGGCACTCTGTGAGGATCCAAACGTAGAAGCAGTTGTGATCGTTACAAATACAGCCTCACATCCGGAGATGATCAAAATCGCCATGGAAGCAGGAAAGCACGTTCTCTGTGAGAAGCCGCTTGCCGACACCGTAGAGAAATGCCTGGAGGTTGAGAAGGTAGTAGCAGCACATCCGGAGCTGGTATTCATGCTCGGCTTTATGCGCCGCTTTGATAAATCCTATCGTGTGGCAAAACAGAAGATCGACAATGGTGACATCGGTGATGTGATCCTGGTTCGCTGCTATTCTCAGGATCCCCGTGCGATCATCGAGGGAACGCTGGCATTTGCTCCCAAGTCAGGCGGACAGTTTATTGATATGTGCATCCATGATATCGATCTGATCCGCTGGCTGACAGCCTCAGAGCCGAAGAGCCTCTGGGCAATCGGCGGCTGCTATGAGTTCAAGCAGTACAAGGACTGGGATGACGGAGATAACGTTTCCTGCCTGATGCAGTGCGAGAACGATGCTATGGCTTTCCTGTTTGCAGGACGTGCAGCTGCTCACGGCTCTCATGTCGAGACCGAGATCATCGGAACAAAGGGAACTCTTCGTATTGCAAGCACTCCTGCTGATTCCATGGTAGAGGTCATGAGCGAGCACGGAGTATGCCGCGAGTGCTTCCAGGACTTCCTTACCAGATGGCACGATGCATATGTAACAGAGGCGGAGGTGTTTGCAGATCACGTTCTGAATAACACTGCTGCTACTCCGAATGTATTTGACGGAACAAAATCCACCAACATCGCATATAAATGTAAGGAGTCCTTCCTTTCAGGAGAAAAGATCACTCTGTAATACTCTCGACATATATAAGTTGTAAGCATCCTCCGCAGACACACGCTCTGCGGGGATGTTCCTGTATGCAGTTGTCTGTATCACTTACTGTAAATATATACAAATAAAGAACAGGAATGATGGCAGAATATCTAAAAATATTCTAAAATACCTTGCGTTACAGATGTTCGTGTGGTAAGATTACTCCGTAGCAGGTCAGAAGGATTTTCGTTCGGAAGCGGAAAGCCGGCCTGGCAATATGGATCTGTGATGTTTTATTCTTCTGATCCGGTATGCCTTAGGTGTATCAGAGCCGTGTGTTTGGGAGAACCGTTGCTCTTATTCTTCAGTGTGGGAAGAACAGGAACCGGCAGGATGAGACATTTATGGATAAATATTTTATTATCTTAGGAGGAAAAAGATGAAAAAGAAAGTTTTAGCACTGGTACTTGCTTCTGCAATGGCAGCCAGCATGGCAGCTTGCGGCAGCAGCAGCGACACAGCAACAGAGGAGTCTGCAGCAGCTTCTGAGGCAGCATCCGAGGCAGCAGAGGAGACTGAAGAGTCCGGTGAGGCAGCAGCTTCCACAGATTATAAAATCGACGTTATCCTGAAAACTACAGCTTCTGAGTACTGGGGATACGTTATGGCAGGTGCAAAGGCAGCATCTGAAGAGCTTGGTGTAGAGGTAGACGTAAAAGGTGCTACATCTGAGACAGCTTACGATGAGCAGCAGAACATGATCGAGACAGATCTGAACTCCGGTGCATACGATGCAATCGTTATTGCTCCGCTTCAGGGTGATCAGGTTGCAACTCTGATCGCAGGAACTGATACTCCGATCTTTGCAGTAGATACAAACATCGATGCTCCTGAAGTTATCTCCTTCGTAGGTACAGGTAACGTAGCAGCTGCTACTCAGGGTGGTGAGAAGGCTGTTGAGCTTGCTAAAGAGGCAGGCTGGGAAGAGATCAAAGCCATCGAGATCGCAGGTGTACAGGGTGACCAGACCAACAGCGAGCGTATGGAAGGATATGCAGCAGGAATCAACGGTGCAGGCGGAGAGTTCCTTGAGGACGAGACACAGTACGCTGACGGTGTAGCTGACAAGGCTGTAACAGCAATGGAAGCTATCATGCAGAAATATCCGGAAGGTGTTGCGATCATCGTTGCTAACAACGACGATATGGCATCTGCAGCAGCTCGTGTAGCTAAAGCAGACGAGGCTTATGCAAATACAGTCTTCGTAGGATTCGACGGAAACAAAGCTGCATGCGAGTCAATCCTGGCTGGCGGACAGACCATGTCTGTAACCCAGAACGCATACGGAATGGGCTACATGGTAGTTGAGGCGGCTCTGAACTATCTGAACGGCGAGGAGCAGGAAGCATTCATCGAGGCTCCGGCTGGAACAGTTGACGCTTCCAACGCTGAGGAGCGTATGGAGACACTGGCAGGCTACCTTGAGTAATCTGCAGTTATCAGCTGATAACAGGTCATAATGAAACAGCAGACCCCGGATATGATCATTGATCGTATCCGGGGTTTTTTGCTGCTGTGACTGCAAAGAGAACAGTAACTTTTATCTTGCAGGGATCCCCGGCTGTGTTATAATAAAAACAGTGCAGCTGCAGGCAGCTGCTGAGTTATTCTGTTCACCACGACTTGAAATAGTGAACAGTAACGCAGAGATACATTGAAGAAAAGGAGATCGGACGAATGTTGGACAAAAAGAAAATTGCCGGTGAAGCGGCTGCAAAGTATGTAAAAGACGGAATGGTAGTAGGCCTTGGTACCGGTTCCACTGCATATCATGCAGTGAATGCCATTGGCGAGATGGTAAAAAACGGACTGAATATTAAAGCTATTCCTACCTCAAACGCTACAGAGGCGCAGGCAAGAGAGCTGGGAATCCCGCTTCTGACCATTGATGAGGTGGAGTATGTGGATGTCGCTATAGACGGTGTGGATGAGATCGATCCTGATTTCAATGCAATCAAAGGCGGCGGCGGTGCTCTGTATCGTGAGAAGGTTGTAGCAAGTCTTGCAAAGGAAGTAATCTGGATCATGGATGATTCCAAGCTTGTAAAAGCAATCGGCGATTTCCACCTTCCGATCGAGATCGCAAAATACGGCTCCAAGCAGGCAATTGCCAAGATGGAAGCATTTGGCTGGAAACCGGTACTTCGTATGAAGGACGGAGAGGTATTTGTAACAGATAACGGCAACTATATCGCTGATCTTCACCTTGGAGCAGGCTTCGATATTCAGGATGTAAAAGAGAAGGTCGGAACCATTGTAGGTGTACTGGAGCACGGCCTGTTCCTGAACTTCTGCAAGAGAATGTGTGTCGGACACGAGGATGGAGTAGAGATTATTGAGAATCCGTCTAAATAATCCGGTGGTTTTCAATCACTCTTGAAAGTATTGTTCACGGATCAGTATTGATACCCAGTGAATGATACGAATTCTGATCAAAATCACGGGCGGAAGCAGATTTTGCTTCCGCCTTTTACTATATCAGCATAAGGATGACGCACGTAGCTTTCGCGGTATGCTGCCTGACCCGTGTTAAGGCAGGGACTGCGTATCCCCGCGGAGTAACATCCGGAAAGGAGGTTCATATGAAGGATCCCGGCGCAATCATACTTCATATTGATGTAAATTCCGCATTCCTCAGCTGGAGCGCTCTCAAGCTGCTGCGGGAGGGATCGGATGTGGATCTTCGGCTGATTCCTTCGATTGTCGGAGGTGATCAGAAAACCAGGCACGGAATCGTAGTAGCAAAATCCATACCTGCAAAGAAGTACGGAATCCAAACAGCAGAGACCGTCGCTTCGGCCCTGCAGAAATGTCCGGATCTGGTAATGATTCCTCCGGAGCATTCCTATTATCGAGAGCAGAGCAGACAGTTAATGGAGTATCTCTCCGAAATCTGTCCGGTGATCCAGCAGGTCAGCGTGGACGAATGCTATATGGATTTTGAGCCTGTCAGAAAAAAATATCCGTCACCGGAAATCCTTGCAAGGAAGATCTGTGACGGAGTCCGGGAAACCTTCGGATTTACGGTGAATGTAGGAGTTTCCGACCGGAAAGTACTGGCAAAGATGGCTTCAGATTTTGAAAAGCCTGACAGGGTGCATACGCTCTATGCATCGGAAATTCGGGAGAAGCTCTGGCCACTGCCAATCGGCGATCTCTACATGTGCGGAAAAAGTGCAGCCGCAAAGCTTCAGACCATGGGAATCAATACCATTGGTGATCTTGCAGTGCTGGATATCAGCTATGCGGAAAGCTGGCTGAAAAAGCAGGGACGCATGCTCTGGGAATTTGCCAACGGCATCGATACCAGATCAGTGGAGCCGGAGCCATTTAAGGCAAAGGGTGTGGGCAACTCTGTCACTCTTTCCAGCAATGCGGAAACCAGGGAAGAGGCATATGCGGTCATAAAACGTCTCTGCGATAAGGTATCGCTGAGACTGGAAAAGGGGGAGTTCCTTGCAGGGGGTATCTGTACGGAAATAAAATATTCCACCTTTCAGTCTGTTTCCCATCAGATGGTATTGAAGACCGAAACCTCAGATTCCCGGAAGCTCTGCAAAGCAGCCTGCGAGCTGTTCGATGAGATCTGGAACGGAGACCCCATTCGTCTGCTGGGTGTAAGAACCACAAGGCTGGTGGATCAGTCAGCGCCTGTTCAGCTGAATCTTTTTGATTTTCAGATTGAACTGGAGGAGAAAAGACGGAAGGAGCAGGAAAAGCAGAGAAGGCTGGCTGAAGCGGAGAGGAAGAGGCAGGAAGAGGAAATAAAAAAGAAGAAGGAAGACAGCAGGAAACAATCTCTGGAGGATGCCCTGGGCTCTATTCGAAAACGATATGGTGAGGATGCGATCCGAAAGGGAATGAATACAACATGATCAGGTGGGGATGCAGGAGAAATATGGCATGTTCATTGCTGCTTATGTTTGAAGACACGAAAGGAATACGTGATTAGTATGAGTAAATACGATGATTTAAGAGAGAAGCAGATCGGATCCGAGGAGGTCTTTGATGGTGTGATCTTGCATCTGTATAAGGATACAGTAGAGCTTCCGAACGGAAACAGTGCCACAAGAGAAGTGATCCGCCATGTGGGAGCTGTGGCAGTTGTGCCTGTCACAGATAAGGGGAATGTGATCATTGAGCGTCAGTATCGCTATCCCTTTGATGAGGTGATTACGGAGATTCCTGCCGGAAAGCTGGATTCTCCGACAGAGGATCCTCTGCAGGCGGCGAAACGGGAGCTGTCTGAGGAAACCGGCTATTCCGCCGATGAGTGGATCGATATGGGCATTTATATTCCTACCTGTGCCTACTGCGATGAAAAAATCTATATGTATCTGGCAAAGGGCCTGCACAGAGGGGAGCAGAATCTGGATGATGATGAATTCCTCCATGTGGAGGAGCTGCCGCTCCCTGAACTCGTTGATCAGGTGATGAACGGGCAGATTACAGATGGTAAAACGCAGGCAGGCATTTTGAAGGCTGCAAGGATCCTGAAAATCTGAAAGGAGGAAGAGGACTATGATCAATACGATTATCTTTGATATTGGAAATGTTCTGATGAAGTTTGACTTCTTTCCCATGCTGAACCGGCTGTTTGAAGCGCAGAGCGTACGAGATGCGATTGTGGATACATTCTTTACCTCCGGCAACTGGAATCAGCTGGATCTCGGTCTGGCCGAGGAAGAAGAATTTCTTCAGGCAGCAATCCGGACTTCTCCGGAGCTGGAAAAGGAGATTCGCCGGACATTTGAGCATATACCGGAGACACTGGTAAAAGAAGAATTTGCAGCTCCCTGGATTCTTGATCTGAAGAAGAGAGGATACCGGGTACTGTTTCTGTCAAACTATTCCCGTCCGGTCATGAAAATGGGACCGCAGGCACTGGAGTTTCTGCCTTTGATGGAGGGTGGAGTGTTCTCCTGCGATGTACATCTCTGCAAGCCGGATCCGGCAATTTATAAGGCATTGAAAGACAAGTATGAGCTGGATTTTTCCACCTGTGTATTCCTGGATGATACCCTTCCGAACCTTGAGGCAGCGAATGCGCAGGGGCTTCGCACCATACATGTTCAGAACCACGAGCAGGCAGCAAAGGAGCTGGAACAGCTTCTGGCAGAGGAGGGAATTGCAGGATGAAGAACACAGCGATTTTTTTTGATCTGGATGATACACTCTATGACCGGTCTCAGCCCTTTAGAGAGGCATTTCGGCAGTTTCTTCCACTGCAGTCAGATCTGGATCTGAAAGCCTACGATGCCTGCAATCACAGGGGCGATGAGGTTTTTCATGCTTCCCAGCGAGGGGAGATTACCATGGACGAGATGTATATCTATCGCTATACGAAGGGATTCTCTGATATCGGTATATCCATGACAGACGATGACGCACTGCGATTTCAGGAGCTTTACAAAGAACGGCAGGGGAAGATCTGTATCGGTGAAGGAGTTCCGGAGCTGCTGGATTACTGTACAGCTAATTTTTCCATGGTTGGAATCATTACAAACGGACCGGAGGATAAACAGAAGAGAAAGCTGCAAACACTGGGGCTTTCCAGGTGGATTCCGGAACAGCAGACCATTATATCCGGCGTTGTGAAGGTCGATAAGCCGGATCCGGCCATATTTCATCTGGCAGAGAAAATGGCCGGAAAGGGACCGGAATCCATGCTGTACGTGGGAGATTCCTTTGTAAACGACATGGCACCGGCAATCGCACTTGGCTGGAAGACAATCTATTTGAACAGAAAAGCACAGGCTGTTCCGGTAAACAGTGGAAAACCGGATCTGGAACTGCGTGGAGAAGAATTCTTGAGACCGTCACATCTGAAGCAGCTTCTATAATCTAATTATACAGAGCAGGTTTCCCTTGAAGTGGTAAACAAAAACTGGACACGGGGTGGGTCTGTTTTAAACGTAAAACCCAGGTCAGTTTTCATTATAAATCAACAATACGCACGTCAGGGAGGCTGCCGATAAACAGTAACAAAAAAAGCAGTATCAGATGAAGCTGCTGACAGCTGAACAGCAGCGACGCAGCAAAAAGAACCGCCCGATCGGGCGGTTCTTTTTGCTGCAGGGATAAGATTCTATATATAGAAGCTGTCCCTGTAGTTGATATCGTTCTTACTGATATTTTTCCTTCAGATCGTCAATGGTATCTGAACTAAATTTTTTCAACGGGGTATTGAGGATCTCGTCCCGTTCAGCCTGACGCTTCTTTGCGTTTTCTTTGTTTTTCTTCAAACGTCTGCTGACAAATACCCAGACTGCAGCAATGATCAATGCAGCAAGCAGTACAATGCCAAAGATTGATCTGCCGGAACTGCTGCTGCCGGAACCTGAAGCGGAGCCGTTGTTCATGATTCGATCAGCTGCAGAAGCAAAGGCTTCACCGAATACCCCCTCCTCTGAATAACTGTCGTCATAATAATAATGTTCCACATAATCAAACAGGATACTGCATGCTTCTGTATCAATGACATGCCTGGCACTGGAACCGGTGGTGATCCACATATCATAGCTGCCGTAATTATTGTCCTCCTGACGGAACAGCAGAACCAGATGGCCGTTATCGGAGAATAAACGATCATATATCTCCTCTGCGTAATCCTCCATCTGTTGTTCTGTAGGACTGGTGGTTCCGTCCACTGTATCCGTCAGATACAGGTAGGGCTGTACACCGGTTTCCTGATAGAACTGTTTCATACCGGAAGTGATCTCCGAGCCGTTTCCGAACCATCCCAGCTCATCGGTATAATAGGATGGGTATTCTGTACACTCCGAAGCATCCAGCGCAGTTCGAGTAACAGTGGATTCCGTAATACCATTCGAATAGCTGCTGCCGGTTGAACCTACAGAATTAAATGAAAACAGGAGCAGCATGATTGCCAGGATGATGATGATCGGCATGACCAGAAAGGAGGAGCAGCATCCGCCTCCTGTTCGGGGACCTCCTGTCGGTACAGGGCCGCCTGCCGGCCGATATCCTCCGGTTGGTCGATATCCTCCGGATGGCCGGTATCCGCCCGGTCTGGGTCCGCCTGTACCGAAGCCGCCGGGAGTTCTGCCCGGTCTGCTTCCCCCGGTGCCGAATCCGCCCGGTGTCCTTCCGCTTCCCGGCCTGCTTCCACCGGTTGGCCTGCTGCCGCCGAAGCCTCCAGAAGAACGGCCGGATCCGCCGAAACCTCCAGAAGAGCGGCCGCTGCCGCCGAAACCTCCTGAAGAACCGCCTCCTCTTCCCATAGTTATCTCTCCTTTGCTAGCTTGATAATACTCTGCTCACGCTGCGACCGTAATCGCTCCGCAGCAGCGGGGGACTCCCCCCGATAGACTCTGCTCTTAACGTAGAATCTGGCTTTCATTTAATAGAATCTTACAACTGACGCTGGAGCGTCTGCAGTTCATCGTCCACAGACTGTGTACCGCTCGTCTGCAGATCCAGCTTATCGTATTTCGCCTGCAGGGCATCCATGCTCGATTCTTTTTCTGTCTTGTTCAGCTCAGCTCTGGCAGCTGCCAGATCCTTTTCACGTCTTGCCTGAGCTTCCAGTGACGCAAGGGTTGTCCTGGCTGCAGAATCGTTCTTTGCGGACATTTCCTGGATCTTATTGATTGCTTCCTGAGCTGCTGCCTCTGCCTGGGTTGCTTTGATAGACTGCTTGCGGGCTTTCATATCTTCAATCTGATCCACCAGATCATCGTTCATTTTCCGAAGCTGCTGTGCCTGAGCAGCCTTCAGCTCATAGATTTTATGCAGCCGTTCTCTCTGAGCTGTCTGACTTTGCTTTTCTGTAAGAAAACGGCGGGCATCTGCTTCATTTCCTGCCTGTACTGCCTTGGCGGCGTAGATCTGCAGGTCGGAGATCTGCCGGTCACATTGATCCAGTTCACCTCTTGCCTTCTTCTCTTCTTCAACGGCATCCTCTGCCGCTTTATGTACTTCTTTATAATTATTGATCATTTCAATAATAAAATCGTCGACATCCTTTTCCTTTGATTTCTTCTTAAAGAAAGCCATGAGTCTGATTCCTTTCCTGTAACGTTTTGTAACGAACATTTTTATGCATCTATCATACCATAGAACCATCATCCTGAACACTGCAAGTTCGGTAAAACAGAAGACATCAACGCCTCGTTTGAGGAGGAAAATCGCTGGTTTTTCGCCCGGTCGATTCAATTTACCTCAGTCGGAGAGGCTCCCGCCTATATAGTTGGCGGGGAAAGCAAGCTTGACCTGAAGTTTTGTGTTACTCTTCCTGCAGGCGGTTTTTGATATATTTCAGAAAATGCTTCGTCTCCTTTGTCAGGGACCGGTCATTACGGAAGATGCATCCGAACAGAACCGGCTGGTCTTCTTCATACAGGGATACTGCCGGTCGATGAAGAGCAGCCTCCTGGTGAGAAAGATAAGAAGGACTGATATTACTCAGTTCCGTGTTGTTCAGCATCTCGTTCATCAGATAGTCGCTGTTGGTTGTAACAGCCACCCGGTACTGATAGGAATGGGAATCATAAAGGGTGGTATTATTCAGAAAGGATCGCAGGGTAAATTCATCCTCATATCCCTGGATCAGTGCAATCTCTTCCGGAGCATCCTCCTCCTGCCTCTGTGAGTCATAGCGTGCTCCCATATACAGCACAGCATTCATTCTTGTGAGAGGAGAGAAGATCAGGTGATTCGAAGAAAGCTGCCGTTCCAGGAAGGGAAGCTGCTGCTCCATGACATAGATAAACGCCAGACTGGCGGTTTCGGCAGTGAGACTGGTGATGATATCGTGCGTATTAGAACTTAAATAGGTATAGCTGACTGTAGGAGACGCATACTCCTGATAGTAACTGCAGAAGGCATTGGCCATCCAGGAGCTGGGATTGGTCAGGATCTTCAGTTCCGTTCGGGTACTCTGGTTGGAGCAGTTCATGATTCTGTCGGCACTGTCCAGCGTAGCGGCGGCATACTCATAGATCTGCTTTCCCTTTTCTGTCAGACTGACGCCTGTTTTGCTCCGAAGGAACAGAGCCTGTCCCAATTCATCCTCCAGAGACTTGATGACCTTGCTGACATTGGACTGGGTAGTAAAAAGAAGGCTGGAAGCCTTTCGAAATGACTGTGTTTCTGCACATATTACAAAATATTGCAGCTGCTTTAATTCCATAGGATCTTTTCTCCGTTTTGTTTAAGAAATTCTGGGAAATATTCCCCGCTTATTATAGCAGATTCACAGGATTACGGAAAGTAACGACAGGGATGGTTCTGATGAAAAACGCTTCGATTGAAATATTCAACCGAAGCGTTTGGGATATGTACTATATGTTTTGTGAGCACTCTGCTGAACCTGCTGTGTCACGATTGCAGCTGAGCTGCAACGGACGAAAGGAAGCTGCTCCAGGCGTCAGCATCGTTAACGAAGTATAAGGGACAGGGTTTTCCGTTTACATCGTAGTGACGGAGAATCTGATCCGTTGTAAGAGAATACTCGCTGCAGAGCTTTGCCGTCAGAAGAACCAGAGAATTGTAGGTCTCCTCAGTGAACGCACCTGTTTCATCCGGATGACAGCACTCGATAGAAATCGTATCACTGTTTCGTTCCCCGGAGGCATAGGCAACCTCGTTGTCCGGAACGCATTGAATGATGGTGCCGTCCAGACCGATAATGTAATTGCAGCTGGAATACACTTCTGAAGATCCATCCTTCAGGCTTTCAAAATAATCCCTGTTAGCCTGCGCGTCGGTACCGGGATTTCCAATGTAATGGACTACGATCCCGTTTACTGCAGTCAGCTCTGTTCCCGGTCTGGAGTATTCATTCACAGTCAGCAGCTGCTCGCTGATTTCCAGATCAATTCCTGAGGACACAGTTGTTTCCGTAGAAGCTGTAGTTGTCCCCCCGGAAGTAAGCATATTCCAGACAGGTAGGAATCCGCCCTTGAAAATTCCGAAACGGAAGATGATGACGTCAAGAATGAGGACGATCACAATAAGAATCCGCACAATCCGATGGGCAAATCTCCAGCGTTCATATTCCTTGCGTTCCCTGCGGAGCCGCTGGCGTTCCCTGCGCTGCTCTTCATAAGTCTGCTCATTAACCGGTGCGATGCGTGCAGTCTGCCGCTGGCTGCTCCTTCTTGTTGAGGTTCGTCCGGTTTCAGAACGGGAATTTTCTGAATTGTAGCCGGTTCTGCGAGCCTGACTGTCTGCCTGCTCCTCCAGACTTCTTGTCACTGCCTGTGTATCAAATCTGGAATCAGATCTCCGGGTATTTGTATTTTGAGAACTTCGCCGCGTTCTTCTGGAGGAGACACTGGTTTCCGTGTCATCATGATCCGAAGAGTAGCGATTGCGTCTGTTATCTGCCATAAATTTTCCCCTAAAAGTCATTATTAATATCCATTATAGAAAAAAATAACAGAAATGTAAAGAAAAAGTAATAAGCAGAAAAACAGGGCAGATGGTTCTGCCCTGTTTTTACATTCTATGATTATTAATTCCGATCAGGCAGATCCCCCTTGCTTTACCGTTGTTGAAGCCGGAGATCAGCCCTGTCAGTGAAGAAGAGGGACCCGCAACAGTTCCGTTGCAGTACACATTATGTGCCGTAAATACTGCGGACTCAGAAGATATGTGCACAGTGTGGATCTGTTCTCTGATGTCTGATGCATTATTATACATGATCAGTATCAGAGAACGGTACTTTTTTCCCAATGATTCAAAACGGGAAGGATCTGTCGTAAATTCCGTGTGGAATCCCTTATGGTCCAGATACCGGATCATTGACTTGGGGGAGGTTCCGAATTTACCGGAGAGTACCATACCCTCTGTTTCAAAATCCCGGATTATTGCAGGCAGATCTGACCAGTGTCCAGCCTTTAATGTAACCAGTGCATTATATACCGCAAAGATCTCGCAGCCTGCAAGTTTCATAGTGGTTTTTCCATAGGTCAGATCGCCGTAGGAAAACTGATCCTCTATATAACCGCCTGCACGAAGGATGGAAGGGACATGAACCTGCAGTGCTTCAGAATTTTTTTGAAAAGATGCAGGTGCATGGATCCGCAGCAGCTTCCCTGTTTTCTGCATCAGTTCATAAATCTCCAGAACAATCGCATCGTCGACTTTTTCCGGGATGAATCTGCAGATTTTTGCAGTAAGACGGCTGGCTTTCATGATTGAGTTTCTCCTTGTGTCAGGTACATCAGTGGAGGGTATCCTCGCTCACAGACGGTGGGAGAACGCATGGATAGGATCCCAAAGCCTCTGCAGGTCTCCGGGAGATCCAACGCAGGTTAGATTTTGAAGGAGGATCCGTCAGAATAGGAATAATAGGTATCCGTAGCGTTGGTATAGTACTGGAATTTCTTTCCGGTCAGTTTATTGCTGAAGCACTGATAGATCCAGTCAGCAAGTGCCTTTGCATGGATCAGATCCATTCCCACAACAGTAATCGTATCAAGCGAAGGAAGCATCTCCTCCAGCTCTACCTGGAAGATCATGTAATTTCTTGGATCATTGCCCAAAACACTTACATATGCGTAGGTGCCGGTATTATTGGTCGTAGGGAAGAAATTAATGAAGCTGTTCGTTTCCAGAATAAAGGATCCAACATTAAACTGGCGTGACGGCATATAGAGCTCCATCAGATTTTTGGATTTCAGAAACAGCTGTCTGTTCAGCACTGCGTCTGCATGGGTTGCGAAGGGCGGTGTGGCCGGCTTCGCTGCGGGAGGCAGATTCAGAACGGAAGCAGTCTCTGAATTGGTGAATACCTTCCGTCCAATGGCAGTCAGCACATACAGGCGGTCAAACTGCTCAAAGGCAGGACCGGACAGCTCGAAGGCTTTCATATAGCCGCTGTTCACCAGGGCATCGCAGGCATTTTTTACATTCGGGATCTCTTCGCGGATCAGACCTGCAAGAAGACCGGGACTGGTAGCTCCGTATTTATAGGCATCCTTGATCGCACACTGCTTTTCAAATCTGTTAGGAGACTTCAGTGACATCTCCTTCTGGAAATCGTCAGCGGAGAATTTCTTGGGGATCTCACGACGGTAGATCTGCATGCTTTGATCCGGAACAGAATAGCAGACATCCTCCGGCCGGCTGATGCCAAGCTCTTTCCAGAGTGCGGTTGTCTCACTGTTCTGATCACTGTGATCTCCTGAATGAGAGGTTGTACTATCAACATCAGGCGATAAAGCAGCCGCAGCTCTCTCCCTTGAGAGAACCTGTGTCAGTTCTGCTGTCAGCCCATTCTCGATTCCCAGATGGGAAACCGGTGCCTCATCCGGGGCAGGGCGGTTGGAGATCGGTTTCTGAGGAACGGTGAAGTCCGGCATCGGATATTTTGTCCGGGGCTGCCAGTACTCATTTTCCAGCAGAATATCCTCCGATGGATTCGGAGCACCTGCTGCAGATCGTGACTCAGGTACGACCGGTGCCGGCTCAGCAGAGGTCTGAACGGAAGAAGCAGACGGATCAGCCGCTGATGCAGACTCTGCAATTGGCGCAGAATCAGTTGCTGCCGCGGATACCGGAGAAGCTGAAGTACCGGATGGAGGGGCAGATGCAGCAGTGGAGACTGCTGCTGCCGGAGCTTCTGCTGCGGAATCTTTACCGGAGCAGGTCAGTGCATTGGTATTCAAAGCAACCACCAGTGGAAAGTCGATCATCGGGCTTAATTCAATGATTGAAGAAAGTCTCCTGGCGGGATCCCTTTCCTCGTAGGCATCTCTCAAAAGAATATATTTCCGCAGATCCGTTTCGCACTGAGCCACAGAATTGGTCCTGCAGTCATAGGAAGCGGCAAAGGCCTTGTGCTGCTTTAAGGCAGCTTTTGCCGAAGCATTGTCAGAATCCAGGGAAAGTACAAAATTGATTACCTCTACGTAGGAGGATTTCTCAAGAATATATTTCTCGTAATCGTCCAGCTCGACCTTGCAGCCGCTGATCGTGGACGGGGTGCTGCCAAGATTCAGTGCTTCATAGCCGGTAAGAAAATTTTTCTGCTTTGTCTGAATGTCAGCCAGCTTTGTACGGATCGAGGTTGTGATCGCTTCAGGAAGAAATTCCTGATTGCTTCGGATGGTTTTCAGACTATCTACTAATGCATCCAATTCTTCATACTGCGCGTCCAGACTGATCTGCTGCGTCTGAAGATCTCTGATGCGATTGATATCGTGCATAATTTGTCTCCTTAATTACAATCTCTGATGAGGTGTCTGTGTTACTTGTTACACATACAGGTTCTTACATGCCGGCAGGAAGAGCCGGTATGTGTATCTCTGCATCCTGTGAACAGCAACGCTCTTTGTGTCCTAACATTACCGATAGGTTACAAAGTATTGTAACATATATTTCATATATTTGAAACAAAAAAAGAGCAGATCTGCTTGGGAGAACAGATCTGCAAGGAAAAAGAATATGAAATGTAAATGATTTGCTCAAAGATTCATTAATATTGCCTTTTATCTACAATGTTAATAAACTTGCAATGTGCACGTACACGCACTATTTATGTAACGAATATATCATAAAATGAAAATTTGTCAATAGAAAAACGGATAGAAAAGTACAGAATTATTGCTTTTGTGAAAAATGACGAAGAGAAGACTTCTTATATCAATCTATGGGCGGTTCTTATGTCGGGTTCATACGAACGAAAACAGAAAATTTTCTCCCATTAACCAAAAATAGTGCACTTTATTACTGTATTCAGCATGATAAAATTATTAAAAAGGAGGGGGAAATAATGGAATATATTCTTGATATGAAAGATATCAGCAAAACATTTCCTGGAGTTGTGGCCTTAGATCATGTTCAGCTTCAGATTAAACCCGGTGAAGTGCATGCTTTGATGGGAGAAAATGGTGCTGGAAAATCTACACTGATGAAAATACTAATGGGAATCTATACCATGGATCCGGGCGGTGAGATCCAATTTGATGGAAAACCGTATCACGCCTCTAATCCAAAAGAGGCAATGGATCAGGGCGTTGCTATGATCCACCAGGAGCTTAACCCTATTCTGGATATGACAGTATATGAAAATATATTTGTCGGTCGGGAAATGAAAAAGAATGGGCTTGTTGATAAGAAGGGTATGATCGAAGCATCGAAGCAGTTGATTCAGGAATGTGGACTTCATGTATCTCCAACCGAAACATTACGAAATCTTACTGTTGCACAATGCCAGTTGATAGAAATTATCAAAGCGATTTCGGTAAATGCAAAAGTTATCATCATGGACGAGCCAACAGCTGCTATTACAGATCGAGAAGTGGAGCTTTTGTTTGGCCATATCCGAAGATTGACTGAAAAGGGTGTGGCAATCATTTATATCTCTCATAGAATGGATGAAATTTTCTCTATCTGTGACCGGGTCAGTGTATATCGTGATGGACAATATATCGGTACCGGTACCACAAAGGAACTGGATGAGCCGAAATTGATTCAGATGATGGTTGGTCGAGAGATTACTGATGTATTCCCAAAACTGGAAGCAGAAATCGGAGAAGTGATTTTTGAGGCGAATCATATTACACGAGCTGATAATAAAGTTAAGGATGTAAGTATTTCGGTTCGTAAAGGTGAAATTCTTGGGCTCGGAGGGCTCGTTGGCGCTGGCAGGAGTGAACTGGTTGAAGGCATTTTTGGCATGCATAAGCTTTCTCAGGGCGAGATTATTGTTAAAGGCGAAAAGATTCAGGTCAAATCCCCCAGGGACATAATCAGAAAAGGAGTTGCCTTAATCACAGAGGATCGAAAGGTAACGGGTCTTAATCTTTCTGGAACTGTAAATGATAATATAGCAATGGTTGCAATAAAAAAATTGCTCAGCCATGGATTGTACAGCAGAAAAAGGGCGAATAAAGCGTCTCTTGAATATATTGAAAAGTTGAAAATAAAAACTCCTTCCGGTGAGCAGATTGTTGGGAATCTTTCCGGAGGAAATCAGCAGAAAGTTGTACTTGCAAAATGGCTCTTGAATGATCCGGATGTGATTATTCTTGATGAGCCCACAAGAGGTATTGATGTAGGTGCCAAAAGGGATATCTATCTGCTGATCGGAAGTCTTGTTCAACAGGGAAAAGCAGTCATCATGATTTCCGGAGAGATTCCGGAATTAATGGGTGTATGTGATCGGATCATGGTTATGTGTGAAGGTAATTTGTCCGGAGAAGTTCACCGAGACGAGTTTTCACAGGAGAAAATCATGACACTTGCATCTGCAATTCAGGTATAAATAAGGGGGAGATGAACATGAAACAAAACAGGAATGTAAAAGCACTGATCAGCGATTACTTCATATTTGTCATTTTTATTGTGTTGGTTGTGGGGCTGACTATTTTGAAGCCCAGCTTTATTCAGCCGGGAAACCTTGCGAATATTCTTAAGCAGGCATCCATTAACGGAATTCTTTCGTTTGGAATGATGTTTGTGATCCTGGCAGGCGGATTTGATATGTCTGTTGGTTCAACCGTTGCATTTGCAGGTATCATCGCCGCACTTCTGGGAAATGGTGACTACCCACTGATTCTTCCGCTCATTGCAGCGATGGTTTCAGGTTTGTGTGTAGGTATTGTAAATGGTGTTGGTGTGGCAGTCGGAGAATTGCCTCCATTTATCATGACACTTGGAACAATGACTGGTGTCAGAGGTCTTGCACTGCTTATTTCAAATGGTAAGCCGATCACCGGAATCAGTCCGGAATACAGAGCAGTTGCTGCAGGATCTGTTGCAGGTATCCCAATGCTTGCAGTATTTCTTGTAATTGTTATTATCATCTGCTCCTTTGTTACTTCAAAAACTGTATACGGACGTCGAGTTTATGCTTGCGGAGGTAATCTGCAGGCGGCTCGTGTAGCTGGAATCAACACGACTATGATCCGTATTTCCACATTTGCTATTGCAGGATTATTGGCAGGCTTCTGCGGATTCCTGATGACATCCCGAGTTACAATCGGTCAGCCGACCGCAGCTGAAAGCTACGAGATGGATGCGATCACTGCTTGTGTAGTTGGCGGTGTATCTATGTCAGGTGGTGTAGGAAAGCCTTGGGGTGTTGTTGTTGGATCTCTGTTGATCACAGTAATTGCTAACGGACTGGACATTCTTGGTGTATCTTCCCATTGGCAGAAGATTGTAAAGGGTCTGATCATCGTTCTTGCTGTTCTTATTGATGTAAAAGGTAAGGGTAAAAAGAACTGATTTCAGAAATAAAGAAAATGGAGGAACAAAGTATGAAACTGAAAAAATTGGCAGCAGTTTTAATGGCAGGGATGATGGTTGCTTCCCTGGCAGCAGGCTGTGGCAGCTCAAGTGAGTCAGGTGAAGCGGCAAGCGGATCTACTGCAGCAGCAGAGGACGGAGCATATAAAATTGCTCTGATCCAGCAGCATCAGACAAATGCATTTCAGATTGCTGTAACTGAGGCAGCTGAGGAGAAAGCTGAGGAGCTTGGAGTTGAGCTTACAATTCTTTCTGCTGATCAGGATGCAGCTACTCAGATTTCTCAGATTGAGCAGTGTACAAGCGAGGGATATGATGCAATTCTGTTTGAGCCTGTTGACCCCGATGCGCTCGGTGATGCCTCAAAAACTGCATCTGATGCAGGTGTTGTTGTTATTAATATTATCTCAGCATGTACAGATTGGGAGAATTACGGAATCTCAGCACTTTCCTGCGGTGATAATGTAACTGCAGGCGAAACTGAGATGCAGCATGTAGCAGATCTTCTGGACGGAAAAGGAAACATCGCTATTCTGACCGGACCATCCGGAGACTCAGGCGGACTTCAGAGAATGGAAGGATATGAGAATATTCTTGCAAATTATCCTGATATTGTTCAGGTTGTAGAGCCTGCTGATTGTGAGTGGGATACTGCATCTGCTCAGTCCACAGTAGAGAGCTGGCTGTCTGCATATGATCTGGATGCAATTATTTGCGAAAACGATGGAATGGCTGTAGGTGCCGGTAATGCAGCGGGGGCTGACAGCGGAATCATCATTGCCGGCGTTGATGGAACTCCGGATGGATTTGAAGCAATCAATGATGGCAGAATCACAGGAACTGTTTCTCAGGATGGAGGAGCAATGGCTGCAAACGGTATTGAGGCAGCAGTGAAACTTCTCAACGGAGAGACACTGGAAAGCAATACCATTATTACAACAAACGTGTGGATCGACATTAATAATGTGGCAGATTACGAGTAATCAGTTTGCGTCGTGAGACGGTGAAGACTGTATTTTCCGAGCGGTTATCTGAAATCCATAGATGGGGGAGGGACAGCATTGTCCCTCCTTTTTCGATGTCTGGAATACCTTTACAGAATAGTGTATAATGCCAGTAGCTTGTATTGCAATTAAGTGAGGTAAGTATGTACAGAGTTGTAATTGCAGATGACGAAATAAAAGTGGTTCAGTTAATGAAAAAACTGATTGATTGGGATGTGTTGGGATACGAAATTGTCGGTACAGCAAATGATGGTATCTCTGCATTGACAATGATAAAAAAACTTCAGCCGGATCTTCTGATTACTGACATTCGAATGCCGGGATGCAGCGGCATTGAACTGCTAAAGAGTGCTAAGGAATATAAGGAAGATCTGATCTGTATTGTGGTGAGCGGATATCGCGAATTCGAATATGCCCAAAGCGCTTTGAAATACGGCGCTGAGGACTACATTTTGAAACCTATCAATAAAAATGAAATGACAGAATTGTTGTATAAAATCCGTGCAAAACTGTCTAAAGGTGCAGAATTGGCTTACCAAATAGAGATCAGCAACAGAAAGAAACAGGAACTTCTGATTCGTAATTTAAAGGAGTATTCGGAAAAAGGACTTTCATTAGGTGACAAAACGACATTGAATAATGAGTATGGATTTCAATTTCAAACCGGAGTCAGTTCTGTTTTGATCGTGAAACCTGATATTCGGAATGGATGGGGAGAGCGTCAAAGCTATCATGTCCTGATGGAACATATTTTAGAGATCGTGCATCAGAATTTGCCAGGGATTACGGACGAATGGGCAGCCGCAATTCTTCCGGAAGGTGTCACTGCCGTGATCAATTCCAGTGAAAAAAAAATCAGGGATATTAAAAAAATCGCTGTCAGAATTCGCCGTGAAATTGAACTGGAAAAGGATATTTTTGGGGATTTTCGACTCACGATTTGTATTGGAAAGGTACAGAATGATATTTCCTGTTTGTATCAGTCAATGCGTTCCGCAATTTTTCTTTGTGAGGATCGAATCTGTTCCAAGGTAAATCTGAGAATTGCAGATGAAGAATCAGAGCAGACGATATCGCATTTTCGGATAGAAACCGGAGAAAGGGTTGCTGTTCAGGAGGCTGTCGAACTGCTTGTTTCAGATGAATATAAAAAAATCTTATTCAAATCATTTGATGCCATTTGTATGGATGAACATTGTAACGGAAATCTGATAAGAAGCTGGTATGCTGCCATGCTTGATCTTACATTGTATAGGTTGGTGTCGTTTGGAATTAATGGAAACAGAATAAAAACGGAGCTTCTGGAGAGGTACTGGTTTTGTTCCTCACCGGAGGAAGTCAGAGATATGATTACAGGATATTTTTGCAGAAAAATTGAGGGACTCCGTAATGAGAGAAAAATACAGGAAGCAAAGCCTATTACAGATGCAAAAAAATATATCCGTGAACACTATAGAGAATCTCTGAAGCTGGAAGAGGTCAGCAGGGCAGTTGGATTCAATTCGACCTATTTTTCCTCTCTGTTCAAAAAGGAGACGGGAATGAATTATCAGGATTACCTGACAGAACTTCGAATGATGAAGGCTAAGGAACTGCTCAGCGAAACGAATTTGTCTCTTGCAGAAGTCGCCGAGCAGGTTGGCTACACCGATTTGAAATATTTCTCCAGATTATTCAAAAGGGCAACCGGCATCAATCCTTCTGAATACAAAAAATTATACAGTTGATTCTATTTAACGACAGACGTAGGTATCCATGCTTCGTATGGAGCTTTAATTGTTAACAGGAGATGAGAAAGTGGGATGGTTGAAAAGGCTGCGGCAGTATCGGAAATTGTCAGAATTTCAGCGCAATAGAGATTTGGATCAGTTGATCCATACTGACTGGGAAGGGGATCCAATACTGGAGCCGTTGTTTGAAGAAATTTCCAAACGTCTCAATGGTGAGGAGAATAAAAAACTTCAGCAGAAGCAAGCGGAAGTACTTGCACTGCAGAATCAGATCAATCCGCATTTTTTATATAATACGCTCGAAGCAATCCGAGCTGATGCACTTATGGCGGAATGTGATGAGATAGCGGAAACAACGGAGGCATTAGCTACTTTTTTTCGATATACAATTTCGAATGTGCAGGAGTATGTTACATTTTCTGACGAACTTGATAATGTTGAAAATTACTTTACTGTTCAAAGATGTCGCTTTGGAGATAAGATCAATCTTGAGCTGGTAATGGAGAATGAGGCATTACTCGAAGCAAGGATGCCTAAACTTGTTCTTCAGCCTATTGTCGAAAATGCTGTTATTCACGGTCTTGAAGGTAAACTTGGTCAGGGTACTGTGAAGATAATCATTGAAAACAGCGATAAGGTATTATTCTTGAAAATAAAGGATAACGGGCTTGGTATGTCTGACGATGATGTTAAACAGCTGAACTTGGAGTTGGAGCAGGGGAATAGAGCTTCAGGAGGAAAAAAAAATAAGCGTGGCGGAATTGCATTGCGGAATGTAAACAGCCGTATCAGGCTTATGTTCGGCGATGACTATGGCATGAGAATCTACAGTAAAGACGGGGTTGGAACAGAATGCTGTCTTACAATGCCCTTGCTGTTTGAACACGAAGTGAGTTGACATGAAAGAAGAACTGATAAGAATAGAAAATGGCATTTTCCTATATGATTCTGCTCGATACATGTTTGATATCGATATATGCAGAGGAGAGTGTATTGGTATATTTGTAGATGATCATGAGTTTGACGGAACAGCATATGAAGGGGTTTTCAGTGCGAAATCCACACTGCTGGAAGGCAGATTTTTTGCAGAAGGAAAAAGAATTTCCCCGGAAGCTATGAAGGCCTGGATCCGAAAGAATACTGTACGTTTGAACCGATTTCGATTTACTGCAGCAGAGTCGAATATCAGGGATTTCCTTTTAAATCTTGGTCCGGAGTTTTCATACGGAAAAAAGAGAATGTTAGAAAAACGTCTGAAGTCGGAGTCTGCAGCTTTCCTATTGAAACAAATGGGACTTTTTTTTTCCGGGAAGGAAAAATTGACGAATTTATCACCGGCGGAATATTACAAACTTGCAATATTTCGAGCATGGCTGAGAGAATATAGTATAGTGATACTGGATCGTATATCCGAGATTCTGCCCAGTCAGGACTTGGATCATTTTATGAACTGTGTTCAGATATTGCAGGGGCAGGGCACTGGTTTTATAATGTTTGAGCTGAATGAAAATTTTATGTATAGATATGCATCGCGTATTGATATCGTACATAACAGAATGCTTTGCTACAGACTTGATCCTGATGAATATGATGAACGTCTTTACAGGATTCTTGGTAATGTACCTCAGGCTGAAATCTCAACAATAAAACAGGATGCTGCTGTACAGAAGGAAAATGTAATAATAGCTGAGAATCTCAGCTTTGCAAATTTTCGACGGATAAATTTTGCCGTTGCCAGGGGAGAGATTGCCCTGTTTAGAGATGTGCATTTGAAACTTTTGCCAATTCTTAAAAAGTATATGTTCCATAATAAGGATTGGAGTTCCGGGAAAGTATTGTTCAATGGTCAGAGTAAAAATCCTGCTGAGATCAGAAAAATGATCGGTAAAGAAATTTGTATCCAGACCGAATTGCCTGACAGGAGCGGTGGTCTTCTGTTTGAAAATTTATCCGGAATTGAGAACCTGAGTCTCTATTTGATTCCAAAAACGAAAAAAAAGATAATCAGAAAAAGGATCGTTGACAGCATTATGCACACTGCTGAAAAGGAATTTTCCAGAGAGTTATTGAACTGCCCCGTTAAACAATGGTCACATCCGGATCGTTTGAAACTGATTTATTATAGGTGGTTCATGGTGAATCCTGATCTTCTGATCTGCTTGATGCCGTTCTCCGGCCAGGAAATCTCGCATCATTCTTTAATTATCGATATGCTTGTAAAATGTGCAAAAAGAGGTATGGCGATCCTTTTAATTTCATCAGGCGTAGACAGCATCTATGAAACGACACCAAATCAGGAATTTAAAAACAGGTTAAAGATCTTATTATGATTTTGCTTATTAACCAACGAAGAAAGGAATATGTATGATTAAAGTAACAGATCTGTCCTTTGGATTTCCTCAGAAGGAGCTATACAATAACATCTGTTTTGAAATAGAAGAAAACGATCATGCAGTACTGATCGGAAGCAATGGTACGGGAAAGAGTACACTGATCGATATGCTGATTGATCCGGACAAGTATCTGTATGATGGGAAAATCCGGAAGGACCCGTCCGTACGGATCGGATATGTGGCTCAGTACGTGCAGCATGAAGGAAGTATGAGTGCCTATGACTTTCTGAATGAACCATTTGCGGGGCTTCTGGATGAAGCGGATCAGGTGGCTGCCGAGATGGGTTCTGCAGAGGATATGGACGAGGTATATGAGCGATACCAGATCTGTCTGGACAACATAGAAGCAGTGGACGGCTATAATGCTGACACAAATATTCGCCGGCAGCTCTCTGTTGCGGGTCTTTCGTCCATTATTCATAATCCTGTGAATCAGATCAGCGGAGGTGAATATAAGCTTCTGTCTATTATCAGAAATATGCTGCTGAAGCCGCAGCTTCTTATTATGGATGAACCGGATGCTTTCCTGGATTTTGAAAATCTCATTGGTCTGATGAAGCTGATCAATCAGTACGAGGGCACGATTCTGGTTATTACCCACAGCAGGCTTCTTCTGTCTCAGTGCTTCAATAAGATTCTGCATCTGGAAAACCGGGAGCTGATGGAGTTTCCCGGAACCTTTGCAGAGTATAACCGTGCCATGCTGGAAACCAAGATCGATATGCAGGAGCAGCATGTAAAGGATGCAGAGTGGATCGAGATACAGAAAAAAGTTGTGGATAAGATGCGAAAACTTGCCACGAATGTGGACAGTGCAGCAAAAGGCCGTCAGCTCCATGCAAGGGTATCCTATCTGGAACGCCTGCAGGAGAGAGCTGTAAAAAATCCCTTTATTGAGGAGCATGACTACGATTTTACATTTCCGGCAGCAGAGGAAAACTGGCCGGAGAAGGGAAGTATCCTGCTTGACATACGGGATTACAGCCTGACCTACGATCATGAAATTCTCTCTAATGTTACCTTTCAGCTGCGGGCTGGAGAAAAGACAGCCATTGTCGGTGCAAACGGAACCGGAAAATCCAGTATTCTTCGAGATGTTTATGAAAAATATTGCACAGATCTGAATGCCGGTTATTTTACACAGATCTACGAGGATGAGGAACAGCTTTCCGGTGGGGAAAAGAATCTGAAACAGCTGCATGAGATCGCATCCGGCCATGCATCCCTTCTTCTTCTGGATGAGCCCACCAGTCATCTGGATACCTACGCTCAGATTGCTCTGGAGAATGCCGTTGAGGCGTATGAGGGAACTGTGCTGATGGTCACACATGATTTTTATACAGTAACAAATTGTGCGGATCGAATACTTCTGCTGGAAAATAATACCATGCGTGAGATGAGCGGCCGTGCCTTCAGAAAAATGATCTACAAGCGGTACTTTGAAAGTGACCTGTTTGAGCAGGAAAAGCGGAGAAAAGAACGGGAGATTCGGATCAATGCGCTGCTGAAAAACGGACAGTACAGGGAAGCAAGGGAACTGCTTCAATAGAAATACTGTATGCCTCAGGAAGACCGTATATCCTTGCTCGGAGTGCAAGCAACGTATGTAACGGTTTGGAAAGACATACTGTACAAATATGCAAACCATTTTTTGTGCGATATGTACAATTAAATAGTAAAGTTCCGTTTTTTTTCGTTTGCTATGCGGATTGTCAGAACGGACAAGAAGAGGTATTATATGTTCATCAGATGAAGCAAAGCAAATCTGAATAACAAAGGCACTAATTAACATCTTGTTAATTTATCCTATATATTCCCAAGCGGTCCTGGACCGCATCCTTTCTTTTTTCCTTAATAAAAGCCGATGCATACCCCAATATGCGTCGGCTTTTATTATGTTTGAAAATCAGGTGGTCTTTTTTTAGCTGTGAGGATATAATACTATAAGAAATGCAGCAGAATGGAGATTAGTATGGAACAGAAAAAAGAATTGTCCGGTAATGAGCAGATTGAAGAAGCGATCCTGCAGGTTCAGAAGGAGCCATCAGAGGAAGCGCTTGCCCATGCGTTGACGGCGATTCGAAGGCAGATGAAAGCAGGAGCCCATCTGATCGTTGCAGTGGACAGTATTCCGGGAGAACATACACAGATTTCTCTTCGGACGATTACTACCAATGACGGCAAACGGTGGTTTGTGGGCTATACGGGATTTGAAGAGCAGCTGAAGGACAGCAATCCGGTGATGTCGTCATTTACGGCACCCATCAGTCAGATATTTGAAGCTGCTTTATCTGAGGGAATCGTAGAGGGTGTGATTCTGAATCCCTGGAACAGAACGATGCTGCTGAATAAACAGCTGATTCGAATCATTTTTGGGTCATAAGGAGAAGAAACGATGCTGGAAGCACTATTATTTACCTATTATAATCAGTTTGGTGAGGAATTTCCGCTGGATAAATGTGCGGGACTGCCGGAGATCGATGTGATCAATCTTGTATATGAGTGTCTGGAAAGTAATCAGCCCTATGCAGGAAACACCACGGTGAAGGAAAACCGTTTTCCCTATGCACCGGGATTGAAATATAATGGTTGACCTGAACAGTATAGGTTAGATGAGGAAAAACAGACATGAATGATATAGAAACCTATCTGGAGGAACTGATCGGTGAATTTCCGATCTGTGAGTATGCATTCGGAAATACAGATCAGATTCCCTTTTCCGACAAAATATTTACGATCTGTCAGACGGACTGCAGGCGATACGGACATTCCTGGGCCTGCCCTCCGAATGCAGGTACAATAGAAGACAATATAGACAGGATCGGGCATTATCAGCGTTTTCTTGTGTTTTCTACTGTCTGGGAGGTATCGGATGCCTTTAATTTTGATGCCTGCCTGCTGGTACGGAAGGAGCATGAAGCTCTGACAAGGGAGTTCCGAAAAAAGCTGCTGGATCATTATTCCCTCCCGATGGAAAGTCTGGATGAAAATCCAACCCCTCCCATCTATATGCTTTCTGCCGGCTGCGGCACCTGCGAGGTCTGTGCATGTCCGGATGAGCCCTGCCGTTATCCGAAGGAACGGCTGATGAGCATGGAGAGCCACGGAATCCTGATCATGAAGCTGGTGGAGGATCTTGGGCTGACTTATGCCTACGACAGTACTACGGTGGTGTATTTTTCTTCGGTCTATTTTTAAAATTGAAAGACCCTCTGTGCAGGCAGTTCTGTCTGTACAGAGGGTCTTTTTCTACGTGTGATTAGTTTACGGAATTAAGACAATGAGTCAGTATGCGTATTTCCTGCATCCTGTAAACGGTCCGGTTTTCACGCTGCCTGTGTCTTATTGCCTGCTGCCTTCTGGAAAATAATTCCTGCGGCAATCAGTGCAAGGCCCACTCCGTCTGTTACAAGCCCGGGAACGATCAGGCAGAGACCACCGGCCAGCAGTGCCAGACGGATCAGAGGATTCATCTGCCCCATCAGATATCCGCCGAGAGCGGCAGATACACCGAAAATACCGATAAAGGATGTGAGCGCGATCAGAACCACCTCTGCTGCGCCTGTATCGATCAGAAGCAGAGCCGGGTTAAAGCAGAACACATACGGAACGATAAATACGGCAATCGCAAGGCGGGAAGCATTGAACGCTGTCTTCATCGGATTGGATTTTGCAATAGCGGATCCTGCGTAAGCTGCCAGAGCTACCGGCGGTGTGATATCAGCAACGATACCGAAATAGAATACGAAGAAGTGCGCAGCCAGTGCAGGTACGCCCATACGGATCAGGATCGGTGCACAGGTTGCCGCCATGATACAGTAGTTTGCTGTGGTAGGAACGCCCATTCCCAGGACGATACAGCACAGCATGGTCAGAACCAGAGCAATGATCAGACGGCCGTTTGCAACAGTGATGATACCGTTGATCAGCTCATTAGCAAGACCTGTCATTGTAATGGAACCGGAGATGATTCCGGCAACACCACAGGCTGCGGCAACGGTGATTGTTCCCTTTCCGCCGGCCTCCAGCGCATCGATGCAGCGGCTCAGAGAGATCCGATGCTCCTTATCAAACAGGGAAACAACGATTGCAAGAACAATGGCGTAGCTTGCAGCCTTCTGCATGGTCATGTAGTTTCCGGATACCCAGACCACCAGCATGATCAGCGGCAGAAGCAGATACAGTTTTTTTGCAAGGTGACGGAATTTCGGGAGCTGATCAGCCGGAATTCCTGAGAGCTTCAGTCTCTTTGCCTCCAGATGGACGGAGATAAATATTCCCGCAAAGTACAGAACTGCCGGAAGGATCGCTCTGGACAGGATATCAGAATAGGGAACTCCGATAAAGTCCGCCATCAGGAAGGCAGCGGCACCCATGATCGGGGGCATGATCTGGCCTCCTGTAGAAGCTGCTGCCTCTACCGCACCGGCAAATTCTCCCCTGTATCCGGTCTCTTTCATCATCGGAATCGTAACGGAACCGGTGGTAACTGTATTTCCTACGGAAGAACCGGAAACCATTCCGCACAGCGCAGAGGAGATAACAGCAACCTTGGCCGGGCCGCCGGCGTATTTTCCGGCAGCGCAGTTTGCCAGTGAGATAAAGAACTGTGAGATTCCCGTTCTCTCCAGAAAAGCGCCGAAGATAATGAATACGATGATGTATTTGGAACATACATTGACCGGAGTAGAGAAGATACCCTCCTTTGTATAGAACAGGTTTCTTACAAAGTAGCGGATCCTTCCGAAGAAATCCGGATTGGTCAGTCCAATGCTCAGTGCGTAGATGATAAAGAATGCTGCCACACAGAGGATCGGAATACCGACGGAACGTCTGGTCAGCTCAAGAAGTACTACGATGGCCACTACGCCGATCAAGATCTGGTGGGGCTGGAATCGGGTGCCCTGCTGCAGGATGCTCTCGGCATTGAAGGTAAAGTACAGATAGGATGCAGTACCTGCCAGCATCAATACAATGTCATACCAGGGCATATGATTCGGACGCAGCTCGCCCTTTTTTGCCGGGTAGATCAGGAAGCCCATCAGTACGATCAGTGCCATGAAGGAGGTCAGACGGATCTCCTCCAGAAAGGTTGCAAACAGGGTTACGTAGATGCACCAGAGGGAAAAGCCTGCCATAATAAAACGGATGGCAGTTTTATACTTTCCTGTCCAGATTCTCTGATTGGACTCCCTGTCATATTTTTTCATAATAGAATCAATATCAGCCTGGGAAGAGGCTGTGTTACCGGTATTTACTTCGCTCATGCTCACTCCTCCTCCTCTAATGTTTCAACGGTTACACCATGCTCTGCGTAGTAACGTGCTGCTCCGGCATGGAAGGGTGCAGCCATACCCTCGGTAGCATTTTCAAGGGTCAGCTCAGCTCCCTTGGAGTTCTCTGCTGCAATCTCATCCGCGTGATCGAAGATCGCTGCGGTCATATTGTAGACGGTTTCCTCATCCAGAGCTGCAGAAACAACCACAGTAGCCTTAACGGTGATGGTTTCAACCGGCTCATCCTGCTTCGGATACGTGCCGGCAGGAATCTGCAGTGCTGCATAGTAGGGACAGGATGCAAGAATCTCATCGCGGAGATCCCCGTCAATGTTGATCAGATAAACACCGTTGGTGGTGGCAAGCTCAGTGATGGCAGTGGTCGGTGCACCGGCAACGATAAATGCTGCCTGGATCTTTCCGTCCTTCAGTGCCTCTTTGGAGCCCTCAAAGCTCTGGTACTGCGGCTTGATATCATCCAGAGTGATGCCGGCAGCGCTCAGTACATCAATTGCATTAAAGTATACACCGGAGCCTGCCTCGCCAATGGAAACACTTTTTCCCCGAAGATCTTCCACGCTTTTTATATTCTCATCCATCGTGATCAGCTGAACAGTTTCAGCATACAGACCGCCCAGAACACGGAAATCGTGGGTAGGGCCGTCGGATTCAAAGGACTTTGTACCTTCCCATGCGTAGGCCATTACATCAGATTGTGTAAAGCCGAGCTGAAAGTCCCCGTCCTGAATGGACTGGATGTTTACCTTGGACCCGCCTGTGGAAACCGCAGTAACCTTTACATCGGCATAGTTGTGAATGTACTGTCCGATGATTCCTCCGTAGGCGTAGTAGGTACCTGCAGTACCGCCTGTTCCGAACATCATTCGTTCTGCTGAACCGCATCCTGTCAGAAGTCCTCCGAAAAGAACCAGACCAAGAAGCAGAACAGCAATGGATTTTAGTTTCTTCATGATATATCCTCCTGTGTTCTAGTCGCTGCACCAGCCTTGGAAAAATGCAGATGCAGCCCCACATTATTTTACTTGAAAACAGTTTCAAGAGCAAGGGTATAGGGATGATTCATTCTACATTAGGGAACAGTAACCCTTGTAAATACAAATTTTCCTCTGTACTCTGCTTTACATAAGTAAAGGAAACAGATACAATAGAAATAGGGTGCCTTGTTCTGATGGATCGCTGGTTCTGTTCTGAATGATCACCCGGGAGGAACACTGGGAGGTATTGCTATGGCATTGGGAAAATTTGCCGGTTTGAAGGTTGGAACCGGAGAAAATGAAAAGATATTGATCGATGAATTCGGAGCACCGACGAAGGAAGGCCTGCTTGCAGCAGGGATAGGAGTTTTATCTGCCTTCGGTGCACTTGTGCTGGTGAAGGATATTCTGTCATTTAAGATATCCAGAGCCGTCAGAAAAACAAGAAAACAGCTGAAAAAAGCAGAGAATGCAAAGTTCCGGGTGAAAAATCAGGCGCTGAAGCAGCAGGCAAAGGCACAGTCCTCTGAACTGAAGGAGCTGCTGAATCAGAACAGGGCTCTTTTGAAGGAGCAGGAGAAGCTGAAGGCGGAGCTGCAGAGCAGGGCTGTACAGGACACCGGATCGGATGCGGGAGACCGGATCAGAAAACTGAAGGACTTATTCAGATAGGAGAGATGCGACACATGAAATATCAGGTGAGGTTATCAAAGCAGATGAGGAAACTGCAGATTGCTTTGATGATTTGTGTCCTCATTGTGGGTATCAGCAGTGCTGCGTATGGTTTTCTTGCGCCGGAAACAGGAATCTGGGCAGTGTGGAAACCGGCAAGATTTGTGTTTGCTGCAGCTGCAATGCTGATCGCTCTTTTGATTGCAGGGAACGGATACAGGGAGATCAGTACAAGATTGATCGTATATCCGGGCAGAAAGGTCATTGTCCATAAAGGACATTCTGTGAAGGTGTATACTTTTGACGAACTGAAAAAACCGAAGCCTGTCAGGGAAAACGGACGGGCTGAACAGTCAGTGGAGGAACTGCCGGAGGATGAGGATAAATACGGCTTATCCATGGTGCTGCGACAGAGAAACGGAAAGCAGATCGTCAAGCTTTCTACTTCCTATAAATATGTAAAGAGGCTGGAGCAGGATCTGATCAGATATTCGTAACGATTCAGAGCCAGCATTCCCATGAGAGCAATTCCGTTGATTTCATTGAAACAGTTACAGAGGCAGAGAGGATTACGGAGGACGCAGCAATGACAAGAAGAGAAAGAGAGGTTACTGACCCGGCAGAGATCAAAAGGATTCTGGATTCCTGCATGGTGATCCACCTGGGACTGGTGGATGATGGAATGCCTTATATCGTACCTATGAATTATGGATATGAATGGATCGATGGGCAGCTTGTGATCTATATTCACGGGGCAAAACAGGGGTATAAGCTGGATGTGATGAGAAAGAATCCTGTCTGCTGCTTCGAGATGGAGTGCGGTGTACAGCCCTTTGAAGGGAAGATCGCCTGCCAGTACGGCACGGTGTATGAATCCCTCATGGGAAGGGGAAGGGTGGAGATTCTGGAAGATCCGCAGGAGAAGATCCATGCCATGACCGTGCTGATGAAAACCCAGACAGGAAAGGATTTTACATTCAATGAGAAGCTGGTCAGCATTGTCAGTGTTATGAGGATCAAAGCGTCAGAATATTCTGCCAAACGCAGACCGCTTCCTGCCGCAAAGGAAGCCGGCGGCGAAGGAGTGCAGATGTAGAATGGGATTCCTGCGGCATCGTGGGAAGAAAATCGGTTCCG
Organism: Lachnospiraceae bacterium; assembly: GCA_030527645.1. Taxonomy (GTDB): domain Bacteria; phylum Bacillota; class Clostridia; order Lachnospirales; family Lachnospiraceae; genus JAKSRN01. The sequence goes on along the minus strand of JAUNAJ010000003.1, from coordinate 43,545 downwards.
TGCATTTAATTCCATAATATAGAAGAACTGATTGACTTTCTATTTTTTTAATGCTTATATTGTAGGTATACTCGGGATTTTATCCACGAGCAGCGTCCCGCAGGGGGATAAGAAGAACTCTGCGGGTTTGAAATTTATGAACTATTAAATTGCCAGATCACTGGTTAGGAAAGGAATACTTTTTTATGAGTAAATCACATTCCGCATCGTATGCAGCAGCCGGCGTAAATATCGAAGCCGGATATGAAGGTGTACGTTTGATGAAGAAGCACGTGGCAAGAACCATGATTCCCGGTGTTGTATCCGACATCGGCGGATTCGGCGGTCTGTTCACACCGGATGTAGCAGGGATGGAGACTCCCACCCTGGTTATGGGAACGGATGGTGTTGGAACAAAACAGAGAATTGCACAGCTGATGGATAAGCATGACACAGTGGGTATTGACTGTGTTGCCATGTGTGTAAATGACATCGTTTGCTGCGGTGCAAAGCCGATTGCATTCCTGGATTATATTGCGATCGGAAAGAATGATCCTGAGAAGGTGGCCACTCTTGTTTCCGGTGTAGCAGAGGGCTGTGTGCAGTCCGGCTGTGCCCTGATCGGAGGAGAGACTGCAGAGCATCCCGGTACGATGGCTGCGGATGATTATGATCTGGCAGGATTTGCAGTTGGAATTGTGGATAAGGCAAAGGTACTGGATCAGAATAAGATGAAGGCAGGCGATGTGGTTCTGGCTCTTCCTTCCAGCGGAATCCATTCCAACGGATATTCTCTTGTCCGCAAGGTTTTTGATGTTGAGAGTGCTGATCTCAACAAATACTATGAGGAACTGGGACAGACTCTGGGTGAGGCTCTGCTGACTCCCACAGTGATCTATGTAAAACCGGTTCTTGCAGCAATTGAGGCTGCAGAGGTCCACGGTGTGAGCCATATTACCGGCGGAGGCTTCTATGAGAATATTCCTCGCTGCATACCGGATGGATTATGTGCAAAAATTAATAAAGCGGCTATTCAGGTTCCGCCGATCTTCACTCTGCTTCAGAAGGAGGGGGATATTCCGGAGCGTGACATGTACAATACTTATAATATGGGTGTCGGCATGGCTCTGATCGTAAGCCAGGATACAAAGGAAAAGGCACTTGCTGCTCTTGCGGCAGAAGGCTGCCGGGCTTATGAGATCGGCACGATCACCGAGGGAACCGAGAAGGTTGTCGTTGAGTAAGGACAATAGAATAAGTCGGGACGGCTGTAAGACCGCCCTGACTTATACTTTTATCAAACGGTTATTATTTCAGATGATGCAGAAACATCTGATTGATTAACTATACCCCTATTTATTCCATTTTCAGGAGGGAACGCAATGGTACGACGTATCTACGTTGAAAAAAAAGAAGGGCTTCGTCTGGAAGCGGCAGGACTGCTGAATGAGCTGAGAACAGTTCTGGGAATTACAGCTCTGGAGGGACTTCGTCTGGTGAAACGCTATGATGTGGAAGGCCTGGAGGAGGATGTATTTGAGAGGGCGGTGCAGACCGTATTCTCGGAGCCACAGCTGGATGACATTTCTAAAGAATGTCCTTCCGGTGAGTGCAGCATCTTTGCAGTGGAGTCTCTTCCGGGACAGTTTGATCAGAGGGCGGATTCCGCCAGTCAGTGTATCCAGCTGATGACACAGAGTGAGCGTCCTCTTGTTCGTGCTGCACTTGTGTATCTTCTTTTCGGAGCAGTATCCGATGAGGAGATTGAAAAGATCAAAAAATACGTGATCAACCCGGTAGAGGCACGTGAGGCGAGCCTGGAGCCGGTTGAGACACTGAAGGTGGACTATGAGATTCCTACCATGGTCGAGACTGTAGGCGGCTTTATCGGAATGGATGAAGCTGCACTGGCAGAACTGCTGGATTCCCTCGGACTGGCAATGGATCTGGATGATCTGAAGTTCCTTCAGGCATATTTCCGCGATGATGAGCACAGAGATCCCACTATTACTGAGATCCGTGTGGTGGATACCTACTGGTCCGATCACTGCCGTCATACGACCTTCTCTACCCATCTTGATACGATCAGCATTCAGGATGAACAGATCAGAGCAGCCTATGACCGGTATCTTGCAGATCGTGTTGAGGTATATGGAGAGGAAAAGGCAGCTGCACGTCCTCAGACCCTGATGGATATTGCTACCATCGGTGCGAAGACGCTGAAAAAACGAGGTCTTCTTCCGGAGCTGGATGAGAGTGAGGAGATCAATGCCTGCTCGATCCATGTTCCCGCAGAGGTAGACGGTCAGGAGCAGGACTGGCTGTTGATGTTTAAGAATGAGACACACAACCATCCTACGGAGATTGAGCCCTTCGGTGGTGCTGCCACCTGTATCGGCGGATGTATCCGTGATCCGCTTTCCGGACGTGCCTATGTCCATCAGGCAATGCGTGTCACCGGCGGAGGAGACCCGAGAGTGGCGCTGAAGGATACTCTGGCAGGAAAGCTTCCACAGCGTAAGCTGGCGCAGACAGCAGCGGCAGGATATTCCTCCTACGGAAATCAGATTGGTCTTGCAACAGGTCATGTTGCAGAAATCTATCATGACGGATATATTGCAAAGCGCATGGAGTGCGGTGCTGTTGTAGGTGCTGCTCCTGCATACAATGTACGCCGTGAGCGTCCGGAGGCAGGGGACATCGTAGTTCTTCTGGGCGGACGGACCGGTCGTGACGGAATCGGCGGTGCAACCGGTTCCTCTAAGAGCCATAACATGAAATCACTGACTACCATGGCTTCAGAGGTGCAGAAGGGAAATGCACCTGAGGAGAGGAAGATCCAGAGACTGTTCCGCAACAGCGAGGTGACCCGTCTCATCAAACGCTGCAATGACTTCGGTGCCGGCGGTGTGTCCGTTGCCATCGGAGAGCTGGCTGACGGTCTGAAGATCAATCTGGATGCAGTTCGCAAAAAATATGACGGTCTTGACGGAACAGAGCTTGCAATTTCCGAGTCTCAGGAGCGTATGGCAGTCGTTGTTGAAAAGAAGGATGTCGATGCATTCATTGCAGCAGCAGAGGCGGAGAATCTGGAAGCCTATGTGGTTGCAGAAGTGACTGAGGAAGCACGTATGGTGATGGAATGGAATGGTGTGACCATCGCTGACCTGAGCCGTGACTTCCTGAATACAAACGGTGCTGTAAAGCACGCAGATGTAGCTGTAGCGGAAAAGGACAGAGCTGTGTTCAGTGAGGCGAAGGGTGCAGATCTCCGCACCATCGCAGGCAGCCTGAAATCTGCTTCCCGCCGCGGTCTGACAGAGAGATTTGACGGTACGGTCGGAGCCGGTTCTGTGCTGATGCCATTCGGAGGAAAAACCCAGCGTACTCCCGCTCAGGCGATGGCAGCATTGTTCCCGGTCATGCCGGAGCAGACCACCGATCAGGCAAGTGTAATGTCCTGGGCATGCGACCCGGAGCAGACAACGGCCGATCCCTATACCGGCGCATATAATACTGTGTATACCTCCATGGCAAAAATTGTTGCCGGCGGAGCTGATTATAAGAAAGCATACCTGACCTTCCAGGAGTTCTTTGAGAAACTCCGTCTGGAGCCTGAGCGCTGGGGAAAACCATTCTCAGCACTGCTGGGTGCTCTGGATGCACAGATTGAGCTGGGAGCAGCAGCAATCGGAGGAAAGGACTCCATGTCAGGATCCTTCCTGGATCTGGATGTTCCCCCGACACTGATCTCCTTCGCAATTGCCCCGCTGAAGGCACAGGAGGTTCTCTCCCCTGAGTTCAAGGCAGCAGGACATCCGGTCTATCTGTTCGCAGGTGAGACGGCTGACGAGAAGAAGGCTGCATGGGAGAAGTTCTATGAGCTTCATAAGGCAGGAAAGGTATCAGCAGCATGGGCCGTTGAGAACGGCATCGCTGAGGCAGTGATGAACATGTCCTTCGGTAATCTGATCGGATTCAGGGCAGAGAAGGATCTTCTCTGGGATGCACTGTGTCCGGGAGGAATCGTTGCTGAGCTGACAGAGGAGACAGAAGGTGCGGAAAAGATCGGTACAACCACTGAAGAGGCTGTGATCGTTCTCGGAAACGACAGTGCACCGGTATCTGAACTTCTCGCCCTGAACGAGGCAGTTCTTGAGGGTGTCTATCCCAACAGAACAAAGACTGATGAGACAGAGGTTCCGGTTCTGACTGCAAAGGCAGACTCTTATCCGGCACCGGCAGTCGCTGTGGCCAGACCAAAGGTAGTGATTCCTGTATTCCCGGGAACAAACTGCGAATATGACAGTGCCCGTGCAGTAGAGAGAGCAGGACTGGAGCCGGAGATCCTGGTTGTTAACAACCAGTCAGCACAGGGTGTTGCTGATTCTGTCAGCCGCTTTGCAGCATCTGTAAAAGAAAGCCAGATCATCTTCGTTCCTGGTGGTTTTTCCGGTGGTGATGAACCGGACGGATCCGGTAAATTTATTACTGCTTTCTTCCGTAATCCGGAGGTCAAGGAAGCTACCATGGAGCTGCTGAAAAATCGTGACGGTCTGATGCTGGGAATCTGCAACGGCTTCCAGGCGCTGATCAAGCTGGGACTTGTTCCTTACGGCGAGATCATCGATACGGATGAGAACTGTCCGACCCTGAGCTACAATGTCATCGGACGTCATCAGTCCAAGATTGTTCATACAAGAATTGCATCCAACAAATCCCCATGGCTGTCCCGTGTTCAGCCGGGAGATGTATTCACTGTTCCGATCTCTCACGGGGAGGGACGCTTCCTCTGTGATCCGGCTCTGCTGCAGAAGCTTGCTGACAACGGCCAGATTGCTACACAGTATGTGGATCTGAACGGAGCCCCAAGCATGGATGTGGACTTCAACCCCAACGGCTCTGTATGGGCAATCGAGGGAATCACATCTCCGGACGGACGTGTTCTCGGTAAGATGGGACACTCCGAGCGTATCGGCACTGAGCTGTATCGCAACGTACCGGGTGAGTATGAGACACATCTCTTCGATGCAGCAAAGGACTATTTCAGTGTGAAATGACAGAAGCAGACTCGGTAATTCTGCAATAGAGGTTACCGTGAACTGTAACCCAATAGAGAACAACTTTCGGTCGAGCCCCGGCTGGGGCTTGACTTTCTCAGTAATCTCAGATATAGTATCCAACTAAACATGCAGCTGTATAGAATGGTTGTATGAGTATGAAAAACAGCAGTTCAAATGAAGCGAGGTAAAACGAATGGCATTTTATTACAAAGAACCCTCTCGTACATTCAGCGAGTATCTTCTTGTTCCCGGTTTCTCTTCAGCAGAGTGTATTCCCGGTAATGTTTCTCTGAAAACACCGGTAGTAAAATACAGAAAAGGTCAGGAGGAATGTCCTCTGTCTATGAACATTCCTATGGTTTCTGCAGTCATGCAGTCTGTTTCCGGAGAGAAGATGGGTGAGGCTCTTGCAAAAGAGGGCGGTATTGCATTCATATATGTTTCACAGCCCATCGAGCAGCAGGCTGAGATGGTTCGTAAGGTAAAAGCCGCAAAAGCAGGCTTTGTAGTAAGCGATTCAAACCTCCATGTGGATGATACTCTGGCAGAGGTGCTGGAGAAAAAGGCTGAGAGCGGCCACTCTACCATGGCTGTTACCGATGACGGTACAGGCACAGGAAAGCTGCTCGGTATCGTAACAAGCCGTGACTATCGTGTGACCCGTATGGATCCTTCCACAAAGGTCAGCGATTTCATGACTCCCAGAGAGAAGCTGGTTACGGCCAGGGAGGGAACTACCCTGAAGGAAGCAAACAATATTATCTGGGACAACAAGCTGAATGCCCTCCCCATTGTGGATGAGAATGACCATATGGTTGCATTCGTATTCCGAAAGGACTACGATCTGCACAAAAACAATCCCATGTCTCTGATGGATGATCAGAAACGTTATATCGTTGGTGCAGGTATCAATACCCGTGACTATGCTGAGCGTGTTCCGGCTCTGGTAGAGGCAGGGGCAGATGTTCTTGTGATCGACTCCTCTGAGGGCTATTCAGAATGGCAGGCAATCACTCTGAAATGGATCCGTGATCATTACGGTGATTCTGTAAAGGTCGGTGCAGGAAACGTTGTAGACGGGGAAGGCTTCCGTTACCTGGTAGAGGCAGGCGCTGATTTCGTTAAGATCGGTATCGGCGGCGGCTCCATCTGTATCACCCGTGAGACCAAGGGAATCGGCCGCGGTCAGGCGACAGCTGTCATTGATGTGGCTGCAGAGAGAGATAAATATTTCGAAGAGACTGGTATCTACGTCCCGATCTGCTCAGACGGCGGTATTGTATATGATTACCATATGACTCTGGCACTGGCAATGGGATCTGATTTCTGCATGCTGGGACGCTACTTCGCTAGATTCGATGAGTCTCCGACAAACAGGATCTTCATCAACGGAAATTATGTGAAGGAGTACTGGGGCGAGGGTAGTGCCCGTGCAAGAAACTGGCAGCGCTATGACCTGGGCGGTGACAAGAAACTCAGCTTCGTTGAGGGTGTAGATTCCTATGTTCCTTATGCAGGCTCTCTTGCAGACGGTGTTGCAGTTACCCTGTCCAAGATCCGTCATACCATGTGCAACTGCGGTGCCTTAAGTCTGGAGGAGCTTCGTGACAAAGCGAAGATCACACAGGTATCCTCCGTGTCCATTGTTGAAGGCGGTGCACACGATGTTATTCTGAAGGATAAGCAGGCAGAGTAAGAATTAAATCAATGAAAAAATAACGGACAGCTCCGGGCCATAAGGCCCGGAGCTGTCCGTTATTTTGCTATGCATGCAAAGAGAACGTCCGGTGGACGTCCTCTTGCTTTTGGGTATATTCTTATTATTTATCCTTCGGAAGAAGAATGTTCAGCAGGATTGCCACAAAGGCAGCGGGAACAATTCCGGATCCGCCGAAGATCAGCTGTACCAGCTGAGGAGTATTTGCAAGGATGCCTGTGTTGGCTCCCATACCGTATCCAACACCAAGAGCAACAGAAACGATAGAAAGGTTTCTGGCTGTCAGAGGTGTTTTGGTGATCAGCTGAATACCGCTTACTACGATAGATGCGAACATCATGACTGCCGCACCGCCGAGAACAGACTGAGGCATAATGGAAACCAGAGCTCCCAGCTTGGGGCACAGACCGCAGAGAATCAGGAAGATGGCACCGGTTGCCAGTGCAAAGCGGTTTACAACCTTTGTCATAGCGACCAGACCTACATTCTGGCTGAAGGAGGTGTTTGGAAGAACACCAAACAGTGCAGCGAAGGCAGATCCGATACCGTCGCAGATCACTCCGCCGGACAGCTCCTTGTCAGTAGCCTCTCGTCCAAGACCGCCCTCCATCACACCGGAGATATCACCTACTGTCTCAACCGCAGTAACCACAAACATGATTAAAACGGGGATGATAGCCCGAAGATCAAACACAGGTGTTACAGGAAGAATATTCGGAACATCAAACCAGGCAGCGTCAGCAACCTTCTGCCAGTTCAGAACCCATGCCTTGGTATATTCTACACCCTCTGCGTCAATGGCTGTGTGAGGAAGCACCAGTCCCATGATCACCGCAGCGATATATCCGCAGATAATTCCCAGAAGAATAGAGGAGGAGCTTGCCATACCGGTGAATCCGTGCTTGAAGATCAGGATCATTACCAGAACAAACAGTGCAAGGAGAAGATTCTCTACAGATCCGAAATCCTTTGCATTATTTCCGCCTCCGAAGGAATTGATTCCTACAGAGATCAGGCTCAGTCCGATGGAAAGAACCACAGTACCGGTTACGATCGATGGAAAGAATCTGCGAAGCGGTTTCAGGAAGAAACCGAGAACTCCCTCGAAAAGACCTCCGATGAGAGAGGCTCCCATAATCGCACCGTAGGCAAGAACACCGCCGCCCATCGTTGCAGCAACGCTGTTGAATACACCGATAAATCCGGAGGAGGTTCCCATGATGATCGGAACCTTTCCGCCTACCGGTCCGATGGAGAACAGCTGCACCAGCGTAACGATACCGGCAATCAGCATGGCGTTCTGCAGCAGTGCCAGCTGCAGATCCGCCAGCTCTTCGCCGGCAATACCGCAGGCACCGGTGATAATAAGAATCGGTGTCAGGTTGCCTACGAACATAGCCAGCACATGCTGCAGACCAAGCGGGATCGCCTGCTTCAGCGGCATCCTGCCATTGAGTTCATAGGCTTCTTTTGGTAATTCAAAAGATTTTTTCATTGTTTCATTCCCTTTCTACATAAGGATGCTGCGGGCACAGGAAATGTCCGCAGCATTCACTTTGATACAGTGGTACTTTAATCAATTTCCCGAAGTTAGTCAAGACCGAACCGTTACTGTTGAAGAAATCAATCGCAACAGCAGCCTAAGTACAGCGGTAACTTTATCCTGTTATTGTTCTGAGGCAGATCTGTCCAGAAGAGACATCACGATCTTCTCCGGCGTAATGGGCAGCTCTCTGTGCCATACACCGGTGGCCCGGTAGATGGCATGTGCGATGGCCGGCGCAGGGGTATTGATGACGATCTCTCCGATGGATTTGGCTCCGAAGGGGCCGCTTGGTTCATAGCTCAGCTCGAATTCAACCCGCAGATTTCCCATATCCTGACGGGTGGGGATCCGGTACTGCATCAGAGAATTCTCTGCCAGCTTTCCGTCGCTGTTGAAGGTGACATTTTCAAACAGGGTATGACCGATTCCCTGAACAATGCCTCCCTCAGCCTGGATTCTTGCCAGTGCAGGATTGATGGGTGTTCCGCAGTCCACGACGGACATATAATCCAGAACCGTTACCTCACCGGTTTGCGTATCCACCTCAATTTCCGCCATTCCCACCATGAAGGGAGGAGGAGAGAAGGGAGAGGAGTGGGAAGCAGTGGCCTCAGCGGCATATTGACTGAAGCACTGGGCCTTATAGGCAATTTCACTCAGAGGAACTGTTTCGTTGGTCAGAAGGCTTCGAATACAGGTTCTTTCAAAGGTCAGGTCATCCGGCTCACACTGCAGTGCATCCGCTGCAATCCTGTAAAGCTGCTGTTTCAGCTGCTCGCAGGCCTTTACAACAGCACCGCCGGTAACATAGGTGGTGGAGGAGGCATAGGATCCGGAATCGTAGGGGGATGCATCTGTATCGGCTCCGAAAACCTCGATGTCCTCTACGCTGCAGTCCAGGCACTCTGCCGCCATCTGAGCCAGGATCGTATCCGCTCCTGTTCCCATGTCCGCTGCGCCGATCAGCAGGAGATAGTTTCCGTCCTCTGTCAGCTTGACAGTGGCAGAACCTACATCCACGCTGGAGATGCCGGAGCCCTGCATGGACATGGCCACGCCGGAGGCACGAACCTTGCCGTTTCCCATATCCCGTACCGGATACCGGCGGTCCCAGTCAAAGATTTCCTTACATCTTGCAAGACAGCGGTCCAGCGCACAGGCGTTGGCTGTCTCCCCGTAGTAGGCAGGCATGACCATTCCCTGGCGGACCATGTTTTTATCTCTTATTTCAGTCGGATCCATTCCCAGCTTTTCCGCCAGTTCATTGACCGCGCTTTCCACGGCAAAGGTTCCCTGAGTGGCACCGTAGCCCCTGTAGGCACCTGCGGCCATGGTATTGGTGTATACCACGTCATAGTCGAAGCGGAAGGCCTCCAGACTGCCGGTGTACAGCGGGATGGACTTGTGACCGGAAAGTCCCACAGTTGTAGGGCCATGCTCGCTGTAAGCTCCTGAGTTAGACAGGGTATATACATCCAGCGCACGGATCTTTCCATCGTTTGAGGCACCCAGACGGACGCGGACCTCCATCTCATGACGGGGAGAGCCCATCTCCATGGATTCCTTTCGTGTGAAGATCAGCATGGCAGGACGGCCTGTTTTCAGCGTGACAAAGGAGGGATACACCTCAGAGACTGAGGACTGCTTCGATCCGAAGCCGCCGCCGATCCGGGGCTTCTCCACGCGGATCCTGCTTTTCGGTATGCCCAGTGCATGGGACAGGATCCTTCTGTCATGGAAGACGATCTGAGTGGATGAGATCAGGTGAAGACGCCCATAGTGGTCCAGCTCTGAGTAGGTCCGGAAGGTCTCCATGGGGGTCTGGCTGAAGGCCTTTGTATGGTAGGTGTGATCGATCACGATATCACAGTCCTCCATAATGCCGTCCACGTCTCCGTGGGAGCTTCTGGCAGATGCTACAAGATTTCGCCTGTTATCCGCACCCACCTCACAGGGAGAGGACCAGTTGTCCTCGGGATGGACCAGAATAGGATGATCCTTGGCTGTATGAAAGTCCAGCACCGGCTCCAGCACCTGCCAGGTGATCTTGATCAGCTTTCTTGCCTTCAGGGCGGCTTTTTCATTCTCAGCTGCGATGATCGCCACCACATCACCCACGCAGTGCACATGGCGGTCCATGATCAGGCGGTCACGGGGAGAGGGCTCCGGATATGTCTGACCGGCGTTGGTATACCGCTGGTTCGGAACATCCTCCCAGGTATAAATATCCACCACTCCGGGTACAAGCTTTGCCCTGGAGGTATCGATTGTTTCAATGATGGCATTGGCATGGGGACTGTGCATCAGCTTTACGACCAGAGCATCCTTCGGACAGATATCCTCGGTATATACCGGCTTTCCAAGAAGAAGCTGCATGGAGTCCTTTTTGCGGACGGATTTCTGTACGCTTTTGAAATTATTCTGCTCCATGTTTCGCCTCCTTTCTGCTGTTCAGAAAGCTTCTGATTCCCCGGAGCTGTCCCTCGTATCCGCTGCAGCGGCAGAGGTTGCCTGCCAGATAGGCACGGATCTCATCATCCGTGGGATCCGGATGTTCCCGCAGCAGGCTGATGGTGTTCATGACAAACCCCGGATTGCAGAAGCCGCACTGATCCGCTCCCTGATCCGCGATAAATCCCACGAATTCAGCTGCCTCATCCTGAAGCCCCTCCAGAGTCTGTACCGTATGTCCGTGGGCTCTGAGAGCAAGAACAGAGCAGGAAAGAACGGGAGCTCCGTCCAGCAGAACGGTACACAGGCCGCAGTTGGCAGTTTCACAGCCGCGTTTCACACTGAAGCAGCCGTGCTTCCGCACAAAATCGATGAGGAGCAGATCTGCTTCCACATCATCAGTAATCTTTTTTCCATTCAAGGTCATGTTGATCAGCATGCTTCTCCTCCTTTCAGCGCAAGCAGTGTCCTCCTGGTCAGAACCCGGATCAGCTGGGTGCGATACGCAGCACTTCCCCTGATGTTTCCTTCCGTTTTTACATGGGCAGCAGCATATTCGGCAAATGCAGCAGCACACTCTTCTGTGATGCCCTCCTTCAGGAGTTCCTCCTCATCAGCAACAATGAGAGCCTTGCCGGGGCGTGCACCAATGGAAAGGCGGATGGTTCCGTTTATCTCAGAGGCAGCACAGGTCAGTACAGGAAAGTCCGTTCGCTGGATCCGCACAGCATTGTAGCAGAATGCCCCCGGCAGTTTCTTTACAATGAGACGAAGGAGAATATCGTTATCCTTCTTCATCTGAGCAAATTCCGGCAGCGGAACTATGCCGCCCTTGTACAGCTCCACATAGCAGTCCATGGACAGAAAGACAGTCAGAACATCCGAAAATCCAAAGCGTCCCCAGATACTGCCGCCCACCGTTGCCAGATTACGGAACTGCACACCGATGATATCCTTTACAGCATCCCGGACAGCGCAATTGGTATAGGTATTCAGCCCTGCATGCAGCTCCAGCTGCCGCAAAGTTGCATAGGCACCAATGAAAAATTCTTCTTCCGTTTCTTCTATCGCATTCAGCTCCAGATCACTGAGGTCAATAACGGTATTCACATTGCCGCTGCCCATCTTCAGCCACAGCATGCCGCCGATAATGCGGTTCGTCCGCTTCTGGTTCAGCTGCCAGGCCTCCTCCAGAGTTTCCGGCCGCACATAGTTTTTTATAGTCATCATAGGCAATCGCCTCCTTTGTCATGTCGAAATATGCATAAGCAGTCAGGCCGCGTCAGCAGCAGCCTGAGCCGTGTAACGGCGGGGACTGCGCATGAAGGGGAGGTACCCGTAACAGTAACCAGTATCTGTTACAGTTCACGGGGGGAACTGTAACACGCTTCGCGATGCACACAGATTGCGCTGACGCGCAATCTGGCGCTGTAATCCTCGGGTTTTCATGCAGAAACTGCATGAAAACACCTCGCGGAACATTACCCGTGAACAGTAACCAGTATCTCCAGACGCAGTAATATAAGTATATCATATCAATTGAAAAAGACCATGTGTGCATGCTATAATCCGTTGTAGTATTAATAGTATAACGAAAGTATTCTGCGGGTAGTCCACCGTAGAGAGTTACAGAATACTTCGCGACTTGTAACAGTATATTTGATCAGAAACCGGAGTTCCTCAGCATGAAGACAGCAGCAAAGATTGTTTTAAAAAATGAACAGAATGAAAAGGTGTTCGGGGAAGGTCCCTGTCTGCTTCTACGTGAGATCGAGAAAACAGGTTCTCTGAATGCAGCGGCCAGATCCATGGGCATGGCCTATTCAAAAGCCCACAGGGTGATCCGGACGGCAGAGGAGGCTCTGGGATTTCCTTTGACAGTGAAAACCACGGGGGGTCGATCCGGAGGAGGCAGTACCCTGACTTCTGAAGGACAACTCTTTCTGCAGCGTTTTGAGGAGTACATGACGGCCTGTAACGAGTCGATACAGGTTCTGTATAAGAAGCATTTTCCTGAATATACCGATGGCAGGGATGGATATGGTGAAAACAGGGAGGCTGAAGAAGAGAAGCGTCAGCCTTATTTTCAGAGGACAGGTCTGGTGATCATGGCCTCCGGAGAGGGAAAGCGATTTGGATCCAATAAGCTGCTGGCGGATTTTGATGGTGAACCCTTAATACAGAGAATTCTGGATGCTTCAGAAGGCGTATTTGAGAAACGTGTGGTTGTTACAAGGCACAGGGAAGTGGAGCAGCTCTGTCGAAAACAGGGGATTCCGGTTATTATTCATGAATACTCCGGAAGGAATGATACCATCCGGCTTGGCGTGGAGTATATGGAGGAGCGTGTGGAGACCTGTATTTTTACACCGGCAGATCAGCCCCTTCTGACGCGGGATACCCTGATACGGATCGGGCAGGCGGCAGAGAAGGACAGAGACAACATCTACCGCACTGCCTGGGAGAAGATCCGCAGCACACCAACCGCATTTCCTGCATGGACTTTCCGGTACCTGAAGGATCTCCCGGAGGGACAGGGCGGCAGTGTACTGCTGAAGGAGTATCCGGAGCATGTGAGAAAAATTGCTGCCGGAAGTGAATGGGAACTGAAGGATGTGGATACTATAGAAGATTTAGAGGAGCTATTATCTATATGGAAGACATTATATTCTGCAAAGGAGGCGGCTGCACCGCCAAGCTCGGGGCAGGAACCCTGAGCTGGGTTCTGTCGAAGCTTCCGAAGAAGGCAGATCCAAACCTGCTGGTTGGCTTTGACGGCAATGATGATGCTGCTGTATACAGGATCAATGATCATCAGGCAATCGTGTCCACTCTTGACTTCTTTCCGCCTATGCTGGAGGATCCCTATCTGTTCGGACAGGTGGCAGCTTCCAATGCCCTCAGCGATATCTATGCCATGGGAGGAAGGGTCATCAGTGCACTGAATATTGTATGCTTTCCGGAGCAGATGGATCTGAATATCCTGGGAAGGATCCTGCAGGGGGGCAATGAAAAGGTGACAGAGGCAGGAGCTGTTTTGGCAGGCGGTCATTCCATTGCTGATGCAGATATCAAGTACGGACTCAGCGTGACAGGACTGGTGGATCCGGATCGGATCTGGAAGAACTCCGGCTGCAGACCGGGGGATAAGTTGATCCTCACAAAGAAGCTGGGTGTGGGTATTATTATGACTGCCCACAGAATTAAAGAAGCCGCTGAGGAAATGGTGGAGCAGGCCGTGGATTCCATGACCTTCCTGAATAAGACCGCCTCCGGGATCCTGAAAAAATATGAGGTCCATGCCTGCACGGATGTGACAGGCTTCGGTCTTCTGGTGCACTTAAGTGAGATGCTCTCAGGCTCCTGCACAGCTGTACTTCGTGCCGGAGCAGTTCCCCGGTTTGAGCGGGCGGAAGCCTATGCTGAGGAATTCTATCTGACTGCCGCCGGACAGAAAAACAGGAATTTTCTGGGAGACAGAGTGGAATTTCGACAGATCTCCTTTGCAATGGAGGAGGTACTGTTTGATCCTCAGACCTCAGGCGGTCTGCTGGTGAGTGTGGATCCCGGGGAAGCCGAAGCCATCCTTGGGGAAATGCATGCAGAAGGGCTGCCTGCAGAAATCGTGGGAGAGATTACAGAGAAGCAGGAGAAGGAGATCATCGTCTGCTGAAAACCATTATGGTTCATGGGATGCCGGTAAATAATGGATGCCGGTATGCCGGAGGCTGCAGCCTTGTCTCCTGCTTTCGCGGAATCAGGAAATCTTTGTCATAGAAAGGAATAACAGAATATGGATCATAAAATCGATGCAAGGGGGCTGGCCTGTCCTCTTCCGGTAGTCAACACAAAGAATGAGATGAAAACAATGAAGGAAGGCGAGCAGGTAGAGGTGCTGGTGGATAATGAGATCGCCGTACAGAACCTGACAAAATTTGCCAATGTGAGAAATCACGGGGTGCAGGCGGAAAAGCTTGGTGACAATGAGTTCCGTGTAGTGATCACAGCAGGCGGCACTGCTGCTTCTGCTGCAGGTGATGAAGAAGTGCAGGAGCAGGAAGAGGTCTGCCTTCCGAATGCAAAGGATGCTGCAGTAGTGGTGCTGTCCTCCAACCAGATGGGAAGCGGGGAGGGGGCTCTTGGAAAAACATTGATGAAGGCATTTATCTTTGCCCTTACCAAACAGGATACCTTCCCGAAAACGATCCTTCTGTACAACAGCGGAGCCTTCCTGAGCTGTGAAGGCTCTGACAGTCTGGAGGATCTGAAGCTTCTGGAGGCGGAAGGGACAGAAGTTTATACCTGCGGTACCTGCCTGAACTACTATGAGCTGACAGAGAAGCTGGCTGTAGGCGGTGTTACCAATATGTACGATATAGTGGAGATGATGAGCCATGCAGGAAAGATTATCAAGCCCTGATCATAAGCCTCTGATCGTTGTCCGGGGCGGAGGGGATATCGCCACTGGAACCATTATGAAGCTGCATGCCTGCGGCTTTCCTGTGCTGGTGCTGGAGATTCCCTATCCATCTGCAATCCGGAGAAATGTGGCATTTTCCGAGGCGGTTTACCAGGGAACCCAGACCATTGAGAATGTTACAGGCTATCTTGCGGAGGATACAAAAGAGGCAAAGAAACTCCTGAAGGAGGGGAAGGTAACGATTCTGGTGGATCCGGACTGCAGCTGTCTGGATGAACTGCAGCCCGCAGCTCTGGTGGACGGGATCCTCGCAAAGAAAAACCTGGGTACCGAACGTTCCATGGCACCGGTGACGGTGGCTCTGGGTCCCGGCTTCACTGCCGGATTGGATGTGGATGCAGTTATTGAGACCTGCCGTGGACATAAGCTGGGAAGAGTGTATTATGAAGGCAGCGCCCTGCCTGATACAGGTGTGCCGGGAAAAATTGCCGGCTTTGACAAGGAAAGGGTCATTCACAGTCCTGCAGAGGGCATTCTGTATAATGTATGCAAGGTGACCGATACAGTCACAAAAGGACAGATCATTGCCGAGATAAGAAATGATCAGGAAACGGTGCCCGTCAGAGCTTCCATGGATGGACTGTTAAGGGGGCTGATCCGGGATGGCTATCCCGTAACCAGAGGTTTTAAAATTGCCGACATCGATCCCCGGATCGAGGAATATGACAACTGCTTCACAGTTTCCGATAAGGCCAGGTGTATCGCCGGAGGTGTGCTGGAGGCGATCCTGCATCTTCTGTAGTCAGAACGGATTTGATTTTTGGAGGAGACGATGAACTATGCAGTCGTGGGAGCTGGCGGAAAGACCACTCTGATCCATCAATTGGCAAAACACTATCGCAAGCAGGGGAAAAAGGTTTTTGTTACCACCTCCACCCATATGCTGATCGAGGAGGATACGCTGCTTACGGATGATCCGGAAAAAATCATCAGGGAGCTGGAGGTAAAAGCCTATTGCATGGCAGGAAGGCAGGAGGGAAAAAAAATCCGAAGTCTCTCCGCAGAAACCTATGAGGCAGTCTGTCCTCATGCGGATGTGGTACTGGTGGAGGCAGACGGATCCGGCTGTCTGCCGGTGAAGTTTCCCAATGAGACAGAGCCGGTGATCGATGCCAATATCGATGAAATTCTGATCGTCTGTGCTGTCCATGCCATCGGAAAGCCTCTGAAGGAGATCGCATTCCGCAAAGAGCTGGTGCTGAACTGCCTGCAGGCAGAGGAGGAGGAGCTCCTGACGGCGGTTCACCTTCAGAAACTGGTGCGGGAAGGATATCTGAAAAAATTTCAGAAAGAGTATCCCGACAAAACCGTACGAATCTGCCCGGCTTGTCTGGATACACCGGAGCAGAACAGAATTGCAGCTCTTTTAAAGGAGGATCAGACCATCTATGATCAGGAAAGAACGTAAAGTGATCATCACCTTTCATACCACTGCCATGGCGATTGCCATGGAGGCGGTATGCAGGAAGAGACAGGCACCCGGACGGCTGATCCCGGTTCCTAAAAGCATTTCCGCCGGCTGCGGAATGGCCTGGTGTGCAGCACCGGAGGAGAAGGACATGCTCTGTCAGCTGATGAAGGAGGAAGGGATCACACACCAGGAGATACAAGTATGCATGATCTGATCTATCTGGACAATGCAGCAACCACCATGAAAAAACCGGAGGAAGTGGTGCAGGCAGTGACCCGTGCACTCTGTTCTCTTGGTAATTCCGGCCGCGGTGTGCATGGTGCGGCACTGGATGCTTCCAGACTCGTATATGAAACAAGAGTATTGGTGAACGAACTGTTTCATGGATGGGATCCGTCGCAGACTGCCTTTACAATGAACGCCACAGAAGCGCTGAACATTGCTCTCTTCGGACTTCTTTCTCCCGGAGATCATGTGATCACCACAGCGGCGGAGCACAACAGCGTGCTGCGGCCCCTGTATGCGCTGGAAAAACAGGGGGTGGAGCTGACGATCCTTCCCTGTGACAGAATGGGCAGAGTTGATCTGAACGGATTTCAACGGGAGATCCGGTCTAATACAAGGCTCCTGGTCTGCACCCATGGATCCAATCTTACGGGAAATCTGTATGATATTCAGAAAATCGGAGAAATTGCTGCGAATATGAACGTTCTCTTTCTGGTAGATGCCTCCCAGACGGCAGGAATATTTCCCATCGATCTGCAGCGGATGCACATCGATGTTCTGTGCTTCACCGGACATAAAAGTCTTCTGGGACCTCAGGGGACAGGAGGCCTGATCGTACGACCTGATGTGAAGATCCGTCCGCTTCTCTACGGCGGAACCGGTGTTCAGACCTATCGAAAGGAGCAGCCACCGGAGATGCCTGCCGCCCTTGAGGCAGGGACTATGAATGTGCATGGTCTGGCGGGCCTCCATGCCTCCCTGCAATGGCTGAAGGAGCAGGGAGCGGAGCGTCTACGGGAAAAGGAGCTGGAGCTGATGCGGGAATTTTATCACAGAGTCTCACCGCTTTCCAATGTAACCGTGTACGGGGATTTTTCTGTCCGGGAGCGCTGTCCCATTGTTTCCCTGAATATAGCCGATGCCGATTCCTCCCGGGCAGCGGATCTGCTGATGCAGGAATACGGCATCGCCGTGCGGCCGGGAGCCCACTGTGCTCCCCTTATGCACAAGGCACTGGGAACCTGTGAGCAGGGAGCTGTACGCTTCAGCTTCTCCCATACGAATACAATGGAAGAGGTGATCTTTGCCGCTGATGCAGTGAGGGAGCTGGCAGAATAATATGCTCAATGGAGAAGCTGCCTTTCTGCAGGCAGGTGGTGAGTGATAAGGAATAGTGAAAGACATCGAGCGCAGTCTGAGTCCGGTCTCAGACTGCGCTCGATGTCTTTCATGGAGTCTCCACAAAGTGCCTTGTTGAACTTCTGTTGATATCACAATGTTAGAATTTTGGATAATTAACACTAACTATATACATCTGCTCGTAGTATAATGACAGTAAAGATGTGACTATTATTGCCTGTCTGTCAATGCAGGCAGCTGTCGCGGAACTCAATTTACAGGAAAAGGAGAGGTCAGGATGAAGAAAAAAACAGGTGCATTGATCCTTGCGGCTGTTGTGGCCGTCGGTGCCGGAGGTTACGGAGTCAGCAGACTTCTGGTTCAGGGAACTGATTCGAATTCCGAAACGATTGTACCCGTTATTTCTGTTTCGGAGCTGCAGTCTGAAGCCAACTCTGTTGGCAGCAAATATAACGGAATCGTAGATACACAGAAAAAGAAGAATATTACACTGGATTCAGAGAAAGATATAGAACAGATTCTTGTATCAGAGGGGGATTCTGTTCTGGAGAATGATGCGCTTTTTACCTATTCCACTGAGAAGACTCGTCTGGAGATCTCTCAGAAGGAACTCGATAAGGAAAAGCAAAATAATACTATTTCCGGCCTTCGGGAAAATATTAATCAGATGAATGCAGAGCTTGCCAAGGGAAATCTGTCCTCAACGGATCGTATGGATCTGACAGCACAGATTATGGAGAGTCAGACGCAGATCGCACAGGCAGAGTATGATCTGAAGGTTGCCGATTCAGAAATCGCAGCTTTGAATGCAGAAATAAAGAACTCCACGGTACGTGCCCCCATGGCAGGAACCATTGAAACCATGAATGACCCGGATACACTGACGGATTCTAATACTCCATTTATTACCATAGTGGCAGACGGAGATTTTCGAATTAAGGGAACTATATCCGAGCAGAATGAAGGAAAAGTGGTCGAAGGAATGAGTATGCTGATCCGCTCTCGTATTGATGATCAGACTTGGACCGGAACAGTTACATCCCTGGAATCCACGCAGGAGGAAAAGAAAGAATCCGATTTTTCGGATGATACCAGTGAATCCGCTTCTCAATATAGTTTTTACGTAGCGCTGGATACTACGGATGATCTGATGCTGGGACAGCATGTGATATTGGAGCATATTTACGAGGAAATGGATGGGCTGGCACTTTCCAACGGCTATCTGAACTACGATGAAGAGGGAAATGCCTTTGTTTATGCAGTCGAAGAACCTGGAAACAAGCTGGAGATCAGAATGGTGGAAACCGGCGAGATCTATGAAGATCGGGACATGATTCAGATTCTCTCTGGTATCACAGAGGATGACTATGTTGCCTGGCCGGATATGGACTGCGCAGAAGGGGCAGAGACATCTTTCCGAAGTTTTGTTGACGGTGAAGAGTGAAAGGAGGCTCGTCCATGATCCTGGATCTGCAGAATATATGTAAAAGCTATGGAGAAGGAAAGTATGCTGTTCCGATTCTCCACGATGTTTGTTTTCAGGTGGAAAAAGGGGAGTATGTCTCCGTTATGGGACCTTCCGGTTCCGGAAAAAGTACGCTTATGAACATCATCGGCTGTCTGGATGTTCCTACCTCCGGTACCTTTACACTGGATGGTCACGAGATTGAAAAATGTTCTCAGGATGAACTGTCCGAGATCAGAAATAAAACCATAGGATTTGTCTTCCAGAATTTTAATCTTCTTCCCAGGGAAACAGCTCTGGAGAATGTAGCACTTCCAATGCTCTACGGCAAGGTGGGAAGGAAGGAACGGCTGGAGAGAGCTGCCAGAGCACTGGAATCGGTAGGACTTTCTGAACGAATGGATTTCTATCCTACCCAGCTTTCCGGAGGACAGAAGCAGAGAGTGGCTATCGCTAGAGCAATGGTCATGAATCCGCCGCTTTTGTTGGCGGATGAGCCCACCGGTGCGCTGGACAGCGCCTCCGGTGTACAGGTGATGGAGCTGTTTCAGGAGCTGAATCGTCAGGGGGTAACTATCGTTATGATTACCCATGATCCGGATGTGGCTGCTATGGCTGGAAGACAGGTCATGATAAAAGATGGAGTTCTGAAGGCAAATCATATGAAAAATCAGAGAGTAGGTGATCTCATTGATTAAAAAGAGCCATCGAAAAGCAGTCATCGCCGGTGTGCTGATTGCTGCATTGGCGGTGGGAGGAGTTATTACCGCCAGAAATCGGATTGCAGGAAAAGCTGTACCTGTGTATCCTGTCTCCAATGTCTATTCTTCTATCTTCAATAGCAGTGACAGGATGGAAGGAGAGGTTACAGATTCTGCCCTGCAGCAGGTCAAGAAATCTGCAGGTATGGTGGATTCTATTCCTGTAAAGGTGGGTACAAAGATTAAAAAGGGAGATGTGCTGCTGAAATATAATAAGGATTCTGTGCGGCTGGCAGTGGAGTCAGATCAGGCTGCCATTGCTCTTACCCAGGCAAAAATTGAATCAGCAAAGGCAGAAATTGAAAAGTATCAGTCTCTGCATCCTTCGGAAGAGATGCCGGAGGCGGTGGAGCAGGTGATTCATTATACTGCTGATCCTGTAGATACTCTGTCAAGGGTGGATGTGGGAACAGCTCCTTCTGAAGAGGGGAATATCTTCTACTGTACACCGGAGACAACAGTGACTGCAGAACTGCTGCAGTCACTGGAGGATGCAGGCAGTACAGCAGAATTCCGGTTATTTGAGGATAATGTGGAAATCGGGAGCTGGATTCTGGACGGGGCGTCCATGAGCTCCGGTGAAAAAATCATTACGATCACAAAAGTAATTACAAATGTGATCGATGACCCGGCTGACCCGGATGATCCGGAACTTCCGGACGATCCTGATCAGCCGGATGACAGTGAGGATGATTCCAATGTCGGGGGGACTGAGCAGCTTTCAGAGAATGAGAGTTCCGCAGAGGACGCAGCCACCGAAGAAGAATCCGGAGACAGTGCAGAGAAGGATGATCCGGGAGAAGAGGAAGAGAACACCACCAGAACGGAGGAAATGGCCCCTTATGAGGACTGGGTTCTGGGAGACGGTGTAGAATTTTTTGGTGACGGTACGGTATCGGTAGATTACAGTGTGAAGCATTACGGAACACTTATGTCTGTACAGCCCGGTCCGTCAGAGTGGGATGAACCGGTTACCATTGAGCCGAATGTGGACACTTCCGGAGAGAATTACGCCTATTCAAGAAAAGATCTTGCGGAGAATATAAAGAATAAGCAGCAGGAACTCAGAGATCTGCAGCTGGTTCTGAAGGAGCAGGAACTGAAACTGGAAGAGGATCAGCTGGTATCAGCGGACGGATCTGTGAAAGCGGCCATTGACGGAACTGTATCGGAGGTAAAGGATCCTGCAGAAGTAAAAGAAGGGGAGCTGCTGGTGACTGTGAAAGGGGATAGTGGATTTACCATTACAGCATATGTTTCAGAATACATGATCCGGGACATTCAGGTAGGAGAATTTCTTCAGGTGAGCAATTATGAGTCAGGTCCCTTTTCTGCTGAGGTCACGGACTTGTCACTGGAGCCTGTTCAAAGGAATATGTATGGAGGTGGCAATCAAACCTATTATCCCGTAACAGCGGTATGTCACGATATTGATACAGAGCCGGTCAAGGGAGATTATTACGATGTTGAGCGGACGGTGGAGACAGAACAGTCAGACAAAGTCTATCTCACCGAAATGTACATCAGAAAAGATACTCAGGGCAGCTATTGTATGCTTGCAGATGAGAATGACCGCCTGAAGAAGGTATATGTTCAGATTGGCGGCAGCTATTCGGATTTACTAGAGATCGCCAGTGGAGTTACGCTAGAGGACAGGATTGCATTTCCTTATGGAAAAAACGTGCAGGAAGGAAGTCCTGTTGTGGATCAGGATATGCCGGATGAGAATAGTTAAAGGAGGACGTAATGGTTGAAAATATTCGTTTATCATTCAAAGGAATATGGACACACAAAATGCGTTCATTTCTTACCATGCTGGGTATTATTATCGGTATCGCCTCTATCATTATTATTGTTTCTCTGATCCAGGGAACCAATAAGCAGATAGAGGAGAATCTGATAGGTGACGGTTCTCATACTGTGGATATTGTTCTGACAGAAAATGGAATGGAAATAAATTATCTCCTGGGAGGTGTCCCGCATAATCTGAACGTCAGTGCAGAGAATGCAGAGGATATTGCGGCTTTTGAGCATGTGGTGAGTGCTTCTGCCTACTATAAGCGGGACTATTATTATGATGGATATTATAATAATGTGCAACTGAATGGAGTTAAGATATTAGGAATAGATACTTCATATGTGAAAACAGCAGGATATAGTGTAATTGCCGGAAGGGGGGTCACAGAGGAGGATCAGAAAAGCTTCCGAAAAATATGTCTGGTGAATGAGCCTCTTGCTATAAGTGCATTCGGAGGAAAAAACCCGGTTGGCGAGACTCTCGATATTTCCGGCGAATGCTTTACAGTGGCGGGCGTGATTTCGAAGAAGAGTACTTTTGAGCCTGTTATTGAATCTATGGAGGATTATAGGACTTACATGAAGCAGGAGACAGGAACGGTCTATATTCCCAGTGCTTTGTGGCCTTCAGCTTTTATTTATGATGAGCCTTCCAATTTTCTTGTGAAAGCCTCGTCTGTGCAGACTATGACATCCGTTGGAAACGCAGTTTCAGATTATTTGAATCAGAACCTGGGAGAACAGGAAAGCGGTCTCATGTATACCAGCCTGGATCTGGCATCACAGGCTGCCAGACTGCAGAATCTTGGTTCATCCACCAACTTCCTGATGATCGGCATTGCAGCAATATCCCTTCTGGTCGGAGGAATCGGAGTCATGAACATCATGCTGGTTTCTGTAACAGAAAGAACCAGAGAGATCGGTCTGAAGAAAGCTCTTGGCGCAAAGAAGCGTGTGATCCTTGGTCAGTTTCTGACAGAGGCTGCTCTTCTCAGTGCCATGGGAGGCTTTCTGGGGGTAGTGCTTGGCATCATATTAGCCAAGGTCATTTCCATGGCGGCGATGATACCGGTTTCTATCAGTGTGCCGGCCATTCTGGTATCCGTTGCTTTTTCCATGGCCATCGGAATCGTTTTTGGACTGGCACCGTCCATGAAGGCTGCAAATCTGAATCCCATCGATGCACTTCGATATGAATGATCAGGCAAATTTCGTTACTACCTAAACAAAGTGAACGAAGCTGTACACATGTACGGCTTCGTTCTTTTTTTGTGACCGCACTGTTCTTCTTCTGTACATGATCTGTGGATGAACCCATCCTTTGTCTGCTCTATGATAGGTAGGAAAGTACTTTCCAACTATAGAAATTATTTCAGTCGGGCATTCGTTGTCCTTACGGATAGTGAGTGATCACGAGCCTGGCTTGAATAAAAGAAAAGGATGAGAGCAAATGATGAGATTCAGAAAAGAAAAAGCAGCGGCGGCTGCACTTACACTGCTGGTAACAGCAGGCACAATGCTTCCTGCAGCATCGGTCTACGCAGAAAATGTATATGCACCTGTATCCGGCACAAGTACAGCCTTTGACAAATATCTGGTGATGGATCTTGCGGCAGAGGTTCCTGCTGTTTCCTTTACCTATTCGATCACACCCGGAGAGGCAAGAACCTACGATGTGGAAGGCAGGCAGTTTCAGGTGTATGCAGGTATCGGAACGCCGGTCATGGCAGGTGTCGGAACCACTGAGCCGAATACGATCACCTTTGCACCGAATGACGGATCGGATCAGGAGGATGCACACAGCGAAGCGGATCTCGTAAAGAATCTCGATACATCTGTTTCAAAGTATGCAAAGAAGACGGCGGTACTTGATTTTTCCGGCTGTGCCTATCCGGAACCGGGAGTATATCGTTACGTGATCACAGAGCAGGGCACCAATCAGGCAGTGACCAATGATCCGGATTCCACCAGAGTACTGGATGTGTATGTGACGGATGCGGAAGGCTCTTTAAAGGTGCAGGGATATGTGCTTCATGCGGATGAGTCCGATCTTCCCATGGGATCAGAAAACGGAACAGCGGACGCCTCAAAGAGCGAGGAAAAACCAACCGGCTTTACAAATGTGTACGATACCTCTGACCTGACCATCAGAAAGCAGGTGGCAGGGAACCAGGCATCCAGGGATAAATACTTTGCATTCACACTGGAGATCCGGGATGCGCAGCCGGGGACTGTTTATGCCGTAGAACTGTCCGGAGCAGACCAGGTATCCGGAAGTAATACAGCAACAGTGGAGGAAAATCGCGGAAAAACAAATCCCTCAACCCTGATCGTGGGAACAGACGGAACAGTGCAGCAGAAATTCTATCTGCAGCATGGCCAGCAGATCACAGTACAGGGAATTGCAAAGGATACCACCTATACAGTAACAGAGAATCCGGAGGATTATAAGTCAGCGGCCAGTACGGCAGAGAATCCTGTTGTAGCAGTAAAGGAAGGCTCTGAAGCCGGAAATACCGAGGGCGTGATCGTGAGTACAGATCTTACCACGGGATATCTAAACGAACGGAACGGTATCATTCCAACCGGGATCATGGTCACAGCAGCTCCTTTTGCTTTAGTTACTCTGTTTGGCGGTCTGGGAGCAGCTACCATTGTTATGAAACGGAAATCGAATGAGAAAAAGGGAAACTAAGGAAGGAGCAGGAGAGAATCCATGAAAATGTTGATCAGTTCGGGCAGGACAGGGCTTCGCAATACGATTCTTCTGCCGATCCTGCTTCTGGTATTTCTTCCGGGGCTTCTGCTGTATACACAGACTGTCTACGCAGCAGCTCCGGTATCGGTGGTACTGCCGGTCAGCTGCAGCGGCGGCAATCCGCTGGAAGCATTCACCGTTGTTCTGGATATGGAGAGTGCTGAATTTCAAACAGCTGACCGGCTGTATCTTCAGTTGAAAGCGGATGGAGAGGATGCATTTACCATTCAATATTCCTACCCCGGAACCTATCGTTACAAAATCCATCAGGAGGCCGGAAACGACAAAACCACCACCTACGATTCCACTGTATACCAGGTAAGTGTATTTGTAACAGAGGATGAACAGGGCACGCTTCATGCTGAGCCGGTACTCTATACCGAAGGAAGCAGCGAGAAAAAAGCAGAACTCAGCTTCAGAAATTCGGCTGAAACAGGTGCATCCAAAAACAGCAGCAGGACTGCGTCTGCTGTACAGACCGGTGATCATTCAATGCTGCTGCTGTATGCAGGACTGCTGCTGGGGTCTGCAGTGATCGTAACAGCACTGATCCGGATCAGTATCAGAGAGAGAAAGGGGTAACAGGCCATGATTAGAAAAAAACTGATGAAAGCCGGCATCCCTCTGCTGCTGGCAGTATCGCTGCTGCTTGGACCGGCTTCTGCAGCTTCCGCAGATAACACTGCACAGAGTCAAGGAATTACGGCTGCTGAGGAACAGAAAGCAGATCACAGTTCTGGTGCTGCTGATTCGGATAACCTGCAGGCTGAAGAGAAGTCTGCATTATCTGAAGCTGCCGATCAGGCATCTGCTCCGGATTCCGGCAATGCGATGGATTCAGCTGATGAAAAGAAAGAAGGCAGTAAGGATGCTGTCGATCATAAGCTGTCGTCTTCCGAGGACACGGATAAGAGTGCTGCAGACAAGGAGGAGGCATCTCATGAAAAGAGTGAAGATTCTAGGGAAGAGATGCGTGCAGAGTCTGATGCCGGTTCGGGAGAAGATATGTCCGGGGATGATGACGAAGAATCAAAAGAAACAGCTGCTGACAGTATTCCCTACGAGGAACTTCTTGCGCAGGAAAACCTGATTATTGTAACACTGGATCAGAACGGAACCGGTGAAGGCTCTGAGATGGCAGTAGAGACTGTGGAGGATCTGTCTGAACCGCAGCTTCAGGCACTGGAGGAGTATATAGAAGACCGGGGCTATGAGGTGACCACAGAAGCATTGCTGGCAGACGCACCGGATTCCCAGGTAAAAACCATTACCTTCAATATGAACGGCTTCATATCTCTGGCAGCGGAGGGCTTCGGCAGCGGCTACGATGCCATGTTCTATGTGGACAGCGGAGATTACCAGGGCAACGGAAATGCCTACTGCATCAATCCGGCAAAGCAGGCTCCGGGCTCCGGCAGTCAGGGACAGAAGATCTCCTATACGACGACTGTTACGAATTATCATGATCCCATGCTCCTGAAGATCATGTATTACGGCTTTGGAGGTCCCGGTGATCTGACAGGCTCCTTCGCCTCCACACCCACGGCAAGACATATCCTGACCCATATGGCGGCTGCCAGAAGAGCGGCTGAGCTGGGAATTCCCGGAGCCGGCGATTACACCTATGGTGCCAACAGTACAGCTGTTTCACTGACGGATTCCTTGTATGCTGAGATCCTTAAAAAGGAGGAGATCCGCGGAGCCGTCAGTATCCTGACTCCGGTAGAGGGCCAGCAGACCATCATGCTGCTGGCAAGCTGGTCTCCGATCCCGAAGAAAACGAAGATCAGTCTGAAGAAAAGCAGCTCCGATGCGGACCTGTCTGAAGGGAACAGCCTGTATTCTCTGGAGGGTGCTGTGTATGGAGTATTTTCCGATGCAGGGCTGAAGGAGCAGGTGGGAACTCTTACAACGAAAAAAGATGGAACAACGGAATCACTGACTCTTGATGCAGGTACGTATTATGTGAAGGAGCAGACTGCACCGAAGGGCTTTCTTCTGGACGAGACAGTGTATCAGATCACAGGCTCTGCAGGAGAAAGCACCGTCATCTCTGCTAAGGACAGACCTGCTGCGGATCCTGTAAAGCTTCTCCTTCAGAAGGTGGATGCATCCACAGGGAAAGCCGGCGAACGATTGAAGGGAGCAGAATTTACCGTTAGCTACTTTGCGGCAGAAACAGAAGAATCACTGGATCAACCGGACAGAACCTGGATATTCGCTACCGATGAAAAGGGAGAGATCCTCCTTCAGGAATCCTATCTTGTAGAAGGCGATGAGCTGTATAAG
The DNA here is from genome assembly GCA_030527645.1 of Lachnospiraceae bacterium. Classification (GTDB taxonomy): domain Bacteria; phylum Bacillota; class Clostridia; order Lachnospirales; family Lachnospiraceae; genus JAKSRN01. Next base: position 16,463 of record JAUNAJ010000003.1, on the reverse strand, counting down.
GATGAGGATGGGGCTGTTGTGCTGCCCCTTGGATTCATTACAATTCAGGAGACAAAGGCACCGGAAGGCTATCTGATCAATGAGACAATGTACACCTGCAGCATCGCACAGGATCAAAAAGGGATTCCGGAGACAGAGAATCTTCCCACCGGTGAAGCAGCGGTGAAGGAGCGTCCGATTCTCACAGAGCTGTCTGTTAAAAAAGAAGTAACAGGGTCAGGCGGTAATAAGAATCAGGAATTTCACTTTACCCTGCAATTGAAATCCGACAATGGAATTCAGGTACCTGAGACAGTTTCCTGCCTTTTAACAAAGAACAGTGGAGAGGAAGAGGAGCAGACTATGCAGGCATCCATTGATGAAAAGGGAAACACGGCCTTGTATTCCTTTACCCTGCAGCATGGACAGGTCCTGACCTTCAGAGACCTTCCTGCTGGTCTGGAGTATCAGGTGAAGGAACTGGATGGGGAGAGTCTCGGCTATCAGACAGAGGCAGAGAATGCAGAGGGAACACTGACGAAGGATGCGGCTGTCGTTACCTTCCTGAACAGCAAAGAGCTGGTAGTTCCCACCGGAGCGGAAACAAATACCCATACCACGACAGGGCTGCTGCTGCTCTCTGTTCTGGCTGTCCTGGGATGGATCTGTGCAAAGAGGACAGGAATTGGAAGGTAAACACATGCTGAAAAGATTCCTTCTGAAAACACTGCTCCTGATCATAGGAGGCATACTGCTCTTTACCCTGGTGTTTCGCGTAAAGCGCTGGGAGGGCAATGCCATGTCCCCCTTTGTAAGGGATGGCGATCTCTGCATATTTCTCAGATCACGGACCGTATCAGCGGGAGAGATCGTTTTGTATCAGGACCCGGATGGAGAGAGAAGGATCGGACGGATCGCTGCTGTTTCCGGGCAGGAAATTGATCTCCTTGACTCGGGAGGCTATACAGTGGACGGATACGAGCCGCTGGAGGAAATCCCCTATGAGACAGCTGCTGCAGAAGAATCTTCGGTGACGTACCCTCTGAAGCTGGGTGAAAACCAGCTCTTCATTCTGAATGATTTTCGTTCCGTTTCAGAAGACAGCCGAAGCTTCGGTCCGGTCGATGGATCACAGGTGTTCGGATCCCTTCTGCTTCTTTTCCGGAGAAGAGGATTCTGAGAGAAATGTCAGCCGAAGCTTAACGTTAAGAGAAGGAGAAGCAATTCATGAACGTGCCGGAACGCTGTGTGCATATTCTTAATAAAGCAGAGGATCTTGCTGTTTTCCTGCTGTGTCTCTGTTTGTTCTTTGTCGGAACCTATGGTCTTTACGACAGCTTCCTCATAGTTCATCAGGCGAACGATGACAGCATACTGAAATACAAGCCGGGATCAGAGGACGACATTCCTGAACAGAAAATTTCCGGTAACATGACTGCATGGCTGACGCTCGAGGGAACAGAAATCGATGATCCGGTGATGCAGGGTGAGGACAATTTTGAATACCTGAATAAGAATCCCTACGGGGAATACTCTCTGGCAGGCTCGATCTATCTGGATTCCAGAAACAGTCCGGATTACTCCGATGAATATTCCCTCTTGTATGGTCATCATATGGAAAACAGTGCCATGTTCGGAGATCTGGATCTATACCGGCAGGAAAAATTTTTTCGGGAATATACAGAAGGTACATTGACGGTGGGAGATGAGGTACGAAAAATTACTGTGATCGCAGTGCTGAATGTCTCTGCCACTGATCCCGTCATTTTTTCTCCGGAGAACAGAACAAAGGAGGAGATACTGGACAAGATCCGCAGGGATCATATGTATTACCGGCAGGCAGAAGGAGAGCAGCTGATTGCGTTCTCTACATGCAGATATCCGGATACAACGGAGCGAACAGTAGTTGTTGGTGTGCTGGAGCAATCTTATGAGTTACAGCAGTAAAAGGGAAGCTGCATGCTCAGATATCAGAAAAACCGGCCGTGTGAAGTCATTGGAAGCGACTTCACACGACCGGTTTTCTGTTCACCTCGATTTCAAATAGTTGGAAAAAGACCGATTCTGGAGTACAATGAGTCTGAAAGTGAATTCACAGTTTGGGCGCAGATAAGATGCAGGGAAAGGACGTATTACCTATGCCAATGGACATGAAAAAAACAAAAGATGAAATACAGTGGGAAATGATCCAGAATCGTTTTCTTTCCTACGATCAGGAGAAATTTATTCGGATCTTTAACCTGGAGCATGATGAGGATCAGATTCTGATCACATTTCTGGGAAGAGACTATAAGATCAACAGGAAAACAGGGCTGATGTTTGACGGAGAGCGGCAGGCATCCATCGATGAGACAGTTTCCGTGTATGAGCTGCTGACCAATTCAGAGCATGCACCTGTACTCACAGGAAAGTGGGAGTCTGTCGCATCTCTCTGCACCAATACCACAGATACCTCACTGGGACGGTATATCGAGTATCTGAAGCCGTTTCAGGATAATATTGAGCTGATGCAGAGCACGCTGATCAGCATGGGAGCAGAGCCGCAGAAAAAAGGCGATGTCAGTGCGATCCTGACTGTCTTCCCCAACGTTCCTGTCTGGTTCCAGTACTGGGCAGCGGATGATGAATTTCCTGCCTCCATCCAGTTTCTGTTTGATGCAGGCATTGCGGAGCATTTCCGCTGGTCCCTGCTTTGGAATCTGATGACCATGATCACAGATCGAATGCTGGAAACCGCAGGTCTGGAACAGTGAATGGAACAGTGAATGCAGGAAATGCAGCTGTTTCTGTAAAGTAATGCTAGCAATAATTGAAAATGGAGAGATTGAATGAAACTTGCAATGAGTCAGATGAGCAATGAAGGCTCAATGGAACAAAATCTGGAAAAAAGTCTTCAGGCGATCCGGGAGGCTTCAGCAGCAGGTGCAGATCTGATCCTGTTTCCCGAGGTACAGCTGACAGAATTCTTTCCGCAGTTTCCGGGGCAGGATGTAAAAAAATACGGGATCACAATGGATTCCTCTCAGGTGCAGGCCTTTTGCACTGCATGTAAGGAAGCGAAGATCTATGCTGTTCCGAATATTTATCTGAAAGAAGAGAATACCTATTACGATGCAAGTCTGGTGATCGATCCCTGCGGAGAGATCATCGGAGTACAGAAGATGGTGCACATTGCTCAGGCAGAGCAGTTTTATGAGCAGGATTACTATGCGCCGTCAGATACCGGCTTTCAGGTATTTGATACAGAGCTGGGGAAATTGGGAATCGTTGTGTGCTTTGACCGTCATTACCCGGAAAGCATCCGGACAGAGGCGTTGATGGGAGCGGATCTGATCCTGATTCCTACAGTCAATACAAAAACAGAACCGTTGGAGATGTTTGAATGGGAGCTGCGGGTGCAGGCCTTCCACAGCAGTGTGGCCGTGGCCATGTGTAATCGTGTCGGCAGAGAAGCAGATATGGAATTTGCAGGAGAATCTATTCTGGTGGACGCCAAAGGAAACGTGATTCTGAAGGCGGACGATTCCGAGCAGATCGTTTATGCAGAGGTGGATCTGAGAGAATCCGGAAGAATCAGAAGCAGCAGACCCTATTCCGGTCTTCGACGACCGGAATTGTACATGTAAATATTATAAATTGATGATCTTTGTGGAACTTCCGGTATCTTTATTGATGGTGCGAAGGAAGGTGAGAAGTGTTTCTTCAACTCCTGTATAATCCTCCGAACTGCATTCATATACAGAATTTTTTGTTTTGATCAACAGCAGTTCTCCGTCATATGCCGCTGCCATAATGCGGGATGTCTCAATATTTGTACCGTCCGGATACAGTGTACTTCCGGTTATCTGACCGCGGATGGTTTCGAGATCACGGCCGATCTCCCAGTTTGTCAGTCTCATAAGGAACTCCCCCCTGTAATAAACTTAAAGTATGCCGGCAAAAACAGTTCGGGACGTACTTGCTGTTCCCTTTTTAAGCCGGTTGTTGTAAAACGATTTTATTATAACAGCATTTTGTGAAATAGGTATGAAATGAAGAAAAATATTTCAAACGAAGAATTTGGGTCAAGATATAGAATGTTTGGAGGCAAATGTAAATGAAACAGGAAATAGCCGTTTACGGAAAGGGCGGTATCGGAAAATCCACCATCAGTGCAAACCTGTCTGCAGCCATGGCGGTCACAGGCAGAAAGGTCCTGCAGATCGGCTGCGATCCGAAGCACGATTCCACCCGCCTTCTGATGCATGGGGAAAACATACAGACGGTCATGGAATATCTGAAGGAAACCGAGAAGGAACTGCAGAATCCGGCAGATATTCTTCGTACCGGCTTTATGGGTACCGGCTGTATTGAAAACGGCGGACCCAGACCCGGTGTGGGTTGTGCCGGAAGAGGAATTATTTCCTCTTTTGAATTTTTGGAAAAGTTCAAGGTAAAAGAACAGTACGACACAGTTGTCTACGATGTGCTTGGTGATGTGGTCTGCGGCGGCTTTGCAGTGCCGATCCGCAGAGAGTATGCGGACGTGATCGTTCTTGTCACCAGCGGAGAGTATATGGCTCTCTACGCAGCCAACAACATTCTCCGTGGAATCCGCAGCTATGACGGAGACACAGAATGCCGTGTGGCAGGAATCGTATTCAATGAGAGAAAACTGCCGGATGAGGATGGAAGGGTGCAGCGATTCGCAGATGCTGTGGGACTGCCCATTTTGAAAAAGGTTCCAAGAAGTGATGCCTTCGCAAGAGCTGAGCTGGAGCATGTGACCCTGCAGGAGCTGGATGGCTGTGAAGTTGAAAAAACCGTGTTTCAGGAGCTTGCGCAGGAGATTCGTCCCGGAATGACATTGTATCCCGCCAGACCTCTGGAGGATCAGGAGCTGGAGACTGTGGTGCTGCAGACAGAGAATAGGAATGAGCAGGGATACAGCGATCCTGAACGCCTCTCTGATGGGAAAGAGCGTTCCGGGGACAGCATACACAGCTGTCTCCCTGCCGGACATGCGGATGAAGAAGCCGGGATCTCAGCAGCTGCAGTAAAGCGCCTGCCCCTCTACGGCTGCGCCTTCAACGGAGCCATCACCTGCGGCGTACATCTGACGGATGCTCTGATCATTGCCCATTCCCCCAGAGCCTGTGCCTTTTACACCTGGCAGAATATCAGCTCACCGGGAAGAAAGAATCTGTTCAACAGGGGAATTCTGATGCCCTCTGCGATTGCTCCGCACTTTACCTGCACCGATATGGGACAGACAGAGGCGGTATTCGGAGGAACAGAAAAATTGAAGGAGGCAGTGCAGGCGGCAATAGATCAGAAGCCGGGTGCCGTGATCGTGGTCAGCTCCTGCGTCAGCGGCATCATCGGGGATGATCTTCTGGCAGCGGAAGCCCTTGGTACAGAAGAGGTTCCGGTGATCACTATACCCGCAGACGGTGACATCAGGGGCGATTATATGGAAGGCATTCGGATGTGTATGCATAAGCTGGGCACAGAACTGATCGACCGTACGGTCAGACCTTCCGGGAAATGTGTCAATCTCATCAATGAAGTGGCTGTTTCCGTGAATCATGAGACTAATTACAGGATCATCCGGGATCTGCTGGCAGGACTGGGAATCGAGATTAACTGCAGATTCCTGGGGGATACCGGTGTGCAGGAACTGAAGAATTTCCTGAAAGCTCCGCTGAATATTCTTGCAGCAGACACACAGGATGGAAGAGAACTGCGGTCCTGGCTGGAGCAGGAGTATGGCTGCAGCTTTGCGGAATCTGCATTTCCCATTGGAGCCCGTGCTGCAAAACAGTTTCTGGAGGAAGTGGCTGCATATTTCGGCTGCAGTGAACGGGTGCCTGCTCTGATCCGCAGGGAAGAGGAGAAGTATCAGAGAGAGATCGAAAGACTTCGCCCGGAGCTGGAGGGGAAACGTGTGGTGATCACGACCATCAATTCCAATATCGATTTTGTTCTGCAGGCCGCAGAGGATGCAGGCATGGAGATCCTGCAGATCGGTGTGATCAATTATCTTCGTCAGGAGGTGAAGGTCTCTGATACACCGGAGCGATACAACATCAATGAAACCATGGAATGGGAAAAGCTGTACGACCAGGCGGGAGACTGGAATGCAGATTTTGTGATCTCTAATTATACGCCCCAGGCAGAGGATGGAGCGTATGTAAAGGATTCGATCCCCATGATGCCGCTGGCGGGCTATTCTGCCGGAATTGACGTGATCCGCCGGTGGGCGGATCTGCAGAGAAGAAAAAGGGAAGGAGCATGGAACCATGACAGAGTATACTTCGAACAGTATGTCCGGAATTGAGACAATTCCCGCCGACAGCCTGACAGGAATCCTGTTCGGCGTGGAAGGAATAAGAAATGCCATCGTGCTGCTGAATGGTCCCATGGGCTGCAAGTTTTATCACAGCACCACCTCCCAGTTCCTTATGGATCGGCCGCCTCTGTATCTGCCGGTGTCTGAGGGCGGAAAGAAGGTAGAGGTCAACTACAACTACATGAACGACTGGTTCTTTCGGCAGAGCAGAGTTCCCTGTACCTGGCTGGATCAGGTGGATTATGTGTACGGTACTGCCGAAAAGCTGGAGGAGGGTCTCCGATTTATCCGGGATCATGTGGAATTTGATCTCCTTACCATTGTGAATTCACCCGGAGCCTCTCTGATCGGAGACAACCTGAAGGAGCTGGCAGATCAGGTCCTTCCGGATAAAAGAACCGTCCATATCGAATCACCGGGATATTCCGAAACCTTTTCTTATGGATATGAAAAGGCCTCTCTTGAAGTGCTGAAGCAGCTGGCAAAAGAAATAAGCAGTCGAAGACTGGTTCGTTCAGAAAAAGAAACCAATGCAGAAAAATCGCCGAAATGCATGTCCCGTATGGAAACAGAGCGGAGAGAAGGAGGACAGGGCAGAAGAAAAAAAGTAAACCTTCTCGGTCTCTCCATCTGGCACCGCTATGCCCAGGGAGATCGGGAGGAACTGACCCGTCTTCTGGAGCTGTGCGGCATTCAGGTAAACTGCGTCCCCTTTTCCGGCTGTACGGTAGACGAACTTCTATCCATTACGGATGCGGATCTGAATCTCGTGATCCATCCGGATATGGCGAAGGAGACAGCGGAATATCTGCAGCAGGAATACGGCATGCCCATGCTGCTGCTGGATGGGCCGCCGATCGGCTTTGATGCGGTTGAGCAGCTGTTCACGAAGCTGGAAACGCTGCTGCATGTGGATATAGCACGGGTGATAGAGGAAAGTCGAAGAAGCAGAGGCCTCGCCTGGTATAAACTGAACGGTATCTATCAGGCCTGCGGACTTCCAAAGGGAGTCCCCTTCGCCGTGACCGGCACCCTGCCGCAGGTCGTCATGCTGACAGAATTTCTCGGAGAATATCTCGGCATGGTACCGGAATGTCTGGTCTGCGAAACGGACGGTCCCCTGTTTCTGAAGGAGCGGCTCGGGAAGCTGCTGATACAGCTGCAGGCAGAAGGAGCAGACCGCAGATCCATCTACGACTCCGAAGCGGAGCTGGTCTTTGCGGATGCCAATACGATCGCAGCCCTGATGACCAGAAGGGATGCCTTCTGCGGAATTGAGATCAGCCTTCCGGGTATGGGATATACGGATCTGATCCCAAAGACACAGTTGGGGATCAGAGGTACCCTGTTCCTGATCGAGCAGGTGATCAACGGTCTGATGTCCCGGATCTGAGTGAGGTACTGATGAATCTATGAAACGATATGGTAAGGAATAATGGAAAAGAAAGTAACTGAAAACAAGCATCTGTTTACAAATAAATTTCTGGTACTGCTGATCCTACCGCTGATCGTGGAACAGCTGCTGGCTGTAACTGTCGGTTTTGTGGATACCCTGATGATCTCCACCGTGGGAGAGTATGCCATCTCCGGTGTTGCACTGGTCGATAATATCAACCGTCTGGTGATCATGGTGCTGTCAGCATTTGCAACAGGAGGCGTGGTAATTGCAAGTCAGTATCTGGGCAGGGGGGATAAGGAGTCCGGCAGGACCAGCACCGGTCAGCTTATTACGCTGATGCTCATCACAACGCTGATCCTGACGCTTCTTTTTATCTTGTTTCCGAGGCCGATCCTGCGAACTATATTCGGCTCCGTGGATGATCAGGTGCTGGATGCAGCTGTTACCTATCTGGTGGTGACCAGCTTCTCCTATCCCTTTCTTGCTGTCTACAATTCCGGAGCAGCGATCTTCCGCAGCTTCGGAAACAGCAGCGTCAGCATGCGGATCAGTCTGATCATGAATATTGCCAATGTAGCATTGAATGCCTTATTCGTATTCCATATGAAGCTAGGTGTTGCGGGTGTGGGCATGGCTACTCTCTTCAGCCGGATCCTGTGCTGCCTGATCATGGTCAGATATATGCTTTCAGAAAAAAATGAACTGCGGGTGACAAGTCTGCAGGCATTTATTCCGCGAAGAAAGCATATCATCAGAATTCTGAAGATCGGCATTCCCAGCGGTGTAGAGAACGGCATGTTTCAGATCGGCAAGCTGATGGTTGTCGGAATGGTGGCGACGATCGGAACCGGTGCCATTGCTGCGAATTCCGTTGCCTATCAGATCATTGACTATCCCAACCTGGCTGCAACCTCTATCGGTATGGCTCTGATCACAGTCGTGGGACAGTGCATGGGAGCAGGAAATGTTCCCGAGGCAAAATACCAGATCAGAAAGCTGATGGGTGCAGCCTATATCTGCGACTGGATCAGTAAGGGACTGTTATTTATCTTTACACCGCAGATCGTGGGCTGGTTTTCACTGACTCCGGACGCTGCGGCGGATGCGGTGCTGGTACTGCGTGCATTCTCTGTTGCTGCGATCCTCATCTGGCCGTTGAGCTTCACGATCCCCAATGCCCTGCGTGCAGCGGGAGATGTGCGGTATACCATGACCGTCAGCCTTGTGTCCATGTGGATCTGCAGAATAGCAGCCAGCTATCTTCTGGTGTTCCATTTCCGGCTTGGTGTCCTGGGAGTCTGGATCGGTATGTTCATTGACTGGTATGTCAGGGGCATCAGTTTCCTGCTCAGGTATGTCAGCGGCCGATGGAACCGGCATAAGGTGATTTAGATGGAACCGGCCGATGGCGATTTTGTGTTTCCGCTTCATCAGCGAACTGCAGGAATAGATCCGATCTATTCCAGAAAAAGATCATCCATATTCCTGAATGGAATCACTATAGTCGAAATGTGAAACAGCGATATCCCCCCTGGGGGCTTAAAAAAATCATGAAAAATTGTTATATTGTTTTAAACAATTAGTACAATTCATCGGACTTTCTCCAACAGACCGGAGAAGGCTGCCGATTACATGCACCGTTGTTTAATTTTGTTATTGTTCAGCTTCAATTTTGCAGGTGTGAAATTGAGGCTGAGTTTATTTGCGCGAACAACGAGCCATGCGGACATACTTGTATGTCCATATGGCGACTGTCGCGACAACTTGAGGTTATAGTTCACAGAAGAAGGGAAAATGTATGAATTATGCGCTGAAACGAATTTTACAGCTGATTCCGATTCTGATCGGGATCACGTTTCTGTCCTTTGCCATGATGCGCCTAGCGGGAAGTGACGTTGTACAGGAGCTGTACTCCAACCGCGGCACAGAGGTTGCCCAGGAGGTTATCGATGCGAAAAGAGCGGAGCTGGGACTGGATCAGCCGTTTTTGACACAGTATGTGAACTGGTTTGTGAACATGCTGCACGGAGATATGGGCAACAGCTATGTGTCCGGTTCACCGGTGTTCACCACATTCATAAATAAACTTCCTGCAACCCTCATATTAACAGTGATGTCTATCATCCTTACAGTGGTAATATCCATCCCCCTGGGAATCCTTTCAGCGGTCCGGCACGACCGGTTCACGGATCTGCTGCTTCGGTTCTGCAGCTTTATCGGCAATGCCATGCCGAACTTTTTTGTGGGGATGCTGCTCATGCAGCTCCTGAGCATTAAGCTGAATCTGCTTCCTGTCATTGCAACAGGAGTGAACTTCAGGAGCGCTCTGATGCCGGCTTTGACTCTGGCAATCTCCATGTCTGCCAAGTATATGAGACAGGTTCGCGCCACTGTTCTTGAGGAGTTGAATAAACCTTATGTGCAGGGAGCAAAGGCAAGAGGAGTGACGGACAGAGTGATCCTGTGGAAAAATGTCATGAAATCCTCCCTCCTCACCATTGTTACTCTTCTTGCTCTGTCGATCGGAAGCCTTCTGGGAGGAACTGCCATTATTGAGAGCATTTTCATGTGGGACGGTGTTGGAAAGCTGGCGGTGGATTCTATTGAGATGAGAGATTACCCGATCATTCTTGCCTATGTTATGTGGATGGCAATCATTTATGTGATCGTAAATCTCATCACGGATCTTCTGTATCATCAGCTGGATCCCAGAATTCGACTGGGGGTGACAAAAGGATGAGTGAGATGAATCATACCGCGCTGTCTTCCGATTTCAATACAGGGAAGGCACCAACTGTCAGAGCGAAAAAAATACATAAGAATACACTGAAAACAAGGCTGATCGTATTCGGAGTACTTGCAGCTGCCCTTGTGATCCTTGCCTTTTTCAGTGAGTATCTCTGCCCCTATGATCCCTACGTGCAGGATCTTTCCATGGCAAAGGCAGCTCCGTCTCTTGCACACCCCTTTGGAACGGACCGCTACGGAAGGGATATGCTGTCCCGCGTGATCGTGGGAAGCAGGACCAGTATCTATTCCACCCTGCTTCTGGTGGGCTTTATCACTGTGTTCGGAAGCTTTATCGGAATCATCTGTGCCTGGACGGGGAGATGGCTGGATGCTCTTCTGATGAGAATCTCTGATCTGTTTCTTGCTTTTCCGGGTCTGGTATTTGCCCTTGCTGTAGCAGCTGTTCTGGGCGGCGGTGTACAGAATGCGATCATCGCATTAGCTGCCATCAGCTGGCCGAAATATGCCCGTGTAGCTCGAAGTCAGACTCTGGCACAAAAGGAGAGCGTGTACCTGAGAGCAGCCCGTCTGTCCGGCTGCAGTACTGCAAAGCTGATTCTGAAACATATCCTTCCCAATATTTTCGGACCGATCCTTGTTACGGCCATGCTGGACATCGGAACCATGATGATGGAGCTTGCCGGACTGTCCTTCCTTGGTCTGGGGGCGAGTCCCCCGGTTGCAGAATGGGGAAGCATGATGAGTGATACCAGAAATCTGCTGACTACCCATCCGTGGGTTACCCTGGCACCCGGCTTTGCAATCTTTGTATCTGTCATGATTTTCAATCTGTTCGGCGATACCGTCAGAGACTGGCTGGATCCGGGAAACGGGAGGTAAAAAGGATGTCTGAAGCAATACGCTATGAGCATGTGGATATATGCTATGGTGAAAAGCAGGTTATTACGGACTGCAGCTTTTCCGTTCAGGAAGGAGAGATCCTGGGAATCGTAGGAGAGAGCGGAAGCGGCAAATCCACATTGATCAAGGCAGCCATGGGACTGCTGGGAAACACCGGTGTCGTGACCAGAGGAGATATCTGGTATAAGGGAAAAGATCTTCCAGATCTGACTCCCAGGGAGCTTCGCAGGCTTTGCGGCTCAGAACTTGCCATGATCTTCCAGATGGCGGGCAGTTCTTTTTGCCCGATCCGTACGGTCAGTGATCAGCTCTTTGAATTTGTAAAGGAGCATAAGAAAACAACTCGTTCCGAGGTGGAAGAGGCGGCAGCCGATCTATTCGAGAAGTTTGGATTTCAGGATCCGAAACGAATCCTGAAGAGCTATCCCTTCGAGCTGTCAGGAGGCATGCAGCAGCGTGTAGGAATTGCAGCAGCAATGCTTTTGAAGCCCAGAATCCTGCTGGCAGATGAGCCCACATCGGCCCTGGATGTAACCACTCAGAAACAGGTAGTGGAAGAGATGCTGATGGTCAGAGAGACCTTCGGAACAACAATTCTTCTTGTAACACATAATATAGGCGTGGTACGTGCCATGTCAGACAAAATGCTGGTTCTTCAGAACGGTGCTTCAATGGAATACGGAATGACAAAAGAGGTTCTCGCAGAGCCTCAGTCCTCCTATACACGGAAGCTTCTGTCTGCTGTACCGGTGCTGCGGAGGTGACAGACATGGAACCGATCTTACAGGTGGAGCATCTGACAAAGGTGTTCCATTCCAGAGGAAGAGAACCTTATACAGCTGTATCCGATGTATCCTTTTCTCTGTATCCGGGAGAAACCCTTGCTGTCATCGGCGAAAGCGGAAGCGGCAAGACCACAGTGGTGAACATGATCACTCGGCTGCTGGATGCATCGGAGGGAACGATCATCCTGAACGGTCAGGACATTACCCGGCAAAAGCCCAAAAACATGAAAGAAGCCTACCGTAATATGCAGATGGTCTTCCAGACACCGGTAGAGAGCTTCAATCCCCGTCACACATTAGGCGATGGAATTGCGGAGAGTCTCATCAATCACGGGATGAAGAAAAAGGAAGCCATGGCAGAAGCTGTACAGCTGCTGGCGCAGTGCGGACTGGAGGCGGAATTTGCAGATCGTTATCCACATGAAGTCAGCGGCGGTCAGTGCCAGCGTGCAGCAATCGCAAGAGCTATTGCAATTAAGCCGAAGCTTCTGATTCTGGATGAAGCAACCTCGGCTCTGGATGTGACGGTCCAGGAGGAGGTACTGAATCTGCTGACAAGGCTTAAGTCAGAGCTGCATATGTCGTATCTGTTCATTTGTCATGATATTGCCCTTGTACAGCAGTTCTGCGACAGAGTGCTGGTTATGTATAAGGGAAAAATAATTGAGGAAGGAATTCCTGATGAAGTGATCAGACATCCGAGGGAAGACTATACCCGGAATCTGATAGATAGTGTTTTGTAAAGGAGGAGCAAAATGAAACTGAAAAAAATTACTGCTTTCGCAGCAGGAACAGTTCTTGCAGCAGGTCTGTTTGCCGGCTGCGGATCCGGAACAGCAGACACAGCCGCTGAGAGTACCTCGGCTGTATCCAGTGCAGAGTCTGCAGCTGAAACTGAGGAGACAGAAGAAACTGCATCCACAGGCACCAAGACCCTTGTGATCGGAGATACTACATTCAACGCTTCTAATGAGGAGGCGGATGTAAATCCTCATAACACCTATGCCGGCTGGGCATGTATCCGTTATGGAATCGGTGAGACACTGATCAAATACTCCGATGAGATGGAAATCGAACCATGGCTTGCCACAGAATGGGAGAACACCGATGAGAATACATGGGTGATCACACTGAGAGACGGAGTCACCTTCTCTTCCGGAAGAGCGATGGATGCTGAGGCTGTAAAAGAATGTCTGGAGCATCTGATCGAGGTTCATGACCGGGCAGCAAGCGATCTGAAGATCGAATCCATAGAAGCAGACGGACAGGTTCTGACTATCACCACCTCTGAGCCGAAACCGGCACTTTTGAATTATCTCGGAGATCCTTACGGATGCATCATCGACGTAGAGGCAGGCTTCGATGACGGTATTGTTGCAGGAACCGGTCCTTACATTGCAGAGGATCTTCTGACCGACGATCATCTGGATCTGGTTAAGAACGAGAATTACTGGGGCGGTGAGCCAAAAATCGATCAGATCACCATTAAGACTATTACCGATGGAAACACTCTGGCAAATGCTCTGCAGTCCGGAGAGGTACAGGCAGCATACGGAATGGCTTATGAAAGCTATCCTCTGTTTGAGAATGACAACTATCAGTTCTCTCAGATCGCAACATCCAGATGCTTCTTCACTAAGATGAACTTTGATGAGGGTTCTGTCTGCTCTGATCCTGCTGTCAGAAAAGCAATCGCTATGGGCATTGATAAAGAGAGCTTCGTAGATGTTCTGCTTGAGGGAAATGGCTTTGCAGCAAACGGTGTATTCCCGGATGGTTTTGCCTTCGGCGGTGATCAGGTAACAACCGAGACCTATGATCCGGAAGCAGCCATGAAGGTTCTCGAGGACGCTGGCTGGGTGGATGAAGACGGAGACGGAATCCGTGAGAAGGATGGTCAGAAGCTGGAGATTACCTGGGTAACCTATCCAAGCCGTCAGGAGCTTCCGCTTCTTGCTGAGTCTGCACAGGCAACTTTAAAGGATATCGGTATCGATGTTGAAGTAAATTCTACAGCAGATCATAATGAGGTAGTAAAGGATCAGTCCAAGTGGGATGTATATGCAATGGCTAATGTTGCATGTCCGACCGGCGATCCGGAGTACTGGTTTACAGTATTTGCAGTTACCGATGCAGCAAGAAATCACGGCGGATACAGCAGCGAGAAGCTGGATGAGCTGGAAGCAGAGATGAGCAAGACCTTTGACGTTGATAAGAGAGCAGAGCTTGCCATCGAGATGCAGCAGACCATTCTGGATGACAATGCGTTTATCTTCTGTTCCTTCCTGAAGATGAGCATGATCTCCCAGAGTAATGTATCCAACTATACATCACATGCCTGTGACTACTATCAGATCACAGCAGATCTTGATATCGAGCTGTAATCTTTGAACATTGATCAGCAGCGATTCTGAGAGCTGATTATCTCACAGTCGAATAATGGTATGATGAAGGGATCCTTTTGCAGTACAGCTGCAGAGGGATCCCTTTTTTGCGCGAACAACGAGCCATGCGGATATGCTTGCAGAATGCAGTAAATATATGTTATTTGTCGAAAGAGAATTGTATGTTATAACCAAAAACAAAAGAATATTTTCGGTAATGTTGTTGAATCATAAATCCATATGAGTGCTAGAATAATACAAGGATTTGAAAAAACAACGATATTCAGTTTTAGGGTTCAAAAGAGAGGCATACTATGACGAACGACATGACGAAGGGGGCACCCTTCAAAATACTATTGAGATTTGTAATTCCGCTGCTGCTGAGCATGGTGTTCCAGCAGCTGTATAATCTGGCAGACAGTGTGATCGCAGGACGATTTCTGGGTGTAGATGCTCTGGCAGCCACCGGAGCAGCCTATCCTATTACCGTACTCTTTATCGCAGTTGCATCAGGAGCCAGCACGGGCTGCTCCGTTGTGATCGCACAGCTGTTTGGCGGTCACGACTATAAGAAAATGCGTCGCGCTATTAACACTACAGTAGTTACGCTGGTAACGCTGGCCCTGACTCTGACCCTGCTGGGAGAACTCTTCTGTCCCGCGCTGATGCGTCTGATTAAGACACCGAACAGGATATTTGAGCCCACCTGCATTTACCTGAGAATCTATATTGCAGGACTCCTGTTTCTGTTTTTGTATAATACAGCCACAGCGGTATTCAATGGTCTGGGAAACAGTCGTACCCCTCTGTATTTTCTGATCTTCTCTACCACCTTTAACGTGATATTGGATATACTTTTTGTAAAGGTGCTGGATATGGGGATCGCAGGTGTTGGCTGGGCAACCTTGATTGCACAGGGTATCGCATCCTTCCTTGCGATTTTCACTTTAATTCGCCAGATGTCTCATATTCAGGTGGAGGGGAAAGTCGCCCTGTTTGATCCTGATCTGTTGAAGAGAATGGCAGTTGTCGCTATTCCCTCCATCTGTCAGCAGTCCTTCGTGTCCATTGGTGTGTTCTGTGTACAGAGTCTGGTGAATCCGCTTGGTTCCGATACAGTAGCCGGTTTTTCTGCAGCTCTGAAGGTTTCAACCTTTGCAATCATGGTGATGAACTCTCTTCCCAATGCACTGTCCAGCTTCGCTGCTCAGAATATCGGTGCCAGGGATATTGACCGGGTGCGAAGAGGCGTTCGTGACTGTATCCTGATGTCAGAGGCAGTTATTGCAGCGATTATTGTTCTGTTCTTTACACAGGGAGTCAATCTGCTTGGTCTGTTCCTTGGTGACAATGTCACTCCGGTCGTAAAGAGCGTCGGAAAAGAATATCTTCTGATCGTTGCACCGTTTTATCCGCTGGTAGGTCTGAAGAACTGCTGTGACAGCGTCCTGAGGGGTGGCGGAGCCATGGGAGCCTTTATGGCAACGACTCTGGCAGACCTGGTACTTCGTGTGGCACTGGCCTTTATCCTGGTACCGATGATCGGCTTCGCCGGCGTGTGCTATGCCTACCCCATCGGCTGGGTGCTGGGAACCAGTCTGTCGGTTATCCTCTATCTCAGTAAAATCTGGGTTCCGAAATCTCTGAACGTAAAGCCGGCGCATGATTGATCTGTATTCTTTTGCTTGAAAAGAACTGATGTATTCAACGAGTTAGAAACATGGAAAAACTTTTTTGGGAAGAAGTTTTTCCATGTTTTTTATATGCTTGTTTAAATCCTTTATTCTGTGAACACATTAAACCCGGTGCCCGTAAACAGAAGGAAGGCACAGGAGAAGTGAAAAGCAAGCAAAATCTGTGCCGGCGAACAGAAGGGAGAGCACAGGAGAAGTGAAAAGCAAGCAAAATCTGTGCCGGCGAACAGAAGGGAGAGC
>JAUNAJ010000013.1 GCA_030527645.1 Lachnospiraceae bacterium | reverse complement strand
ATAGTTATGAATAAAAAGAACACTGCAACATCGATCCGTGATCGGATCCCATCCATGATCCTGGTACTGCTTCTGCTGGCCATCTGGCAGGCAGCGGCCATGATCATCCATAAAAATAACATCCTGCCGGCTCCTACTGCGATCCTGCAAAGAATCTGGGAGCTGCGGGAAGCCCTGTTTCTCAAGCACCTTCCTGAAACGCTGGCCACCATCCTTCTTGGATGGGGGCTGGCAATCCTTGTGGGGGTTCTTCTTGCAGCGGGGATGCATTTGTCACGAGTGATTGAAGCAATGGTGAAGCCGGTGCTGCTGGTGACCCAGACCATTCCCGTCATGTGTATCAGCCCGCTGTTTGTCATCTGGCTGGGCTATACCATCGGTGCAAGGCTGATCGCAGTGGTGCTGAGCTGCTTTTTCGCCATTGCTCTGAATACCTATCAGGGCCTGAAGAGCGTGGATCAGCGGAAAAGAGAGTGGCTGAAGACCTGCGGAGCAGGACGGCTCGCCATATTTCTGCATCTGGAAGTGCCGACAGCGCTGCCCTATTTTCTGACATCCCTGAAAATGACAATCCCCTGGGCAGTAGTGGACGCAGCTGTCGCAGAGTGGCTTGGTGCCACCCAGGGACTTGGTTACTTCAGCAAGCGCATGATCACAAAGATGGACGGAGCCGGCGTCTTTGCACCGCTGGTGATCCTTTGTGCACTTGCCCTGCTTGGAATGGCAGCTTTGAATCTGATCGATCGGAAGCTGGTTACATGGAGAGCGGAGATGTAAAGAGGTTTTATGGATAGAAAAAGGCTGACACAATTCTGCAAAAAGAATCGTGTCAGTCTTTATTTTGTACCTTTATTTTGTACATAAGTGGAGAGTGTTATTCATGTCCTGAGCTATATGGACCAAGGGGACTTTTCTCTCGTTAATACATGGAGAATGTCCGAGGGGATGTTACCGAACAGTTTCCTGTCCAAGAGTTCTCTGCATCTTCTGAAGTGTACCTGTACCCCTCAGAGTATATACGAGGATTCCTGCAAGCACAGAGCCTGCACAGGTAGAGATCAGGAAGGGAACTACATATACAAAGGTACCGATGGCAGCTCCGTCCACACCCATCAGCAGTACAGCAACCGGATAGGCCAGAGTTCCGCCGATGACGCCGGTACCGATGATCTCGGCTGCAAGAGTAGGAAGCACCTTCCGTGAATATTTATAGACCAGTCCGCAGCAGAGTGCACCGATCATACTTCCGGGAAATGCCATCAATGAGCCGAGTCCCAGAAGATTTCGCAGCAGACTCGCACAGAAGGCGACAGCCACACCGTAGCCGGGTCCAAGAAGAATAGCACAGATCACATTCACAAGATGCTGGACAGGAGCACATTTGCTTCCGAACAGCGGAAAGCTGATAAAGCTTCCAACAACAGCAACAGCAGTCAGAACGCCTGCAAGAGCAAGCTTAGCGGTACGATTAGATTTCATAAGAATCTCCTTTCAAAACAGTTTTGTCCGGTGAAAATGCAGTAATCGTCTTGATGGTTTTATCGATTGGCAATCACATTGATCCAAGGACTTTATCGTTACTTTCGGTCGAAACTTATGGTTTCCTCTCACGCCGGAACACGGCTTCCCTCGCAAATTACTTACATGCCTAAGGCGCTCCCCTTCTGCACGATTCTTTCTGATCGGAGGCTGTATCTTGCAGAAATTCCAAACAGCTACTACAATCAAATAAAAGAATAGAAGATCAGGGAGGACAAAGTGGTACAGGCTGCAGGAAATTTCATAGAAAAAACCGCCTGTCCAGCCTGAAGCAGACACGCGGTGAAAAAACGTATAGCGATCAAAACGCTTCCTACGGTGGCATGATCCACATCAGGTATAAAGGTCGAAGCCGAACTTCCTCTCAGCCACCATCTCGTGACTCCCTCGGTAAGTTCCAATATAATACTGTGACGAAAGCGTGTCAAGAGGAGAAATCCCTGTGCCAGCGAAAGAGGACGAGGCACAGGAGAGTCCGAGAAGGAGGAATCCCTGTGCCTAACGAAAGAGGACGAGGCACAGGAGAATCCGAGCAGGCGAAATCGCGGGGCCTCGCGACAGAGGACGAGGCACAGGCGAGCAGAAAAGAAAGAATTTCTGTGCCTACCAAAAGAGAGAGAGGCACCCGATACGATAAACAGAAGAAACAGCAACAAAAAAGGAGTCTTGTATGTTAGAAGAAGTATTGAGCCGTGTAGATCTAATCATCGCTGTAGAGGGAAGCAGAAGAATCTCAAGTGAAAATCTTCAGTTTCTCTTCGACAAGTATGAATTATCACAGGAAGACAGAGAAACTGTTCTGAAATCCTGCAAGGCGAAGGGGATTGTGATCTTTCAGGAAAGTACCGCTTCCAACCGGCAAACACAGGAAAGCAGCACCACCGACCGGCAAACACAGGAAAGCAGCACCACCGACCGAAAGAAACAGGAGACACAGGAAAGCGAAGCAGAGCAGGAGAGAAAAGGTTTCTTTGCAAGACTGTTCAGACGGTGAGTAACCGGTCTTAATAATCTTCCGGAACGCAGTGACTATCCTGTTGCCCGAATACAAAAGAATAGGTATATTGATACCCAAAGCGAGTAACAAAGAAAGCAGATTTCCGGATAGAGTACAATGCTGCCCGGAGCAGATAGCAAAGAAAGCAGACTTCCGGCACGAGTACAATGCTGCCCGGAGCAGATAGCAAAGAAAGCAGCCTTCCGGAAAGAGCACAATGCTGCCGGAGCAAATAACAAAGAAAGCAGGTTCCCTGAATGAGTACATGGAAAAGTATACAGATTTTGATCGAGATGAACTGTGTGATCTACTGTGTCATTTTCGGTATTCTTCTGCATTCCAGCCGGAATACGATCTTCCGGGAGGGGAAGGTGCTTTCCTATGCTATATACGTGAATGCAACTCTGCTGATCAGCGACGCCCTGTCCTGGCTTGCGGACGGCAAAGCGGGAACTCTGTTCAGAGTACTGGCACAGGTAACGAATTACAGCATTTATCTGCTGGAATTTGTCTTGATCCTGTTTATCTGTGACTACATGTATTCCTGTGTCCGTCGATACAATCCGGCGTATCCGGGCTGGCCGCGAAGGCTGGTTTACTGTATCATTGGAGTTGATCTGCTGCTCCTGTTATCCAATCCCTGGACAGGAATCTTCTTCCGGTTCGGACCCGATAACAGGTATATCAGAAGCGGCAATTTCGAACTCTCCATGCTGCTTGCAGGCTTCTGTCTGCTGCTGCAGTCGCTGCTGCTGCTCCAGAGCTGGAGGCGTTTGGACAACAGCAAACGTCTGGAATTGATTTTGTTTCTGTTTTTCCCGGCTCTCGGAGCCATCGTACAGTTCTTTGTATACGGAATGTCATTGGTGAATCTTGGCTTGACCCTGTCCACCTTCAGCGCTTTCGGCTGCTATATATATCATTTCAACCGCTGGACGAAGGAGAGAGAACTGAAAAATCTGAAGAGTCAGGCCTACCTGCTGAACTCCCAGATCAAGCCGCACTTTCTGTTTAACTGCCTGAACGTGATTGAAGCTCTGATCGAGGAGGATCCGGACACTGCCATACTTGCTGTCAACCGCTTTTCCAAATTTCTCCGGATCGGAATGAAGATTGAAACCATGGATTCCATGGTTCCCATTACAAAGGAGCTGGAGTATGTAGGGGCCTACCTGTATCTGGAGCAGCTCCGGTACGGTGACAAGATTCGGGTAGTGAAGGAGATCGATCCGATGCCTGATTTCCGGATCCCGTTTCTGACGCTGCAGCCCCTTGTGGAAAATGCTGTCCGGCACGGAATCCGTCAGAGAATTGAAGGAGGAACCATTACGATCCATGTAGAGCAGATGCCGGATTATTATGAGATCCGGATCGAGGATGACGGTGTTGGTTTTCTTCCAATAGATACAGAAGTAAAGAATGAAAGGGAATGGGATCCCGACAATCTCACCTCTCACGGGGTGGGAATGACCAATGTTCGGAATCGTCTGGTAATGATGTGCGGAGGCACGCTTACCATTGACAGTGCCCCAGGATGCGGCACTACAGTGACGATTCGTATCCCGATTGTGTGAAAATGCTGATACTGATTGTGGATGATGAAGCAGCTGCCATTCGAAAGATGGAGCGCACCTTAAAAACGATATACGCAGAACGGTCCGATGTGACCATTCTCTGTGCAGACAATTATATCGATGCTCTCGCCTGCGGGAGAGGAATGCCGGAGATCGCATTTCTGGATATTGAGATGCCCGGGATGTCAGGCATTGAGCTGGCCAGACGGCTGATGGAACTGAATCCCCGGCTGAATGTGATCTTTGTTACCGCCTATGACCATTTTGCCAGAGAAGCCTACGCCCTCCATGCCAGCGGCTACATTACCAAGCCGTATCTGAAGGAGGATGTAGAGTCGGAGCTGAAGCATCTGCGCTTTGCAGTACCCGAAGCACCGCAGACAGCAGCGAAGGAGCCTGTGCAGGCGGTGCCGGTGGAACTGCCGGAGAAAAAGCTCCGGGTTCAATGCTTCGGTAACTTCGACGTCTTCAGCGACAACCGTCCTCTGCATTTTCAGAGGAGAGGAGCAAAGGAGATTTTGGCTTATCTGATCTCCCTGAAGGGGGCTTCCGCTACCAGGCTGGAAATCTGTTCGGCCATGTGGGAGTCTGCTGAGGAAATCGAACAGAGAAAGGATTACTTCCGGATTTTGATCTCCGCACTTCGCAGAACTCTGCGGCAGTATGGTGCAGAGGAGGTGCTGCTCACCAGCCGGGACAGCTTCGCGGTCAATGTGCAGCTGCTGGACTGTGACTACTACCGGTATCTGGAAGGGGATCCTGCCATGAAGAATCAGTATCTTGGCATGTTCATGCAGCAGTACCAGTGGGCTGAGAATATCAATGCCATGCTTTCCGGACAGATGTATGAGTAAAGGTTCGGGCAAAAGCGTCTCAAAAAAATGTATATAATAAGGCACTGAAATACAAATATTTTCGGTGCCTTTAATATATTTTTAATTTGCGTTTATTTGCTTGCGATTGCAGGTAAATACAAGTATAATTGGATAAAAAGGAGGCGATAGTATGGCAAATACGACTGCAGTATATGCGAGAATTGACACAAATCTGAAAAATGATGCCGAAGGAATTCTTTCTCAGCTTGGTATATCTCCATCAAGTGCGATTCAGATGTTTTATAGTCAAATTGTATTAAAAAATGGTATGCCGTTCGATTTGCGAATTCCTTCTTCCAGACCGGCTCCCGTTAGTGCAAAAACAAAAGACCAGCTCGATGCAGAACTCCAGAAAGGTATTGACTCCATTCAGGCAGGTAGAGTGTATTCTGCAGATGAAGTGGATGAACTGCTTACAAAGGAGTTTGGTATATGATAGAGAATTATAAGATAGATTACTCGATTGATTCCATCAATGATTTGCGAGAAATCTATGCTTATATTTCTGATGAGCTGCTGGTTCCGGAAATTGCTGCTAAGCAGGTTACACGCATTCGCAAAGAGATCCGGTCATTAAATTTCATGCCTTCTCGTCATATCATAGTTGATTGGGAACCATGGCGTTCTATGAATATGCATCAAATGCCGGTAGACAACTATATTGTCTTCTACTTAGTTGATGATGATGCAATGGCTGTAACAGTGGTTCGTATCTTCTATAGTGGGCGTGATATCGAAGGTATTATTAACTCAGATATATAATTTGGAAACCTGATAGATAAGGGGATGCGATCATGACAGAAAAGGATCTGAAACGTCTCAGCAGAGACGAGCTGATGGATGAACTCCTGGACTATTCCAGAGCCAACAAGGAGCTTCGCAGGAAGCTGGACCAGAAGGAAGAAGAGCAGAAAAAGCAGGAGCAGCAATTTGAGCAGGAGCTGACCGAGGAGCACCGGAAGCTTCTCGTAATGGGTAAAAAGGTAAAGGAGCTGCAGCAGCAGAACAAGGATCTGCAGGAGCGGCTGAAGGAGCATCAGGAGATGTTTAAGGATGCCGGCAATCTGGCAGAGGCTGCACTTTCCATGACCGGTCTGTTTCAGGAAGCGCAGAAAACAGCGGACCTCTACCTGGAAGAGGTGAAGAAGCTGACCGAGGAGAAGAAGAAAGAGCTGCAGGAGATGGAGGAGAAGAGCCGTCTGGAGATCCAGCGCTTTGGCGAGGAAGCCAGCAAAACCTGCATTGCCATGGAGCAGCAGGCTGAAAAGGAATGCCGGGAGCAGCGGGAGAAGACCAAAGCAGAGTGTGATGCAATGGTAAAGGATTCCGAAGACCGGGCAGAGACCTATTGGGAGGCCTTAAGCACCAGACTCGAGAACTTCTATAAAGCCCATCAGGGAATGCAGGAGCTGTTCGGAGAGGACGGAATCCCGATTCCGACCTATAAGGAAATCAGAGAACGGCAGAGCCGGAAGGAGACAGAATAGACCGGGTTCTGTCTGCAGGTGTTCTGATGAAAAAGTTGTATTCCAAAAAGAGGAGGAGCGTTTGACCGCTCCTCTTTTTGTATGCGCGCAAATGGTATGTGCACAAAGTAATCGTACAGCCGCAGACATGCCGAAAAACCGTTCTGGTACAAATCCTACCAAATAGTAGGAAAAAATAACCGTTCAAGTAGAAAAAGAACCAAATAAGTTGCAAAATGATTCGGAATTGATACGGTTTTGATAGGTCTATGATACGATTGCTTTGTTATCATAAGTCTAGACAACCATGACCAAGTGATGTATGTCTGAAATCATCATAGAAATACAGAAGCTGGTCATTATATTTTTAAAACGAAACGAAAACGATTAAGGAAAACTAACTATGACGGATAAAGAGCTGAAGAAATTGAGCCGCCTGGAGCTGCTGGAGCTGCTGCTTACATCAGAAAAGAAGAATGCAGATCTGCAGAAGCAGCTGGAGGAGGAGCAGACCAGAACAGCAGAGCTGACAGAGCAGATGAACAAACGAGAGCTGGATCTGCAGGAAGCAGGCAACATTGCCGATGCGTCCATGCTGCTGTCAGGAGTCTTTCAGAGTGCGCAGGATGCTGCCAACACCTATCTGGAGAATGTGAAGAAGCTTTCCGGAAGGCAGCAGGAGATCTGTGCAGAGATGGAGAAGAAATCTCAGGAAGAATCCAGTCGCATGCTTTCCGAGGCAAAATCCATCAGCGAGGAGCTTCTCTCCCGAACAGAGAGCGAGTGCTCCATGAAGCAGAAGGAAGTCGAAAAATACTGCGAGATGCTGAAAAGCACCACAGAGCGGGATTGTATGGAGCAGAAAGAAACTGCTGCATCCGAGTGTCAGAAGCTTCGCACCATGACTGAAGAATACTGCACCGGTCTTCGGACCTCCACAGAGGAAAAATGCAGTGCCCTGGAGGCAGAGATCACAGAGAAGGCCAATAACGCCAAGGCAAAGGCTCAGGCGGAGATGGAGTCCTACTGGTCCGAGCTTTCCGGCAGAATGGAAGAATTCTACAAGGCACACGAGGGAATGCGGGAGATGCTTTCCTTCTTCAATATGAAAGTACCGGATTTCTCCGGTCCTAAAGGAGAATAAATGTTCAAGGGTTTGAAAAAGCCTGAGAAGAAGCCCATCGAAGTTCCCACAGTGGACCAGCTGGAGCAGGAATACGAGCGTGTCCGGTACAACCGCCGGTATCGATCGGTTCTGGCTAGCACCATCTATGCGCTGGTTACGGTGGCAGCCGTGTCCGTACTTGTCGCTACGCTGCTGCTCCCGGTGCTGCAGATCTACGGAACCTCCATGACCCCCAGTCTCATCGAGGGGGATATCGTGGTTTCTATCAAAGGCAGCAGCTTCAATGAAGGAGACATCATCTCTTTCTACTATAATAATAAGATACTTGTAAAAAGAGTTATCGCCCAGGAGGGCGAATGGGTAGATATCGATGATGACGGCAATGTGTACGTCAACGGAGTCGAACTGGAAGAGCCCTACATTGCAGAAAAGGCTCTGGGAGATTGTGATATCGATCTTCCCTATCAGGTGCCTGAAGGCAGGATCTTCGTAATGGGAGATCACCGTGCCACCTCCCAGGACAGTCGAAGCTCCGCTATCGGATGTGTGTCCGAAGAACAGATCGTCGGAAAGATCGTATTCCGCGTCTGGCCGTTGAAGGAGTTCGGCACCTTAGATTGACAGGACCTGTGCCTGCGGATGCAGGCGTGAAACAGGCCCGCAGACCTGACTCGTTCAGGTATATAGAAGATAATCGGAAATACTACAGAAAGAGGGTGAGAAAATGAACCGTAATACGCAGCACGAATCCTATCTGCGCGCTCATATACTGAGATCCAGATGGTATAAGGTGTTCATCGCAGCGGCTGCTGTTGTGGTTTTCATTACTACATATATGCTGATTCTCCCGGCAATAACCTTAGATACCTATTGCGGAGAGGAGGAGCATACCCATACGGACGCCTGCTATACAGAGGAGGCTGTTTTGACATGCTCACAGGCAGAAAGCGCCGGGCATACCCATACGGATGCCTGCTATCAGACCACCGAGGAGCTCATCTGCGGTCAGGAGGAATCCGCTCCTGTGACAGAGGAGATCGTCAACGAGGAGACCGGTGAGACTGAGACCGTCATCATTTCCGAAGGACACACCCATACTGCAGATTGCTATGCTCAGAATACAGAGCTGATCTGCGGTCAGGAGGAGAGCGAGGGACACACCCACGACGACTCCTGCTACAGCAAAGAGAAAACGCTCACCTGTGACAGGGAGGAGCATACCCATACAGAAGAGTGCTACCATGAGCCCAGCGATCCAAACGCAGACGTGGAAAATGAAGACATCTGGAAACAGACCTTTGCCCATGTAGAGCTGACCGGAAACTGGAACGAGGATGTGGCTGCCATCGCAGCAACACAGGTAGGCTATAAGGAAAGCACAAAGAATTTCGTTTACGACAGCGATGATGAAAAAGACGGCTACACCCGCTACGGCGCATGGTACGGAGATACCTACGGCGAGTGGTGCGCCATGTTCGCATCCTTCTGCGTTTACTATGCAGAGGTAGGCGTGGATGCCAATAACATCGCCTTCCCGCTGGATGAAAACTGCACCGGCTGGATCAATCAGCTGCAGCAGATCGGCTACTACCATGACGCAGGCAACACCCTGTACATGGATCAGCTTGGCCGTGAGACCTACATCGGCGAGGACTACTTCCTTGAGCCCGGTGACCTGGTTTTCTTCAATTTGGAGAACAGCCCCTACGTAGTCAGCGACCATGTAGGAATCGTCACCGACGTAACAGAGAACAAGATCTCCACCATCCAGGGCAACTCCAACAACAGTGTTGTGGAGAAGGATTACAATGTGGGAGATGAGACCATCGTGGGATTCGGAGAGATTCCGGAGAATCCGGCGATGGTGGCGGAGGAAGAGGAAAATAATTCTGCTGAATCTGAGTCTGCCGGCACTGCCCAGTCTGCAGAAAAGAATACATCGGATTCTAACAGCAGCAAAAAATCAGACAGCAAATCTGCTGCAGATGCAAAATCCGATTCCGACGGAAAGAAAAAAGAAACTGCAGAAGTACAGTATCCCTCTCAGAGCTTCCAGTCTTCGTCAGAGGGAATGACAGTTACCGTAATAGCGGAAGAGGGAGCGTTCCCGGCAAATACATCCATGACTGTTACAGAGGTAACGGATGAGAAGGTGCTGGAGAAGGCAATTTACGCTTCCGGAACAGAAAACGGACAGGCCAAAGCGGTAGATATTACTTTCACTGATGCAAAGGGAAAGGAAATAGAGCCGCAGAAGGCGATTCGTGTCACTCTGAAGGCTGACGAAATCGCAGGAACTGAGGACGTAACAGTTGTTCATGTAAATGATGATAATGAAGCCTCTGTAGTAGAGCAGACACCGGTCAGAACACTGTCTGAGGATGAAAAACCGGCAGTGGATGAGGTGATCTTCGACAGCGATGCATTCTCCACCTATGCAGTAGTCTATACGGTAGATTTCAGCTTTGGCGAGTATGCCTACAGCATCAAGGGAGAGAGCAGTATTTACCTGTCACAGCTTCTTGAAGTGCTCCATATCTATAAAGAAGACCAGTCACAGCTTTCTGGTGAAGATATCCGGGAGGTTACCTTCTCTGATGAGACTCTGCTTCAGATCAACCGGACGGATGAAGACTGGGAACTGATCAGTCTGCAGCCCTTTACCACAGATGAAGAACTGAAGCTTACGCTGACAGATGGACAGGTGGTTGTTATTGATGTAACTGACGACCAATCTGCAGGAATGAGTATCACAGGCGTTAAATTAAAGGTCAACGGAACAGAATATGATCTGAGTAATACAAGCTCTGTGAAAATCAAGAATACAGATACGCTGGAATTTACCTTGGATTACACGATTGCTCCCAATACGTTGAGTGCAGAAAAAAATACGATTGAATACGATTTGCCGGAAGGTCTCAAGGTAAAGAGCGCTGTGACAAATAAGAACATCTGGGACGGAACCACCATAGTTGGAACCTACTCCATTGATACAGATGGTCACGTAACCTTCGTGTTCAATGATGATTATGTTTCAAAAAACAGTTCCGGAAGCCAGATCACTGCAGACTTTAGCTTTGAAGCTTCCGTAGATGAATCTGAAGTGAGTGAGGACCGTAAGATTGATATCGGTTTCTCCGATGAGCTGAAGATCGATATGGAAGTAGAGAAAGCAGAAGAAGGAGATCTGACTGTAAGAAAGCAGGCTAATCACAATACATTCAGTGATGGCTATATTGAGTATCTGGTAACAGTGCAGTCCACTGCAGGAACTTACAAGGAGATTACCCTGCAGGATGTGATTACCACCACAGGATTGCCGGTAACATCGATCAGTAATTTTAGTATTAAGAAAAATGGTGATGACAGTACTGACATTACTCCGAGAGTCAACGGTACCTCAGGCTATAGTCTGACACTTCCGAAGCTGGATGCTGATTCATACTATACGATTACCTACCGTGTTAACTATGACAAGAGTCAGGTACCATTCACCGGTACCCAAATCGGTAATAAAATTACCGGTGAATCCGAGGCCAGCAAAGGTACGAAGCTAACAAGCTCTGCAGAAGTCATTACCAATGTGAAACCGGGTAACGAAGATGTGGTGAAAAAAGAAGCGGTGAGCCATGATAAGGATGCGAATACGGTATCTTGGAAGGTCACCATCAATAGTGCCGGCGGTAATCTTAATGGCTGGACGCTCAGCGATACATTGAACAGACAGCCCTTTACAGGAACAGTGACAGTTGATCCCGCGATTAACGGAAGTAATACGATTACACTTCCATATACGTGGGAGAATGATGATTACAAAACCTATACGATTACCTACACCACTACAGCCGATAAATTGCCCGGGCAATCTGCTACAATCAACAAGGCAGACCTGACAAAAGGCGGAGACAACATCTCCTCCGGTGATAAGGGCGGAGGTGAATGGGGACTCTTCGATCCTCTGGAGAAGGATGCAACAGATATCACTCCGAATGAAACATACACAGAAGCAATTGTAGACTGGAAGGTTACAATCAGTGCTAATCAGAGTAAGATTGCTGCCGGCTGGAAATACGAAGACAAGCTGTGGAACGGACAGTGGTTTACCGGTGCACAGTTAAGGGCAATCAAGTCTGCTATCGATAGTGCACTTTCAGCAAGTGGGCTGAGTCTCACCTACACCATGAAGGCGAATTTGCAGGAGGGAACAGACGGTGTTGGTGAAGAAGTTTCTTATGAGCAGATCAATGATACTGCTAAATACAAGGTATATACACTGACCTTCGATTCGGAACTTCAAAAGGGTCAAACCTTCACCTACACCTACAGGTCCACGGCCCCAATCGACGGTGTGACCGAAAATACCACCTTCCGCAACGAGGCTTACGTGCAGAGTGGTGAGAAGAGCTTCGACGACGGACAGATTATCTATGTTCCGCCAAAGGATCCCGAAATTGACAAGACGGACAATGGTGCAAACAATGATACCAGTCATGATATTACATCATTGGACGGAACCTTCGATTGGGATCTGAAGGTCACTATTCCAAGTGATTATGGATCAAAAGGCGGGACAACCCTGACCGTTGTGGAGCACCTGCCTGCAGGAGTAACGCTGGAGGATCTGG
This sequence comes from Lachnospiraceae bacterium, assembly GCA_030527645.1. Taxonomy (GTDB): domain Bacteria; phylum Bacillota; class Clostridia; order Lachnospirales; family Lachnospiraceae; genus JAKSRN01. Next base: position 62,311 of record JAUNAJ010000013.1, on the reverse strand, counting down.
AGATCCTTGCGCAGGGAACGCAGGCAACCATCTTTGGTGCTACACACTGGAAAAATCCTAATATGGGCAGCAATACACTCACCATTGAGGGTCTGGGTGGTCCCTATCAGGTGGAACTTGTATTGACAGAGCGTTCGGATGGAGGCATTGATGCCACCGTAACGATTCCTGAGAATCTGGTGAAATACAGTGGAAAAGCTACAAAGGATGGACAGCAGGTGGATAATGCCATGCAGGAAGTCCGTTTCGTAGTAGAAGTTAAACCGACAGATTCCTCTGACTGGACCAAGGATGGGGATGGCTATCTCTACAAGAAGTTCGGAAACACCGTTGAACTGATTGATAAGGATAAAAAGACCATCAGTTCCGACAGTCAGAATCAGACCATTACGCTGAAGGACAGCAATAAGCTTGTCAGCAAGACTGCTTCTGATCCAAATGACAATGTGGTTACATACTCTCTCAAAATCAACGAGGAAGAGAAGGATCTGGTAGAGGGAAGTGATACGATCATCCTGAAGGATATCCAGAAGCATGCCCACAACGTATACTATGAAGTAGACGCCGCGTATGTGGACGGATCCTTCAAGGTTTACTACATGAACGAGGGCGGATCAAAGGGAGATCAGCTGAAGACAGATCAGTATTCCTTCACCTATAAAGAAACCATCGACTATGAGAATCTGTTAAATAATAACCCAACGGCTGTAAATACCATTACTGCAACACTTCCCGACAGCAAGGCACTGATCGTTGAATATCAGTATGTGGTGAGTGAACCTAATGGAGAGTTTGGCAGAAATACAACGCTGACAAACAAAGCGTATCTGGAGGGATATACGGAAAATCGTTATTCAGATGAGACGTCCAAATACGTAGAAGTCCAGAAATCCAGTGCCCATGCGCACATTGATGGAGTTACTTTGTTAAAAGTGGATGCGGATAACTATGATGTAAAACTCAGTGGTGTAGAATTTTCACTGGCTAAATACGACAGTGCAAGCGGAACTTATGTATCCACAGGTAAGACTTACACGACTGGCACCGATGGCAAAATCAACTTTACGACAGATGATATTGTCTATGAGACAGCCTACAAGCTTGTGGAGGAAAAAGGCGTATCCGGATACTTCACGGAAAAAGCACCGTTCTACTTCATCGTAACTGCAACAACTCTGAAGGAAGGTGAGACGGCAAATTATATTGCACCGGCTGATTTTAACGGAACCATCTATAACAAGGGAGATACCTTCTATATTACAAACCGAAAGATCCCAGAAAAGGGCTTGTCAGTAAGCAAGGTCTGGAAGGACTATGAGGGTAACGTAATCGAAGATACCACAAATATGCCCGAGATCACTGCCAGACTGAAGAAAAACGGCGAGGTCATTCAGACATTCACCTTAAGTGAGGAAAATGGCTGGACCGAAGTCTTCAATAACCTGGATACAGACGGACAGTATACTGTAGAAGAGGCAACAACCTTAACCGGTTATCAGGCCGCGGTGATTGTCTATGAACAGGGAGACCATGACAGTGCAAGCTATATATCAGGCGGCAGCTACGGAAGTGCCACCATCACGAACCAACCGAGCAGTCCACCACCAAGTGGTGGAGAAACCAGAGTTGCTGTGAAGAAAAAGTGGGTGGATACAGACGGAAGGACAGTGCTGACGGGAGATGATCTGAATGGATTGGAAGCAACTGTGGAGTTGGTGAGGTATAAGGCTCCTCAACAGGGAACGACTATTCATTTCTTGAAGAATACTGATACTAGTGATACTAAGAAAAATGAATATTTCTATCCTGATGTTTCGGTTGCTACACAAAGCTCCGTCACTATTTCCTTTATTTCCAGTAACTGGAATCAGGGCGGCATGTACGTGTTGACCGGATATCCTGAGTACGTCACTGAAAATAACAAAGGATTTTGGGATTATGTAAATACCAATAAAATTCCAACAGCTACAGCAACTTATTCGGGAACTCAGCAAGACGGTATACAGACCTATACTTTCTCAACAGAAGGCATGTCTGAAATTTATCTATATTGCTTGGAAGGTACAAGTAATAATTTTAAATTATCCGAGGGAATTACAATTGCTTCCGGTTCCGAGGCACAATATGGAGATGCAGAGTTAGACCATAGCTATTTAGGACAAAGCATTACATTAGATTCTTCAAACGAATGGAATGCAGTCTTCACCGGACTTCCTCTGGAGGGAACAGAAAATGGTGTAACCTATGCCTATACATACGCAATCAAGGAGACCAACAGTTCTGACTTGTATGAACTTTTTAGCTACAGTACTGGATCAGATTCGGTAGATAGCAATAACATTCCTATCAGTAAGACCGGCAGCAACATCACTGTCACCAACAAGAAAAAGGAAGCCTACGAGCTTCCAAAGACCGGTGGAACCGGCAAATTACCGTATATCCTCAGCGGTTTATCGCTGATGATTATAGCATTGCTTCTCTTATTCAGGAGAAAGTCTGAGGAAGGGAGGTCAATAAGAAAAGGGTAACGAACAATGTAACACGTCAATCAAACAGTCAAAAAAATTAAAAGGAGAAAAACATGACAAAGAAGATGAAAAAATTATTGTCTCTTATGCTTGCTGTAGTTATGGTATTAGCTATGGGTGTCACAGCATTTGCAGCAGACAATCACAAAATTACAATTACTGGCGCATTTGAAAAAGATACTTATGAGGCATATCAGATTTTTGCTGGATCTGAGTCTGAGGGAAGTCTTGGTAATGTTACTTGGGGAACTGGCGTTAAAGGGGATGAGCTTTTAACTGAACTCCAGAAGGAAGATGCGTATAAAGATGCAAAATCAGCTGCTGATGTAGCTAAAATTCTTGGTACGATGAAAACTGACAGTGCTGATCTCCAGGCATTTGCAAAAACTGCAGCTGGATTCCTCACAGAAACAACATCAGGAACTTACGCAGATGGTGTAATTTCAGGTCTCTCTGATGGATACTATCTGGTTCAGAATGCTACTGTAGATGAGCAGAGCTCAGCAACAAGATATATCCTTACAGTAGTTAAAGATGCTGAAGTTAAATTAAAAGCTGATGTACCGGATTCTAACAAGAAAGTAAAAGATACTAATGATTCAGAAGCTAATTCTACAACTGATTGGCAGGATTCAGCGGACTATGATATCGGAGATGAAATCGAGTACAAACTGACTGCAAACCTTCCTAACAATGTATCCTCCTATGATACATACAAATTATCATTTGTCGATACAATGTCAGCAGGACTTACATATGTTACTGGAAGTGCAAAGATATTTGTAGATGGCGAAGAAATTGCTGCTTTTGAGCCTACTTCTACAGCTACATACTCAGGAAACGAGGAAGCCTACACAGGCGGTACTGTTTTAACATGGTCTATTGCAGATGTAAAAGTTGCTCCTTATAACGCAGGAGACGATGCTGTAATTACAATCGAGTACAAAGCTAGATTAAATGATAATGCAAAACTCGGCGATGCTGGAAATCCGAATAAGATGCATATCGAATTCTCTAACAATCCGAATAACGGAGGAGAAGGCACCGGAAAGACACCTGATGACACAAACATTGTATTTACTTATAAAACAGTAGTAAACAAAGTTGATTCTGCTAACAAACCTCTTACTGGTGCGGACTTCAAACTTGAGAAGTATGATGCAGCGACAGAAACATGGAAAGAGATTGATTCATCTAAGAAGAGTGTTACAAGTGCAGAGGACGGAACTGAGGGTGCTGTCTTCACTTTCTCAGGTCTCGATGATGGTACTTACAGAATTACCGAGACAGTAACACCTGCTGGATATAATACAATTGAGCCAATCGAGTTCAAGATTGTTGCCAGTCATGTAGAAGTGGCTGATAATCCTACTCTTACATCTTTATCAGGAATTGTGACTTCTGGAGTGGCTGAATTTACAGCAACCGCAGATAAGAGCACACTTTCTACTGATGTTGTCAACAACAAAGGTTCCGAGCTTCCTTCCACCGGTGGAATGGGTACCACTCTGTTCTACATCATCGGTGCAATCCTTGTTCTTGGAGCAGGCGTAGTTCTGATCACCAGAAGAAGAATGAGCCGCTAATCGGTTCGTTAGATTGACGAAGTTACCCAATTATATGAGTGATGCTTAAGGGATTCATTTTTGAATTCCGACACATCGAAACAAAAACTGTAACAGGGGGAGGGTTTCCTCCCTCTGATACAGGATAAAGGAGATTGCTGCAGGTATGAAACGAAAATCGAATATTTTCTTAGTAATTATGCTGCTTGCAGGAATCTCCCTTATTCTGTATCCTTCCGTCAGTGACTGGTGGAATTCCATGCATCAGTCCAGAGCGGTTGCTTCCTATCTGGAGACAGTGACAGATCTGTCTGCAGAGGAGAATGAACGGATGATCCAGGAGGCGAATGCCTATAACAAGGAACTTGCTTCCGGAAGTCTGCATTTGAATCTGACTGAGGAGGAAGTGGAAGAGTATAATTCCATTCTGGATGTAACCGGAACGGGTATCATGGGCTACATTGATATCCCCAAGATCAAGGTGCAGCTTCCTATCTATCACGGTACGGATGAATCGATTCTGCAGATCGCCATCGGCCATCTGGCGGGAACCTCTCTTCCGGTAGGCGGTGAGAGCACCCACTGCGTGGTGTCCGGTCATTCGGGACTGCCGTCTGCGCTTTTGTTTACGAATCTCTCTAAGTTGTTGGAGGGGGACCAGTTCACCATGTCGGTGCTGGATCGGACGTTGACCTATGAGGTGGATCAGATTCGGATCGTTCTTCCGGATGAGGTCAGTGATCTTGCCATTGAAGAGGGAGAGGATTACTGTACACTGGTTACCTGTACACCCTACGGAATCAATACCCACCGTCTTCTGGTGCGAGGACACCGGGTGGAGAATGTAAAGGGCGGCAATGATATCCGCGTGACGGCGGATGCCCTGCAGATCGAGCCGATTATGGTGGTGCCATTTGCAGCGATCCCGCTGCTGTTGGTGCTTCTGTTTATCCTTCTGTTTACGACTCATGACAGAAAGAAATCGAAGAAGGAACGAATCAGAATCAAGAATTACAGACTCAGAAAAAATCAAAGGCCTGAAAGCTCTGAACAGGACGATAAGAAAGGCGAGGATGTATGAGAAGAATAATAAAAGTTAAATATCTGACTGCTCTGGCAGCGGCATTTCTGCTGATTCTTGGACTGGGAATATCAGTATTTGCGGATGAGACTGCGCCCAGCTTTTCCTACAATTATCCTGTAGACGGAGTGACCTTCCGGCTCTATGAGGTGGGAGAAGTGGTGGGGGATGCATTTGTCCTGACCGGTGACTATGCCGCCTACAATGTGAATTTGAAGGAGAAGACGGCAGGAGAGACTCTGGCAGCCTATGTAGAGCGTGACAATCTCCAGCCCATCCAGACAGCTGTCTCTGCCGACGGTTCTCTGAAGTTTGAAAATCTTTCAAACAAGATCTATCTGATGACCGGTGATACGGTTGTGGTGGATCGTGTGCGCTGGATCCCCAGTGCGGTACTGTTCTCTGTTCCGCAGATCGATGAGGAGACCGGGGAACTGATCTGGGATATTACTGCTGGGGGAAAATACACCCGCGAGGAGCTTCCGGAGCTGATCGAGGTGTCTGTTGAGAAGATCTGGAATGACAAGGGCTTTGAGAATAAGCGCCCGGTCAGTGTTAAGGCACAGCTGTTGAAAGACGGTGAGGTTTATGATACAGTAGAGCTCAGCAAAACCAATAACTGGAAGCACACCTGGAAGAATCTGGAGCCGGAGTACACCTGGAAGGTGATAGAGGAGAAGGTACCGGATGACTACCGTGTGGATATTGAGAAGGAGAACGGTGTTACGATTCTGAAGAATACCTACAAGAAGACCAGCACACCGACTCCGACACCTACGCCGCCGCCGAATATTCCTTATACAGGACAGCTCTGGTGGCCGGTGGGCATACTGATTGTTGTGGGAATCGGGCTGATTCTGATCGGGCTGATTCGAAGAAAGAGATCGGAATAAGTGAAAAAGGGAACGATATTGATAACGATGGGGCTGCTGTTGATTACAGCAGCCTTTTGTCTGGTAGGATATAATTATTACGAAAGCTATAAGGCCGGTCAGGCCAGTGAGTCGATTCTGTCGGAGCTGGAGGAGGCCATTGCGGCTGGGGAGACGGAGGCATCTTCCGGTGACGGGGCGGGATCATCGGATGGTGAAGCTTCTGATGAGTCTGAGACCTCTGAACAAGAGGGAGCTGCAACTGCTGAAAATGGCAGATCTGCATCGGATTCTGCTTCGGGCAGCGCATCGAATCAGGACGGGGTGAATCTTGGTGAGCTTTATCCGGACAGGGATATGCCACAGGTCTTTGTGAACAACATCGGCTATGCGGGATATATCTTTATTCCGTCCTTAAGCCTGCGGCTGCCGGTGCAAAATGACTGGGTCTATGATCTGCTGACCATATCGCCGGCGCGGTATTCCGGTTCGGTGTATCAGAATAATCTGGTCATCGGCGGGCACAGCTATATTACACATTTCCGGGGACTGAGAGGTATTGCTCCCGGTTCCAAGGTGATCTTTTATGATGCAGAGGGCTTTTCCTATGAGTATGAGGTGTCCTATGTCATGAGCCTGAACCCGGATCAGGGGGCGGTTCTGCTGGATGAGCAGAGTGAGGACTGGGATCTGACGCTGTTCACCTGCAACACAGGAGGACAGACAAGGTGTATTGTAAGGTGCGCAGCTGTTGAGTAGCGCGCTGTCTGCTGAATATATAAATATATAATGTTCAAGAGGGAGGATACGAACATGCGGACAATTGTAACAAAATTTGGCGGAACATCCTTGGCGGATGCCGGTCAGTTTAGAAAAGTAAAGGGAATTCTGGATGCGGATCCGGACAGAAGGATCGTGGTGGCTTCGGCACCGGGTAAACGTTTTCCGGAGGATATCAAGGTAACGGACCTTCTGATCAAATGCTATATGAAGGCATCGGCAGGACAGGAGTATCAGGAGATTCTTGCGGAGATCCGCAGCCGTTTTCAGGAGATTATTGACGAGCTGGAGCTGGACTTCTCGCTTGAGGAGCATTTTTCCTATATTCAGCAGGTGCTGGAGGAACGGCCTAACCGGGAGTTTATGGAGAGCAGAGGAGAGTATCTGAATTCCCAGATCCTTGCTGCCTACCTTGGATTTACCTTTGTGGATCCGGAGTGGTGTGTGTGCTTTGATGAGAACGGGGTGTTTGATTCAGAGCTTACCAGCAGAACTTTGGCTGCGGCGTTGAAGCCTTTGAAATCAGCGGTGGTGGCTGGCTTCTACGGAGCGGATCGAAGGGGCAGCATCCACACCTTCTCCAGAGGCGGTTCGGACATTACTGGAAGCCTCTGTGCCCAGGCGATCGATGCGGATCTCTATGAGAACTGGACGGATGTATCGGGCCTTCTGGCAGCGGATCCCAGAATTGTGGAGCGTCCCCGTTCCGTGGACTATCTGACCTATCGGGAGCTGCGTACCCTGTCCTATATGGGGGCTTCTGTACTGCATTCCGATGCGGTGCTTCCGGTGTCCAAGAAGGGCATCCCCATTAATATACGCAACACCAATCACCCGGAGGATGCGGGAACCATGATCGTGAAAAAGCTGCCGGCTGACAGGGAACGTGCCGTGATCACCGGTGTCACCGGTAAAACCGGTATGTGTGTGCTGCAGGTGGAAAAGGTGATGGTCAGTGATGAAGCGGGATTCTCAGCGGTGATGCTGGATATTCTGAAACAGAGGGGAATTCCCTTTGAGCAGTGTCTGACAGGAATCGATACGGTTTCGATTGTCATCGGCAGCGATGTGTTCAATGCCAATAAGGTGGTGCTGCTGGATGAGATCAGAAGGACATTGAAGCCGGATCTCTTAAGTGTGAAGGAAAATCTTTCCATGATCGCTGTTGTAGGAGAGGCAGAGAACGGCTACAAGAATGCCACTGTGAAGATCGTGCAGGCTGTCACGGATGCCGGAATCGAGATCAGCACCATCAACCAGGGCGCTGGAGAACTGAACCTGCTGATCGGTGTGGCAGAGGATCGGTATCAGGATGCTGTTCAGGCAATCTATTCCTCTATCAGTAAGCATGGAAATTCCAGAGTGAGAGTGGTGTAGGATTCTGTACTATGATTGAAAATATTAGCAAAGTATTAAATAACAGGCAGATACAGCGAATCGGACAGGGAAAGGAGATCCATTCCTCGGTTCTGATCCCTTTGATCCGAAACAGTCAGGGAGAACCGGAACTCCTTTTTCAGGTGCGTTCCGCTGATCTTGCCGATCAGCCGGGGGATATCTGCTTTCCCGGCGGCAGGACAGAAGAGGGAGAATCCTATGTTGAAACTGCGGTGCGGGAAGCCTGCGAGGAGCTGTTGATCACACCGGAGCAGGTAGAGATCCTTGGCCCCTCGGATGAGCTTCACACGGGACGGTTGATCGTACACCCTTATGCGGGCATCCTCCGGGACTACGATTACTCCTTCAGCAGGGATGAGGTATCGGAGGTGTTTACTGTGCCCCTTCAGTGGTTCCTGCACCATGAGCCCAAACGCTATGTGATGGACTGGAAGCCTGATTTTCCGGAGGATTTTCCCTTTGATAAGATTTACGGAGGCAGGAACTATGCCTGGAGAGAGCGGAAGGATACTGTGCTGTTCTATGAATATGAGGACAGAGTGATATGGGGAATGACAGCGAAGATGCTGGAGGCATTCCTTGGGATTGTTGGTACAGGTTGAAATAAATATAAGGAATAAAGTTGAGGAAGGCACTACGGCCTTCCTCTCTTGAATTCATTGATATGTTTTGAAATATGTGAATCACTCAGCTTCTTTCGAATCTCGAAGAATTGACTCAATTTCGTCCAGTCCTTTTTCAGTAGCATAAGCAATCTGATCTAAAGTGAATCCCTTGTTGTGCATGGAGAGGATAATTCGTGTTTCTGCAACTAACTTGCCTTTTGCTTCGCCGATAGCAATACCTTCCTCTTTTACGCCCTGACTTAAATTACACATATGATTCACTTCCTCTCTGATATTGTTGCTTTCAGTAATATGATATTCGTTTTCGATAATATCCAGCTTTTCTCTGCTTGACAACTGTGTCGACAATAATGCTTTCAGCAAACGATGAAGTTCGAACTGCTTCTTCTGTGGGGCAAATTTCCAGAATAAAAAATCCATTTTCATTATATGATAGTTAGCGAAATTCGGCAAGAAGTCATGGGATCTGATGGTTTCGTTACCGTTAACGGTCGTAACACCAATCGGCGATATCAAAGCCCAATCTATCGTCAGACTTCACAACAATCTGTGTCTGTGCTACACTGAATACACAATAAAGTCGGCTCTGCTTCATGGATATGAAGCTTTTCGACTGAGATTACAATCAGTGCCTATGCACGAAGAACGGAGATAGAAGGTATGAGACTGACAGAGATTCAGGAAGAACTGAAGAGAAGAAAAATCAAGGTAGATTATGTGGAGGAAGATGGCTGCGCAAGCATTGATTTTATTTGGAGAGGTCTTGGCTATCATATCTGGGAGTTTCTGGATGATGATGGAACCAGAGGCTGCGAGACCAATGTGTTTACTACAGGCAAAACGGTTGAACTGATGGATGATTATGCGGATACGATTCTGGCGGAGCTGAAGCGCTGGCCGATGATGGAATAATATTCGATCAGGACTCACAGAGCCATATCTTAATCTGTATGCTTGGAAATGGAAAGAACACGTTATGAACATGAAGAATTCAGACGAAAGAACAGAAACCGGGAAAGCAATGGAACAGCTGCAGGAAATTGTTGCACGGCTGCGGGATCCGGAAACAGGCTGTCCATGGGATAAAAGACAGACGCTTGAATCCCTGAAGCCCTTTTGTATCGAGGAAAGCGCAGAGGTAGTGGCCGGGATCAATCAATATACCGCTGCCGGGAATGCTGACAATCTGAAGGAGGAGCTTGGAGATCTGCTGCTGCAAATCGTGCTGCAGGCACAGGTAGCAGAGGAGCAGGGGCTGTTTACTCTTTCTGACGTGATCCGGGTGATCAGTGAGAAGATGATCCGGCGCCATCCGCATGTGTTTCATCCCGGCGATCCGGATAACGGAGACCTGGAAGACATCATTCGAGAGAATCAGCCGCTGGATGAAGAGGGCAGATTGCTCACCTCCTGGGCTGATATCAAGGCTCTGGAGAAGAAGGGGAAGGATACTTCTGACAGCTGGCTGAATGAAGCATTTGGAGAGGTGGGAGAGCTGATCCAGAAGGCAAAAGAACGGAAAGGGTTCTGAATTTCCGGGTCTAAATATTTGACAGATATGTCCTATTAGGATAAAATAATAAGTGTATGTGCTTATTTGAAAGTGACTGTTACAGTGAGCTTAGAAGACAGACGGAATCTGCATCTGCCAGGTTCCGTTTTTGTATTTTTACGGCTTCTTTCATTCGGTAGAGTGGCACAGTATTAAATGACTAGGGGGAATTCATATGGACAAAAAACGAAATTCATTCTCGGGATCCATCGGCTTCGTTCTTGCTGCGGCGGGAAGTGCGGTTGGACTCGGCAATATCTGGAGGTTTCCTTATCTGGCGGCTAAGGGCGGCGGAGGATTATTCCTTGTTATGTATCTGATCCTGGCTCTGACCTTCGGCTATGCTCTTCTGACAACGGAGGTTGCAATCGGACGTAAAAGTAAGAAGGGACCGCTCAGTGCTTACGGAGAGCTGCATAAGAAAAGTCACTGGATCGGAATATTTGCCTGTCTGGTACCCATGATCATCATGCCGTACTATTGTGCGATCGGCGGCTGGGTAATCAAATATTTCATCGGCTTTCTCACAGGAGAAGGTGCTGCAATGGCTGAGGACGGTTACTTTACCGGATTTATTACCGGCAATGTGCAGCCGATCGTGTATACACTGATCTTCCTGTCCATCTGTACAGTGGTTATCCTTCGAGGCGTGAACAAGGGTATTGAATCCATGTCACGTGTCCTGATGCCGATTCTTCTGGTTCTTGTTATTATTATCGCTATCTTCTCGCTGACTATCACACATACGGATGCGGATGGTGTCACAAGAACCGGTCTGCAAGGTCTGAAGATCTTTGTTATTCCGGATCTCACGGGCATGACAGTACGTAAGTTTTTCTCTGTTCTGATGGATGCCCTCGGACAGCTGTTCTTCAGTCTTTCAGTAGCAATGGGTATCATGGTAGCATACGGATCCTATGTGAAGGATGAGAACAATTTGGGAAAATCTATCAATCAGATTGAGATTTTTGATACCGGTATTGCTGTACTGGCAGGAGTTATGATCATCCCTGCAGTATTTGCATTCCAGGGACGTGAGGGTATGGAAGCATCTGGTCCCGGACTGATGTTTATCTCCCTTCCGAAGGTCTTTGCAGAGATGGGAAAAATCGGCAATGTCATCGGTATTATGTTCTTTGCCATGGTTCTTTTTGCAGCGATCACCTCTGCGGTATCGATCATGGAGGCTATTGTTTCCAGCTTTATGGATGAGTTCCATATGTCAAGAAATGCAGCTTCCTGGCTGGAGTATGTGATCGCAGTAATCTTTGGTGTGATCGTATGCCTTGGCTACAACAAGCTGTATTTCGAATTCGAGCTTCCCAACGGCTCAGTAGCTCAGGTTCTGGATATCATGGATTACATCAGCAACAATGTCTTCATGCCTGTAGTTGCGATCGCCACCTGCCTGATGATCGGCTGGGTTCTGAGTCCCCAGGTGATCATTGATGAGGTAGAGAAAAACGGTGAGCACATGGGTCGTAAGGGACTGTATCGTATCATGATCAAGTTCATTGCACCGATTCTTCTGTTTATCCTTCTTCTGAAGGCAGTGGGTATTCTGACGATCATCTGATTTATTGTTACTGTTCACGGGATGCAGGATATGAGGATTCAGACTCGTCATGCTGGCATGTAAGAGGCTGTATCCTCATATCCTGCAATCTCGGGATCGAGGAACCTCCCCTGCATAAGCAGTCAGGCTGCGTAAGCAGCAGCTTGAGCTGTGTAACGGCGGGGACTGCGCATGAAGGGGAGGTTCCCCGTGAACAATACAAAAGGCACCGGAGCCATAAACAGCTTCGGTGCCTTTTGCATTGTTCATAGGGCGGTTCCCGTGAACTGTAACGGCAGTACAGTCCTCAGCGGACATTTTCGGCACTTTCAATTGACAGAGAGGAAAAGTGATTATACAATAGTTCTGTTAAGGGGCTGAATACAGGATGTATAAATATGCATCTGCATGCCGCTGATCTTCGGATATAAAAGACTGCTGGTTCCGGTGATGACTCACTGTCTGAACGGATGCGAACCGGACTGGAATGAGCAAAAGCAGTGCAGGATTCCCGGAGATAAAGAGATTCTAACATTTGAAAGGGGTATACATGGAAGTTTGGTTTGAAATGGTGGCGGAACAGTTCACCCGAAGTTTTATTGAAGAGAACCGTTACATGCTTCTGGTACGCGGTATCGGAGTTACTATCAGGGTTGCTCTTCTTGCGGTGCTGATCGGGCTTGTCATTGGTTTTCTGATTGCACTATGCAATCTGTCTAAGAGAAAGCCGCTGCGGATCATTGGCGGTATTTATACAGACATCATCAGAGGTACGCCCTCTGTTACACAGCTGATGATCATCTACTTTGTTATCTTTGCGCAGGTGCGCTGGGCAAAATGGATCATCGCAGCGATTGCCTTCGGTATTAATTCCGGTGCATATGTATCGGAGATTATCCGTGCAGGTATCCTGTCCATCGATAAGGGACAGACGGAAGCAGGCCGATCCCTTGGTCTTACATCTGCCCAGACAATGATCAGCATTGTCCTGCCGCAGGCGATCAAAAACATCTTCCCGACTCTCTGCAATGAGTTTATCGTGCTGATCAAGGAGACTGCCATCGTAGGTTACGTAGGTCTGATGGATATCCAGAAGGCGGGAGACTTTATTAAGAGTGCAACCTTCCTGGCATTTATGCCGCTGTTCGGAACAGCAGTGATCTACTATGTGCTGATCAAGATTCTGACACTGGCTCTGAAGAAGGTGGAGGATGCTCTCCGTAAATCTGATATCCGATAAGTAGAGGTGCATGCAGATGAGTATGATTGAAGTAAAAGATCTGAAGAAGAGTTTTGGCGACCTTCATGTTCTGAAGGGAATTGACAAAACGATCGATAAAGGTGAGGTTGTTGTTGTGATCGGACCCTCCGGATCCGGTAAGAGTACCTTCCTTAGGTGTCTGAACATGCTGGAGGAAATCACCTCCGGTGAGGTGTTCCTGGATGGGGAGAAGATCAACGATCCGAAAACAGACATTAACAAGATCCGCCAGAGAATGGGAATGGTGTTTCAGCATTTTAACCTGTTCCCCCATCTGACTATCCTGGAAAACATTACGCTGGCGCCTGTTAAGCTGAAAAAAATGTCTAAGGGCGAGGCGGATGTGAAGGCCATGGAGCTTCTGAACAGGGTCGGACTTGCTGACAAGGCTGCCAGCTATCCGGTACAGCTCTCCGGCGGTCAGAAGCAGCGTGTGGCCATTGCCAGAGCGCTGGCCATGAATCCGGAGGTCATGCTGTTCGATGAGCCTACCTCTGCGCTGGATCCTGAGATGGTAGGAGAGGTGCTGGAGGTAATGAAGGATCTGGCGCGCTCCGGCATGACGATGATCATTGTAACCCATGAGATGGGCTTTGCCCGTGAGGTTGGCACACGCGTGCTCTTTATGGACGGCGGCTATGTGATGGAGGACGGAACACCGGAGCAGGTATTCGATCATCCGGATACGGACCGCGCAAAGGAATTCCTTGGAAAGATCCTGTGATCCGAAACTTGTTGATTTCCCGCTGTACATATGCAGCGGATTTCAAATATACTGACCGTTCAGAGTTTTTTCAAGTCGAGCCTGCGAGACTTAAGCGGGCACGGAGGTCTGGTGTACTTGCATGAGTGCCCACCGAAGCGGAACGCAGAATTCTTGCGCATCCATGCGGAGCAGTTTTATGCAGGCATGGAAGGTAAACTGAATGGTCAGACAAAATTTATAAAAAGAGGAGAAGTAACATGAAAAAGAGAGTATTAGCAATGGTACTGGCAGCAGCAATGGGTACAGCAATGCTGGCTGGATGCGGCAGTTCATCCGATGACACAGCAGCCGATGCAGCATCCACAGCAGCATCTGAGACAGAGGAAGCAGCTGAGACAGCGACATCTGAAGCAGAGGCTGAGGATGGTGAAACAGCAGAGACTTCTATTGAGAAAATCGTCTTCGCAACAAACCCGGAGTTCCCTCCTTTCGAGTTCATCACAACAGACGGTGTGATCGGAGAGTATGACGGAATCGATATGGCAATCGCTGCTGAGATCGGTGAAAGAACTGGTGTTGAGGTGGAGATGCAGAGCATGGAGTTTGACTCCCTTCTGGTGGCTCTTCAGAACGGACAGATCGATGCAACCATCGCAGGTATGACTGTAACCGACGAAAGAGCGAAAACAGTAGATTTCACAACTGCTTACTACACAGCTACTCAGGTTATGATCGTTGCAGAGGATTCTGATATTGCAAGCGCTGCCGATATGGAAGGCAAAGTGATCTCTGTTGTTCAGGGATACACAGGTGAGACAGTTGTTCAGGATCTGGGCTATGAGTACCAGGCATTCAAAAAAGGTACAGAGTGCATCATGGAGCTGCTCAACGGCAAATGTGACGTCGTAGTCATCGACTCTGCTACTGCAGAGAAATATCTGGAGGACAACAGCGGTCTGAAGATCGTGGAGGATGAGGAAGCATTCGGTGCTGAGGAGTATGCAATGGCAGTTGCAAAGGGCAACACAGAGCTGCTTGATCTGCTGAACAATGCAATCGAAGAGATGCTGAGCGACGGAACAATCTCCGAGCTTTCTGCAAAATATATCGATGGTGAATAAGCAGCAGCTGTATAGAAATTTCTGATTCGACAGAAGCGAATAAAGCCGGTGATGATTTCCTGATATGGGGAAATCATTACCGGCTTTTGCATTTGATGTCAGGTATCAAATTCACAATAGTAGAGTGTATTGGTGTCAGTATTGAAGATGACCAGTGTGAAATTATAAGAAGAACGGCTCAGAAACTCATCATCATCAGAATTCTTATCAGCATGACGATCCACCAGCTGATAGTATCCGTTTGAAATTTCGGGGATATGTATATAGTCATTTTTGTTTAAGACGTTTGATACCAGCGTCTGCACGGTTTCGTTCATGGGGTAACCGGTCCAATCCGGGGATGCAGTGATATCTGCAGTCAGTGCTGCGGCAGAATCCTCTGCCAGCTCGATCACAGCAAAGGTAACTCCATCATTATGGAATGCGCCGTGTGTATCGGTAATATTTGAACTCACCGTCTTTAATTCGGTATGCCCTATTTTCTTCAGAATTGCCTGGTCATTGACTACTTCTCTGCCGCATGCGCAAAATGCACAGAGTATTATGACAAATACAAGCGTCAGAGTTGATAATTTCTTTATTTTATTCATTGCATTTCTCCTGTTCCTGTTCTGATGCATATTAGAACCATTTGACGCAGCTGTTTTCAATTAGATTACATTACTATATGCCGTCGAAAAACGTCAGAATGGAGAATGGTGTGTAAAAATGCGCTCGCGCCAAGTCTCGCGAGTTCGATTTAAATATTAAATGATCGTCAGTTTCTCCTCAAGAGTTTTCCGCTTTACAGAAGGAACATCGGATGCTGGATGGCCAATAGCAATTAAGGCAGAAACAGACTGTCCTTCCGGAAGATTTACAGCTTCAGCAGTCTTCTTATCGTCGTTGATTCCCATGATTACAGTTCCAAGTCCAAGATCGTGCGCTGCAAGACAGAGGGTCTGTGCGGCAATTCCTGCATCGAAGGATTCCCAGTGAGAATTTTTATCTGTGGTAGGAGTTCCGTCCTTCTCATAACCGCTGATGTGATTTTTTGTTGTCAGAATGATCAGTGCAGGTGCGCTGTGGATGATCTTCTGGTTTTTTCCGAAGCCCAGTACACAGTTGTCAGCAATGTAATTCTTCTTCTCCTGGTTCATGACAACCACGTATCCTGAAGTCTGCGTATTCTTCCAGCTGGGAGCATGCAGTGCTGCTTCGATCACTTTATGGATTTCTTCTTTTGTTACAGGTGTATCCGCGTATTTACGGATGCTTCTTCTGGTCCGGATGCATTCTAATGTTTCCATATGATTGATTCTCCTTTTCCTGTGTGGTATGGTAGGGCTGAGCTGTGGGCTGGCAGAGCCTATGAACAGTTTCTGAAAGCCCATGACTTTACTGTTCACGGACAGAATTCCCGCCGTGTAAAAGCGGGGCTGCGTATGAAAAGAAGTTTCCCGTGAACTGTAATCACATGACTTATCTCAGACAGATGGCGGAATAGAATCCGCAGCAGGGAATGTCCTGTGTCTGATACTTGGATTATATATGCAGACAGAGGAAATAGCAAATACTGAGTGAATCAGAAAAAATGGTGAAAGAAGCGATGAGCAGGAAAAATAATAACAGAATTGAAATTCGAATAATCAAAAGCAGCAGGAAAACCATGACGCTGGAGGTGAATGCGAAGGGCGAAGTAATCGTACGTGCTCCGTACTCCATGCCGGATGCAAAGATTCGGAGCTTCATCAAAGAAAAAGAAAGCTGGCTCGTGAAGACACTGACTGAAGTGGAAGAAAAAAAAAACAATCATGCGCAGGTGGAGGCCCTGACTGAGGAGGAACTGAACAGGCTTGGAGATCTGGCTCTTAAGGTTTTGCCTGAGAGAGTGAAGCTTTTTGCTTCCATGATGGGAGTGTCCTATGGAAAGATTACGATTCGCTGTCAGAAGACTCGCTGGGGCAGCTGCTCCGCGAAAGGAAATCTGAACTTTAACTGTCTGCTGATGCTGGCTCCGGAGAAGGTGCAGGATTATGTTGTTGTTCACGAACTCTGTCATCGTCTGGAGATGAATCATTCCGGCAGGTTCTGGGCTGAGGTGGAACGTGTGATGCCTGACTATCGGATTTACCGGCAGTGGCTGAAGGAACACGGAAGTGAGCTGATGGCGAAACGGCCGTAAATCGGTTAGCAGTATATCGGAGGAGGGATACATACGAAAAAAGCTGTTTTCAGAAAATGGATCGCAGTGATCCTCGTAATAGTTTCAGCTGCATCATTTTCTGCATGTGAATCAAGGACATCGGAATCTCCCGCCGCGAAGATACGATATAAAAATTCATCCGTATTCAGCCGCGTCCCGAGATTTGACGGGAATGATCAAGCCGTGACCATGTCCTTCAATGGAATTGACTGGTATTATGCAGTAGTTGTGACGGAAGAGGAAAGAGAGGCGCTTGTCAGTGAGCATGCATTTCTCTCGGAAAGTGATAATATGAAGGTGTATACGGTTGGTGATACATACAGCTCTCCGTTGGATCATAAAATCAATGTGAAATACGTGTATGTTCTTGATCTGGACGGAACCGATGATTATTATATCTATTTTGAGGCACAGGAAGCACCGGAATACGTCGGGCAGGATTTTACCGCGGGCATTCAGTATTTTTATGGAGAGGTAGAGACAGTACCGGTTCTGCCGTGAAGGAGGTGCAGAATTATTCAGTTTCGGTTGATGTTGGAGGCTATGGAATCATATGGAATGATGATTTGGATCTTTCATGTGACGAATTATGGGAGCGCGGTACCTCGTGAACTCCTGAAGAATATTGACAACGCAGAAAACAAGTGCTTTAATAGATAAGGAAGAAAAACAGGGGAGTCCGTATGCGCGGGCTGAGAGGAAGTAATCAACTTCGACCCTTAACCTGATGCGGATCATGCCGCCGTAGGAAGTCATATACAGGATTTTTTACAGGAGACACCGGCACAGGTGATCTCCTGTTTTTTGATTCATGGAACGCGGGTAGAACGCGGGGACGGTCCCACTGTTCCATGTGGAACAGCGGGACCGTCCCCGCGTTCCACATACAATATCACAGAAAGGAGATGCAGGATGGCTTAAATCAAAAGCTGCGCATTCCTCTCCTGCTGAAGCAGCAGGGGCATCCTGCAATAAAATGATGAAACAATATCTTGACCGTGTGAGAGAGACCTCACCTTTGATTCACAACATTACCAACTATGTCACAGTCAATGACTGTGCCAATATTGTTCTGGCCTGCGGGGCCTCTCCGATTATGGCGGATGACAGAGACGAGGTGGAGGAGATCACCACGATCTGTCAGGGGCTGAATATCAACATCGGAACCTTGAATAAGAGAACCATCGAGGCGATGCTGCTGTCCGGAAAGAAAGCCAATGAGCTGGGACATTCGGTGGTGCTGGATCCGGTGGGAGCAGGTGCATCGGCTCTTCGAACCAATACCGCAAAGCGTCTTGTGGATGAGGTGAAGTTCACCGTCATTCGCGGAAATATTTCTGAGATCAAAACCCTTGCCGGAGTGGCGGCTGCAACCCAGGGAGTGGATGCAAACGTTGCTGATGCGGTCAGTGAAGAGAATCTGGACGAGGCGATTGCATTTGCAAAGATGTTTGCAGAAAAAACAGGTGCAGTGATCGCCATCACCGGTGCCATTGATCTGGTCTGCAGCAGGGAGAAAGCCTATATCATCGGGAATGGTCATCCTATGATGGCCTCCATTACAGGAACAGGCTGTCAGCTGTCCGCTATGACAGCGGCTTACCTCACCGCCAACCCGGAGGAGCCGCTGGAGGCAGCTGCAGCAGCCGTATGTGCCATGGGGCTGGCAGGAGAGATTGCCCATGAGCGTCTCTCAGAGCTGGACGGCAATTCCAGCTACCGCAATTATATTATCGATGCAATCTATAACATGACTCCGGAGCAGCTGGAGGAGGGAGCGAAATATGAAGTGCGATAAAAGAACCATGCTGTTGTATGCAGTAACAGACAGGGCCTGGACCGGAAAACAGACTCTGTACGAGCAGGTGGAGGCTGCTTTGAAGGGCGGAGCTACCTGTGTACAGATCAGAGAGAAGAAACTGGGGGACGAGGCATTTCTTCAGGAAGCTATTGATATCAGGGAGCTTTGCAGCAGCTATCAGGTTCCTCTTTTTATCAATGACAACGTGGATGTGGCGATCCGCTGCAAGGCAGACGGAATCCATGTGGGACAGGAGGATATGAAAGCCGGTCAGGTCCGTGAGCTGGTAGGTGAGGATATGATGATCGGTGTTTCTGCGCATACTGTGGAAGAGGCGCTGGAGGCGGTGAAGAACGGGGCAGACTGTCTCGGAGTCGGAGCCATGTTCTCTACCTCGACCAAGCTGGATGTGGAGGTGCTCCCGAAGGAGACGCTGCGGGATATCTGCAAGGCAGTGGATGTGCCGGTTGTGGCTATCGGCGGACTTACGAAGGAAAATATTCCGGAGCTTTCCGGAACCGGAGTAGACGGAGTGGCGCTGGTCAGTGCGATCTTTGCTGCTGAGGATATCGAGGCAGAGTGCAGAGAACTGCTGAAAATATCTGAGAGAATGGTAAATGCATAGACAGCACTAAGCTATTCAGTCAGGTCGAGCTTCGCGAGACTTGTAACCACCTTGTGCGTAGTTCCAGTGAACAGTGGAGTTGCACAGGCGCTGACTAAATTCAAGTCGAGATCGCGAGACTTGGCGCCGGGCGCGCAGATCCAGTGGATCTGCGGCGCTGAACAAAGTGATACGCAGAATTCGTATCAGTCTACAGAGGCGGCAGATTGGGGGCACCACCTTCTGTCGCTTGAAATATGTCGGAATAATTCCCTTAAGAGTAAGAGTATTCCGGCTATTAAAAAACGATGCTAAAACAGGCTGCAGACAACCGGTGTAAAAAATGATTTCTTTTACTGTACAGTAACTGATTTTTCACTGATTGTCTCAAAGAAAATGAAAGGAAAATTGATGAGTATGAAGATGTTTACAGCATTGACCGTTGCAGGAAGTGACAGCAGCGGAGGCGCCGGAATTCAGGCAGATATTAAGACTATGACCATGAATGGAGTATTTGCCATGAGTGCGGTTACTGCACTGACAGCACAGAACACCACCGGCGTAACAGGAATTATGGAGGTCACACCGGACTTCCTTGCACAGCAGATCGATATGATTTTTGATGACATCCGTCCGGATGCGGTGAAGATCGGTATGGTATCCAACTCTGATCTGATCCGTACCATTGTGGATCGTCTCACCTTCCATAAAGCGGAGCATATCGTAGTAGATCCGGTTATGGTGGCTACCTCCGGAGCAGATCTGATGCAGAGCGATGCAGTACTTACGATGAAGGAATGTCTGCTTCCTATCGCAGAGGTAGTTACACCGAATATTCCCGAGGCGGAGGTTCTGACCGGAAGAAAGATCGAGAATGAGAAGGACATGGAAGAGGCTGCCCGCCTGATTCAGCAGCAGTACGGCTGCGCTGCCCTGATCAAGGGAGGACATCAGATCAACGATGCCAATGACCTGCTGTGCCGCAGCGGGGAGCTGCACTGGTTCCACGGAAAGCGGATCGACAATCCTAATACCCATGGTACCGGCTGTACACTGTCCAGCGCCATCGCATCAAATCTTGCAAAGGGCTATGATCTGGACACATCTGTGGAAAGAGCGAAGGCCTATATCTCCGGTGCACTGGCTGCCATGCTGGATCTGGGAAAGGGCTCCGGGCCCATGAACCATGCCTTTGAGCTGAGCGGGGAGTTTGCAAAGATTACTGAATGATTGATGCTGAAATCCTGTGGTTTTCGTGCTATAATCTAATCTGGTCAGCGTGCTATGCCTGATCTGAAATCATAGATATACGGAGGACTTTTCGATGAAAAGAGAAAACTGCTGGAATAAATACAACGGCGAGCAGCTGGAAGAGCTGAATCAGATCAATATCTTATACAAAAACTGCCTGAATAAGGGAAAAACAGAGCGTGAGTGTGTTGCCCTTACGATTCTGATGGCGGAGGCAGACGGCTACAGAAATCTGAAGGATGTGATCGCTGCAGGGGAAACTCTGAAGGCAGGAGACAAGGTCTATGCGGTATGCATGGACAAATCCATTGCTCTGTTTCGTCTGGGACATCAGCCAATCTCAGCCGGCATGAACATTCTGGGCGCACACATTGATTCTCCAAGGGTAGATGTAAAACAGAATCCGCTGTATGAGACAGAGGATTTCGCTTATCTGGATACTCACTATTACGGCGGCATCAAGAAATACCAGTGGGTGACCAGTCCGATGGCAATCCACGGTGTTGTTGTGAAGAAGGACGGCACAAAGGTCAATGTTGTGATCGGCGAGAAGGAGGAGGATCCTGTATTTGTATTCACAGATCTCCTGATCCATCTGGCAGGACAGCAGATGGAGAAGAAGGCTTCCACTGTTGTGGAGGGTGAGAACCTGGATCTTCTGATCGGCAATACGCCGCTGAATAAAAGCGAACTGCCTGAGGATCAGAAGGAGGCTGTAAAAGCCAATGTGCTCCGTCTTCTGAAGGAAGGCTATCAGATGGAGGAGGAAGATTTCTATTCTGCGGAATTGGAGATCGTACCTGCAGGAAAGGCAAGGGATCTGGGCTTTGACAGAAGCATGATCCTTGCATACGGACAGGATGACCGCGTCTGTGCATGGACCTCACTCTTTGCCATGCTGGATATCAATGATGCAGAGCGCTGCGGCTGCTGTCTGCTGGTGGATAAGGAGGAGATCGGAAGCGTCGGTGCCACCGGCATGCAGTCCAGATTCTTTGAGAATACTGTGGCTGAGCTGATCGCTCTGACAGAAGGTGAGTCTGATCTGAAGGTGCGCCGTGCATTTGCAAATTCCAGAATGCTGTCCTCCGATGTCAGTGCAGGCTATGACCCGCTGTATGCAGCTGCCTTTGAGAAACGCAGTGCTGCCTTTGTGGGACAGGGTCTTTCCTTCAATAAGTTCACTGGTGCAAGAGGCAAGAGCGGCTCTAACGACGCCAACCCGGAATATATCGCAGATCTTCGCCGCATCATGGATGAGGCTGAGGTTTCCTACCAGTTCACTGAGCTGGGCAAGGTCGATGTGGGCGGCGGCGGAACCATCGCTTACATTATGGCAAATTATGGAATGGAGGTCATCGACAGCGGTGTTGCAGTGCTGAACATGCACGCACCCTACGAGGTGAGCAGCAAGGCAGATGTATACGAAGCTGTTCGAGGTTATCGTGCATTCCTGCTTCACGAAAAATAAATAGAACGGGGGGACGGTGCTGCTGTTCCGAATTGGAACAGCAGCACCGTCCCCCCGTTTCATTTATTCCGCCGTTCCGCGAACCCTCTTATATTCTCTCCACAGGTACGAGCACAGCCTTGAGCAGTATTTCACCAGTGCGGTGAGATACCGGAACAGGGGCTCGGTGCAGATGGAGAAGATCACGAAGAGCATGATGGTCCGTGTGGACATGGAGGTCATGCTGAACAGATCACCCAGTGCATAGGCACAGAAGAACAGTCCGAATACGGAGACGCCGAAGATCGCCCATTTGAAGGAATTCATTGGTTTGCTGATCTGGAACAGAATCATGAATCCCACGATGGCCAGCAAAATGGTGCAGGCAGTTCCCACATCCACAGAATCCAGATTGAAGGTCTGACCGAATACCACCAGAGCACCCACGATCAGGGTATCGGTCAGTCCGGCAGGCAGGGCCCGAACCAGTATATTGGTCAGGAACCGTCCCTGGATCCGGTTGTGATCCGGCACCTGGGACAGGAAGAATCCCGGCATGCCGATGGTAAATGTACTGATCAATGTGATCTGTGACGGATCCAGCGGATAGGTAATGTTGAAGATGATGGAGAACAGGGACATCATCAGGGAGAACAGGTTCTTCACCAGGAAGAGGCTTCCTGAACGCTCCAGATTGTTGACGACCTGGCGTCCCTCCATTACAACATCTGTCATCCGTGAGAAATCATTTTCCAGCAGGACAAGCTGAGCTGCCTGGCAGGCGGCATCGCTTCCGGAGGCCATGGCAACGGAGCAGTCCGCATCCTTCAGGGCAAGTACATCGTTAACACCGTCACCGGTCATGGCAACGGTATGACCTGCCTTCTGCAATGCCTTCACAAAGAACCGCTTCTGCTCGGGAGTGACACGTCCGAAAACCGTGTACTGATCCATAGCGGCCTCGATTTCCTCCTCTGTATCCAGAGAGCGGGCATCCACATAGCTCTCGGCACCCTGAATGCCTGCCTGCGCCGCGATTTTCGATACAGTGACAGGATTATCACCGGAGATGACCTTGATCGCCACATCGTTTTCAGCGAAGAACCGGAAGGTATCCGGCGCCTTCCCTCGGATCGGATTGGACAGGGTGATCAGGCACAGCGGCGTTACACCCGCAGTCAGTGCCTTGCCGTCAGGCACACCGTGATAAATGCAGAAGACCAGAACACGGTATCCCTGCTCGGAATATTCCATGATCTCCTGCTCGTAGTCCTTGTAGGTTTCCCGGAGAACGAATTCCGGGGCACCCAGCACGTAGGAGGTACGGCCGAAGGTGGCGCTGCTGTACTTAAAGGCAGAGGAGAAGCCGGTGGTTTCAGAGGCAACCCTTCCGCTCTGCAGCTGAAAATGCTGCTGCAGGGTGGCCATGGTACTATTGTCTCTGGACATGGCATGGGCAAAGTCGCCGATCAGCTCATCCAGGGGACTCATCAGTGTTTCTGCGTATCCGGGAAGCGGATGAACGTTATTGACCTTCATCTCATTTTCAGTGATGGTTCCGGTTTTATCCACACAGAGCACATCCACTCTGGCAAGAGTTTCGATGCATTTCATATCGTGGACCAGCACCTTCTTGCCGGCCAGACGAACGGTGCTGACGGCCAGTGTCACTGAGCACAGAAGGAACAGTCCCTCCGGAATCATGCCCAGAACGCCCGCTGCCATGGAGCTGATACTGGTTCGGAAGGTATTTTCATTGACAAAATAGGCCTGGTAGAACAGCGTCAGACCAATAGGGATAATGGCAATGCCGATGATCAGAAGCAGCTTGTTCAGGGTTCGGATCATCTCTGACTGCTCGCCTTCTCTGGATGCCTTTGCCTCCAGCGTCAGCTTGGAAATGTAGGAATCCCTGCCTACGTTGGTCAGGCGGCTGTAGCAGCTGCCGGAGACAATGAAGCTGCCGGACATCAGGTGATCCCCGGGACGCTTGGTGATCTCGTCGGATTCACCGGTCAGCAGCGATTCATTGACCTGAACCTCCCCCTGGATCACCTGTGCATCGGCACAGACCTGATTGCCGGAGCCGAAGATCACAATATCATCCAGCACAAGGTCCGCTGCAGCAATGGAGCGTGCCTTGCTGTTTCGCACCACCATGGCATGGGGTGCGTGAAGCACCGACAGCTTATCCAGGGTTTTCTTGGCATTCAGCTCCTGCACAATACCGATCAGGGTATTGAATATGATCACCGGAAGGAAAGTCAGGTGGCGGTAGGAGCCGCCGGCGATCAGCAGAATTGCGATGATCAGGAATACAATATTAAAATATGTGAGGACGTTGCTTTTGATGATCTCCTCCACGGATTTGGAGGGAGGATCCACAGGAGCATTGTCCCAGCCGGCTTCCAGGTATTCATTGACCTGTTTGGTATTCAGACCGGCATCCACCGTTGCTTTATAGCGGTGCCGCAGCGGCTTTCTATCCGGAAGATCCGGCTCCGGTGCGGCTGCATTTGTTACGTTTTTCTGTTTCATGTATTTTATTTCCCCTTATTAATTACATCAGGATGCATTCTTTATGGCACTTATCCGGGTGAGTAGTTCGTGACTGCATTGGAAATCCGGCAGATGTTTGTCACATGAGGAAACGCACGGATTCCTGCAGGCAGATGTCAGCGGAACTGTTATACTTCCTGAATTCCGGTAATATCCTGACGCTATCAGCGATGTTACACTTCCTCGATTCCGGTAATATCCGGCTCTGCCATCAGAGAGTAATTGGTGTAATACACCACAAATCCCGGTTTTCCTCCTCCGGGCTTTCGAAGATTCTTCTTCTGGGTGTAGTCAATTTCCACCTTTGGAGCCTGCCGTCCCTTGGAGTAAAATGCTGCCAGCCGGCCGGCCTCTTCGAATGCCTGATCAGACATTTCGGCTCCTCCGCATTTTACCAGGACATGGGAGCCCGGCATTCCCTTGGCATGGAACCACCAGTCATTGCCGCTGCCCAGCTTGAAGGACACCAGCTCGTTCTGGAAGTTATTTTTACCTACATAGATGTCGAAGCCGTCACAGGAGCGGTAGTGGAGGGGAGCAGAATTCCTGGCAATTCTCTTTTTGCCCTGAGGTCCCTTTGCCTTCAGGTAACCGAACTGGGTCAGCTCCTCCCGGATCTCCAAAAGGTCCTCCTCATGAAGGGATATATCCAGAGAGGTGCTGATGCTTTCCAGATGCTCTACATCCGCCTTTGTCTCGGCAATCTGTACCTCCAGTGCCTCAGCTGTACGCTTCAGCTTATTGTAGCGGTCAAAATACTTTTTTGCATTTTCCCCCGCTGTCAGAGTGGGATCCAGAGGGATCGTTACCTCTTCATTCGTATAGTAGTTCACCGCAGTCATGGATTTTTCGCCGCCGGTGAGAGAGTATCCGTAGGTGTTCAGAAGCTCCCCGTAGATCCGGTACTTGTCCTTCTTCTCGGTGTCCTTCATCTGCTTTTCCTGCAGAATCAGCTTCTTGCCGGCTCGCTCCAGATTGGTGGAGACGATCTTGCGAAGATCGGTAGACTTCTGCCGTATTCTGGTCACCAGACTGCGCTCTGCAAAATAGGTTTCCAGCATGGAAGATACGGTATCGAACTCCACTGATCTGGAGGTTTCGTACTGGGTCAGCTCCAAAGGAGAGAATTCCACAGGTCCCGCTCCATCGTAATAGATCCGGCAGGCAGGAGACTGGTTCAGCTCCGTCATCATCCTTGCAAAGGTCTGGTAGAAGTGCAGCCGGCTGACTTCATCCAGAGATTCCGCGGAGAAGCCGCCGTCCAGGGATGCCCGGTGGCACAGCTCCTCGCCCATCAGAGGGGAAAAGCCGGTGAGAGCCGTGTAAACAGCCTTGGCAAGGGGCATCGGCCGTGTGCATACTTTATCGTAAAATTCCTGCTCTGTGATGGTCAGAGGATCTGCCTTCTCCTGGGTTTTCGGAATGAAATATGTTCTTCCCGGAAGCACCTCCCGGACAGAGCTCATGTTTGCAGAGACATGCTTAATGGAATCAATGATCATTTCCTCTTCATTGCAGAAGATGATGTTGCTGTGCTTGCCCATCAGCTCCACGATCAGTTTCCAGGTGCACAGATCTCCCAGCTCATTCCGATGCTCGATGCGGAACACCAGGATACGCTCCAGACCAGGCTGAGTAACGGAGACGATCCGGCCGTTGCCGATCCTTTTTCTCAGCAGCATGCAGAAGTTTGGTGCTGTCAAAGGAGCAGGCTTATTCGTATCCGTCAGATAGGCCAGCGGCAGCGATGCATTGGCAGAGAGCAGCAGGCGGTAGTTGTTTTTGTTGTTTTTTATCGTTAACAGCAGCTCATCGTTCTCCGGCTGGGTGATCTTCGCAATCTTCCCGTCGGTGAGTGCCTCCGCCAGTTCCCGGCGGAGACAGGCCACTGTAATTCCGTCAAATGCCATAGATTGGACCTCGTTTCTTTGGTTGATATATTCTCAGCTGCAGCTGTTCAGAAGGTTCTCTTTTATTTCCTTCTGAATGGTTACTTTATTTGAATAGTTACTTTTTTAACCTTATTATTATACAATTTTACAGCAAAGCTGACAACGGATTTGAGAAATTTGAGGTACTTCTTCTGTTGCTGTGAAAAGCAGAAACTCTGTGCCGAAGAAATGAGCAGCAGGCACAGGGAAACATAAGAAAAAAGATTTGACTACCCCATTCCAATGAATTATACTATACTTTGATTCAATATCGAATCATAACAGTTAAGTCAAGCTCAACGTCTGACAGCAGTTCGCATTGCCTGCTGAACTCCGCGGATCAGGAGCTTTTGTGAAAGAGGATTCCATGATAAAAAGTATGACCGGTTTCGGACGTGCCGAGATTCTGGACGCCGAAAAGAAGATTACCATTGAAATCAAATCTGTAAATCACAGATATCTGGATTTCAATATCAAGATGCCGAAAAAGTTCAGCCTCTTCGAGTCATCCATCAGAACGGTTTTGAAGGATTACATGCAGCGAGGCAAGGTGGATGTATTTATCACCTACGAGGATTATACACAGTCCCGGCTTTCTCTGAAATACAATGAGGAACTGGCTGCTCAGTATGTAGCCTGCTATCAGAAGATGCAGGAAGCATTTCAGCTGAAGAATGATCTGACTGTGACAGCACTGGGAAGATGTCCTGAGGTTCTTACCATGGAGGAGCAGGTGCCGGATGAGAATGAACTCTGGACTGCTCTTGAAGCGGTTCTTCGCCAGGCAGGAGCGGCATTTGCAGAGTCCCGGAACAAGGAAGGCGAAGCCCTTAAGAAGGATCTGATTGAGAAGCTGGATCATATGAAGGCGAATGTTAAACGGGTGGAGGATCGTGCCCCCGGAATCATTGATGCCTATAAGGAACGTCTGAAACAGAAGACGAAGGAGCTGCTGGACAATGCCCAGATCGATGAATCCCGCATCGCTGCTGAGGTAGTCCTCTTTGCAGACAAAATCTGTACCGATGAGGAGACAGTTCGTCTGAACAGCCATATTGATACCATGAAGAATGCACTTCTTCAGGGAACCGGCATCGGCAGAAAGCTGGACTTCATTGCTCAGGAGATGAACCGCGAGGCCAACACCATCCTGTCTAAGGCAAATGATCTGGAGACCTCCGATATTGCCATCGAGCTGAAAACCGAGATCGAGAAGGTACGCGAGCAGATCCAGAACGTTGAATAATCACCTCAGTGGTCGAGACTTCCACCTCATATGGTGGTGAGTAATGACTCCTGGAATATACCCAGTAGGATAAATATATGAAACTGATCAATATCGGATTTGGCAATCTGGTAAATGCAGAAAAGATCATGGCTGTGGTGAATCCGGACGCGGCACCCATCAAAAGACTGGTGTCGAAGGCCAAGGAGGACGGAACAGCTGTGGATGCTACCCAGGGAAGGCGCACGAAGGCAGTGCTGATTCTGGATAACGGAACCGTACTTTTATCCGCACTGCAGCCGGAAACTGTCGGAAAACGTTTAAGTCCCGACACAGGTCTGCAGGGAGAAAAGGAAGATGCAGGAAAGCGCATTAGTCCCGACACAGGTCTGCAGGAGGACAAGGAAGATACAGAAAAGTGTCTGAATTCCGGCACAGGTCTGCAGGAAGACAAGGAAGATGCAGGGGAAAGCTCATAAGTTCCGACACAGGCCTGCAGGAGGAGAAAAAAGAGAATGAATAGAGGAATTTTAACAGTTGTTTCCGGATTTTCCGGAGCCGGCAAGGGCACACTGATGAAGGAACTGCTGAAACAGTATGATAACTACGCACTGTCCATCTCCTGTACCACCAGGTCTCCCAGAGAGGGTGAGGAGGATGGAGTCCACTATTTCTTTAAGACCAGGGAAGAATTCGAGGCAATGATCGCTGATAACGGATTCCTGGAGTATGCCGAGTATGTGAACAATTATTATGGAACTCCTGTTGCGTATGTGCAGGATATGCTGAATCAGGGCAGGGATGTGATTCTGGAGATTGAGATCCAGGGAGCCCTGAAGGTTAAGCAGCAGTATCCGGATACACTGCTTCTGTTTGTAACACCTCCGTCTGCTGAAGAACTGGAGAGACGTCTTGTAAACAGAGGTACGGAAACAGCCGAGGTGATTCGTTTCCGCATGAACCGGGCAGTCGAAGAAGCCGAATATATGGACAGATATGATTATCTGGTGATCAATGATGATCTTCAAACCTGCGTGGAGGAGATGCATGAGCTGATTCAGTCTCAGAAAAATCGTGCATCAAACCGCGGGGATATGATAGATAAAATGAAGAAAGAGCTGAAAATCAGGAAGGAGAATAAAGAAGAATGATACATCCATCATATAAAGAATTAATCGACAAGATCAACAACGGAGTGGCAGAGGACGAGGAGCCGATCGTTACCAGCCGTTACTCTATTGTTCTTGCATCCAGCAAACGTGCACGTCAGCTGACAGCCGGTGATGTAGCCCTTGTGAAATACGAGAAAGGCAAAAAACCGCTTTCCGTAGCTGTTCAGGAGCTGTACGAGGGAAAGGTAAATATTATTCCCGGTTCTGAAGGCGATGTGGAAGAACTTCCTGAGGAGAGCGTAGATGCGATCGCAGAAGAGGCTGCAGAGGAACTCGTGGATGAGATTCAGGATGATTTCGGTGCAGCAGAGGAATAAAGCAGTACATGTTTTGAAGCCTGCGCAGCATTTTCACTTTTTTGAAGAGGACTTGAAAAAGGGCAATGCATTCCAGTGACTTCAGTCTTGGGGCGATCGGCTCCAAGTAAGTATGTCTGTGAGTTCGGGACGTAAAAGCGTTGGAAAGTGAAGAGAGCTTCCTTTCAACGCTTTTCTTTCTGTACTCGCAAAGAAAATGCTCGAGCATCAGCCCCGCCGTGTAACGGCGGCGACTGCGCATGGATGGAAGGTTCCCTGTGAACAGTAACGCATCAGTCTCCCGACCAGCAATATTCAGCCATATCAACATGGCCGTTTTTCCTGAAGCCAACTCCTTCATCCTCCAGCAGCATTCGCTGCTCCGGCCAGGAGGGAGCTGTCCGGCCCTGTGCATTTACCACACGATGGCAGGGATAGTCGCCGTAGTATTCAGACATGCTCAGGATCTTTCCCACCAGGCGGGCATTTTTTTCATGTCCGGTCAGGGCGGCAATCTGTCCGTAGGAGGCCACCTTTCCATAGGGGATCTCCTCGACAACAGAAAGGACTTCGTAGATCAGGTCTTCATTTAATGTGCTCATGGTTCCCTCCTTTTGCGTATAGTATACCAGAATGAGTCCGGGGATTACAGCGTAAACTGTGTGATGCGAAGCGTATTGTACCGTGAACATAACTACGATAGCAAATACAATACATGCATTGTTAAATAGAAAATATACAGCAATAACAGAAAGGAATGGATGGGGCAGTGCCGCTTCATCCTGCAGAAGTGTATGAAAATATTATTTATCTCCCTGGGATGTGATAAGAATCTTGTGGATTCTGAACACATGCTGGGAAAACTGGCCAGTCACGGTCATGTGGTGACGGACGATGAAAATGAGGCGGAGGTGATCGTGATCAATACCTGCTGCTTCATTCACGATGCGAAGGAGGAAAGCATCCAGAATATTCTGGAGATGTCGGAATATCGGAAGAACGGGAACTGCCGCTGTCTGATCGCAACCGGCTGCATGGCACAGCGGTACCGCCAGGAGATTCTGGACGAGATCCCGGAGATCGATGCAGTCATCGGAACCAACAGCTACGATGAGATCCAGAAGGTCATTGAATCCTGTTCATCCGGAGAGAGAAGTGTTGTCATGAAGCCTCTCACAGGACTTCCGGACAACGAGAAAAAGAGACTGGTTACAACCGGAGGACATTATGCATATCTGAAGATTGCCGAGGGCTGTGACAAGCACTGCACCTACTGCATCATTCCATCTCTCCGTGGAAGGTTCCGAAGTGTTCCCATGGAGGAGCTTCTGGAGGAGGCAGAGACTCTTGCAGCGGATGGTGTTCAGGAGCTGATTCTGGTTGCCCAGGAGACTACCGTGTATGGAACGGACCTTTACGGAGAGAAGAGGCTGCATATTCTTCTGAAGAAGCTGGCAGAGATCGAAGGGATCCGCTGGATCCGTGTGCTGTACTGCTATCCGGAGGAAATCTATCCGGAGCTGATTGAAGTAATAAGAGATGAGCCCAAGGTCTGCCATTATCTGGATCTGCCGATCCAGCATGCCAACGACACGATTCTGAAGCGTATGGGCCGCAGAACCACAAAGCAGGAGCTCATTGACATTATTAGTGAACTTCGCAGTCAGATTCCGGATATCGTGCTCCGTACCACACTGATCACCGGTTTCCCCGGAGAAACGAAGGAACAGCACGAAGAGATGATGGAGTTTGTGAATGAGATGGAGTTCGATCGTCTCGGAGTATTTACCTACTCACCGGAGGAAGGAACCCCTGCAGCGGAATTCCCGGATCAGGTGGACGAAGAAACCAAGCTGGACTGGCAGGATGAGCTCTTAACCCTGCAGCAGGAGGTTTCCTATGACATCGGAACAGACCGCATCGGTCAGGAAATGGAAGTGATGGTAGAGGGCTTTGTTCCTAATGAAAATGCCTACGTCTGCCGTACCTATGCGGATACACCCGGTGTGGACGGATACTTCTTCCTGACTTCACCGGAAACATTGAATTCAGGAGACTTCGTTAGGGCAAAGGTCACCGGAGCATCGGAATATGATCTCATCGGAGAGCATATTGTTGAGGAATGATCTGCACTGGATTGTTTACATTCACAGTAACCGGGATTGTAACAAATGAATCGGAACTTGACAGAAAGCGCCGGTGATGTTACTTTTCTATGTGAAATTATCTGGTGAAATCATTATAAGAAGGAGAATAAAAAGATGAATTTACCTAACAAGCTTACCTGTGTGCGTATGGCTATGATTCCTTTCTTTGTAATCTTCATGATGGTTCCGATTCCGGGACTGGATTACATGGTATGCCGCTACATTGCACTGGCAATCTTCATTATCGCCAGCCTGACCGATATGCTGGACGGAAAGATTGCAAGAAAATACAATCTTGTCACAGACTTTGGAAAATTTATGGATCCCCTGGCGGATAAGCTGCTTGTCTGCACCGCAATGATCTGCCTGATTGATTCAGGGGATCTTCCTGCCTGGGTGGTGATCATCATTATTGCCCGTGAGTTTATTATCAGCGGTTTCCGCCTTGTTGCATCCGATAACGGAATCGTAATCGCAGCAAGCTGGTGGGGAAAGATCAAAACCGTCACACAGATGGTCATGATCATTTTCCTGATGCTGAAGCTTCCCGGACAGCCTGCTTATATCATCGGACAGATCCTGATCTATGCAGCAATGATCCTCACAGTTATCTCACTGTGCGACTATCTGATGAAGAATAAGGGTGTTCTTGCTAACCAGAAATAATCCGGAGCAAGGGACAGCTGTAACGTTTCGCCGGAAATAGTATAAAACAAGAAGACGGTGGTGCTGTTCCGCATTCGCGGACAGCACCACCGTCTCTTGTTGCAGTACATGCAGAAAGAACGTCCGGTGGACGTTCTCTTGCTTAACTAATTCCTCCTTTTCATGTGTGATGGTTTTTGCTTAACTGATTCCTCCTTTTCATGTGTGATGATTCTTTTGCTTAACTAATTCCTCCTTTTCATATCTGATGTATCTTTTGTTTTGTACGTTTTTTTGTTGTTCATTTATTTTACATTTCGCTTATAGGCAGGACCTCCTTCCTCTTTGTATATCTGATTCATTTATTGATCTGTATTATTCACTGATCTGATTCATTTACTGATCTGACTCAATCACTGATCTGGTTCTTTACAGTCATCTCATTATGCATGGTGCAGTGTATCGCTCATCATTCTGACGAACATTGCTCCGAAGAAAAACAGTCCGAAAGCACTGATTGCTGCTACTGCTGTATAACCGGCTGCTGTTCCCAAAATATTTACTAATGTCATGCTGTTGTCCTCCTTTTGATTTTTCCTTTTCTGTTTTTGTTTCGTTTTCTGCTTGTGTGAGATGTTTTGTTTTCTCTATCTCTTTGATGATGTAACTATAACAATCGTATCTGAAGAAACCATAGTGAAAACCTTAACGTACTATTAAAGATGGTAATGTTTATGATTCTTTAAAATAGCGCTATGACGACAGCTCAAGAAATCACTAACAATGGTAAATTCAGAATGTTCCCTAAAAATATCACTCATACGGAGTGTTCCTATATCTGCAGCTGCTCAGTGGGTGTAACATTGTTCCGAATCCTTATATATTCATCATATATTTCTTCCGGAATATAAGGAAGAAACAGTATTTGATATTTTTATAAGCAAATGTAATATTTCTCGTTCTCTTTTTTTGTCTCATGTGTTGCTGCTTACATCCAGGCATGACGAGTCAGCATTCGTATCTCCTGCCATCCCGTGAACAGCAGCCGGAATCACTCTACTGCTTTACTATGATACAGTTTCCGATTGACAAGTATTTCTCAGGTCTGTATAATTTCATAGGAAAACACAGGCATTTCGAATAGGAGAACGAATCCTGTATAAAGGAGAAGAAAACATGGAAAAAATCAAAATGACTACCCCTTTGGTGGAGATGGACGGCGATGAGATGACCAGAATCCTCTGGCAGATCATTAAGGACGAGCTCCTTACACCATATATTGATCTGAAAACAGAGTATTATGACCTTGGTCTGAAGCACAGGGATGAAACCGGCGATCAGGTTACCATTGATTCTGCAGAGGCTACAAAAAAATACGGTGTTGCTGTAAAATGTGCCACCATCACTCCAAATGCTGCCAGAATGACAGAGTACGATCTTCATGAGATGTGGAAGAGCCCGAACGGCACTATCCGTGCCATTCTGGATGGAACTGTGTTCCGTGCTCCCATTGTTGTGAAAGGCATTGAACCCTGTGTGAAAAACTGGAAAAAACCAATCACGATCGCTAGACATGCCTATGGTGATGTGTATAAAAATGTAGAAATGCAGATTCCCGGACCGGGAACTGTGAAGCTGATCTACACACCTGCAGACGGATCAGAGCCTCAGGAAGTAACGGTACATGAATACAAGGGAGCAGGTGTATGCCAGGGACAGCACAATCTGGATGACTCCATTACAAGCTTTGCTGCCAGCTGCTTCGAATATGCACTGGACACTAAGCAGGATTTGTGGTTCTCCTCCAAGGATACCATTTCCAAAAAGTACGATCACAGATTCAAGGATATCTTTGCAGACCTTTACGAGACCAAATACAAAGAAAAATTTGAGGCAGCAGGCATTACCTACTTCTACACGCTGATCGACGATGCA
Source organism: Lachnospiraceae bacterium (assembly GCA_030527645.1). Taxonomy (GTDB): domain Bacteria; phylum Bacillota; class Clostridia; order Lachnospirales; family Lachnospiraceae; genus JAKSRN01. Next base: position 28,065 of record JAUNAJ010000013.1, on the reverse strand, counting down.
GTAGCTCGTATCATGAAGGCAGAGGGCGGCTTTATCTGGGCCTGCAAGAACTATGACGGAGACGTTATGTCCGACATGATCTCCTCCGCCTTCGGTTCCCTTGCCATGATGACATCTGTGCTGGTATCTCCTCACGGATATTATGAGTACGAGGCAGCACACGGAACCGTGCAGCGCCACTACTATAAACACCTGGCAGGAGAGGAGACATCCACCAACTCCGTAGCCACGATCTTTGCATGGACAGGTGCGTTGAAAAAACGCGGTGAGATGGATCACAACGAAGCTCTTTCTTCCTTTGCTGAAAAGCTTGAGAAGGCAACCATCGATACCATCGAATCCGGTAAGATGACAAAGGATCTTGCCATCATCACAACCATGGAGAATCCAACTGTATTGAACAGCCGTGACTTCATTCTTGCAATCCGCGAGACACTGGAGAAAAGTCTTTGATCTCAGAACCGGAACAGACCGCAGACTAAGTTTGGATTATCCTCGACTGAAAAAACGAAACAGGGGGAACGGTGCAGCCGTTCCCCCTGTTTCGTTTTTGGGATAATATTTCATTCAAGATACTGCCATAACGGGCGAGTTCCCTGGTCTTTTATTCTGCCAGCTCTTCCCACTTTTCGTACAGCTCTTCCAGCTCTTCTGTGATCTTCGCTTTTTCCTTTGACAATTCCTGGCATCTGGCAAGGTTTGTTCCGGTCTCCGGGAGATTGAACTCCTCGTCAATGGCCTTGTCCTGTTCTTCCAGCTCAGCAATTCTCTTTTCTACCTTCTTCAGGTCATTTTCCTTTTTGCGAAGTCTCGCCTGTTCCTCTTTCTGAGCCTTCCAGTCCATGGCAGCAGCGGTCTCTGAGCCGGCAGCTGCCTCGGCAGCCTCCTCCGGTGCATAGATAGCGGTGAGCTCATCCTTCTTTTCCAGATAGTAATCGTAATTGCCGATATAATTCACAAGCTTCTGATTGGTCAGATCCAGAATTCTTGTGGCAGTCTGATTGATAAAGTATCGGTCATGGCTGACATACAGCGCGGTTCCTGTGTATTCCTTCAATGCCTCTTCCAGGATTTCCTTGGATGTGATATCCAGGTGGTTGGTAGGCTCGTCAAGGATCAGGAAATTGGCATTGGACAGCATAAGCTTTGCCAGAGAAATCCTGCCTCTCTCGCCGCCGGAGAGATTTTTGATGGGAAGAAATACATCATCCTCCGTAAACAGGAAGGCAGCCAGTACATTTCGAACCTGTGTCTGGGTCATGGCAGGGTAGGTATCGGAGATCTCCTGAAAGATGGTTTTATCCATGCTCAGCACCTGATGCTCCTGGTCGTAGTAGCCGATCTGAACCCGGGAACCAAGCTTGCATTCTCCGGCATCTGCCTCCAGAAGACCGTTGATGATCTTCAGGATCGTGGTTTTTCCTGTACCGTTATTGCCGATGATGGCCACACGCTCACCGCGGTGGATAATAAAATCCTGATTCTCAAACAAGGTGAGGGGAGGATACTTTTTGGTCAGTCCTGTGACGGTCAGCACATCGTTTCCACTGGTGATCCTTGGTGTCAGATGGATCCGCATGTCTGCGTGCACCTCCTGGGGCTTCTCCAGCACCTCCACCTTCTCCAGCATCTTTTCACGGCTTTCCGCACGTTTGATGGATTTTTCCCGATTGAAGGACTTTAATTTGGTGATGACCTCTTCCTGATGCTTGATTTCCCGCTGCTGGTTCATCCAGGCATTCAGCTGCGCTCTGCGCACAATGGCCTTCTTTTCATGATATTGAGAATAATTTCCCAGAAACATCATGGAACGGCCGTTCTCCAGCTCGATGACGCGGGATACGATCCGATCCAGGAAATATCGGTCATGGGATACGATCAGCACTGCACCGGGATAATTCAGCAGATAGGTCTCCAGCCATTGAATGGATTCCATGTCCAGATGGTTGGTAGGCTCGTCCAGAAGCAGCACATCAGGCTTTGTCAGCAGCAGACGTCCCAGAGCCACCCGGGTCTTCTGACCGCCGGACAGCGCCTCCAGCTTCCGGTCAAATTCCTCCTCGGGAAAACCGAGTCCCTTCAGGACACCGGTGACCTCACTCTGCACGGCATAGCCGTTTTCCAGCTCAAAGGTATGGGTCAGACGTGTGTAGGACTCCATCATAGAATCCAGCTTATCCCCGGAAAGCTGCTTCATGGTCTCTTCCATGGTGCGCAGCCGTGCCTCCATATCCAGCACATGCTGCCGTGCCTCCAGCACCTCCTCGTAGATCGTCTTATCACCATTGATCTCCTGATGCTGAGCCAGATAGCCAAGCGTCTTTCCTCTGGAAAGGATCACCTGCCCGGAGTCGGCAGAATACTCACCTGTGATGATTTTGAGAAGCGTAGATTTGCCGGCACCGTTTACGCCGATCAGAGCCGCCTTCTCATGTTCTTCTATATGAAAATTAATGTCGTGCAGAATCTCCGTTGTCGCAAAAGATTTATACACATTCTGACAGGATAAAATCATAGGATACCTCAGTTAATTCTATATCTTCTATTAATAGGTGGTGTATGCCGGTCTGCATATCAAGGCTTCTTATCGTATGGCATACAAAGTTAATTATACAGAAAATGCAGAAAAGAACAAGATAGAAAATTACATGCGAGAGGGCTCCGTGAACTGTAACGATGTCTGCTCCTTTACTGTGCTCACGGAATCGGGAACCCGTGGAGGCACCGGGAATGAAGAAAACAAGAAAATGCTGTGCCGTGAGGTAGAATTAGAGGCACAGGGAATTAGGAAAGAAGAAAACTCTGTGCCGCTGGGTGGAAGCAAGGGCACAGAGAATTTAGGAATAAGAAAATCCTGTGCCGCCGGGTGGAGGTTAGGGCACAGGGAAGAGAAGAAACTGAGAATCCTGTGCCGCCGGATGGAGAGTAGGGCACAGGAAATTGAGAAACAAGAAAACCCTGTGCCACCCTGTCGGCAGAGCACCGAAAGCAGAGGAAATAGAGAAAGTTCGAAATACAGAAGCACAAAAAGCGTTTCATAAGCGTTACGAACATGTCAAGGGGAAACTGCTTTGAAAATCAAACAAATTTTCCGATACATTTTTCGAAAGAATTCAGTACATGTACCAAACTTGAAATTGATATCTTGACTTTCAAAGTATTTTGCATATACTTTGAAACACAAAGTAATTTCACACCTTGTAAAAAAAACAAACTAAGTAACCTACTGAACGGTTACACAAATACAGAAAATTCTGTAGCAAAGGAAAAATCTGTTTCTTAAGAAAAAGCAGCAAACAAAAGAAGAATCAGTAAAAAAAGAAGAAGCAAAAAAATCAAAAGGAGAATACGCATATGTCATTCGATAAGGTAAAAGAAGTAATCATGGACACACTGAACTGCGATGAGGATACCATCACGCGGGAGGCAAAGCTGAAGGAGGATATGGGAATCGATTCACTGGATGCAATGGAACTTTGCATTGCTCTTGAGGAAGCGTATGACATCTCTATTGAAGAGGAGGCCCTGGCAGGTTTTGTAACCGTACAGAACATTGTTTCCTATATCGACGCAAAGGCGGCATAACATGAGCATGGAATACAGAAACATTCTGGAGTTGTGGGAACGATTCGAGACATCCTGCGTCACTGAGATGTCACTGGATTTTCAGGGTACACACTTTTCCCTGAAAAAAGGGGCATACTCCGAAGCACAGCTGTACGATTTCGAGGATCAGTCATCGGTTGGGGTAAAGTCTGCTAAATCAGTGAATGATGACCGCGCATTCAGAGAATCCGGTGAACAATCATCCGGAATTTCCGAAGAAACCAAACATTCATCAGAAGCTGTGAATGAACCTGTTAAGGAGATAAGAGCTCCACTGGTGGGAACCTTCTATCGCGCTCCCGCACCGGATGCAGCTCCCTTCGTAGAGGTCGGACAGACAGTAAAGAAGGGAGACGTTGTCGGAATCATTGAAGCTATGAAGCTGATGAATGAGATCATCGCCGAGGAAGAGGGCGTAGTCGCAGAGATCCCTGCGCAGGATGCAGCTCTTGTGGGGTATGATGACCTGCTGATCCGACTGCGCTGAGAAAAAAGCAGACTATCGCAGAATATGATGATCTGCTGATTCGACTGCGCTGAGAAAAAAGCAGACTATCGCAGAATATGATGACCTGCTGATCCGACCGCACTGAAAAAAAAGCGGACTATCGCAGATTTGCAGGTCAGCAAATCATCCCGGTTCTGAATCGAGGTAATAGCAATGTTTAAACGAATATTGATAGCAAACAGAGGGGAGATCGCAGTGAGGATCATCCGGTGCTGCATGGAGATGGACATTGAGACAGTGGCTGTATATTCCACCGAGGACAGGAACTCACTGGCTGTGATGGCAGCAACAGAGTCCGTTTGCATCGGTCCTGCAAAGGCAGCAGACAGCTATCTGAAGGAGGATGTGATCATCGAGGTAGCCAAAAGATGCGGCTGCGATGCCATACACCCCGGCTATGGCTTTTTGTCTGAAAATGCTTCCTTTGCAAGAAAATGCCTGGATAACGGGATTGCATTCATCGGTCCCTCAGCAGAGATCATCAGCCGGATGGGAGACAAGCAGTCTGCCAGAGAACTGATGATCCGGACCGGCGTTCCGGTGGTGCCGGGCTCAGACGGACTGCTCCTCACTCTGGAGGACGCGAAGACAGCAGCAGCCCGTGTCGGATATCCTGTGCTGCTCAAGGCATCGGCAGGAGGCGGCGGAAAGGGCATGAGGAAGGCATTTTCCCCGGAGGAGCTGGAGCAGGCCTGGTCTTCGGCCAGGGCAGAGGCAAAGGCCGCCTTCGGAAATGATGACATGTATCTGGAAAAACTGGTGCAGAATCCTCATCATGTAGAAATGCAGATTCTCGCAGATCAGCACGGCAATACGATCTGTCTGGGAGAAAGAGACTGCTCCATCCAGCGAAACAACCAGAAGCTGCTGGAGGAGGCCCCGTCGCCTCTGCTGGATGAGAAGCTGCGCAGGAAAATGGCGAAAACTGCGGTAAAGGCTGCGAAGGCAGCAGGCTACTTCAGTGCCGGTACTGTGGAATTCGTTCTGGATGATGATCGAAACTTTTATTTTATTGAAATGAACACGCGAATCCAGGTCGAGCACCCTGTAACCGAGGAACTCGTAGGTATCGATCTGATCCGGGAGCAGATCCGAATCGCAGCGGGAATGAAGCTGAACATGACGCAGGATGAGGTCCGGCAAAGCTGTCACACCATTGAATGCAGGATCAACGCAGCTACCACAGGCAGGATCACGTTTCTGCATATGCCCGCCGGATACGGTGTACGAGTGGAAAGCGCTCTTTATACAGGATGCGAGATCAGTCCCTATTATGATTCCATGATTGCCAAGATCATTGTCTCAGGAAAAACAAGACTGGAGGCGATCCGAAGGCTAAGAAGAGCCCTCGAGGAGCTGGTGATCGAAGGGATCGAGACAAATGCAGACTTTATGCATCTGCTCACCTTTCATCCGGATTTTATTCTCGGAAAATACAACACCGGTTTCTGGGAGAAAAACCACTGGGAAATCGAAGAGTGGCTCAGTAAAGGGAACATAGCGCAAACAGAAAGCGAATCATGAGCGCAGAACAGATCATGAAGTGAGCATGAGTCGTGACAAAGGAAGAACGGTATGACATTAGAGAACATATACAGGGAAAGGAAGGACAGCGGAAAATCTCTGCGACGCCTGCGGAAGGAGGCGGATCAGAATAACAGAACCTGTCCCTCCTGCGGAGGTGTATTCCGGCGGGGACAACTGTTGAAAAATATGAAGCTCTGTCCGGACTGCGGTCATTACTTTCCTATGAATCCTAAGGAGCGGATCGCACTGGTCTGTGACAGGGATTCCTTTCGGGAGCTGTATCCTGATCTCGAAAGCAGCGATCCTCTGGCATTTCCCGGATATCGTGAAAAGCTGGAGATCAACAGGAAGAAAACCGGACAGATGGACGCCTTCACAGCAGGGGTGGCTGCAATTGGCGGGATTTCAGTTGCACTGGGAATCCTGAACGGAGAATTTCTGATGGGAAGCATGGGAACGGCTGCGGGTGAGAAAATTGCACTGCTGGCTGACTATGCGAGAGAAAAACAGCTTCCTCTGGTAATCTTCAGTGCCAGCGGCGGTGCAAGAATGCAGGAAGGTTTGTTTTCTTTGATGCAGATGGCAAAGACTGCGGCAGCTGTGGAGGCTTATAAGCAGTCCGGCGGTCTGTTTCTCTCTTTCATGACTGATCCAACCTCCGGCGGAGTGACGGCCAGCTATGCCAGTCTGGGTGATGTGATCCTGGCTGAGCCCGGGGCTCTGATCTGCTTTGCAGGACCGAGAGTTATTGAACAGACCATACAGGAGAAGCTGCCGGAGGGGTTTCAGTGTGCTGAATTCTTGCTGGAACACGGAATGATCGATAAGATCGTGCCCAGAGACAGGCAGAGAAGGACACTGCACCGGATCCTGCAGCTGCATGGATATCCGAAACAGATCAAAGGAAAACATGCAGTGCATGCAGAGAACAAAGGACACTGCGAGGAGCATGCAGAGAACAAAGGAAACTACGCAGTGCGAGCAGAGAACAAAGCAAACTACGCAGAGCATGCAGAAAACAAAGAAAACAAGGCAGCATATACAGAAAAATACCGTAAACAGATCGTATACACGGAAATAGAAAAGAATGAACCGGATGACCGGCCATCAGCTTCCACAGGATTCGACTTTGATGATACAAAGCATTCCGTTGCACAGCCAGCAGAAAAAATGCCACATCAGCTGTCTTCCTATGAAAAGGTCCGGCTGGCCAGATCAAAGGAACGTCCCACCATCCGGGAAACCGTTGAGGAATTGTTTGACGGTTTTGTTGAACTGCACGGAGACAGGCTGTTCCGGGATGATCCGGCCATTATGGGAGGCATCGGAACATTCCGCGGCATTCCTGTAACTGTGATTGGTCACAGAAAGGGAAAAACCACACGGAAGCAGATCCGCTGCAATTTCGGCATGGCATCCCCTGAGGGCTACCGAAAGGCAAGGCGTCTAATGGAGCAGGCGGAAAAATTTCACCGGCCGGTGATCTGTCTGATCGATACACCCGGTGCCTATCCGGGTATGGAGGCAGAGAGCAATGGTCAGGCCAATGCCATTGCAGAAAGCATTGCCTATATGAGCCGCATGAAGACGCCCTGTATTGCCCTTGTCACAGGCGAAGGCAGCAGCGGAGGAGCTCTTGCCATCGGTGTCGCTGATCAGGTCTGGATGCTGGAGCATGCAGTCTACTCGATTCTTTCTCCGGAGGGCTTTGCCTCCATTCTGTGGAAGGATCCCTCCAGAGCGGCTGAAGCCAGTGATCTGATGAAGCTGACCGCAGAGGATCTGCTGGAAGCAGGTCTTATTGACGGAGTGATTCCGGAGGGAGAGGGGCTGTTTGGCAGAGTCAAACAGATGCTGGAGCAGCAGCTGGAGACCCTGCAGAAGCAGGATCCTGCCATTCTTGCTGCAAACCGATATCAAAAGTTCAGGCGTATGGCGCAGCCACTGTACGACGGGGATCGCAGATCCGGTAGACCTATATAAGCGCCACCGAAGCGGAACGAAGAATTCCGGTCAACTACGTAATAGTTCGACTATAGACTATATAAATCGAAGAATCGAAGAACAGGTTAAGAAAGGGAATATACATGAGTAACCGGAAAAACGGGATCCGGATCGTCTCGACGGGACGTGCCCTTCCCGGAACAATTATTACCAACGAGGAGTTAAGCCGCCGGGTTGACACCAGTGATGAATGGATCCGGAGCAGAACCGGAATCGCACAGCGGTATCAATGCGGGAAAGAGACCTGCCTGAGTTTGGCAGTATCTGCGGCAAGGGAGGCGATGGAATCCGGCGGAATTGATCCGGAGGAGATCGGAGTGATTCTTACGGCATCCTCCTCCAGAGACTACATCTTTCCGTCTGCCTCCTGTCTGGTGCAGAGGGAACTCGGGATTTCCGAGGAGGTGACTGCCTTTGATCTTTCTGCAGCCTGTACAGGATTCATGCTTGCCCTGCAGACCGCAAGAGGACTGCTGCAGAACGGAAAAAAGCCGTATGCCCTGATCATTGGAAGTGAGGAGCTGTCCAGAATTCTGGATTACAGTGACCGCAGCTCCTGCATTCTGTTCGGAGACGGAGCAGGAGCAGTGATCGTGGAATTATCAGAGCAACCCTATATTCAGAAAAGCTGGAGCCGGGGAAATGTCGATGCGCTGAATTGTCCGGGAGCCGGCCGGGGAGAGCAGAAGCTTTCCATGGACGGCAGGGCAGTGTTCCGCTTTGCTGTTGCCGCCATGGAACAGGCCATTACGGAGGTGCTGCAGGAAGCAGGGAGGGAGCTGGAGGAGGTGGATCTGATCCTCTGCCATCAGGCAAATGAACGGATCATCCGCCATGTGCAGAAAAAATACAGGGGTCAGGAAGAGAAATTTTATCTGAATATTGACCGCTACGCCAATACCTCTGCTGCCAGCATCCCCATTGCTCTGGATGAGCTGAACAGAGAGGGACGGCTGAAGGAAGGAATGAAGCTGGTACTGGCGGGCTTCGGAGCAGGTCTTACCTGGAGCGGAGCATACCTGGAGCTGTAAGCAATGAATAAGAAAAATCTGAGCTGTGAGCAATGAATAAGAAAAATCTGGAGCTGTAAGCAATGAATGGAGAAGAATCATGAGATTGAATGAATTATTACATATCAAATACCCCTTTATTCAGGGAGGAATGGCCAATATTGCCACCGGAACCTTTGCAGCTGCTGTCAGCAATGCAGGCGGTCTCGGTCTCATTGGAGCCGGCGGAATGAACACGGAGATGCTTCGGGAGCAGATTCGGATCTGCAGAAGCCTGACTGACAAGCCCTTCGGTGTAAACCTGATGCTGATGAACCCGGATGCTCCTGCCATGGCTGAGATGCTGGTGGAGGAAGGCGTTAAGATCGTCACTACCGGAGCCGGCTATCCCGGAAAGTACCTTCCCATGTGGAAGAAGGCACACATGCTTGTTATGCCGGTGGTGTCCAGTACAGCGGTTGCGAAACGGCTGGAGCGTGACGGTGCAGATGCCGTGATTGCAGAAGGCTGTGAGAGCGGCGGCCATGTGGGAGAGATGACTACCATGGCGCTGGTTCCACAGATTGCAGATGCAGTTTCCATTCCCGTGATTGCTGCCGGCGGAATTGCAGACGGCAGACAACTGGCGGCTGCCTTCGCCCTGGGAGCTGTAGGAGCCCAGGTTGGCACCTGCCTGCTGGTTTCTGAAGAATGTCCGATCCATCCGGCATACAAGGAAGCCGTTCTGAAGGCGAAGGACAACGATACCATCGTTACAGGAAGAATTGCAGGCACTCCTGTGCGGATCCTGAAAAATCAGATGGCACGTGAGTATGTTAAGCAGGAAAAGGCAGGAGCCGATGTCATGGAGCTGGAGCATTTTACTCTGGGCTCCCTGCGAAGAGCTGTCTTTGATGGTGATACAAAGACCGGATCATTAATGGCAGGACAGGTTTCCGGACAGTTAAAGGAGATCCGCCCGATTGCAGCAATCTTTGAGGAAATGACAGAGGATTGTGACCGGGTGATCGCAGAGCTTCGGAGGGACTGATGGATCAGATGATGGAAAAGACAGCATTTTTATACGCAGGACAGGGTTCCCAGAAGCCGGGAATGGGCATGGACTTTTACAGGGAATACGAGACCTACAGAAATTTCGCAGATCGAATGTTTGCTGCATATCCGGTATTCTCAGCAGATTTTTCAGCGTTGGCAGCTGACAAAGAGTCAGGAAAGAAAGCAGCGGATGCAGCAGCAAACAGAAAGCCCGGAGAGTCTGCAGCAGATCTATCGGTATCTGATGCGGAGAGCAGAGGAAATATACCGGCAGCTGATGCAAAGAATGAGGAACATGCATTGGCAGCAGATCTAAGGAAAATAATGGAGGAGGGTCCGGCGGATGTGCTATCGCGCACGGAATATACCCAGGTGTGCATGGGCATCTTCGCAGCAGGCGTGACACAGCTTTTGGAGGAACAGGGAATCCGTCCCGATGCTGCCTGCGGACTGAGCCTGGGAGAATACGGAGCCCTTTATGCAGCAGGTGCATTTTCCGCTGAAGACTATGTCCGGCTTCTTGCCTTCCGGGGCAGAGCCATGGCAAAGGCAGCGGAGGGAACAGACACGGCCATGACAGCAGTGATGGGAGCCCTGGAGGAAAGCAGGCTTCGAGAGATCTGCCGGGAGTTTCAGGACGGATTTATAACTGCAGCGAATTTCAACTGCCCCGGTCAGACGGTGCTCTGCGGCGATTCGGAAACACTTAGTCAGGTTGAGAAAAGACTGAAGGAGATCTCCGGCGTCCGCTGTATCCGTCTGAAGGTGTCCGGCCCCTTCCATACAGAGTATATGGCTTCGGCAGGAGAGGCACTGGCTTCTTATTTTGCAAATTCCAACCTGACTGTTCAGCCTCTTCGTATTCCGGTTGCAGCCAATGCCACAGGAACCTTTTATGCTCCGGAGGAGGATGTAACAGAGCTGCTGGTGAAGCAGGTGCAGAGCAGTGTATTCCTGGAGCAGGATCTGAGAGCACTGATCGGAGCAGGGTATCGAAATTTCATTGAGATTGGTCCTGGAAAGACCATGGCAGGCTTTCTGAAGAAAACAGCGAAGGCCATGGGAGAAGAGGTACGTGTACAGAGCATTGACTCTGTGGAGGATTTCCGGAATGCTGCTTTCGGCAGAAAATGATCCGGTTCCGCGTCTTGCAGCTTGATGGGATTATTTCAGCGGAGTGGCTCGCACCGCCAAGGTGGTGAGTAATCAGAAACTTCTTTCGAAGAGACTTGTGCCTCATCAGTTGGTGAGTTTAACAGGTTCGATATGAATTGATAAAGGAGAATGCAGCAAGTATGAATGAGAAAAAATGCGCCCTGATTACAGGGGGAAGCCGGGGGATCGGCAGAGCTATCTGCCTTCGTCTGGCAGAGGAAGGATATACAATTGTCTTTAATTATCGCTCCGGGGAAGAGGCTGCAGCGGAAACCGTGGAGCTCTGTAAAAAACTGGGAGCAGAGGCTCTTGCTGTTCAGGCCGATGTGAGCCGTGCAGAGGACTGCGACCGTCTGATCCGCTCCGCAGTGGAGTTTGCAGGCACTCCGGATGTGCTGGTGAACAACGCCGGCATCACAAGGGACGGCATTGCCATGCGTATGAAGGATGAGGATTTTGATGCGGTCATTGATACAAACCTGAAGGGAACCTTTTACATGATGCGGGGCGTAGCCCGACTGATGCTGAAGAAAAAGCAGGGCAGGATCATCAACATGAGCTCTATCGTGGGTGTTCGGGGAAATGCAGGCCAGCTGAATTACAGTGCCAGCAAGGCAGGCATTATCGGTATGACAAAGTCCATGGCGAAGGAACTGGCATCCCGTCACATCAATGTGAATGCAATTGCCCCGGGATTTGTGGATACGGATATGACAGGGGAGCTGTCAGAGAGCCAGGCTGAGGCGATTCTGGCGCAGGTGCCGCTTCGAGAGATGGCAAGGCCGGAGGATATCGCCGGTGTCGTGGCATTTCTGGCAGGGAAAGACAGCAGATATATCACCGGTCAGGTGATCTGCGTAGATGGAGGTATGGGAATCTGATGAAACGAAGAGTTGTAATTACCGGTCTGGGTACGGTGAATCCTATCGGAAATTCAGTAACCGAGACCTGGGAGGCAGCAAAAAACGGGGTATGCGGAATTGCACCTATTACCCATTACGACACTGCGAACAGAAAGGTGAAGCTTGCCGCAGAGGTGAAGGATTTTGATCCTCTGACAGTGCTGGAGAAGGGCGAGCTGCGAAGACTGGATCAGTATTCGGTCTTTGCCATATGTGCAGCTTCAGAGGCCATGACAGATTCCGGACTGGATATGGATCAGGTGGATCCGGAACGCTGCGGCGTACTGTTTTCCAGTGGAATCGGCGGCATTGAGACGATCGAGCAGGATGAGAAACGAGGACTGGAGAAGGGATTTGACCGGGTATCGCCTCACTTCGTGCCCATGTGCATTTCCAATATGGCGGCGGGGCACATTGCGATTCGATTCGGGTTCCACGGAATGGTTTCGGCAGTGGTATCGGCCTGTGCCGGAGGAACCAATGCCATCGGAGACGGTTTCCGTCAGATAAAGGACGGCTATCACGATGTGATGATCGTAGGCGGCTCCGAGGCAGCTATATCCGAGCTTCCCATGGGAGGCTTCACTGCCATGCGTGCCCTGAGTACAGCAGAGGATCCCTCACGTGCCTCCATTCCCTTTGACAAAGAGCGCAGCGGCTTCGTAATGGGTGAGGGGGCAGGAGCACTTGTACTGGAGGAGTACGAGCATGCAAAGGCCCGTGGTGCCAGGATCTACTGTGAGGTGGCAGGCTACGGCTCCACCTGTGATGCTTACCATGTGACAGCACCGCTGGAGGACGGCAGCCAGGCTGCCAGAGCCATGGAGCTGGCTATGCAGGAGGCAGGAATACAGCCGGAGGAGATGGATTATATCAATGCCCACGGCACTTCTACCGCATTGAATGATAAGGGTGAGACTCTGGCAGTGAAAAAGGCCTTCGGCGATGCAGCCCGCCATCTTCAGATCAGCTCTACAAAATCTATGACCGGACATCTGCTGGGCGCCAGCGGAGCCGTGGAGGGAATTCTGACTGCTCTGTCAGTAGCAAATGATGTGGTGCTTCCCACCATTCACTATCAGGTGCCGGATGAGGACTGCGATCTGGATATTGTGCCGAATACAGCCCGTCATACAACAGTAAACAGAGCAATGTCCAATTCTCTGGGCTTCGGCGGACATAATGCATCCGTGGTGTTCGTGAAGGCAAAGTAAGGTTGCGTAAATATAGAATTCTGAATACGCACCACTTAGAGAGGCAGGAGAGTGCGACACAGTATGTTGAAAACGCTGGTAAAATTACTCATCATCTAAAGAGGCTGGTGCTTCTTCGACTCAGATGATTCAGGCAGAATGGAGGTACGTTATGCAGCTGGATTCAAATCAGATACAGGAAATTCTTCCTCACAGATATCCCTTTCTTCTGGTGGATCGCATTACAGAGTGCGAGCCGGGAATAAAGGCAAAGGGGATCAAGTGCGTCAGCGTCAATGAAATGCAGTTTCTGGGGCATTTTCCTGAAAAGCACGTAATGCCCGGTGTGCTGATCATTGAGGCACTGGCGCAGACAGGAGCGGTTGCTATTCTTTCAAAAGAAGAAAACAAAGGAAAGCTGGCATTCTTCGGTGGGATCCGCCAGGCGAAATTCAGGAAACAGGTGACTCCGGGGGATGTGCTCGAGCTTTCCTGTGAATTAACGAAGGTAAAGGGTCCCATCGGGATCGGTCAGGCAGAGGCAAGGGTAAATGGGGAGATTGCAGTTACGGCAGAGCTGACATTTGCAATAGAGCGGTGATTCGTTCCGCGAGACTTTGTGCTGCGCGTGTGGGTCCGTTGGATCTGCATGTGTGCCGACCGAAGCAGAACGCAGCATTCGAGGCGTATGAAATGATGTAACTGACATGTAACGAAATAGTCTGTATTTCATTCGAAGTATTCCAAAAAGATATATCTATATCGATAGTTGAGTGATATACTTGTAATGATATAAATAAATCGTATGTTCAATGCGATTGAACCAATCATTACAGGGAGGTAACTGAAAATGAAAAGAAAACTGGCAGTACTGGCAATGAGTGCAGCTCTTGCATGCAGCATGATCGCCGGATGCGGCAGCGCAGCAAGTGATTCCGCAAGCACAGCAGCATCTTCCGCTGCAGCTAGCTCAGCAGCAGAAGAGGCAGAGGAAGAAACGGAAGAGACAGTGGCTGAGTCTGCGGAGGTTGTTGACGACCAGGCGGCAGCTGACAATGTAGCAGCTCTGATCGATGCAATCTATGTTCAGGAAAGAACTGATGAGACCGATGCTCAGTGTGCAGAGGCTAAGGAAGCATGGGATGCCCTGACTGACGAGCAGAAAGAGCTTGTTGAAGGTGAGGAAGCAGATCCTGACTACTTCGGAAGAGATACAGGCGATGCATCGCTGGATGATCCCCGCAATGGTGATGAGATCGGTGAAAACGAGCTTCTTGTTGTTAGCTTCGGAACATCCTTCAATGATACACGAGTTGCTGATATCAAGGGAATTGAGGATGCGCTTGAGGAGGCATATCCGGACTGGTCCGTAAGACGTGCGTTCACTGCTCAGATCATCATTAACCATGTACAGGCTCGTGACGGTGAGGCAATTGACAACGTACAGCAGGCACTGGATCGTGCAGTTGACAACGGCGTTAAGAATCTGGTTGTACAGCCGACCCATCTGATGAAGGGTGCAGAGTACGATGAGCTTTGCGAGGCACTGGAGGAGTATACAGACAAATTTGAGAACGTTGTAGTTGCAGAACCGCTTCTTGGCGAGGTTGGTGAGGATGCTACAGTGATCAATGATGACAAAGAGGCCGTAGCAGAGGCAGTTGTGGCAGAGGCTGTAGCTGAAGCAGGCTATGACAGCGCAGCTGATGCAGCTGATGACGGTGTTGCTTTCGTATTCATGGGACATGGTACTTCTCATGAGGCTAAGGTAAGCTACAGCCAGATGCAGACACAGATGGGCGAGCTTGGCTATGACAATGCGTTCATCGGAACTGTAGAGGGTGAGCCGGAAGAGACAGCATGTGAGGCAGTGATCGATGCTGTTGCAGAAGCAGGCTTCACAAAAGTAATCCTTCGTCCTCTGATGGTTGTTTCCGGTGATCACGCAAACAACGACATGGCAGGCGACGATGATGATTCATGGAAGAGCATGTTCAATGCTTCTGAGAAATTTGAGTCTGTAGATACACAGATCAGCGGTCTCGGAAGAATTGAGGCTGTTCAGGATCTGTATATTGCTCATTCCGCAGCAGCAATTGATTCTATCCAGTAATTGCGGCAATTGAGTCCATAATCCATAAAGAGCCCCGGGCGCAGAATTCTGTGCCCGGGGCTCTTTGTACATCAAGGCGGACGCGGAGCCTGTGCCGCCGTGTGGAGAGCAGGGCACAGGGGAGAGGAGAAACCGGGAAGTCCTGTGCCGCCGTGTGGAGAGTGAGGCACCGAATATCGCGAAAAAATCGAGCAGTAGAAGTGAGGCTGTGAAATAATGTGATAGATATGATATAGTGATGAGTATAAGGTCAGAATTCAGATGAATTTAATGGAATGATTTGCATTTTGAATGCAGGCGAATGCAACCCCAGACCATGGATACGTACATAAATTTCAAATAGGAGACCACGGTATGCTTTGGATCGATACAGGAAAACAGCTGAACAAATATTTTGATCACGGCTCTCTGCCGATCATCACCTCCGTGGATAAAAGACATTATGATGAGAAAAGATATGAGTTTCTTCTGCATGGCCATTCTGATATCTGTGAACTGACAGTGATCACAAAAGGAGCCGGACTCTATAAACAGGGCAATGAGGCGGCACTCGTTACCAGGGGAGATGTTCTTCTTTATAATTGCGGGGAGCTTCATGTGACGCAGTCTGTGGCGGATGAAGGCGTGGACTACTTCAGTATCGGAATTACGAACCTGAGAAAAAAGGGGCTGCCGGCGGATTTTCTTCGTAATGAAGAGGAACCGTTTCTTCTTCATGGACAAGAAAATTTTTCAGTGATCGAAAATTACTGTGAGCAGCTGTATTTTTTGCTGAGCAGAAAGAATAAAGACAGCTTCAATGATCTTGCCGTTCAGCTGCTGGGAGCGTCTCTGATCGTGTTCCTGGATCAGCTGGAGAAGGATGATTCCTATATCAATGCATCAAAGCTGAAGGCTCTTGGCATTAAGGCGTATCTGGATAAAAATTACAGGAAAAATGTCACCCTCGCGTTGATCTCTGCTGAACTGGGATATTCTGAGACCTTTATCTCCCATGAATTTAAGAAGCGGTATGGAATTGCGCCAATGAAATATGTGAACAGACTTCGAATCAGTGAGGCACAGCTGCTGCTGCATCAGACAGACCTGAAGGTTTCAGAGGTTGCACGAAAGGTGGGATTTGCCAACAGCAACTATTTTATTACACTATTCTCCAGAGAGGTGGGAACTTCCCCGGAAAAATACAGAGAGGTTGTAAAAAAAGACGTTCGCAGTCTCGTGTGAGGCTGTGAACGTCTTTTTACAGTGTTGATGTGATGTTTATTTTCCCCTTGATTTGTGCGTTACCCTCACTTCGACCTTCTACCTTCTCGGATACCCTCACTTCGACCTTCTACCTTCTCGGTTACCCTCGCTTTGACCGTCTACCTTCTCGGTTTCACTTACGTTGCTCCTCTTCACTTCAATTTCCTCCGCAGGAGGCATATCAAAATCCATACGGGAATTCATGAGCTTTCTGAATTTCAGAGGTGAAAATTCATAGTGCGCCGTCCAGAGATTAATAAAGCTGCGAAGTGTATAGCCGATCTGGTCTGCTACCTCGCTGACAGTACAGTCGGTACGGGAAAGAAGTGCCGCTGCATAATCCAGTTTTTTCATGGTGGCATACTCTATGGGACTGACGCCTGTGTGTGCCTTAAAGTATCTGGAAAAATAGTAATCGCTGAGGCCGGATTCATTCGCCAGATCACTGAGAGTGATCTTTTCATTCATATGAGCATTGATATAGGCCTCTGTTTTTTCTACCGGTGTCTGATCCTTTTTTACAAATCCGGAATTGTTCTGCAGATAGGTCATCAGCTTATAGACACGCAGAGAGGTATCTGCAGTGCTTTCAATTCGTTCCTGTTCATGAAAGAGCAGCGTATCCTTGATCAGCTGCCGGAGCAGAATATTGTTGGAATGGTGCACGAAGGACCCCTGCACATCCAGCAGGTGACGGATCAGCTCGTGGGATCCCTTACCGTCAAAGTGGACAAACATGAATTCCACCTGCTCCGTGGTGGCATGGTAGTAGTGAGGGTCCGTACAGTCCATAAAGAAGATGTCATTCTTTTTCAGGTGGTAGATATGCTCTCTGTATTCTACGGTCAGCACACCGTCCAGCACCAGAAAAACAATGTTATAGGGAAAGGACTCTCTTCGTACAAAATAATGCTGATTCACATAATAATGACCGCACTCCGTAATATAATAATAAAAATCCAGTGTATTCGGCAGCTGAGTAAAGAAATAGCCCAGACTTCTGGCGGGATCTACACCCGGTTCCTTTAGTTCGTAGAAATTATACTGCAATAGTTTCCTCCTTTGATGAAATGAACAGGGCAATATTAATGAATCACAAGACAAGAATTCCTGGTGATTTCAGGTTATAGTGAGTATAACACAGAGGAGAGAGATGCACAACAGAATCACTGAATAAGTGCATTTTATCAAGGGTTTCAAGGCTTTGGATTCCAATGGATAATAGATTTGACTGCGGAGGTCAGGAATCCTGAGGCAAAGGCAAGAGTAGTATGTGGAGGTAATAATTATGACATCAAGAGAAAGAATCCAGGCAACATTTGCACACAAACAGCCCGATAAGGTGGCAGTAGACTTCGGAGGAATGAGCTGCTCCATGATCAACAGCCAGGTGCTGGCAGAGCTGAGAGATTACTATGGACTGGAGAAGAGACTTCCTAAGATCAATGACATGTCTACCATGACTGCATTTGTTGAGCCTGATCTTCTGGACTGCATGGGCGGTGATGTTCAGCAGCTGTATAACTATGGTGATACCTACGGACATATCAATACAGAATGGAAAGAGTGGGAGTACAGAGGAACACCGATCCTGATTCCTTCCAACTGCATTGTAAAGGAAGACGGTGTCGGCGGATATTATGTATATCCGGAAGGAGATGACAGCGTAGAGCCATCCGGACATATGCCTGCCAACGGATTCTATTTCGATAACCTGACCAGAACACCTGAGTTCGATGAGGATGAGGGAGATCCGGCTGATAACGTTGAGGATTACATGCCGGTATCCGATGACCAGATTGCGTTCCATCATAAGGTAATGGATGAACTGAAGGCAAATGGCAATACAAGAGCTGTCAATGTTGGTCCCTGCTATTCAGGTCTTGGCGATGCCAACAACATCCCCGGACCTAACATCAAGCATCCTAAGGGAATCCGTGATATCTCCGAGTGGTACACAGCTCCGCTTCTGTATCCTGAGTATGTGGAAGAGGTATTCGAGAGAGGAACTGATATTGCCATCGAGAACTTCAAGCGTTACTGGGATGAGTTTGGCTCCGATATTGATATCATGTTTATCTGCGGTACAGATTTCGGAACCCAGAGAGGACCATTCATGAGCGTGGATACCTTTAAGGAGTTCTATCTGCCGTACTATAAGAAGATGAACCACTGGATCCATGAGAACACTACATGGAAGACTCTGAAACACACCTGCGGAGGCATCTATCCAATCCTGCCATATCTTATCGAGGCAGAATTCGACGCAGTAAATCCAGTACAGTGCTCTGCAGAGGGAATGGATCCTCAGGGCCTGAAGGATGCATACGGAAAGGACGTTGTATTCTGGGGCGGCGGAATCGATACCCAGCATGTTCTTCCATTCGGAACACCGGAGGAGGTTCGTGCACAGGTTCTGGAGCGTCTTGAGATCTTCGGAAAAGACGGCGGATATGTATGCAACACTATCCATAACATCCAGGCAAACACCCCGATTGCAAATATTGTTGCTATGGTTGAGGCAATCAAGGAGTTCAACGGGGATAAATAATGGACAGTTGATTCGGATCTCGTGATCTATCGTACAGACGATTGAAAATGACTGAGTCTGTACCGAAAAGAATTAACTCAACAGCTTTGTATTACCGGGAGGCGGGTCTGCGAAGGCGGACCCGCCTTTTCTGAATTGTGCGACAATCGCCATGCGGACATGCCTGCATGTCCATATGGCAACTGTCTCGACAACTTGAGAAACTCGCATAGTGTTTTTCTAATGGTTTTTGATCGAAGGAGTTCTGTTTCAGATTGATAATCAGCAGCATATTGGCAAAAGGCACAATAAAATTGTGCTAAAATGCAGTAAGCACAAAAAACAGCTGAAATACAAGAAATATATAGTGAAATCAAACAAAAATCACCGAGAAACCTAAAAAATAAAAAATAGCAATTGCACAAAAGCACAATTTGTTGTAGTATAAACACAACAGCACTCCCAATGCTGCGATACAGAACAATGTGATTTGCCACACACATGAAAACAAGAGAAAAGCGAGGAAAAAAGAATGAAATTAGAAAGATCAGCATGTATCGAACCAATGTACTCTGAGATCCCTTTCCTGGAGAGATTTCAGGCTGCGAAGGACGACGGATTTGAGTGGGTTGAATTCTGGAGCTGGGAAGACAAGGATCTGGATGCTGTAAAGGAAGCTGCTGAGAAGGCAGGTATCGGCATCAGCGGATTCAACGGCGACGCAGATCTTTCTCTGGTAGATCCGTCTCATAAGGAAAAATACCTGGCATTCTTAAGAAGATCCGTTGAGGCTGCTAAGAAGGTCGGAGCCAAGAGCGTGACGATCCACTCCAACGGACTGGGAGACGGCGGACTTGTAATTGATTCTTATGATAATCTGTCCCACACAGTAAAGCTCTGTGCCATGTACGATACACTGCTTGAGTGCGCAAAGATCGCAGAGGAGAGCGGAATCCAGATGAATCTGGAGCCTCTGAACATCACCACAGATCATGTGGGCAACTTCCTTGCAACCACACAGATGGCAGCAGAGATCACAGAACTGATCGGATCTCCTATGCTGAAGGTCCTGTACGATGTATATCATATGCAGCTGGATGAAGGATGCATCTGCGATACGATCAAGGCTTATGCTCCTCAGATGGGACATATCCATGTAGCGGACTGCCCAGGACGCCATGAGCCCGGAACCGGCGAGATCAACTACGCAAAGGTATTCTCCTGCCTGGCAGAGAACGGTTATACCGGAAGACTGGGATTCGAGCTCTTCCCGGAGACCTCCACAGAGACAGCTGTAAAAGCAATCATGGCTATTAATACAGAGTTTTAAGAAAACCTGAATGACGTTACTGTTCACGGGCAACCTCCCCTTCATGCGCAGTCCCGCCGCTACACGGCTCTATCAGCTGCTGACGCAGCCGGACTGCTTATTCAGGGGAGGTTCCTCGATCCCGAGACAGCAGTAGATACGCATACTGTCTCTTACATGCCAGCATAACGAGCCAGTATGCGTATCTACTGCTGTCCCGTGAACAGTAACCGAATGACAGAAAATTCATATTTATGCCAGATGTGACATTTACAATTTGAAAAATTGATTGTATACTGTATCTGACGGCGTCGGTGTGAAAGGACTTTTGCGTTCCCGTGATCTCAGTGAAGCTGCTTGGATCCGGTTCGAACACAGGACTGTTCTTTTGCGCGGAAAGACCGAAGAAAATACTATGGAGGAAGAACTTATGTTAGATAAGAACAAAGTATCTTTAGGAATGGCTCCTATCGGCTGGAGAAATGACGATATGCCTGACCTGGGAAAAGAGAACACCTACAAACAGATTCTCTCTGAGATGGCTCTGGCCGGATACACAGGATCCGAGGTTGGAGGAGCTTATCCTACAGATAAGGAAGAACTGAAGAAAGAGCTGGATCTGCGTGGAATGCGTATTGTTAACCAGTGGTTCTCATCTTTCCTGCTTACAAAACCGTATGAAGAGGTTGAGGCTGAGTTCATTAAAGCTCTTGAGTTCCTGAAATACTGCGGTTCCAAAGTAATCGGTGTTTCTGAGCAGTCTTACTCTATACAGGGTATCCTGGATCAGCCGATCCTTGAGGGAAAATATGTAATGAATGACGAGGAGTGGGATCGTTTTGTTACAGGTCTGAACAAACTTGGAAAAGTTGCAAAAGACATGGGCATGACTCTTACATTCCATCATCATATGGGAACAGTTGTACAGACTGAGGAAGAGATCGATCGTTTCATGGCATCTGTTGATCCTGAGCTTGTATTCCTTCTGTTCGATTCCGGTCACTGCACCTTCGCAGGCTTGGATGCACCGAAGATTCTTGAGAAATACATCGATCGTACACGTCATATCCATCTGAAGGATCTGAGAAAAGACGTTGTAGCAAAATCCCGTGAGGAGAAATGGTCCTTCCTGGATTCCGTACGTAACGGCTGCTTTACAGTACCGGGCGACGGTGATGTTGACTTCACATCTATCTTCAATATTATCGAAAAAGCCGGATATGAAGGCTGCGTAGTAGTAGAGGCTGAGCAGGATCCTGCACTGGCTAATCCGCTTGAGTACGCAATCAAAGCAAGAAAATACATTGCTGAGCATACCGGATTATAATTCAAATATTTTATTTTGATGGTTATTAATTAACTATATATGGTTCATATGTCAGAAGAAAAGTTTATTTCCTGCCTTGCGCAGGTGGATTGAACTGAATGACACACCGGACCGTGTAACTTTAGTAATAGGAAAAAGGAGATTTTTTACTATGGCAAACAAACTGAGAATTGGTCTGCTTGGTGCAGGTCGTATCGGACAGCTTCACGGAACAAACATCCAGAACTTCGTTCCTACAGCAGAAGTAGTAGTTGTTGCTGACCCATTCATGAATGAGAAAACAGAAGCATGGGCTGCAAGCATTGGCATCCCGGCAACTACAAAGGATCCTGAGGAAGTTTTTGCTAATCCTGATGTAGATGCAGTATTTATCTGCTCTTCAACAGATACACACGCTGACTTCATCATCAAAGCAGCTCAGGCTGGAAAACACATCTTCTGTGAGAAACCGATCCACACAGATATCAGCAAGATCAAAGAGGCTCTGGCAGCTGTTGAGGCAGCTAAGGTAAAACTTCAGGTTGGATTCGTTCGTCGTTTCGACAAGAACCACAAAGCAGTTCGTGATACAGTTGCTTCCGGCAAGCTCGGTGCTCCTTATGTAGTAAAAGTAACATCCCGCGATCCTGCTGGTCCTCCGATGTCTTACGTTGCAGTATCCGGCGGTATCTTCACAGATATGATGATCCACGACTTCGATATGGTTCGTTACCTGTCCGGATCTGATGTTGTAGAAGTAAGCACAGTTGGTGCAGTTCTGACTGACCCGGGATATGCTGAGTACGATGATGTTGATACAGCAATCGTAACACTGAAATTCGCTAACGGCGCAATCGGTGTAATCGACAACTGCCGTACCGCTCCTTACGGATACGATCAGCGAGTAGAGGTTCACTGCGAGAAGGGTGCTGTACAGGATAACAACGCACTTGAGAACGTTGCATTCATCAGCACAGCTGACGGCGTTGAGTCTGCTAAACCTACCTACTTCTTCCTTGAGAGATACAACGATGCATTCGTAGCTGAGGAGATCGCATTCGTTGATGCAATCAACAACGATACAGAAGTTCCTGTAAACGGAATCGATGGACTTGAGCCTGTACGTATCGCTATCGCAGCTAAGAAATCTCTGAAAGAGGGACGTCCTGTAAAACTGTCTGAGATCGAGGGTTGATTAATACTTTGATTTCATGTTAGTTTGCTGATGTCAATGTATAGGAACCTGTGTAAACCGGTTCTTGCAGATTTGACATAAAAGTGAATTATTTTACCCGGCAGCGGCTTGTGTTTCTGTCGGGACGTGAACCGCCGGTCCATTGGACCGGCGGTTTTTGGCATGCATTCGAGGAAATTGTCCTGCGGTTGGATGATACGCTGCTGCATACGAGAAAAATGTCCTGCGGTTGGATGATAGACTGCAGAAAATACAAAAAGGGTGCACCCACTGTCATGAACGTATTGACATTGGGTGCACCCTTTTTGTTTTTTCGAATTAAATATTGCACCGAAACTTCACAGAGATTTCTGTAATGATTTCTTTCTTGTCCGGAACTGTATGATTCTGCAAAAATTCATATAAGATCTGTATAGAACGGACTCCCTGAGTTTCTGCATCCTGACCGATCACAAAGTCTACATCACCGGTTCTGATCCGCTGCAGGTTTTCCTCGGTCGTATCATGAATGACCAGATGGATCTGCCCCTTCTTGCTGAAATGCTCTATTGCATTATATGCACCGCGTTTTCCTGCGGAGGTCAGGTAAATACCTGTAATATCCGGATTGATTTCCAGTGCTCTGGACAGCAGGCGTTCTGACAATGCGGAATCCATGTAACAGCATTCCGGTTTTAAAACCTCAATATCCGGATAATTTTCCTGCAGTTCCTGTAAAAAACCCTGAAGCCTCTGTGCGTCGGCAAAATGTCCGCTTTCCAACCCGATCACGGGCTGCACTTTCCCTTTCCCACCCATAGACATGGCGAGAAGCGCAGCTGCGGTTCTTCCTGAAGAAGTGTCATCGGGACCAACGTAGGCCAGACGGTTCAGATCCTTAAGGTCGGTGTTGATCGTGACGATCGGCAGACTTTTGTCGTTAGCTAAAGCGTTTAATGTATCTCTGATCAAAGGATCAGCCAGCGGCATGACGATCAGCCCGTCCACTGATTCGATCTCTACCAGCTCCTGGATCAACGCGAACTCATGGCTGACATCCGCGTCCTTCATTGTGCGTATGATCAGCTGCAGAGGGTAGAGATCTCTGTTGGGTAGATTCTCGAGAGCTCGATAAATATCGTGTACATGTCCGGAATCGGAAGAGTGCAGCACAACGCCGATTTTCCAGCTTTTTACCAGTGTTGGCATAACCCTTGCTGACAGATATCCCATTTCTCGTGCTTTATCCTGTATTTTTTTTGCAACCTCGGGCCGAATACCGGGCTTTCCGTGCAGTGCACGGTCGACAGTACCCCTGGAAACACCGCAGGCATCTGCAATTTGCTGCATCGTTACCATAATCAGTTATTTATCTCCTTTTTGTTTATTATATCACAGTTACGTATGTTAATGCATATCATAATATAAATTGTACAAAAGTACAATGCAAAAAATGTTTCTGGATCATTTTGATAAAATTTCTGATTAAAAACGGATGAAATAATAGGATTTGATGAAAATATTGTCGAATAATGTACTATAAAATTTTTTTAAAATAAATTATAAAATAATACTTGCAACAAATGTACATTTGATATATACTACATACATAAACAAAAGCACATATGATTTAAAAAGAAGCGTGCAAATGCATAATATTCTGAAAGGGTGGAAAAAATAATGAAACTTGGATTTAATGAAGCAAACAGCAAGGGATGTGCAGGACACTCACTGATGAAGGATCTGGAATTCTGTGAGAAATATGGATTTGACCTTATTGATATCCAGTCTGAATGTCTGGATCGTGATCTCGAAAGCGGCGCAGTGACTCTGGAGCAGGTAGGTGAATTCTTCAAAACTCACCACATTAAGATGGCATCCTACAATGCACTTCAGTTTTTTAATATGAAGAAAACACAGGCTGAGAAGGATGAGGTTCTTGATAAGCTCAGAGAAATCGTTCGCCGCTGTAAAATCCTCGGATGCGGTATGATCGTTGTAGTTCCGACCTGCGATCTTGATGTACCTGCAACTATTTCTGAGATCAGAAAGGATACTGTTGAGGTGATCAAATCAATGCTTCCGATCGTTGAGCCGGAAGGAATCAAGCTTTCTATTGAGTTCTGTGCTTCACCTGCTATGACCATCAATCGTTTCGATGAGGCATATGCGATCATTAAAGAAGTAAATCACCCGCTGGTAGGACTTACCTGCGATGAGTATCATTTCCGCAACATGGGATCCACATGGGAAGCTCTTGAGAATGCTGACGGATCCAAAGTATTTGTATGGCATCTGAACGGATGCGAGGAGATGCCTCTGGGCGCATCCTACAATACTGACGCTGTAAGACTGTGGCCGGATGATGAGAAAGACTGCCTGGATCATAAGAGACTGGCTGATACCTTCAAAAAAATCGGCTACGCAGGAGACAACTGTATCATTGAGATTTTCCGTCCTGAATACTGGGGAATGGATCAGGAGGAAAATGTAAAAAAATCCTTCGAGGTAACAAAAGCCCATGTAGAAAAATACTGGAAGTAATACTATAAATCCTCTTAGTTACAGACAATGTCCGGGCTGCATGCTCTGCAGCCCGGACACACCCAAAAGGAGTGCTTTTTATGAGCTTTTTTAGTTCAACTACATGGATTATTCTTACATTTTTGGCATTTACTGTAGCAGTTGCTGTGATCGCTTCTGTTAAAACAAAAGGTGATAATCTGGAAACAGCCGATGGCTATTTCCTGGCATCCCGAAGCCTGCCGGGAGTTGTAATTGCAGGTTCACTGCTGTTGACAAATCTCTCTGCTGAACAGCTGGTCGGAACAAACGGTCAGTCCTGGGCAACCAATATGAGCCCTTCTGCTTTTGAGGTTGGTTCAATCTTTACCCTTCTTTTCCTGGCACATTATTTCCTGCCAAACTATCTGAAGATGGGAACTACAACCATTCCTGCAATGATGGAGGAACGGTTCGGAAAGAACGTAAAGCTGATGTTTTCCGGAATTATCGCGGTTATGTATTCTATCTTGAACCTGCCGGTTATTCTGTATTCCGGTGCTGTTGCCTTCGTCCGCATTTTCAACTTTGATCAGTATTTCGGCGGAAATCAGTTCCGTGCGGTTGCTGTCCTTTGTGTAGTCATCGGTATTGTCGGTGCTGCCTATGCGATTTTCGGCGGTCTGAAAGCTGTTGCTGTTTCTGATACGATCAATGGTGTCGGACTTCTGATCGCAGGATTTCTGATTCCGTTTATTGCGCTGTTTGTACTGGGAAGAGAGACCGGCGGAAGCGGTATTGTAGACGGCTGGAATTATCTTCTTCATAATGAACCTGAAAAACTGAATGCATGGTCTGCATGGAATTCTGCACAGCCGAATGTTCCGTGGCCGCTGATCTTTACCGGAATGCTGTTCTCTAACCTTTACTGGTGGTGCTGCAACCAGTCCTTTGTACAGCGATCTCTTGCTGCAAAGAGTCTGGCAGAGGGACAGAAGGGTTCTATTTACTGCGGATTCCTGAAATGTATCGGACCTCTGTATCTGATCCTTCCCGGTATCATTGCTTTTCATATGCCATCCATCCAGGAGACCATCAATGGTTCCTCCTCACCGATCGATATGGCATACCCTGCACTGATCGCACATGTAGTTCCGAAACCGATCATGGGTCTGTTTGCCGCAGTTCTGTTTGGTGCGATCCTGTCCTCCTTTAACTCAGTACTGAACTCTGCATGTACCATGTTTACACTGGATATTGTAAAGAGTACCAGACTCGGAAGAAACAGATCCGATAAGGAGCTTGTAAAGATTTCAAAAATGTACGGCACGATTGCAGCGATCGTTGCAATTTCAATCTCTCCGTTTGTAATGTATGCGAATGGTATCACAACCTTCCTGAATTCACTTGCAAACTTCCTGTCTTTGCCTGTGCTGTGCACCGTATTGGGTGTAATTATGTTCAAGCGTGTTCCGAAGTGGACCCCATATCTGATTACTGCGATCCATGTAATTGTTTATGGTGCATTCCTGCTTATTAAGCCATGCTATCCCGGAACAACAGAGGAGATCCATTATCTGTATGCAATTGCAGTACTGTTCCCGATCTTCATGATCCTTATGGCTGTTCTTCAGAAGGTCTGCCCGTCTGAGGAATACGTAGTGAAGGATACAGGTGCAGTTGATATGACACCCTGGAAGTATCGCTGGCATTTCACAATCTTTGGATTGGTTGTTGCAGCAGCTTTCTATATCGTATTCTCACCGCTTGTGCTTGCTTAAGTGGTTACTGGTGAACTGTAACGATCACGTTGCTTAGAAAAAATACAGAAATCAAGGAGCAGACTCTGCCTGCGGGTAAGCCGGTTTCTTGATTTCTGTAAAGATAAAGAATAAATAAAATTAAAGGAGAAGCTTATTATGGCAAACAAATTGAGAATTGGTCTGCTGGGTGCAGGTCGTATCGGACAGCTTCATGGAACAAACATCCAGAACTTCGTTCCTACAGCAGAAGTAGTAGTTGTTGCTGACCCATTCATGAATGAGAAAACAGAAGCATGGGCTGCAAGCATTGGCATCCCGGCAACTACAAAGGATCCTGAGGAAGTTTTTGCTAATCCTGATGTAGATGCAGTATTTATCTGCTCTTCAACAGATACACACGCTGACTTCATCATCAAAGCAGCTCAGGCTGGAAAACACATCTTCTGTGAGAAACCGATCCACACAGATATCAGCAAGATCAAAGAGGCTCTGGCAGCTGTTGAGGCAGCTAAGGTAAAACTTCAGGTTGGATTCGTTCGTCGTTTCGACAAGAACCACAAAGCAGTTCGTGATACAGTTGCTTCCGGCAAGCTCGGTGCTCCTTATGTAGTAAAAGTAACATCCCGCGATCCTGCTGGTCCTCCGATGTCTTACGTTGCAGTATCCGGCGGTATCTTCACAGATATGATGATCCACGACTTCGATATGGTTCGTTACCTGTCCGGATCTGATGTTGTAGAAGTAAGCACAGTTGGTGCAGTTCTGACTGACCCGGGATATGCTGAGTACGATGATGTTGATACAGCAATCGTAACACTGAAATTCGCTAACGGCGCAATCGGTGTAATCGACAACTGCCGTACCGCTCCTTACGGATACGATCAGCGAGTAGAGGTTCACTGCGAGAAGGGTGCTGTACAGGATAACAACGCACTTGAGAACGTTGCATTCATCAGCACAGCTGACGGCGTTGAGTCTGCTAAACCTACCTACTTCTTCCTTGAGAGATACAACGATGCATTCGTAGCTGAGGAGATCGCATTCGTTGATGCAATCAACAACGATACAGAAGTTCCTGTAAACGGAATCGATGGACTTGAGCCTGTACGTATCGCTATCGCAGCTAAGAAATCTCTGAAAGAGGGACGTCCTGTAAAACTGTCTGAGATCGAGGGTTGATTAA
>JAUNAJ010000042.1 GCA_030527645.1 Lachnospiraceae bacterium | reverse complement strand
GTAGAGCGCTGCGTTCGGGACGCAGAGGTCGTGGGTTCGAATCCCGTCGCTTCGATAAAGAGATGTGTATCGTTGATACACATCTCTTTTTTTCTATGAAAGTACATCGCACAGCAGGGAGGAACGGATATGGGCAGCAGGATCCTCGGTCTGGATTACGGGTCGAAAACAGTAGGAGTGGCAGTTACGGATGCACTGGGCTGGACTGCGCAGGGTGTGGAGATCATCCGCAGAAAATCAGAAAATAAAACAAGGAAAACCCTGGCGCGGATTGAAGAACTGATCCATGCATATGATGTAAAGGAAATTATTCTCGGGTACCCGGTCATGCCTTCGGGAGATGAAGGAGTCCGTGTGGAGCTGTGTAAGATTTTTAAGGCAGATCTTGAGCGGCGCACCGGACTTCCTGTAATTTTCTGGGATGAGCGTCTGACCACGGTGGAGTCCTATGAGATCATGACAGAACTGGGGATCCCGAAGAAGAACTGGAAGGAATATGTGGATATGATCGCAGCACAGAGAATCCTTCAGGGATATCTGGATTATCTGGAGGATCAGAAGAGAAAACAGCAGATTGCGGAGGAACTGGGACTGAACACATGAGAGAAGAAGTGAAATATAAAAAGGTGCACAGGCACGGAACCATGCATTATTCTGTCATTCATGGTTTTTTCTGGATCGCTTATTGTGCCGGCACCGGCTACAGCAGCACCTATCTGCTGGGAATTGGCTTCAGGAATTCACAGATCGGACTGCTGATTGCACTTTCGGGACTTCTGGCAGCTTTGCTGCAGCCGGCACTTGCCGGAAGGATCGATCGATCCGGAAAGATGCTTCTGAAGCCGGTGATCGCGGGAGGAATTACAGCAGCGGTATTCCTGTCCCTGGCGATCCTCTTCCTTCCGGATGGTGCAGGTCTGATCTCCGGTATTTGTTTTGCCGGCAATCTGACAGTCATGCAGCTGCTGGTTCCGTTGATCAATTCGCTGTCTGTATGCGGCAGGGAAAGCAGCCGGATCAATTTCGGCTTTGCCAGGGCGATCGGATCCCTGACCTATGCAGCGGCTTCTTACGTACTGGGCAAGACGCTTGCAGAGCAGGGAATGGATGTGCTCTCGGTTGTTCGGATTGCTGCATTTGCAATGCTTCTTCTGGCTGTTTTGCTGTTCCCGGTTCAGAGGACTGATCCCGAAGTCTGCAGCAGCAGAGAACAGAATGGATTTTTTGATCGATATCCGGGATTCGGAATTTTGATGGCGGGATGTTTTTTTCTCTATCTCTGTCACTCTCTTCTTACTTATTATAATTATCAGATCGTACTGGATAAGGGAGGGGATGAAGGTGCCTACGGAATGGTGATCGCTCTGGCTGCAATGCTGGAGCTCCCTGTTATGTTTGGCTTTTCTGCCATGCTGCGAAAAGCGTCTGCCGGTTTCTGGTTTCTGACAGCAGGCTTCGGGTATATCGCGAAAGCATCCGGCGCGCTTCTGGCTGTTACTATGACAGCTTATTATGGGATCCAGATATTCCAGATGTTTTCCTGGTCCATGATCTCGGTTGCATCGGTCAGCTATGTGAAAGAAATCACGGCTTCGGAGGACTCTACAAGAGCCCAGGCCTTTGTAACTCTTTCTTATACAGCAGCCATGGCCTGCGGCTCCCTGAGCGGAGGCTTTCTTCTGCAGCTGATGGATGTGCGGACCATGCTGATCCTTGCAGCAGTCCTTGCCGTATCAGGCACTGCTGTGCTTCGAAGAGGGCTAAGGAAATTAAATCAGGGGTTGACATTTGCGAAGTAAACAGATACACTAAATGGGCATGCGTAGAAATTCAGAGGATCTCTATGCATAAGTATAGTATTATACAGCCGTATCAAAGATCAACAGGAGGTAAAAGGAATGCCAACATTTAACCAGTTAGTTAGAAAAGGCCGTGAGACTTCTGTAAAGAAATCCACTGCACCGGCTCTTCAGAAGAGCTTTAACTCTCTGAAAAAGAAATCAAGCGATATGTCTTCACCGCAGAAACGTGGTGTTTGTACCGCTGTAAAAACTGCTACACCGAAAAAACCAAACTCCGCTCTGAGAAAGATCGCCAGAGTTCGTCTTTCCAACGGAATTGAGGTTACATCCTACATCCCGGGTGAGGGACACAACCTGCAGGAGCATAGCGTTGTTCTGATCCGCGGCGGTAGAGTTAAGGACCTGCCGGGTACAAGATATCACATTATCCGTGGTACTCTCGATACAGCAGGAGTTGCTAACAGAAAACAGGCTCGTTCCAAATACGGAGCTAAGAGACCGAAAGCTAAAAAATAATTGACTGCTGACGGTCAATTTGAACTGAAAACAGATTAGTAATTTTTGTATCACAAATATGGTGATTGCAATATCGGTTATTCCAACCTGTACGGCTGTGGGTGATAGAGGATTTACCGGTGCAGACACATGAGACACCATAGCAGTGTGAGTACCTAAGATCTAATCCATATGATTAAGGAGGGAAGTATCGTGCCACGTAAAGGACATACTCAGAAAAGAGACGTTTTAGCGGATCCGATCTACAACAGCAAAGTTGTAACCAAACTGATCAACAACATCATGCTTGATGGAAAAAGAGGAGTTGCTCAGAAGATCGTTTACGGCGCATTCGCTAAAGTAGAAGAGAAATCAGGAAAACCTGCACTTGAGGTTTTCGAGGAAGCAATGAACAACATCATGCCTGTACTTGAGGTTAAGGCAAGACGTATCGGTGGTGCTACCTATCAGGTGCCGATCGAGGTAAGACCTGACAGACGTCAGGCACTTGGTCTTCGCTGGCTGACCATGTTCGCACGCAAGAGAGGCGAAAAGACAATGGTAGACAGACTGGCTAACGAACTGCTGGATGCTATGAACAACACAGGCGCTTCCGTTAAGAGAAAAGAAGACATGCATAAGATGGCAGAGGCTAATAAGGCATTTGCTCATTACAGATTCTAATTAGGAGGATCGAACTTTGGCTGGAAGAGAATATCCATTAGAGAGAACCAGAAACATTGGTATCATGGCTCATATCGATGCAGGAAAGACAACTCTGACAGAGCGTATCCTGTATTATACCGGTGTTAACTACAAAATTGGAGATACTCATGAAGGTACAGCTACCATGGACTGGATGGAGCAGGAGCAGGAGCGTGGTATCACAATCACATCCGCTGCTACAACCTGTCACTGGACTCATACCGAGAATATGAAACCCCAGAAGGGCGCTCTGGAGCATCGTATCAACATCATCGATACTCCCGGACACGTTGACTTTACCGTAGAGGTAGAGCGTTCTCTTCGTGTACTCGACGGTGCTGTCGGCGTATTCTGCGCAAAGGGCGGTGTTGAGCCTCAGTCCGAGAATGTATGGCGTCAGGCTGATACCTACAACGTTCCCCGTATGGCATTCATCAACAAGATGGATATCCTGGGAGCAAACTTCTACGGAGCAGTTGAGCAGATCAAGACTCGTCTCGGAAAGAATGCAATCGTTCTTCAGCTTCCTATCGGAGCAGAGGATTCCTTCGTTGGAATCATTGATCTGTTCGAGATGAAGGCTTATATCTACAACGATGATAAGGGCGAGGATGTTACCATCACAGATATCCCGGAGGATATGGCGGATGATGCAGAGCTGTATCGTACAGAGCTGATCGAGAAGATCTGCGAGCTGGATGACGAGCTGATGATGCGTTATCTGGAGGATGATGTTCCGTCTGTAGAGGAGCTGAAGGCTGCTCTGCGTAAGGGTACCTGCGAGTGTACAGCAATTCCTGTATGCTGCGGTTCCGCATATAGAAACAAAGGTGTTCAGAAGCTTCTGGATGCAGTCCTGGATTACATGCCTGCACCAACAGATATCCCGGCAATCGAGGGAACTGAGCCGGACGGAACACCTACAGTGAGACACTCTTCTGATGAAGAGCCGTTCTCTGCTCTTGTATTCAAGATCATGACAGACCCGTTCGTAGGTAAGCTGGCATACTTCCGTGTATACTCAGGAACCTGCAACTCCGGATCCTATGTTCTGAATGCAACAAAGGACAAAAAAGAGCGTATCGGACGTATCCTTCAGATGCATGCAAACAAGCGTGCCGAGCTGGATAAGGTATACTCCGGAGATATCGCAGCAGCAATCGGATTCAAGTTCTCCACAACAGGAGATACGATCTGTGATGATCAGCATCCGGTAATCCTGGAGTCCATGGAGTTCCCGGAGCCTGTTATCGAGCTGGCAATCGAGCCTAAGACAAAAGCAGGACAGGGCAAGCTTGGTGAAGCTCTTGCAAAACTTGCAGAGGAGGATCCAACTTTCCGTGCACATACAGACCAGGAGACAGGACAGACCATCATCGCAGGTATGGGTGAGCTGCATCTGGATATTATCGTAGACCGTCTTCTTCGTGAGTTCAAGGTAGAGGCAAACGTAGGTGCACCTCAGGTAGCTTACAAAGAGACCTTCACAAAAGCTGTTGACGTTGACAGTAAATATGCAAAACAGTCCGGTGGACGTGGACAGTACGGTCACTGTAAAGTTAAATTTGAGCCGATGGATGCCAACGCAGAGGAGACATACAAGTTTGAATCCACTGTTGTGGGCGGTGCTATTCCGAAGGAGTACATCCCTGCAGTAGGCGAAGGTATCGAGGAGGCTATGAAGGCCGGTATTCTGGGCGGATTCCAGGTGGTTGGCGTGCATGCTAACTGCTACGACGGATCCTACCATGAGGTCGACTCTTCCGAGATGGCATTCCACATTGCCGGATCTCTGGCATTCAAGGATGCTATGCATAAAGCAAATCCTGTACTTCTCGAGCCGATCATGAAGGTAGAGGTTTCCACACCTGAGGATTACATGGGTGATGTTATCGGTGATATCAACTCCCGTCGTGGTCGTATCGAGGGTATGGATGATATCGGCGGCGGAAAGATGATCCGTGGATTTGTTCCGCTGGCAGAGATGTTCGGATATGCTACAGATCTTCGTTCCAGAACACAGGGTCGCGGTAACTACTCTATGTTCTTCGAGAGATACGAGCAGGTTCCGAAATCCGTACAGGAGAAGGTTCTTAACGATAAAAAATAATACTTCAAAGTTACCGTTCACTTTGTGAACGGTAACGATTGAAACACCTTCACGTGTTTCACGCATTTTTTTACTTGCAATGACGGGGAAAATGCAATATAATCCAAGTTAGCAGGTTTAAAAAGCGATGCATCGGGGGGAACCCTGAATATTCTTAAAAAGACCTGAAAGGTCAAGTATTCACAGGAGGAATTTTAAGAAATGGCAAAAGCAAAATTTGACAGAAGCAAAAAGCACTGTAACATCGGAACCATCGGACACGTTGACCATGGTAAAACTACTCTGACAGCAGCTATCACAAAAGTACTGTCTGAGAGAGTAGAGGGAAACGCGAAAGTAGATTTCGAGAACATCGATAAAGCTCCGGAAGAGAGAGAGCGTGGAATCACAATCTCTACTGCACACGTTGAGTATCAGACAGAGAACCGTCACTATGCACACGTTGACTGCCCAGGACATGCTGACTATGTAAAGAACATGATCACAGGTGCTGCTCAGATGGACGGTGCTATCCTTGTAGTAGCTGCTACTGACGGTGTTATGGCTCAGACAAAAGAGCACATCCTTCTGTCTCGTCAGGTAGGTGTACCTTACATCGTAGTATTCATGAACAAATGTGATATGGTTGATGACGA
>JAUNAJ010000041.1 GCA_030527645.1 Lachnospiraceae bacterium | reverse complement strand
CTACCGGGCGGATTCGGGACTTTCACCCATTAGAAACGTGCGCCGCCAGGCGCACCACAAAAAGGGCTGTGTACCGAGTTTTTCGGTACACAGCCCTTTTACTGTCATGCATGCAAAGAAAACGTCCACAGATGTGCTTTTACCCTATGGATGAAATCTTCGTTTCAACTCTTCCGGGGTTTCCCGTCCCTCCAGAATCATAATGACTGCAAGTATTACTCCTGTAACCGGAAATGCAATCAGCATCAATCCAAAAAAGATTCGATATCCCATCAGATAGGCAATCAGCGCAATTCCGCAAAGCAGCAGATTCAAAAAGCTCATCCACAAATACTGTTGGAACTCTCTTTTCTGCTGGAGATACAGTACGAGCACAACAACATTCATGAACAGAATCTGTATTGGCAGTGCCACAGAAAGTGCCCAGCCGTGAAAGCCGGTTGCCGCATCCACGGATATCCCCACAAGGATCAAGCCAAGGCTCAAATAAAGGAATCTGCTCCGCAGCGCCAGATAAGTGATGGACGTGGTATACAGAACAAGGCATAGATAGAGAATTGCTGTTCCGGATATAACACACCAAAGAAAATCCGGGGTCCAGACAAGATTGATAATAACCAGAAGCAGCTCCAGCATACAGCCGAACAGGAGAATCATCTGGGTAATTCGAAGTATCTTCTTCTCCTTCAAAATCAGGTTTGGATACATCGAGGGCTTTGGCTCTGTTCCATCCTTCTCCAGCGGGGTACCGCAGAGAGGGCAGAATTCCGTATCATCCCTTACTGTAATCCGACAAGATGTACATTTTGCCATTGATCAGTACTCCTTCCGGTAAACATCATTCGTGTCGATGGACACTTCGATTCCTTCCTCTGCCATAAGTCGAAAAAAACCACGCTGGACAGCAGGCTCCTTCAATGTTGAGCTGAAGGTGATGGTCAGCACGCCGTTAAAGGTACAGGTTACTCCTTTCAGTTCCTGTCCGTAGGATCGGGAGAGAAATGCAAAAAAATCCTTAATATACGGTGCATACTCCTGCCGAACCCGGAACACACCGATATTGCTCATGGTAGCTGTTGTATTTCTCGAAGCCGCATTATAGATCATACGCATGACCGGCTGTTTGATGATCTGAGGCATCGCCCGAAGCATCGGATTTTTCTCATTTCCCACAGCATACGAAAAGATACTCTCCAGATTTTCCTTTGTCATCTGCTCTTTCAGAGTCTGCTGCACCGCTGCAATTACGTCCTGAAAGGTATGCTGCTCATTCACTGCTGTAAATCTTGCAGAAACCATTACAAAGAAATTTCGGATCGTGTCGGAATTGTAATACGGCCGAAGATTCACCGGAACTGCGATTGCTACAGGCTCTTTCCTGGGCTGTCTCTGCATGCTTTCTGTATATATACTGTAGATAAATGCAGCCGTCAGATACTCGTTGATACTTGCTCCGTATCGATGCGCAGCTGCTTTCACCTGATCAATGGGCATTCTTCCATGAATCAGCCCGGTCATATGAAAGGGCAGTCTCTCTCCCTCCAGAAGGTAAGCCGGCTGCTTGTTATAGGACTTCTTTTTGCTGTTTTTGTAATACTTCAGATACGAATCCTCTGCGTTCAGTGAAGTAGAGGGATCAATTCCATCACCGAACTGCTTTAATTCAGGATGCAGAATCCGCAGATAATGATAGATCACCTCCGTGGTAAACTGATACGCCCCGCTGCCGTCTGCCAGCGCATGGTAGATCTCAAAATTGATCTTATTCTTGTAATAGCAGACTCGAAACAGATAATCGTTGTTCGTATTCGGAGCAAAAAAACGGCAGGGAATATCCTTCTCCTCTTTTACTCTCGGAAAAGGTTTTCTGTTTTCTTCAAAATAATACCAGAAAAACCCTCTTCGCAATCTCGAATGAAAGGTTGGAAAGTACGGAAGTACCTGACGAATTGCCTTATTCAGAGCAATCGGACTGATGACCTCGCTCATACAGAAGGAATACCGAAACACGTTGGCCATCCCTTCTCCCGCAACTACAGGAAAAATATGAGCCGTATTATCAAGAGAACTCCAGCCTCGGATCCTCTCACCGGAATACGCAGCCTGAGCCGTCTGCAAGTCTTTTCGCTCCTCATACCGCTCCTTTGCACGCACCCAGCGTTTCTGAAGCTTTCTGCGCTGCTTTTTATATTTCTCTCTGTTTTTTTCGGTCTTCTTTTCTCTGTCCATCAGCCTGCACTTCCCGGTTTCTGTGCGATCACAAACCATTTCATTCCCTCTGATGCCTGGTCCTCCAGCAGCTTTCGATCACAGCGCAGAATCCGAAATCCATTGTTTCGAAGCAGTTCGCAAATCGCGAACCGGTCGTGCACGATCTCCGTAATTTTTTCCCGGAAAACCTCTATCCCCTCTTCGAAAACTGTTACCTGCAGGGTAATGATCCCGTTACTGTTCTGAGTGATCATAAACTGCGCTGTGACGGATTCATCCCACACCAGATCAATGGGATCCCCCAGTGCCACCTCATTATCATCCAGAATATCAAATACAAACAGGCCTTCCGGATTCAAATAGCCGTACACATTCTGAAAGATCCGATCTACATCCTTAAGGTCGGTGATATGGTTCATGGCATCTCCCGTGCAGGTGACCAGATCAAAGGACTGCTCCGGACGATAGGTGATCATATCCGCCACTTCATAAGGGATCTCCGGATCTCTTTCCCGTGCAATCGCAATCATGCCCTCGGAGAAATCCATACCTGCCGATGCGATCCCGTGCCGTTTCAGAAGTTCGCAAAGAACCCCGGGACCGCAAGCCAGATCCAGACTGTTCCTCACAGTGACGGCGTGCTGCTTCAGATAGATCATCAGCTGCTCACCGAATGCCTCAGGAAAATAATTCCAGCCAAATTCATTATACACCTTGCAGAATGCGCTGCTGTACATGGGTTACTCCCCCTTTTCTAACTTTTCGATCTCCCGAAGAAGTGTATCTAAATCAGCATGCTCAGAAAAATCCTCTGTTTCTTTCTGATATGCCTGCCTTGCTAATTTCTCTTTTTCTCGTCGAATCCTTTTGGAAAGATATTTTTTTCTCCTCTGGATCAGAAGATGCTTTCTGTATCTCCAGCCCGCCAGCAGAAGCAGCAATACTGCCCCGAGTACGGCCAGCGGCAATTTCCACTGCTGCAGGAAAGACCACCCCCCTGCCTGAACCGATCCAAC
This sequence comes from Lachnospiraceae bacterium, assembly GCA_030527645.1. Classification (GTDB taxonomy): domain Bacteria; phylum Bacillota; class Clostridia; order Lachnospirales; family Lachnospiraceae; genus JAKSRN01. Next base: position 2,637 of record JAUNAJ010000041.1, on the reverse strand, counting down.
CCCTTCTGATGAAATACCTGTATCCTGTCCGGATCCGCTGCCCCCGGAATCCACCGTTCCTCCCGCATCTGCAGCCGCCTCTTTTTCGACATATTCCACGGAGATCTTATGATCCTCCGAAATAGCAGAAAATGTGTAGGATGAAGGGTATTCCTCCGGATCGACGGCTATCCCGTCCACTAGAATGGATCCGAACTGATAGCCCTCATTCGGCTTATAGCTTACGGTATAGCTGCCGCCCTGAAGAATTTCATCGGATGCTGATATGGTTCCATTGATGCAGTCTGTATCCACATCGTAATAATAGCCGTCAAGCTCCATTTTGTACCAGAGATATTTTCTTTTATTCTTACTGTCAACAGCGTGAATCACAGCAATAAATACACCATCCTCTACTTCACAGATAGATTCCGGCTCCATCTTTTTATATCCGGCGGTATCCAGATTCATCTGCACTTCCTTCAGAAGTCTGAACTGAATCGGATAGTCATCAGGCGAGGTTTCCGTACCGTAATCAATGGCATAGACATTCATGTAGCTTCCTACACCTTCCTGATCGAAGGTAAGGGGAAAATTCATAATATAATCACCGCAGACACACATATCCTGTGAATTACTTCCCAGACCAAGGTCTCCTGCTCCGAAATCTGCGATTTTTTCAAAATTTCCGTCCAGGATCTTGATGGCATAGTCACCTTCTTCGTTCGCCTGGATCATATAGATCCCCTTCTTGGCATAATAGCCGATCCCGAGAATATTATAATAATCTGCGATTTTAATGCTTCGCTTGAAATCCAGCGTGTGAGGGTCCATCACATAGATGCATCCTCTGGAATTTTCGTCCTGATTGGTATATAACGCTACATAGATCTCATCCGCATCGGCATTGTAGCACATGCCATTGCAATGCTCCCAGTCCCACTGATCATTCGTAAAGGCCAGTGAGTACTGTTCTACCGGATTTCCGTTTTCGTCCACTGAATTTTTATAATAGGCATATGCTATATCGTTATCATCCGAACTGTCTCCGGAATTTTCCAGACAGATAATATACTGATCCGTGGCACAGATCGCCTGTACCACACCATTTTTGCTTGTGACATTTTTTTCCAGGATCTTTTCCCATGTAAGATTGTCGAAGGCTGCTGCCCCGCTTGCATTTTTCGCTGATACGATTTCCGTTCCGGTCACCAGCTGCAGAACGATCAGAAGCAGACAGAGCAGGCCTTTCCTGTTTGTTTTTTTCACGTCTCTCCCCTTATTACAAGCTGCACATTACTGCAGAAATTTTTTCAATTCATCCATAAATGTATTCACATCCTTAAATTCCCGATATACTGAGGCAAACCGGACATATGCAACCGGATCGAGATCCTTCAGCTTCGTCATGACCATCTCACCAATCTCATTGCTGGAGATCTCCTTCTCTTCTCTCGCATACACCTCATTCTCAATCTGATCCACTACACCGGTCACTTCCAGCAGTGAAACGGGCCGTTTGTGGCAGGCCCGAAGAATTCCTGCCTGTATTTTACTGCGTTCAAACTGCTCTCTGTTGTTATCCTTCTTGATCACCATGACCGGAATCATCTCTACTTTTTCATAGGTGGTAAAGCGCTTTCCGCAGGAATCGCACATTCTTCTTCTACGGATGGCATTGCTCTCCTCCACAGGACGTGAATCCACAACCCGGGAATTAATCTGATTACAAAACGGACATCTCATACCTGTCTCCTCCTGTCAGCGATTTTTGTCATAGATGATCTTCAGACCCTTCAGCAGCAGATCCTTGTCTATGGCTATGTCATGGTCACAGTAGGGAATTACAGCCGGAGCCAGACCTCCTGTAGCAACTACATGGCATTTTCTGCCAAGCTCCCGCTCAATACGGAGCACCATATTGTCGATTGCAGCGGCATTCCCAAAAATAACTCCGCTTTTCATTGCATCGATCGTATTTTTCCCGATTACAGTTTTCGGCGCTTCCAGAGAAATCTGCGGGAGAAGCGAGGTGGTGCTGACCAGTGAATCCAGTGCACACCGGACGCCCGGCAGTACGACTCCTCCGATGTACTGTTTTTTTTCGTTGACCACACACAGGGTCGTGGCCGTACCCATATCTACAATAATTGCAGGAAGCGGGTATTCTGCTGCTGCCGCTACTGCATCCACCAGCAGATCACTGCCCAGCTGCCCGGGGTTATCAATCAGGATATTCATTCCTGTCTTCACGCCGGGTCCTACCACCAGAATCCGCTCAATGGAAAACTTCTGCAGCGCACCCCGGAGCACATCGGTCAGCTCCGGCGCCACAGAGGCGATGATACCTCCTTCAATCTGCTCCGGAGAAACTCTGTGAAGATCCAGAATGCTTTTGAAACTGATGGCATACTCCATCTCCGTCCTGTGCCGGTTAGAGGAAAGACGTTCCACAAATACAATCCCCTTTTTTTCAATACATCCAACTGTAATATTGGTATTTCCCACATCAATAGCTATGATCATTCTTTTTTCCTCAAACTGATGCGACAGTCACATCTGCACAACTTGAGAAACACGCTTTGCGAGTTTCTCAGTTGTCACGACAGTCGCCATATGGACATGCAAGCATGTCCGCATGGCTCGTTGTTCGCGCAA
>JAUNAJ010000027.1 GCA_030527645.1 Lachnospiraceae bacterium | reverse complement strand
ACATGCGAAGTCCATGGAAACAGATCCACCGGAACTGCCTTCACTGCCTGATACCCTTTCTTCTTAAAAATCTTCAGATCTCGCGCCAGAGTTTCTGGATTGCAGGAAATATACACGATTCGATCCGGCTGAAGCTTTACGGCAGACTGGATAAAGGGCAGGTCACTTCCGGCTCTTGGCGGATCCATAAACAGAACATCTGCATGCTCGCCTTTTTCAGCCATCTGCACCATGAAGGCACCAGCATCTGCTGCCACGTACCGGGCATTCTTTACTCCATTGATTTTTGCATTCGTTCTTGCATCAGCCACGGCAGCCTTATTCAGCTCTACACCGATCACCTCGCCTGCATGACCGGATGCGATCTGTCCGATGGTACCGATTCCGCAGTAGGCATCGATAATTTTCTCACTTCCCGTAAGACCTGCCAGTTCGATTGCCTTCTGATACAGCTTTTCGGTCTGGACCGGATTGACCTGATAGAAGGAGGAGGGAGAGATCCGAAAAGTCTTTCCGCAGAGCACATCCTCGATATACCCCTTTCCGTACAGTGTAATATTCCGATCCCCCAGGATCATACTGGTAAACTTATCATTTACATTCAATACTACAGAAGAAATTTCCGGATGCTCCTTCCGAAGTGCCTTCACAAAATTATTTTTAGAGGGAAACACCGGAGAGGTACACACAAGCACCACAAGAACCTGACCGGTGGCAAACCCGCGGCGGATCAACACGCGGCGCAGCAGCCCAAATCCGTTCGTCTCGTTGTAAATCCGAACTTTAAAGGATTTCAAAAGGCTTCGGATCGTCCGAATGATCTCATCCGCCCTGTCATCCTCGATCAGACAATTCTCAATGGGAACGATCCGGTGGCTGCTCTCTTCATAGGTTCCTGAGATAATATTTCCCTTCACATACCCGAAAGCGGCATGCACCTTATTCCGATAGCCCCAGGGGTGTTCCATTCCAATGATTGGTTCCACAGGACAGATCCCCTTCAGAAGTCCCTTCACTGCCTGTTCCTTTTTCTTCAGCTGTTCTTTATTCGTCATCCCCAGATACTGACAGCCTCCGCAGCGGCGCTGCACCGGACAGGAGGATTTTTCTTTATCGATCTTACTGGTCTTTTCTGCCATTATATGTATTCCTTTCCTTACAATTATCCATCGGACTCTTTTCTCGTTTCAGTCTGTACAATGAAGTCCACCGTATCTGCATATCAGCACATACGGACATTCGACTCAAAATTCTTATCCAATCTACAGAAAAGACCGGGAAGACAAGCTGTCCTTCCGGTCCTGGGTTTTATTTTTCCGCATAACTTCTGAAAAAATCTGACAGATCATCCAGTGCGCCTGCAAGCACCTGCACCTGCTCTTCTGAAAGCTTTTGCATCATGGCATCGGTCATCTGCTCATGGAATCTGGCATGATGATAGTAGGCTGCCAGACCCTTTTCCGTCAACGTGATGTTAACGATCCGGCGATCCTTGGAACTGCGATTTCTCTCCACATAATGTTTTTTCACCAGAGCATTCATGGCGGTAGTCAGAGAGCCTACTGTAATATTCAGCTTATTGGCAATGGTGGTCATATTGTTGCCCTTCAATCCCACTGCTTCAATTACATGCATATCATTATTGGAAATATCACTGAATTCCTCGGTAATGATGGCGCGCTCTTCCAATTTCATTATTTCATTAAAAAGATGCACCAGCACCTCGTTAATAATCTCTCTTGACTCTGTTTTATCTGCCACTCTTCCTACCTCTATAGCGGATTTTTCCTTTTCTCGATCCATCAGAAAAAATTCTACACCGCTGTTCAGAACACTTCTGTCTGTGAATCTCTATTATACATCAGATCATTCATAAAATCATGTACACTTATATCCTACCACGATTTGAGCATTCAGGAAAGAAGCATCCTTCCGAAATTTATTTCGTCAATGGTATGCGTTTCAGTTAACGAGCCGGCATGCGTATCTCCTGATGCCCCGTGAACAGTAAAGCAGGCTGTTCACAGGATCTGTCAATGATTCTGCTCATGATACTGATCCGGAATTCCATACATATCATAGGGAGTGATCTGGTATACATAATAGTTCAGCCAGTTCAGATAGAAGTTTGCGGAATGTGCCCTCCACATCAGCGGGGGACGATTCTCCGGATTATTATCGGGATAATAGTTTTCCGGCAGAGAAATATTATCCATTCCCTTCTCCGTATCCCGTCTGTATTCACCGTCCAGTGTTACCCGGTCATACTCCGGATGTCCCTGGATAAAGACCTTTCGTCCCTCATCGGACATTCCAAGCAGGAAGCCTGCTTTCTCGGATTCCGCCAGCACTGTTACCTTTCCGGATGCCTTGATCTCCTCCAGATTCACCTCTGTATGACGGGAATGAGGTGCAAGGAATAAATCGTCAAAGCCTCGAACCAGTGGAATCTTCCTGTCATTTACCTTATGCCAGAACAGACCGGAAAGCTTTTCAGGCAGGATATGCTTTTTGATTCCATAGAAATAATACAGAGCTGCCTGCGCGCCCCAGCACTGGTACATGGTGGAGGTAACATGCTTCTCTCCCCAGTCCATGATCATGGTCAGCTCCTGCCAGAAGTCGACATCTTCAAAATCATAGAACTCGATCGGAGCTCCTGTAATGATCATACCGTCAAAATAGCGGTCCTTTACATCATCGAAATATTCATAGAATTTATTCAGATGGCTCACAGACGTATTCTTTGATTTATGGGTGGACACCATCATAAATGTCACATTTACCTGCAGCGGCGTATTGGAAAGCAGACGAAGGATCTGCAGCTCTGTATCTTCTTTTTTAGGCATGAGATTCAGGATCAGGATCTCCAGCGGACGGATATCCTGGTGAACGGCACGGATCTCGTCCATGACAAAGATATTTTCCTTCTCTAAAATCTCTTTTGCCGGTAAATCATTCTGCACTCTGATAGGCATAGACAACACCTCCTGTTACGTTATCAAAGCATATACAATGCAGCTCTTCTGATCAGCTGCAAGCTGTAATAGTTACTTTTTTGTCAATTTCAGCACATTATATCACGTTTACTGCCGCTCTTCCACCAGTTTCAGAAAATCTTCCTCCGAAAGAATCGGAATATTCAGTTCCCGTGCCTTTTTGTTTTTTGAGGATGTGGATGTCACATCGTTGTTGATCAGATAGGTGGTCTTTGCAGAAACACTTCCTGTTACCTTTCCGCCCAGTTCTTCAATCCTTGCCTTCAGCGCATTTCGATTGGCAAAATGATGCACACTGCCGGTGATAACGAATACCTGATCCTGCAATACCTTTGTCTCATCGTTTGTATCCGTCTCTCTTTTTTCAATGTTGAGAACTTCCTTCAGCCGATCGTATACCTGTCTGTTTTTATCCTGCTTCCACCAGTCTGCAAAGCCTGCAGCAAGAACCGCACCGATTCCCTCGATCTCTGTCAGCTCTTCCGCTGTCATTCTGCTGATGGCATCCAGGTCTCCGCCGCCTGCTTTGCAGATCTGTTTCGCAGTGGTCACTCCGATTCCCGGAATTCCCAGTGCATACAGCACTCTCTCCGGTGTGGTCGTACTGCTTCTTCTGATACTCTCCAGAATATTTTCACAGGATTTCTCCTTGAATCCCTCCAGGGACAGAATCGTCTCTCTATGCTCCTCCAGACGATACAGATCTGAAAAATCATGAAGCAATCCTTTTGCAATAAATTTTTCCAGCGTGTTTTCTGATACGCCGTCGATATTCAGTGCATCCCTGCTGACGAACAGGGAAAATGCCTTTATCGTCTTTGCAGGGCAGTCAGGATTTACGCAATGCAGGGTCTCTGCATCATTCTCCGATCGGATCTCTGTCGGTCCGCCGCAGGCAGGGCAGGTCGATGGAATCTCCAGTCTGCTGCTCCTTGTATTGTTCTCGGCAATCTGAGGAATGATCATATTTGCCTTGTACACGAGGATCTCGTCCCCGATTCCCAGCTCCAGGTCCTTCATGATGCTGAGATTGTGCACACTTGCTCTGGAAACGGTCGTACCCTCCAGCTCCACAGGCTCGAATATGGCCACCGGATTGATCAGTCCCGTGCGGGAGGGACTCCACTCGATCTCCAGCAGACGGGTTTCCCTTGTTTCATCCGCCCATTTGAAGGCAAAGGCATTTCTCGGGAACTTTGCTGTTGTTCCCAACGACTCTCCGTAGGCTATGTCATCGTAGAGAGCCACGAGACCGTCCGAAGGGAAATCATTGGTCTGTACGGCAGTGCTGAAATAGTCCATTGCCTCATCCAGAGTTCCGGATGTTACAGCGCGGTATTCCACGCAGGCAAAGCCCTGTTCCTTCAGCCATTTCATCTGCTTTTCTCTTGAATTCTCGAACTCCTCCCCATCTGCTTTCACAAGGGAAAAGGCAAAAAACTTTACATGGCGCTCTGCTGTGATCTGATTGTTCAGCTGACGGACAGATCCGCTGCAGAGATTTCTTGGATTTTTGTATTTCGCATCCACATCCTCTATTCGTTCATTGATCTTCTCAAAATCTGAATAGGTAATGATTGCTTCTCCCCGGAGGATCAGCTCTCCCTGAAAGGGAATCTTCACAGGAAGGTTCTCAAACACACGGGCATTGTTGGTCACTACTTCTCCCACCAGTCCGCTGCCTCTGGTCACGGCCTTGGAAAGGACTCCCTCCCGGTAGGTAAGTACGATAGTGAGACCGTCCAGCTTCCAGGAAAGAAGTGTCTTTTGGTTCCCGATAAAGGCTCGGAGCACCTCTCTGTCCTTTGTTTTATCCAGTGAAAGCATGGCTGCTTCATGCTGCTCCTTCGGAAGCTCCTCTACCGCCTCATAGCCCACATTGACAGTGGGGGAGTTTGCCATGACCATGCCTGTTTTTTTCTCCAGAGATTCCAGTTCCTCATAAAGAGCATCGTATTCCAGATTGCTCATGATTTCTCTGTCTTCTGCGTAGTAGGCTCTGGATGCCTGATTTAACCGTTCAACCAGCTCCTGTATTCTCTTCTTTTCATCCATTCCTCTTTACCTGCACCCTTCTGAATAATTCTTTTTTCTCTTCCTCTGTCAGAGGCAGGCACTGCCCGCTCTTCAGTCCATCCAGCTCAATATTCACCACCCGGATCCTCTTCAGCGTCTTTACGCTTCGTCCGCAGGCCCGGCACATGCGCCGGATCTGCCGGTTCAGTCCCTGTGTAAGGATGATACGGAATTTTGTATCACTCAGCTGCTCAGCTCTGCAGGGACGGGTCGTTACATCCAGTTCTTCCAGATACACTCCCGAACAGATCCGCTCCATAAACGCCTGATCGATCGGACGATCTACCGTTACAAGATATTCCTTCTCATGATGCTCTCTCGCCCGCATCATGGCATTGATCAGATCTCCGTCATCTGTCAGGATCAGCAGCCCTTCCGAATCCCTGTCCAGTCTTCCGGCATAGGTGATCCGTTCCGGATACTTCAGATAGTCCATCAGATTATTTTTTTCACGCCTGTCCGAGGTACACACGATTCCTCTTGGCTTGTACAGTTTCAGGTAGGTTTTCTCCGTCTTTCTGGAAACCGGCCTGCCCTTTACGGTTACCAGATCCCCGTCCTCTGCCTGGGCACCGGACTCGGCCTTAATCCCGTTGATCTCCACAAGTCCCTTCTCCACCAGCCGGTCTGCCTCCCGTCTGGAGCAGACACCGCATTCACTAAGATATTTATTGATCCTCATTGTCTTCCATACTCCTATATCCCATTCTCGTTCGGGAATCCCATCACGAACCGGAAATCAGTTGAAACCGACTGCTGCTGTTCAAGTCGACTTTGCGAAACCTGGCGGAGGACGCACAGATCCGACGAACCTGCATAGCTCCGACTAAAATAAGAATAGAGCCGTCTCAATACAGTTGTTCTGCTCAAGACGGCTTTACTCATATCTCTGTAACCAGGAAACTGTTCAAGGTCACCTGATTCTATGTTGCTTTTGCTCAAATTCCGAATATGGCTGTTCACGGGAACAGTAACGTATTTTACTGCAATTCCGGATGCTCAGCCAGCACCTGATCGTACTGTACCTGGATCTGAATGATCAGATTCTGAACCGATTCAGTCTGTACCAGTTCCTGGATCCGCTGCTGCACTGCTTCCTCTGACGGATCGGATGCCAGTCTCCAGTCTCCGTTTCCGGTATCGTAGGCATAAAACTGCGTCAATGCAGGAATAACTGCATCGGACCCGTTCACGGTATAGCTGTAGGAAACGAATGCTGTCTTGGAGGATGCATCGATTCCATCGAAGGTATAGACCTGTACATCTGTATATGAGGTGATCTGTGAGTTTTCAGCCACCTGCTGTGCATCCTCCTCTGAAAGGGTATCGACGCAGGCTCTGACTGCTTCCGGATCTCTTGCTGCTAAGCCGGCAAAATATGCTGATATCAGTGTCGTTATCTCACTGTCAGCGGATTCTTCAGTCATAACAGAGGAGACTGATTCCTCAGAAGCATCTTCCTCGTCTGCAATGGCTTCCTGAGACTCTGTTTCAGAATTCTCTTCAGAATCTTCACTTTCATCATCAGCGGCAGCACTGCTGTTGTCTGTATCCTCCGTTAAAGAAGAAGCTGCAGATACAGAACCGGTTTCTGCTGCTGGTGTACTGCTGCTGTTTCTGCCTGTAATCAGGCGCACTGCTGCAACCGTGATCAGAAGGATCAGCAGGATTCCCCCGAACAGTATAAAATATCGAAGATAATCGGAGATCCACTCTCTGATAGGGTGCTCCGGTTTTTTTGGTGTTCTCCGTCTTCTGGGTGCTTCCGGATATTCATCCATTCTATCCTCCGGCTCTTCCAAATATTCATCCATTCTATCTTTTGACTCTTCCGAATATTCGTCCATTCTGTCTTTTTGTTCTTCCATTCCGTTCTCCTCTCTGCAAACTATGAGAAGCACGTTTTACGTGTTTCTCAAGCTGCCGCGACAGTCGCCTTATGGACATGCAGGCATGCCCGCACGGCTCGTTGTTCGCGTAAACTTTGAGAAGCACGCGCTGCGAGCTTCTCAAGCTGTCGCGACAGTCGCCTTATGGACATGCAGGCATGTCCGCACGGCTCGTTGTTCGCGTAAACTTTGAGAAGCACGCGCTGCGAGCTTCTCAAGCTGTCGCGACAGTCGCCTTATGGACATGCAGGCATGTCCGCACGGCTCGTTGTTCGCGCCAATTGAAAAGGCTGTCCCTGTCGGGACAGCCTTTTCTAAATCCGCGTCTGGAGGGATTCGAACCCCCGACACACGGTACCGGAAACCGTTGCTCTATCCCCTGAGCTACAAACGCAACTATGTTCAGACCATTTCTAAACAACAGAGATATGATAGCACAGGACCATACAAAAGTCAAATTACAATTACAGGTTACTCATGAACTATAACAACTACAGAACCCGAATCTGATCCGTCTCCAGATCGTAATAGTAAACCTCATCAGAGAGAACCTCCTTCTCCGCCACCTGTGTTCTGTTGATATCCCGGACCATGCAGCGAAGTTCTTCTGCTCTTTTAGAAGCCTCTGCTGCACCGGAGGGAATCAGCAGCCACTCGTGAATACTGCAGGGCAGCAGGATCAGGTTGGAGCCTAACTGCAGGGCACACTTTGCAAGCACTCCAGGATAAAATGCGACAGCTGCTCCGAAGCTTCCATCCTCATTGGACAGCATATAGAGCGGATTCTGTTCCATTTCCTCTGTCTCCTCCAATCCGAATCCGGCAAGAACCTGACTAAGCTTCATAAATCTGGTCTTCTTAACAGCCAGCGTGTTTCTCCATGCCTTGCTGCTGATTTCCTCTGCACTGCAGTCCCACAGCTCCAGATGCTCATTTCTGATCAGGATCGTTGCTCCCTCCATTGTATCCTTCGGAAATTCAAAATAATAAACAATTGCAAGATCTTCGTGATATTCACAGGGAACACAATTCAGGAGTTCTCTATTCTTATCCGCGCTTATCACTTTGCAATAGATTCTTTCCCGTACAGCCTGATAATCCTCAAAAAAATCAAGCGGTATTCCAGGCAGCTCCTGAGCTTTCTGTATATTGCTGAGAATCTCATCAGCAAGAGTCTCCACTGTCTCTCCTTCCTCAAACCGCTCCTCATAGTCCCTAGGATACACCAGCGGCATCAGCCGGCAGTCCTCCTTCTGCAGCTTCAGCACTCGTACACGGGGCTGATTGTTCACCGGGATCCAGTCCCCGGATATGCAGAGTTCTTCCTCCGATCTCGCTATTAGAGTATGTATAAGTTTCTCTTCAAAAACAGCAGATTTCATGGCCGCCTCCTTCTTTTGCGGCCGTTCAGATGAATTGTGCCTGTGGTTCCTCACGGCCGCAGATGTTTGTAATATATTGATTTATCAGGGGATACTCTCTGCGAATGCAGAATGATATGATTACTGTCACTGTTGAGAGGCTTCATTCGTATGACTCTGAACAATCACAGTTTATTCCCGCCTCACTCAGGGCAGTACTCTGTATGAATGGGAATAAAAAAATGTAACGCACAATCCTTTGTTAGTTTACTATCCGGAATGTATATGCATCAAACCCGATTTCTGAACAAATCCTGTATACCGCTGAACAAATGCTGACCAACTTCCGACGGCAAACAGCGCTGCCGCACGGAATCAATCGAGTACGACAGGGCTGTTCCTGACTGTTTCCGGCAAAGCGGACATTCGCATTCCGTTTTGCTGCATGCTCATGAATGCAGGCTGCTTCGCAGCTTGTCAGGAGAGGCTTTTACTCCTGCTGACATAAGCATCCCCCGTTACCCCTGCCTACATCTCGGTGTCTTAGAGACGTATGCGGGGATAACGGGGGATTGCTTATCTGCATTCAATTTGTATGTCCTGCTTCTGCAGACGCTGCAGAAAATTCTATAGCAGGATTCCTCTATCTTACAACTTCCACTTCTTCCGGAATCCGGCAGGCAGCAATAGCCAGAGCTCCGGGTCCGATATGACAGGATACGCTCAATGCAAGCTCCCTCTCCTCTACCTGAATTTCCGGGAAGGCTGCCTGCACCTCTTCTGTCCAGGCATGCTTTACATCATCCGGCACATAGGAGGTAACTGCAAAGAGATGCATTCTTCCGCTTTCCAGCGGCGCCTGAAATCTCTCTGTCAGATCCTTGCGTGTATGCTCCAGCATGACCTTCTTTGCATTCTTGATTCCTCTTGCTTTTGCACAGGCATCCAGCTTATCGCCCTGAATCGTAAGCACGGGCTTCAGATTAAGAACGGTACCGATGGCAGCACCAGCTGCAGTGACACGACCGCCCTTTTTCAGGTATTTCAGAGTATCTACCATGATATAGATCGTTGCCTCGAGACTCTCCCTCTCAAGGATCTCCTTGATCTTTCCTGCATCGAGCCCCTGATCTGCCAGCTGCTTTGCCTCGATGGCAGAACGGAACTGGGTTGGCTCAATTCTTCTGTTATTAACAACGAATACCTTGCCTTCATACTCGGAAGCCGCCAGCATGGCTGCTGTCTCATAGGATTTGCTGAGTCCGCTGGACATGGGAATATACACCAGCTGCTCATGCACCTTCAGCAGTTCCTCCCACAGATCAATAATAGATCCGGGAGTTGGCTGGGAGGTAGAAACCTCAGCATCCTGCTCCAGCTTCTCGTAAAACTCTTTATGGGTAAGATTCACACCCTCCAGATAATCCTCATCGTTGATGAGAAAGGGCATAGGGATCAGATGGATTCCAAAGGATTCCGCCTCTGCTGCCGTCATTCCACTGTTTGTATCAGTGATTATAGCTACACTCATATACTTTACCTCTGCTGCACGTATATACAGGCACATCTGCCTACTGTTTTTTGAGTTATCTAGATAGTATTATATCCCCGAAGCGCTGATTTGTCATCAATTATTCACTTTCATGACTCAGGAGATGTCCCGCTGATCTTTTCAGGTTTCCTGCTTTCCTGTGCCTCGTTTTATACGAAGGCAAAAAATGCAGGAACAATCCTGCGTATCATCACGCCAATTGTTCCTGCATTTCCAGCATGCTTTCTGATAGACTTTGTACAAAAACTATAAGCCAAAAATTTCATGCATCGATTCAAGCGATCCTTCTATAAATGCAGGATCCATGGATCGATCCAGATTAATTCTGCATCTGCAATATTACAGATTTTTCACAAACAGACAACGGATTGCATTGAGCACTGCCAGGATCATAACACCTACATCGGCAATGATGGCAACCCACATGTTTGCGATACCGATTGCTGCAAGGAGCAGACAGAGGATCTTGACTCCCAGTGCAAATGTGATGTTCTGTTTTACGATTCGCAGACACTTTCTGGAAATCTTAATGGCCTTGGCGATCTTTAGCGGATCGTCGTCCATCAGAACAATATCGGCTGCCTCAATGGCCGCATCTGATCCAAGTGCTCCCATAGCAATACCTATGTCTGCACGGGAAAGTACGGGGGCATCGTTGATACCGTCTCCTACAAAGGCAAGACGTTTGCTGCCGGTGCATTCCTTCAGCAGTCCCTCTACAGCACTTACCTTATCGGCCGGAAGAAGCTCTGCCCGGAAATCTGTCAGACCAACCTCTGCAGCAACCTTCTCTGCAACTGCCTTTGCATCACCGGTCAGCATAACCGTTTTCTCAATGCCCGCCTTCTTCAGCTGTCTCATAGCCTCCTTCGCATTCGGCTTCAGCTCATCGGAAATGACGATATGTCCGGCATAGGCTCCGTCCAGTGCCACATGAATGATGGTTCCCACATGATGGCAGGGTCTCGCCTCAACACCCACGCGTTTCATCATTTTTTCATTGCCAACAGCCACATCATGACCGTCCACCTTTGCCTGAATTCCGTGGCCGCTGATTTCCTGCAGATCAGATACTCTTGCAGGATCCAGCTTGTTTCCGTAAGCCTTCTGAAGGCTGAGGCTGATAGGATGTGAGGAATGGCACTCTGCCAGAGCTGCATACTCCAGGAGCTGTTTTTCCTCGATCGGATTATGGTGGATCGCTGTCACCTCGAAGTTACCCTTTGTGATCGTTCCGGTCTTATCAAAAGCGATGACCCGCACCTCGGAAAGTGTCTCCAGGTAGTTGGAGCCCTTTACCAGTACACCAGCATTGCTTGCGCCGCCGATTCCGGCGAAAAAGCTCAGCGGAATGGAAATAACGACTGCGCAGGGGCAGCTGATTACAAGGAAGGTGCAGGCACGGAGGATCCAGTCTGCCCAGATGGCACCTGTTGTTGCATAGCCTCCGATACCGATCTTTGTAACCATGATAAAGAGCGGCGGAAGAATGGCAAGCGCCAGCGCAAGATATACAACGATGGGCGTGTATACACGGGCAAATTTGGAAATAAAATTCTCAGATTTAGATTTTCTGGATGCGGCATTCTCTACCAGATCCAGAATCTTGGATGCTGTAGATTCCTCAAATTCAGCGGTAGTACGAACCTGCAGCACACCGGTCATATTAATGGAGCCGCTGAGTACGGTATATCCCTCTTCCACATCCACCGGCTTGCTCTCTCCGGTCAATGCACTGGTATTCAGAGCAGACTTTCCGCCAACGATCACACCATCCAGCGGAACCTTCTCACCCGGTTTTACTACGATGATGGAGCCAACCTCCACCTCATCCGGATCCACCTGCTCGATCTGTCCGTCTACCTCGATATTGGCATAATCAGGACGGATATCCATCAGTTCGGAGATATTGCGGCGGCTCTTTCCTACAGCATAGCTTTGGAAGAGCTCACCTACCTGATACAGAAGCATTACGGCAACACCTTCACCGTACTCTCCCAATACGATGGCACCGATGGTGGCGATGGTCATAAGGAAGTTTTCATCAAACACCTGTCCGTTCTTGATTCCGAGAAATGCCTTGCGAAGGATATCATATCCTACCGTAAGATATGGAATCAGGAAAAGTATGATCAAAGCAATCTTTGGCATCTCTACGTGAACGATTTCCTCTGAGATCAGGTACAGCGGCACGAAGAAGATGGCTGAAATAATAATTCGAGTTAATAATTTTTTCTGTTTGCTGTTCATGTGATGATCCTTTTCACTTTCAATTCGAATTTCAGGAATAGAGATGGCAGGCTGCCTGATGATCCTCTCCTACAGACACCAGAACCGGTCTTTTCTCCCTGCAGATCGGCATGCACTGATCGCAGCGGTCACAGAAGGGACAGCCGGCCGGTGCATCGATGGGGCTTGGCACCTCACTCTCAATGCTCTCAATCTTTTTGGAGAAGTCCATGTTCAGATCAAACACAGCGCCAAGAAGAGCCTTTGTGTAGGGATGTGCGGCGTGCTCGGAAATATCCTCTGCAGGAATGATCTCCACGATATTTCCCAGATACATAACCGCCACCTGGTGAGCGAAGGACTGGATCAGTCCCAGGTCATGGCAGATGAATCCGATGGTAATATTCTTCTCCTTCTGAAGCTTTACGATCAGATCGATGATCGTCTTCTGAACAGATACATCCAGCGCACTGGTGGCCTCATCCATAATAACGATCTCCGGCTCCAGTGCAAGAGCTCTTGCAATCGCAACACGCTGTCTCTGACCGCCGGACATGTTGTGAGGAAAACGGTCCGCAAAATCCCCGGGAAGATCTACCATCTCCAGCAGTTCTCTTGCCACCTTGTCTGTCTCACTTTTTTTGATCCGGCCAAAGTTCAGCAGCGGCTCACAGACAATATCCCGGATCCGCATCTTCGGATTGAAGGAACCGCTGGGATCCTGGAAGACCATCTGCACATTCTGTCTGTGACGGCGCAGCTTTTCTCCCTTCAGTTTTGTAATATCCGTTCCCCGGAACAGGATCTCTCCCTCTGAAGGGGTGTCCAGTGAAACCAGCAGTCTCATGAAGGTTGTCTTTCCGCAGCCGGACTCTCCGACCAGACCAAGGGTCTTTCCCTTATAAAACTGCAGATTGATATCGTTGCACGCTGCAAACTCCTTGCCGTTTGAAGCAGTAAATCTCCTGGTGACATGCTTCGTTTCCAGAATCAGTTCATTTTCATCAAACATACCGTTCACCTCCCAGAGACGGAACTGCATCCAGCAGTGTTTTCGTATACGGATGCTGAGACTGATGGAGCATATACTCCCTGTCACCACGGTCTTCCACAACGCCGTTCTTCATTACCACAAGATGGTCAGCCATGTAGGAAGCAACACCCAGGTTATGGGTAACAATGATAATGCTTGTGCCGTATTCCTCCCGCAGTTCCATGAACTGGCGGATGATCTGTGCCTGAGTGGTTACATCCAGCGCACTGGTAGGCTCATCTGCCAGCAGCAGCTTCGGCTGATAGGTCATGCTCATGGCAATTCCCACACGCTGGCGCATACCGCCGGACAGCTGGAAGGGATAGCTCTTCATAACATTTTCCCCATCGGGAAGACGCATACGCTCCAGCATCTCCACGCCCTTAGACCAGGCATCCTTTTTGGAAATTTTTTCATGTGTCAGAATATACTCTACAAATGTACTTCCAATCTTTCTGGTGGGGTTCATCATCGCACCGGAATCCTGGAAGATCATTGAGATGGCGGAGCCTCGAAGCTTCCTCATGTCATCCCTTGATTTTTTCAGCAGGGACTCTCCCTCGAACAGAATATCGCCGCCGGATACCTTTCCGCCGCCGGGAAGAAGGCCCAGCACCGCACGGATCACCGTTGTTTTTCCGGAGCCGGATTCGCCGACAATGCTGACGATCTCACCCTGCTCCATTGTCAGATTGAAATCCTTCACGGTCAGGCTGGATCCATAGGAGATATCTGTATGCTGTAATTCTAATAATGCCATTCCTTATCTCCTCCTTATTCGTTCTTCGGGTCAAGAATATCCCGGACACTGTCACCCAGCATATTGAACACAACGACTGTGACAAAGATCGCAAGTCCGGGGAAGATCATCAGCCAGGGTGCAGACTGCATGTAGGCGCGTCCCTCACTCAGCATAAGACCCCATTCCGGTGTAGGCGGAACCGCACCAAATCCCAGAAAGGACAGGGCTGCCAGCTCCAGCATCATACCACCGATGTCAGTTGCTGCAGTGATGATCAGTGTAGGTATTGCATTGGGAATCATGTAGCGCCAGATCATGTAAGGTGTTTTGGAACCGGTTACGATCGCTGCCGATACATAATCTCTGTTTCTGATCTTCAATACAAGGCTTCGGGAAAGTCGGGCATACTTTGTCCAGCTTACAAGAGCAATCGCGATAACCGCATTTCTCATATTGGCGCCCATAACACCGGCAACAGCAAGAGCCAGTACCAGACCCGGGAAAGCAAGCATCATATCAGCGATACGCATGATCACTGTATCCACGATTCCGCCGAAGTATCCTGCAATAATACCCAGCATACCGCCCACAAAGAAGATCAGCATTACAAGGCTGAAGGTGGCGGTCAGCGACGTTCTTGCTCCGTAAATTACACGGGCAAAGATATCACGTCCCAGCTTGTCTGTTCCGAAGATATGCTCACCGCTCGGGGGCATGATCGCATCCTTCAGGTTACCTTCTGTCGGATCAATACCATGAGTAATAAACGGAGCAAAGATTGCAGCCAGAATGATCAGACAGGCAAGAATCAAAAATATTGTAAACTGCTTATTCCTAAGAAAGAAATTCTGTTTCTTCATACCTGTCACCTCTTCAGTCTCATACGGGGATCAACCAGATAATAAGAGAAATCTACGATCAGATTGATCAGCATATATGTAATGGAGATCCAGAGTACATAGCCCTGAATCAGATAATAGTCGCAGGAGGTAATTGCTGTAACCGCCAGATTACCAAGTCCGGGATAGGAGAAGATTACTTCTACTACAGAGGTACCACCCAGCAGGGATCCGATGGACATTCCCAGCATGGTAATGATCGGAAGCAGGGAGTTCGGGAATACGTGGCGCCACAGAATCTTGCTGAACTTTACACCGCGAGCCTCTGCACCGATGACGTAATCAGAGGTAAGCTCATCCAGAACTGCGGTACGAACCTGTCTGGTGTATTTCGATGACATGGCGATCGCCAGTGTGACCGCCGGAAGAATCATACTTTTAAAATCTCCCGAGGAGGAAACAACCGGAAGCAGATTCAGCTTTACACAGAACACCAGCATCAGCAGAAGTCCTACCCAGAAGTTTGGCAGAGATACGCCAAAGAAAGTAAGTCCTCTTACAAGATAATCGATCCAGGTATTCTTATATACTGCAGAAAGCACTCCAAGCGGAACTGCAATGATGATCAGCAGTACGGTGGACATGATGGTCAGTCTTAAGGTCGGCCACAGACGGGCAGCTACCAGTGTTACGACAGGTTTTCCAAGTGTGTAGGATTCACCGAAATCTCCGTGAAGACAGTTGCCCAGCCATCTGAAATACTGTACGATCACAGGATCATTTAATCCCATCTCTTCTCTGATGCTCTGGATCAGCTCCTCTGACGGCATCGTTCCGGAGGCAGTCAGCATATGTCTGACCGGATCACCGGGCGATATATAAGTCAGAAGAAAGGTGATGAAGCTGATTCCGAGCAATACGACTACGATCTGAAGCAATCTGGATATTACTTGTTTCTTACTCACGTTCGCCCTCTCTTTCTATTTGATCTTCAGGTGCATGTATAACGATGCAAAAGGATACAGTTCCCTGTATCCCTTCGCAACGTTTCATATTAGATGCAGCTGCTCAGCTGCATAATTTTTCAACTGATCGGAAGTCCCCGGGATTCCGGATCTATCACCTTATTACTCAGCAGGTGTAATCTCGGTTGTGATCCAGTAATAATCAGCAGTGTGGATATGTGCGTTTGCAACTTTGTTAGAGCTGATCATAGAACTGTTGTAGTAGCCGTCTACCAGAACTGCTGCATCATCTACCAGGATCTGCTGCATCTCCTGAATCAGTTCTGCACGTTTCTCTAAATCAGACTCCTCCATCAGTGCTTCATAAGCCTTGTCATAATCCTCAGATTCATAACCGCAGTAGTTGGAAGCAGCCTTGCTGTACCAGTTAGACAGATACTCTGTCGGATCACCGTTTCCAACAGTTGTCCAGTTGTTCTGGTTGAAATCGTACTCTCCGGCAACCAGAGAAGACCACTGATCATCAGAGGATCCGTATGAAGGTGTAATTCCAATTCCGAGATCGGTCAGATACTGGGTCTGTGCATCCATAAAGTCATTCAGAAGACGGTTCTCATAGGAAACGGCTGTCAGATTGATATTCTCACCATCCAGCTCACGGATTCCGTCTCCGTCTGTATCAACGATATCAGCATCGTCCAGCAGCTTTGCAGCACCTTCCGGATCATACTCATAAGGATTGGTCAGATTGTCATATCCGTAATCCAGAGTAGACGGAAGAACAGAGAAGCCTGCTGTGTACAGTCCGCCAATGGTGTTGGACTCACAGATTGTCTGGTAGTCAATGCCCATCAGAATTGCCTGACGAAGAGTATCATTGCCGAGAACACCATTGAAGTTCATCCATGCAAAGCCGCAGCGTACACCGGATGCAATATCTACAGTATAATTCTCATCCTCCTCCAGTTTCTGAAGATCGGATACGTTTGTGATATTCTCAACCAGATCTACCTGACCGCTCTGCAGTGCCATAGCCTTTGCGGAAGCATCGCCCATGTAGATGATCTCTACCTTATCATACGGAACTTCTTCATAGTAGTTCTCATTAGCGACCATGGTATATCCAACCTGATCCTCAAAATTCTCTACCATGTAAGGACCTGTTCCGATAGTTCCTGACATATAATCCTCTGTATCATCCACATCTACGATTGCAGCTACAGGATAGCAGAGATTACCCTTCAGGTTGAAGTTAGCACTCGGCAGAACGATTGTTACAGTATTAGCATCATCATCAGCTGTAATCTCGGTCTCATAAGGCAAAAATCTCTCCGGTGTAGAGGATCCGTCCGGACCACGATCCAGCATTGTCTGCAGAGACTGTGCAACCTTTGTTGCAGTCATGTCGCATCCGTCTGAGAACTTGATTCCCTCTTTCAGCTGAACAACCCAGGTAATGTTATCCTCTGTAGTTGCATCCTCTGCAAGCCAGGGCTGGGGATTCATGCTGTCATCGAATTTAAACAGACACTCACCAATTCCATAACGCATCAGATTCCAAGCTCCGTTGGTATCATGAAGCGGATCGATATTACCGTCAGAGTACATCTGGCATCCGAAGTTCAGAACCTTCTCATCGCCTGATGCTGTAGTTTCTGCTGCTGCCTCAGTTGATTCAGCTGCTGTCTCTGCTGCTGCAGATGAAGCGGAGCTGCTGTCTGAGGAACCACATCCTGCCAGCATTCCGGCTGCCATTGCAGTACTGAGTCCCAGTGCAAGTGCTTTTTTCATTTTCATACTATTTCTCCTCTTAGCTTATGATAGTATTAGTTACACACAACCGAATAACATCGTCTAAAAATACATTTTGTATGTAATTCCAGACGATGTTTAGGTTTACTTAATGAATTCTTCACTATTCTAATGATGTTTTTATGAAATGTCAAGTCCAAAATGTTTTCATATGCATTCTAATTTGTTATACGTTACTGTTCCTCTCTTGTACTTCCGTACATGATCAGATCATCTCCCGCTGCGATTCCCAGACAGTTATTCAGGATTTTTACTCTTCCGTCACATTCTGCAGTGACAGACTGGAGCAGATTTCCGAAGGGATCACGGATCTCACAGAGCAGCTGCCCTTTGCGGATCTCATCCCCGACCTTAACATAGCTGTAACAGCAGCCGGATTCCACCGCCTCAATCCAACGATGTACCGGATAGTAGATCTGACGGTCAGAGCTGTCAATGGGCGTTCCCGGCAGGATCTCAAGAAACTGCATCAGGCTGACAAGATCGGTCTTATTTCTTGTGATTTCTTCCGGAACCACTCGTCCGCCGCCGCCTCTCTCAAACAACATTGCCGGAATTCCCAGACCGTTGGCTGTTCTGTTGTAAACCTCCCGCTGTCCCCCGGACTGGATCCGGTGGGAAAAGGATGTATGCTTTGCCGCCTCTGTAATATATGCACGAAGCTCCGGATCCTGTGTATTCGCAACTGCGCAGAACTCCTCCAGCGATTCCACCATATCACCGCTGTGCAGATCCACATGGAAATCACATTGGCGAATGATTTCCTCTGTCATAAAATATGCCAGCTTCTCTGCATTCGTCCCATCCGGACTGCCGGGAAATACGCGGTTCAGATTCTTCTGCTCCTCATCGGCCGGACAGATGTAGGGCTTTCTTCCATAGAAACCGGACAGATTTACCACCGGGATCAGAATAACTGCACCTCTGATCCGGTTCGGATCCAGCTCCTCTGCCAGCTCAATGCATGCCTGGATCCCCGGGTATTCTGCACCGTGGATTCCTGCCGAAGCAAGGAATACCTTTCCATCCTCCGCACCATTGATGATTACCACCGGCAGCGTCATCCCATTGGCATCCGGAATTGTATATGTATGCTTTACCTTTTCTCCCGGCTGAACGGTGATGCCGGCGATTGTCAGCGCTTTCTTCATATTGCTGTTGTTCTCCTCAGTATTCTTTATTTATCAGAGACAGGGCTTCAGTTAAGCAAATGACTCCGGTCGGTGCGCATGCAGATCCACCGGAACTATGTGTCCGGCTCCAGGTCTCGCGAAGCGCAGTTTGAATTGAACGTCAAGTGCAATTTCCTGTCATCATACAGATTAGCAGAAACTAACGCAAAGAACAATTGCAAACTTGGAATACCTCGTGCATCGTGCTCTATTGCTGCTGAGCAGCTGCTCGATCCAAAATTCTATTTCGGATAGTGGAACGGGGGGACGGAGGAAGTGTTCCATTTTGGAACACTTCCTCCGTCCCCCCGTTCCAATTTACAGCAATCCTGCGAACAGAGACGCACCGACCACTGTCAAGATACCGGCCACTGCAATGGCAAGGCTGCTCATTGCCCCCTCCACTTCGCCGATTTCCATTGCCTTGGATGTTCCGACTGCATGGGAAGCTGTACCGATCGCCAGCCCTTTTGCGATAGGGTCTGTGATCCGGAACAGCCTGCAGATCATTTCTGCAAACACATTACCTAATACTCCCGTGATCAGGATCACCGCTACGGTGATCGTCACGATACCTCCCAGTTCCTCTGATACACCCATGCCGATGGCAGTAGTAATGGATTTAGGCAGCAATGTCACATACAGCTCATGGCTTAAGCCAAACAGCACGGACAGCACCAGCACACTGACCAGACTGGTCAGTACACCTGCCAGAATACCGGCAGCAATCGCTTTCCAGTTCCACTTCAGAAGCTCCAGCTTTTCATACAGCGGAACAGCCAGGCAGACCGTCGCCGGCGTCAGCAGATAACTGATATATTTCCCCCCTTTTTCATACTCTTCGAAGGGAATATCCAGTACCGCAAGAAACAGAATCACCAGCGCAATGGCGATCAGCAGCGGATTGAAGATATCCAGCTTCAGTTTTCTTTTGATCCGAAGTCCCGCTTCGTAGGCAAGGAGGCTGAGAAATGCCCCGAAAAATACGGATTCCGTAACAAATTCCTTCATTTTTTCTTTCTCCTTCCGAAGCGGATCACGCTCTGGGCAGTCAAACCGGAAGCCGCCATCACCAGAACTGTTGTGATACAGGTAATAGCAATCACAGGCACCGCCACCGGGCGGAGCACCTCCCAGGATGTAAGAAGTCCTGCTCCTGCCGGAATAAACATGACAGGCATGATATCAATTAAAAATTTTGAAGTTTCCTTAACCTGATGCACCTTCAGTACACCGCTGCACAGAGCGGTAAGCATCAGGACCAGGCCATAAACACTTGCCGGTATAGGAAGAGGAATCAGATAATGGATCAGTTCCCCAAGGAAGGACAACAGAAGAATGATACTGAATTGTCTGATATATTTCATAGTGCTCTCCTGCATCTCATAAACGGTAACCTGTTATTTTGTCATCTTATGTCCGGTCCAGCAGCACATAACCGCACCGATCACCATGACAATCGCCCAGAATTTGTGTTTTTTCAGCATTGTTTCTACCTCCATTTTTCTGATTCAGAGTATGACACTTTCTTCAACAGCAAGTATCCTATACTCTGCGAGCCTGATTCCGACCATTATGCATCCCCGAGAATCTTTTTCTCATCCAGCAGATTTGTCATACCCTCCATACCGATCAGCAGCGTGGATGTATTATGCAGTAAAGCTGATGTGGTGGGCTGGATCACTCCGCCGATTCCAAGGGCAATCAGAAGTGTATTGAATCCGATAATTTTCCGATAGTTGGAATGGATCCTCTTCATCAGGGCGTCGCTGAGCATCTTTAACAGTACGATCTCCCGGAGATCCTCTGCGCCGATGGTGATATCGGCAATCTCCCTTGCAAGCTCTGCTCCGTCGCTAATGGCGATTCCTGCATCCGCTGCAGAAAGTGCCGGTGAATCGTTGATACCGTCTCCGATCATGAGCACCTTTCTACCTGCAGCCTTCTCCCTCTCAACGAAGCCTGCCTTATCCTCAGGAAGCACCTCCGAATAATATTCATCCAGCTGCAGCTGCGCCGCGATTGCCTTTGCTGTCCGATCGCTGTCTCCTGTCATCATGACAACCTTCAGCCCGAGATCCTGCAGTCGTTTCACAACCCCCTTTGCCTCTTCTCTCAGAGGATCGGCAACACAGATCACTGCTGAGAGCACACCATCCACTGCCATATACAGGTGGGAGTATTCTTCAGGAAGGGAATCGAACAGCTCCCTCTTATCCTCAGGGATCACACAGTGCTCATCCTCGAATACGAAGTGTGCGCTTCCCACGATTACTTTAGAATCATCGATCCTGGAAGCAATCCCGTGGGCAACAATATACTCAACCTTGCTGTGCATCTCATCGTGCACAAGATTTCTTTCCTTGGCCTTCTGCACGACCGCCTTTGCCATGGAATGGGGGAAATGCTCCTCCAGGCAGGCTGCAACCCGCAGCAGACTGTCCTCGGACTCTCCATTAAAGGAAACCACCTGCGCAACTGTAGGCTGTGCCTTTGTCAGAGTTCCGGTCTTATCGAATACAATGGTATCCGCCTCAGCCACCGCCTCCAGATACTTGCCGCCCTTGACCGTGATCCGGCTGTCACTTGCCTCACGAATGGAGGACAGGACAGTCACCGGCATAGCCAGCTTCAGGGCACAGGAATAATCAACCATAAGAACCGCCAGTGCCTTCACCGCATTTCCTGTCAGCAGATAGGTCAATGCTGTTCCGCCAAGGCAGTAGGGCACAAGACGATCCGCCAGATGCTCTGCCTGGCTCTCTACGCTGGATTTCAGTTTCTCCGTATCCTCGATCATGGCAACGATCTTCTCGTATCGGCTGGAGCCGCCTACACTGGTCACCCGGATCGTCAGCTCGCCCTCCTCGATGGTGGTTCCTGCATATACGGCTGACTCCACAGCCTTGCGAACGGCCACCGATTCACCGGTCAGTGAGGCCTGATTCACCATCGCCTCTCCGGCTGATGCGATTCCGTCAAAGGGGATCACATTGCCCGCATGAACAACGATCCTGTCATCCTTCTGGATCCGGTTTACCGGCACCTGCACCTGACCGCCCTCTGTCTGCAGCCAGACGCTGCTTACATTCAAAGACATGGTTCGTGCCAGATCTGCTACCGATTTCTTATGGGTCCAATCCTCCAGCAGTTCGCCGATTCCCAGCATGAACATGGTAGTGGATGCGGTATTAATATCACTGCGCAGGATGGATACAGTGATCGCCGTGGCATCCAGCACAGATACCTCCAGTTTTCTCTTAGCCAGAGATTTCAGTCCCTTCCAGACATAGCCGGCAGCTCTCCAGATGGTGTATCCATAGCGGAGAGGATAAGGAAGAAACCACTTTCTTGCATAGTGGAAAACGATCATGTTCACAATCTTTTCCTTGTAGGTGTTAGCCAGCTCTCTTCCGGAATTCTCAACAATACCGGTGGGCACCTCCGCTTTCTCAAAACGGAAGTTTCTCAGACTGTCGATCACAGCCTGCCTGTCCCCCATGTATTCGATTGTGGCATTGTTGATCCGCTCATGAACCTTGACCTTAGAAACTCCTGCAAGAGACTGCAGATGCCAGGCAAGAATGTCTGCCTGTTTACTGGTCATATCCGGTCCGATCACGTGAAATCTCATCCGGGTTTTATTTTCATGTAATATTTTGAATTTCATATACTTTACCTGCTTCCGAATGATTGTTCTCAGCGGAAGACTGGACTTCCACTGAGATCAGACGCTCTGCGAGTGTGAGCAGTAAGTAAAAGAGGTACTGTACATTCCACAGTACCTCCCCCAGCATCTGAATCCTCTGCTATTATTCTGCTGCTTCCTCTGCATCTGCTGCTTCTTCAGCAGTATCCTCAACTACGTCCTCTGCTGCATCCTCAAATTCTGCTGCTGCCTTCTTTGCAGCACGCTCCTCGTTGATCGCCTTTGCATCGGACAGGATATCATCACAGTTCTCCTGTACAGAATCCACAGTATCCATCACGCACTTTTTACCGCGAAGCACGGCAGCAACACAGTTTGTATAAAAATGCTTTGCGTCGTCGCTGGACAGGATCTTGAATCCCGCAGATCCAAATAAGGTTCCGCCTGCAAACAGTCCTACTTTTTTCCAGTTAATCATAGTATTTCTCCTCTCTGTATATATACCTTCAAACATTTCTATCCAGAGAAAACAATTATTATGCTGCTCGTGGAACCGGGTCAGCAGCCCATTGACAGCAGCATTGTATTCGTCTGAATTACCTTGACTATGAAATTATTGTACAGTAAAGAACAACAGTAAGTCAATTATAATTATTTTCCTTTAATTGTTGTTTGTTTTTATATTTTTTCTCTGTTTTACCATCCTATTTTATAGTTTGTGCAGACAAACAAGCATATTGTTGTATGATTTTCCTAACCATATACTTACCATATACTGTACCGACACAGCAAAACACCTGGATCAGGGTAAGAAGCGGCTATTCAGGAATGAACTTGTTAGAATGTATCTGTCTTTTCAGTCCCGCCCGATCCTTTCAAGCTCTCGGATTCTGAAAAACAGAGAAATCAAGGCAAATCCAATGGCCATGGCGAAAATTGTTTTGGCAGTGTTCTTCAGATAAATCTGAAACTCCTCCATATCGCCTCTTAAGGCATAAAACATCGTATAGTACAGGCTTCCTCCCGGTATCATGGGCACAGTTGCCGGCATGAGCAGACAGGTTGTGGGGGCTTTCACGATCCTTGCTGCAATGTGTGCATACAGACTGCAGAAGGCGGCAGTGATCAGATTTGCGAAGAAGCTGCTCATAAAATTGCAGAGACAAAGGTACAGCGTCCAGGACAGCGCACCGTCCACGGCGATGAGCAGCCAGTATTTTTTCTTTGCACCAAACACCATTGCAAATCCAAGGGTTCCCACGAATGCTGATGCGATCTGAACTGAAGGACTCATATCACCAAACACCTCCCAGAATGAATGAAGCCAGAACATATCCTGCAGCGATGCTGGCAGCGATCAGAAGGGATTCCACAAACCGGAGCAAGCCCGTGATGGTCTCACCGAGAAGCATGTCTCTGACGGAATAGGTAATAGAGATACCCGGTATAGTCAGCATGATACAGCCGATCAGGATCTTATCCAGATCCATCGGCAGACCTGCGGCATCGCCCAGCATGACCAGAAAGCTACCGGCAAATCCTGCTTCAATGGCGAAAAAGAAGTACAGCAGCAGCTGACTTTCCATACTTGAGTTGGAATGACGGTTCAATCGGGTGATCAGCAATGCCAGTACTGCAGTAATCACAGCATCAGCTGCTCCTCCTCCGAAAAAGACAGTAAAGCCGCTGGCGGCCAGTACCGCACCTGCATATGCAGTCAGTTTGTCTGCCTTTGTCTCTTTCCTGCATTTTGCACTGTCCGGTGCATGGATCATTGCAGGGATCTCACCGGGATCAGGCTTTTCAGCACAGATCGTTCTGGAAATCTGATTCAGACGCTCCAGTTCCTCCAGATTTGTTCCCCAGCGATAGACTCTTCTGAACTGATGGTGAATCTTTCCGGTGGAGTCCTCTGCGGTAATCTGGATCTGGGATGTGATCGTGAATACATCCACCCTTACAAAACCGTATGCCCTGAGGATCCTGCTCATGGTATCCTCCACACGGCTTACCTCGCCGCCGGATTTCAGCATGTACTTGCCGATTTCCAGTGCGTTTCCAATCATCGTTTCATTCATTGCTTCTCCAATTCTCCGCCCGGGAAGACGGAATATATCAATTATAGGTCACGGATTCAAGAGATCCAGTTTTTTCTATTATAATATGTTATCCTCAACAATTCCTCTTTTTTTATAGATAAAGCTTCATTTTTTCATTGTAATGGTTACAGTTCACGGGGAACCTCCCATCCATGCGCAGGGACGATCCTGTCGTTCCGTTATACAGCAAAGGGACGACAGTACATACCACTATAGTGATACGCACTGCCGTCCCTTACTTAGCAGTTAAAGTTCAAGTGTTGAACGACTATTTTACTTTCAGGATGCATTCTGCTGCTCTTCTGCAAGCTGTGCTTCTGTTTTCTGCTGTGCTGCGTATTCGTAATCCTCCATGAATTGAACAGCACCGTCCAGAGCCAGTTCCTTCGGATCCAGCTTCAGCTCACCCTTGCATACCTTCCGGTACTGTACCGGCATGTACTGATGAAGCATGTTCATCGGGATCTTCTCCTCGCTCAGATTTGCAAACAGCTGCTCAATTGCTGCTTTAATCTTCGGATCTCCCATGTAATAGCGGACACGATCGGAATAGCTGTATTTTCTTGCAAGTCCCAGCTCCTTGAAGCTTCCGTGATAATGCTTCTGCCAGTTGCCCGGATCTGCGGTCATGACTTCCTCAATGGTCTCAATCAGACTTGCTCTCTTTCCTGCGGAAACAAGCTCTTTCTCCATCATGGACAGAGCAAACAGCCCTTCTCTTAATCCATAGGTCACTGCAGGACCAACCTTCAGAATGGCAATGCCGTCCACAACCATATCTCTGAGACTCTCAGCTGTCTGGTAATCAGTGGAATGCCCCTCGAAGATCAGATTCGGATATTCCTTCAGTTTTGCACAGAGATCTGTGGCTGCCTCGCTGTTATAATAGAACACCTGATCATCGCCGAACTCAACTCCTGGCTGAACTACAACTGCGATGACATCCTTCATTCCATCCGGTACACCGGCTTCTGCAAATGCCTTTGTATAGGTATTCACAGTGTCCTCAAATGCCTCGGGCTTTGTTACTGCCAGTGTATCCTCTTCCTCCTGTGCGCCTCCCGGAATCGGAACCTCTGATCCAATGATAAACACAGGTCTCATGGAATCAGGATATTCCTTCAGACGCTCCTCATATGCTTTCATGCAGACCTTATAGAGGCGAACGCCGCGTCGTGCAATGGTTTCTGTGGAAAGGATCCCCTCCGGATCATCTGCCACCTTCATGCTGGTATCCAGATGGATCTTTGTGAAGCCGGCCAGTACATACTGATATACCAGTTCTTCGGATTTTGCCATTGCGGCTTCCTCCGGATCATTCTGCCAGGTCAGAGGTCCAAGATGATCTCCTCCGAGAATTACCTGATGCTCCGGAACACCGATTTCCTTTGCCATATTCATTACCAGCTGATAATAATCTGCCGGCTTCATGCCTGTATAACCGCCGAACTGATTTACCTGATTAGCTGTTGCCTCAATGAGAACCGGAGTTCCCATCAGTCTGGCACGTTTCAGACAGGCTTCCAGTACCAGCTCATTCGCTGTACAATAGGAAGGAATTCCTGTCAGTTCACCATTTCTGCGTCTGTCCATCATTTCCTGCATCGGGTGTTTCATCTTATTCACTCTGCCTTTCTCAAACCTTTTCAGTATTTCAACTCTTCTGTAACTTCAAAACCTACGATCTATGATCTCTGTTCCGGTCCCGCCGCAGCGATTCAGCCATTTTTGCCAGGTGCCGGAGAAGCATTTGATTTCTGATTGATCCGGCGACTGCTCCGCAACCGATCTTTCAGCCTCTGAAGCCGCCGTTCTTCTCATCATTCTCCCTTCAGTACCTTCAGGATCGCTTTCTCTGTCTTCTCTACTCCGATTCCTGAGATAAAGGGCATTGCTGTGATCAGCGGCACACCGTAGTCCTGTTTTACCTTGGATG
>JAUNAJ010000012.1 GCA_030527645.1 Lachnospiraceae bacterium | reverse complement strand
TGCAATTCATCTCGCCACTTGCAGAAGTGGGAGAATTCTTGCTAGACTATGTTAATATCATCGGCAGGAACAAAAATATGGTAAGGAGGACAAGCGCAGGTCCGAGGAACGCCATGCCCATGATTGATTCTGATTTCTTTTTCATTATCCCACACTATAACGCTTTAATTTTGCGTTTATCCTTTCTACAGTTTTCTCCAGTTCTTCCTGTGCATCATTACCGGTCAACACCACATTCTCCAGTACTTCCTGTACAGAGGAACTGATCTGTGGATATACCGGACTTTTCGATCTTGGATGACCATAATTGCTCAGCTGGTTATATAATGCTCTGTAATTCTCATCTTCATCAAACTCTGTAAAACTGTCAAAGGCTTCGTATGTAGATGGGAAACTCTTGCTCTTCTCCCAGAGAAGCTTGCCGCTCTCTACTCCGCTCATCCATTGCACAAGCTTAGTGGCTCCTTCCAGATTTTCCGTTGCGGAGGAGGCTGCAAATGCCCAGGATCCGGTCGGTGTTTATCTTCCGCCATCCCAGTCATCCGATATTTCCAGCTACGGCAGAATCCGCGGATTTAATGATGCCTGCGAAGAGCATGCGGTGGAACATCACCTCATTCTTAAGAATTTAGGGAATTCCTATCGGGAAATCTATGGTAATATGAAAGAGATCTTTGATGATCTGAATACTATAAAAATGAGAGGAATTATTTTATGGTTTTTATTTTGGAAAACGGAGTCAGCATTGAAGCTGTTACTGCATTTCGAAAAGAGTTTGAGGATGCTGGTTTTTCCACGATCTATGCCCCCGGAACTGAGCATACCGCAATCTGCCTTCTTGGAAATACAGCAGCTGTTGACATGGACACCATTGTTGCCACGCACCCAATTGTTGCCTATGGACGCAGAGTGACAGAACAGTATAAGGCAGCAGGAAGAACTGTACATCCTGACGACACTGTAATCCGTGTCGGTAATGCACAGTTTGGAGGTGGTGCATTTACAGTTATTGCAGGTCCCTGCAGTGTGGAAAACGAAGAGCAGATTCAGCTGGTTGCAGAGTCTGTAAAGAAAAGCGGAGCAAAGGTTTTCCGTGGCGGAGCCTTCAAGCCGCGGACCTCTCCCTATTCTTTTCAGGGGCTGGGCACAGAAGGTCTGTCTCTTCTTTCCCATGCAAAAAAGCAAACCGGTCTGCCATTAATCTCCGAGGTGATGAATCAGACACAGCTGCCTCTCTTTGAGGATGTGGATATTATCCAGATTGGTGCAAGAAACATGCAGAATTTTGATCTTCTCAAAGAGGTTGGAAAGATCGGAAAGCCTGTACTTCTGAAAAGAGGCCTATGCAATACCCTGGAAGAGTTTCTGATGAGTGCAGAATATATCATGGCTTCCGGTAATGAACAGGTAATTCTTTGTGAACGAGGCATCCGCACCTTTGAGACCGCAACACGGAATACTCTGGATCTTGCAGGAGCTGTACTGCTGAAGGAAAAATCCCATCTTCCGGTGATTGTGGATCCCAGCCACGCTGCCGGAATCCGCTCTCTTGTTGCTCCTATGACCCGGGCGGCTATTGCTGTCGGCGTTGACGGAGTAATGATCGAAACACACAACAACCCGGCGAAAGCCCTCTGCGATGGTGCACAGTCCCTGGATCTGGAGCAATTTGATACATTGATGCAGGATATTAAGAGGCGTGTAGAATTTGAGGGCAGAAGCCTGTAAGCACAGAACAAAGAGCTTGGAAAGGCGGAACCCGGGGACGGTGCTGCTGTTCCAGTACGGAACGGCAGCACCGTCCCCGAGTTCCACTAATGACTGTGATTATGTATATGCATCGGATTATAGAGCAGGTGCCTGTGCGTATGAGTGTGTACCAGTTCCCCATGCCGGTGTGCATGGGAATGCTGATATCCGCTGTAAAGCTTCTCTGCTCCCAATGTATCCTTTATCATGATTCCTGTACTGATAAGCATGATCATAAGGGCAATATAGAATTGTATTGCCGGTCGTTCCTGCAGCAACAAAAAGCTGAATCCCACACCCAGAAACGGAGCGATGGAATAGAAGGCGCTGGTCCTTGCAGCGCCAAGACTTTTCTGCGCCATGATATAAAAATTAATGCTCAGTCCGTAAGCTACAAATCCTAGAAGCATCACTGACAGCATATACGGAAGCGTCGGAAATGCTTCCCCGATTACAAGCGCTACAGCAATACTGCCCAGTCCCGAAAAAATCCCCTTGATCAGCACAATCTGCTCAGAACTTTTCTCACTGATACTTCTGGTGCAGTTATTTTCAAATCCCCAGCAGATGCAGGCAGCCAGCACAAATACAGAACCGATGTTAAAGCTGAACGTTCCTTCTCCCTCGAATCCAAGGATAACACTGGAGAGCACCACCAGGAGAATTCCAAAACTCAATCGTTGGGAGATTCTTTCTTTGAAAATCACAAATGCAATGACCGATGTTGCCACGATCTCAAAATTGTTCAGCAGAGAAACATTGGCCGATGTAGTATTGGCGATTCCGAACATCAGAAATATCGGTGCCGCAATATCCAGAAGAACCATGGCCGCCGTGTAAGGAAAATCCTTTTTCTCCAGCCACTGCTCCTGTTCAAGCTTTCCCTGTTTCTTTTTTACCAGAAGCAATATTCCGATTCCCACACCGGCTCCAAAATAAAGAAATCCTGCCAGCATGGTCGGAGAAACCTCTGACAGCAGGATTTTAGACATGGGTACATTGATCGCATAAAGGGCTGCCGCCAGCAGTGCGAAAAAAACGGCTGTTTTGTTACGATTCATTGATGATCCACTCCTTTCATCCGTTCATTCTCCTCTGATAATTATATATTTGGAAGGACAGAATATACCGCGCCCTGCATTCGCAGTCGTCGAGCTCGATTGCAAACAGCTCTTTCATCTTTTCCAGTCTGTACACCAGCGTATTCCTGTGAATATGCAGCTGCTTCGATGTTCTGATCAGATTTCGTTCCTGCTCCAGAAACACCTGCATGGTTTCCGCATATTCACTGTGATGCAGCTGATCATACTCAATCATCTCGATAATCAGAGGATCCACCAGTCTCTCCAGGTTCTCTTTCTCCTGCACCTGCATCAGTTCCTCCCAGACTATTGATTGGAAGGTTTTCAAACAGCAGCTGCTGTCAGCATTTACCAAAGAAGCCAACGCCCTTCCGGCTTGTTTCTCATATGAAGAAAGTTTATTGAATCTCCGATAAAGATCACTGATGCCGCCTCTGCACTTCATCATCGAAAGTACAGACTCCAGCTTTTTCAGCAGCTGACTATACTCTTGACGAGACGGCAATTGGAAAACCGTCATGAAACGATAGGGAACATCTTCCTTTTCTCTGTAAAGAAAACTCTTGCCCCCTGCAAGCTTCTCCATTTGTGTCGAAAGCAGTTCAAAGAACAGTGAATCCTCTTCCCTGTTCTCCAGCTCCATAACGCAGAACAGGCCTTCAAAGGTCCAGCCCAGCGGCTTCAGCTGCTCCTGGATCAACTGACTTCCCAAAAGATTGCCTGACATCACATCACGGAGAAAATAATCGTAATAATGTCCTTCCGCTGCCTTATAGGAATAGCCTGTGAGCAAACATTTTTCAATGTATGTTCCTGCCGCTTCAATCAGATCCAGATCTGCCGGAGTAATATACTTCTCCAGTTCACAGATAAAGAGGTGCCATCGGACACGCCCCTCTTTCCTCAGATTGCTGATAACAAATGGAACAGAGAATTCTTTTGTCTCAGTCAGAATCGGTTTCTCAGACCGTCGGAGATCGATCCATTGTTCATTTTGCAGAATAGAGTCTACCACATGGAAGGGGAGGTATCCATGCTCACGAATTCTCTTCCAGTTGATGCTGTATACAGACAGATCCGGATTCGCCTGCTCCATCGCCAACGCATGGAAGTGCTCATCCGTAACATAGGCAGGATTTCCACAGACCCGGCTCAGCAATCCAATCATCTCCTGCAGACCATGCTGCATGTAGGTGAATCGCTCCAGTTCTCTCTCAATCCGGTTGTAATAGGAAAATACGGAGAGAAGCTCATTCATAACGGCATACAGATCCGATGTGCCTTCGACCCACAGATATTCCCGCTCGGCGCTCACTTCGGCATCAGGCTCCTTCAACGTAACAACAGCACAATTTTCCGGAATCGAGTTATCGCATTCCCAACTGCAGGATTGCTGTATAAATAATACAGCTTCAACCGTTTCTATTCTATTTGTTTCCGCTGAATTTTCACTGCATGCAGCCATTCTCAATTCCCTGTAAAATCGATGTTTTCCATTAACGATGTGCAATACCGTTCCATCCAGCATCCATTGATCACGAATCATCTCAAGAGATATATCCATCATAGACCTCCGTTTCCCATGCAGACTACATTTTATGTACGTATGTTCAATCTCACAGAACTGTTTGTTGCATGCATATCCCTGCTCCGAACTCTGTATCTGTTTACCACAGTATAACATTCCATCCCATTGTACGAAAGATACAAAGGAGAAAACACAAGATTGGATTTCTCAGCCGATGTTTTCAGGCAGCATCCGTGCTATTCTTTTTAATAGAAAGTTCAATCAGAAAGAAAGCTCAATCAGGAGGAAACACCATGAGAACTGCATACAATCCATCCGAACTTGAAATCAAAGGGTACAAGGCTCCTCTTCGCAAGGGAGATCCTCAGCTCCCGGAATTTAATCGACCAATCACCCCAAGAGAAAATCTGGAACTCCTGTTCAACGAGAAGACACCTTACTGGATGCCGGTTCTTGGTATGCGCGGCTGGGATATCCATGTATTTCGCCCGAGGATGTTCCCAGACAATGCTGCAACCCACCTCGTTTACGATGCAGAGAATCCAATCCAATATGACAGCATGATCCAGGAAGGCTGGTTTGGTCTCCCCTGGGAATATGTTCCTGTAGCAGGCGGTGCCACTGTACATCCCGGTGAACCAAAGGTTCCCAGCATGGAGAACTGGGAAGAGTATATCACTCTGCCGGACGTGGATGCTCTTGACTGGGAAGGAAGTGCCGCGATCAATACAGAATATCTGAAAACCGATAATATGCGCCAGATCGCATTTCTCTCCTGTCTCTGGGAACGATTGATTTCCCTGATGGATGTAGAAAACGCCGCAATCGCACTGATTGATGAGGATGAACAGGAAGGTGTACATCGTTTTTTTGATCAGATGTGTAACATCTATGATAAGATGATTGAATATGCACAGAAATACTACGGCATCGATATGGTTTTATGGCATGATGACTGGGGCACACAGAAATCCACCTTCTTCTCTGTGGAAACTCACAGGGAAATGATTCTTCCTTATATGAAACGGATTGTTGATTCCTGCCACAAGAGAGGTCTTTACTTCGAACTTCATTCCTGCGGACTGAATGAAACCCTTGTCCCCAATATGATTGAAGCCGGCATCGATCTCTGGTGCGGACAGAATGTGAATGATTTTGAAAAGCTGGCTCATACCTATAAGGACAGCTCCATTGTGTTCGGAATTCCCTGCCCCTCCTTTACAGCTGAGGATTCCGATGAAGTCAAAATTCAGGCTGCAAGGGACATTGTCGAACGCTACAAGGGCTGCAGGATTGCGATCAGCTGCCTGTTCGGTTATCCGGATGAGGTATTTGGAAATGCGATTTATGAATTCAGCAGAAGGGAATATATGGAAGAAAGTAAGTAAAAAAATAATTGGAACAGGGGGACGGTGGTACTGTTCCGGTTGATAACTGCCAACTTCTGCACCGCAGTCAACTGATACAAAAAAGGCTGAACGATCACGACTCTAATGTCGCGATCGTTCAGCCTTTTCAGATTCGCTGATACTATTCTATTTTGTAACTATTCAAAACCTGCATTCGCATGAAAGTAATTCCTTTGACCTCACGCTCATGTGGCAGCTGCAAAAAATGTACTATGCAATCACTGCAGCTGCTTCAAAAGCTGCTCCTCTTACGATTGCAGCCATTCGTTCAGCAGTTGTCAATTACAGCTTCTTCACAAACAGAGCACGAATCGCATTCAGGATT
Source organism: Lachnospiraceae bacterium (assembly GCA_030527645.1). Lineage (GTDB taxonomy): Bacteria > Bacillota > Clostridia > Lachnospirales > Lachnospiraceae > JAKSRN01. Next base: position 72,758 of record JAUNAJ010000012.1, on the reverse strand, counting down.
GCCAGAATCATAACACCTACATCCGCAAATACTGCCAGCCACATGCTTGCGAAGCCGAGTGCTACCAGGATCAGGCAGAGCAGCTTGACGCCGATGGCAAATACAATATTCTGGTATACGATACGGATGGATTTTCTGGAGATTTTAATAGCCTTTGCAATCTGCATCGGATCATCGTCCATGAGTACTACGTCTGCTGCCTCGATGGCAGCATCGCTTCCCATGGCACCCATGGCAATTCCGATATCCGCTCTTCGAAGAACAGGCGCATCGTTGATGCCGTCACCCACGAATGCAAGTGCATCCTTTTCAGATTTTTTCTCCAGCAGTTCTTCTACCTTAGAAACCTTATCACCGGGGAGAAGCTGTGAGTAAACCTCATCAATGCCAAGCTCTGCAGCAACGATTTCTGCAACCCTGGAGGAATCTCCTGTAAGCATGATGGTCTTCTTTACACCGGCAGCTTTCAGCTGTTTGATGGCCTCTTTAGAATGCTCCTTCACTGTATCGGAGATCACAATATGACCGGCATATACGCCGTCGATTGCCATATGGATAATGGTTCCTGCTGCATGGCAGTCCTTATGCGCCACATGCAGGCTCTTCATCAGCTTGTCATTGCCGGCAGCAACCTTTTTGCCGTCAACAGTTGCAATAACACCGTTTCCGCTGATCTCCTGAATATCAGATACACGGGAACGATCAATCTCTTTTCCGTGGGCTTTCTGAAGACTCTTGCTGATCGGATGTGAGCTTGCAGACTCTGCAAGAGCGGCCAGTTCGATCAGTTCCTCATCGGAAAGCTCACTGTGATGGATTCCGTTCACCTCGAACACACCCTTTGTCAGTGTACCGGTCTTATCAAACACAACGGTGTTTGTTTTAGCAAGCATTTCCAGATAATTGGATCCCTTTACAAGAATACCTGCATTGCTGGCTCCGCCGATTCCACCAAAGAAGCTAAGTGGAATGCTGACAACAAGGGCACAGGGACAGCTTGCCACCAGGAAGGTCAATGCACGATAGATCCATACGTTCCAGTGTGCAGAATGTCCCAGGAACAGGATATTTGCAAGGGGCGGAAGAATGGCCAGTGCCAGAGCTGCATATACAACAGCCGGTGTATACACTCTCGCAAACTTTGTAATAAACTCCTCGGATCTTGATTTTCTGCTGCTGGCGTTCTCCACCAGATCCAGAATCTTGGATACGGTAGATTCTCCGAATTCTTTTGTGGTCTGAATCTTCAAAACACCGGTTTCATTGATGCAGCCGCTGATGATCTCGTCACCCACCTCAGCTTCCCTTGGAAGGCTTTCACCGGTAAGTGCAGCTGTATTCAGTGTGGAGCTTCCCTCCACAACAATTCCATCCAGCGGAACTTTTTCACCCGGCTGTACCACGATAATGGTTCCGATCTCCACTTCATCGGGATCCACCTGCTCCAGCTTGCCGTCCTGCTCCACATTGGCATAATCCGGACGGATATCCATCAGCTCGGAGATGTTTCTGCGGCTCTTTCCGACCGCATAGCTCTGGAACCATTCACCGATCTGATAAAACAGCATTACCGCGATTGCCTCAGTGTAATCTCCGCTTCCGGAGTACAGCGCCAGAATAATGGCTCCGATGGTAGCGACCGCCATCAGAAATGCCTCATCAAAAATCTGTCTGTTTCTGATTCCCTTAAATGCCTTGATCAGAATATCATATCCGATGATTGCATACGGAATCATGTAAGCGATAAACCGGATCGGACCTCCTGCCGGAAGAATGGATGCCTCTCCCAGAAAATGAAATGCTGCAAGCAAAACTGCTGCCACAAGGATTCGAATCAGCATCTTCTTCTGCTTTCTGTTCATAAGTAAATCCTCCTGTCTGTTTATATTTGTTTCGATGAGTTGACTATACTCAACATTGATCGCAGGGTCAACGATACCACCTGTTATCCTTCCGATTGGATCAAATCTTACTGTTTGGGTTAATTTCAGCAAAAGAACATCCGCCGGACATTCTATATACATGCATGGCAAAAAAGGGACGGTGGAACCGTTTCATTGACAGCCGTCAATGGAACTGTACCACCGTCCCCGGGTTCCATTATTTTTCTTTTTGCAAAATCGCTTCCACCTGATCCCGCCGCTCAAACAGCACACAGCCGCCGGCATGATCCTCCATCAGAAGCTCCTGTGCCTGAATTTCCTTAAACAGTGGAGAATTCATGGCCCCCTTCAGACCGATCTCTTTCACGTTCAGATCCGAGTACGGAGAGAACGGACACGGCTCTGCTCCGCCGTGAGAATTGATATGGAAGAATCCTCTTCCTGCTGCCAGACAGCCTCCGGAAGTTTTCTCATCACCGGGAAAAGAGATCAGCACCATATCATCATGCTTCAGCCGCAGGCGAAGAAGCTCTTTCCTGATGAATTCTCTTTCTTTATCTCCCGGTGCAAGATGCTTCGCTTCCTCTGTAACAGGAACAAATTCCACGTAAATAATTGCCTTCGCTCCCTGTTTGTACAGCTGCTGTACAAAGGTATCAGACAGAACCTCTTTCATATTCTCAGTAGTCACTGTCACGGATGCACCGAACAAAACCCCAGCCCTCTTCATCCGTTTCATAGATGTGTTCAGCTTGTCATAGACTCCCTTTCCTCTTCGGGCATCGGTTGTCTCCTGTCCTCCCTCTATACTGAGGATCGGTACCAGATTTCGGTTTCTGTCAAACAGTTTCAGATATTCCTCATCCACCATGGTGCCATTTGTGAAAATCGGGAATAATATTTCAGGAGTTTCAGCAGCGATTTTAATAATATCCCTGCGAATAAAGGGCTCACCACCTGCCAGGAGAATAAAGCCCACGCCCAGTTCATTCGCCTCTTCAAAGATCTTTTTCCACTCCAGATCCGTCAGCTGATCCACCGGTGCACAGTCCTTGCAGGCATGGTTCGCTCTGGAATAGCAGCCGGCACAGTGCAGATTGCAGCTGCTGGTAATGCTTGCAATCAGGAACGGAGGCACATGCTCTCCCCTCTCCTCTGCTGCCCGTCTCTTTTCCGCTGCCTTTTTACTGGCAAGAGCATATTTCCCCATGAAGACAGATTCTCTCGGATTGGTGAGAGATGCCTTTAATGCATTCTTAACGATCTTCTCTACCCCTCCGGACAGGTACCGTTCTATATTAAATTCCTTAGCTTTTTTTGCGTCTTTGCCCACTTGCTGCATCTCCTTATTCGTAAAAAACTTTCTGCTTTCCGATCTCAACTCTGCAATTGAGGCCATTCCTGTCAGATACTGTATTTCTTTGCAAATGCCGCTGCTTCCTTCAGCTGAGCCGCATTTGCTTTATTTTTCACATAGAAGGTCTCCTCAATTACTGCAATTCCCTTTGCATTCAGCTCCTTTTTGATCAGATCCAGGGCATGCTTCGACAGCCAGGAGGTAGAGAATACAGCTGCTCTCTTAACTTTTGAAGCATCCAGACTTCTCAGATAGCTCTGGAGCTTTTTATCAATTCCGTAGGCATAGAGTGCACCTCCTACAAAGAGAGTATCCGTTATTTCTGTAATTGCTGCCTGGCTGTCGTCTACAGAGACGGCCTGTACACCAAGTGCTTCAGCGATTGCATCTGCTACCAGTTTTGTGTTTCCGCTTCTTGAAAAATATCGTACTGTGTTCATATTTGTATCTCCCATTTATTATTTTATACGATTTAATTTTATACAATTAAAATAATGCATCTTCTCTCGTTTGTCAATAGATAATGATATGGTTTACAATGTGAACTGTAACATTATCTATTGATATAGAAGTAATTTGCTGTAGACACAAAAAACAACCCGTGCAGAATTGACTTCCATCAATCCTGCACGGGCTGTTTGCTATATACTTTTCTTGCAGAGGAGTCATTCCCCCGCTGCACAGTCGGCAAAGCCGCAGACAACCTCCTCTTTCAACATATCGTATTGAATATAGCACTCTTTACTGCTGACATCCGTCAGGCGGAGGATCGATTCCAGATTCTTCAGTTCCGGGAACAGTTCCCCAAGAATGTTCGGCAGCTTGCTCTGAAGCTCCGGCAGGAAGGCAAGAGTCTGCTCCGATTCAAAGATCGCCGTGTACAGGATCTCCATCTCCACCAGGTCCTGGAACATGTGACTGCCGTAGGACAGCTCCGGAGAATAACCGGCTCTGGATTCCGCAATTTCACAGATACCGCAGAATTCGCTGATCTCATGGAAGGTGACGGGGACACCCAGTTCCGGAGATGAGGTTCCGATTCTGCCCGGAACCATCAGCAGCAGCTGCTGCTTCCGGTTTCTGAAATACCAGTTCACCTTACCAATTGCTCTTGCTATGTCATTCTTCTGTACATAGGGCATCTCATAATAAGCGATGGGGTCTACATACACGATATAATCCAGCTTTCTGCTCTGGGAGGGACCCATGGTGGTATGTCTGCAGTGAAACAGCATCTGTTCCGGCCTGATCCTGTCAGTCAGATCAGGCATTCCTGCATCCTCCGCTCCCTGTGTATTCCCCAATGCCGAATACGTCTGCAGCGGTCTGCACTGCAGCAGGTTGATCACATATTCCTTTCGCTGAGAAAGGTTAATCGTAAATTCAATATCCACCGGATACCGATATACATTCTGAATGGTTCGCAGCAGCTTTCGAAACAGCTCCATCATTGCCTTGTCTCTGGCAAGACCACGGCAGGATACGAACAGGACTTCTCTTCTCTCCCCCCGCTCTCTTAACTGCGTTTCCGTGTCACCATCGTGCTCATACAACCTGTCGACCAGCCACGCAGGAAGTATCTCCCTGATCTTCAGCGGATCCATCTGTTCGATCTCCCTGCTTTCACGGCTGATCAGCTCAATCTTCCTCTGAGAGAAACGATGTCTCTCCCGGGAAGTGGATGCATAATGAACCTCCGGCTGGTCAAGACTTACCAGACGCGGATAAGATCCCTCAGTGCGGTCCACGGCGGAGGTACCCAGCCCCATTACCAGCCGCAGCATTCCCTGGGAGGTATCACAGGAACGAAGGAAACGGTAGGGACTGCTGGAATACCCCACACCGGCCGCACAGGGCATAAAGTAGGGACCATAATAGGAACCGGACACGCGCTGCACCAGAAGGGCCATCTGCTCATCCCTCCGGTCCAGACCTCTTCTGCGTCTGTAATCCAGAGCAGAAAGGCTCATGGTACTGGCATAGACCGTTCGAATGGCCTGCTCCAGCTCCTCCAGCCGTTCTTCCATACTGCCCTGATTTGCACAGAACACAGAGTCATACTTCCCGGCAAAGGCATTTCCGAAGCCATCCTCCAGAATACTGCTGGAGCGGACAATGTAGGGATCCTGACCGTAGTAATCCAGCAGCAGCCGGAACTGGTCCTCCATGTCTCTGGAAAATGCCCCCTCCAGCAATTTCTGTCTCAGTGGTTCAGCCAATTCAAAATAATTTTCACTTTTCCGCTGCGCGATCTTCAGATCCCAGAAATGATTCTCCACGATATAGGTATAGAACACATCGGACCCCACGTAGAAGGAGTCATGAGGCTCCAGATATTCCGCGATCTCCGGGGCATCCGTCTCCAGAATCTTTCTTGCAAGAAGCATGCCGCAGGCTTTTCCTCCGATCATTCCGGAGCCTACCATTTTGCTGTGCACCTCAAAATAATCCGCTGCGGTAAAATAGTTTCGGATCATGAGACGCATCTGCTCATCCCGACTCATCATGATATTGCACATGGTATTGCAGAATTCCGTTGTGTCGAGTCCATGCTCATGGCTGATCTTTGCCAGGTCAAAGAAGCGCTCCAGGGCATCCACATTCTGTTCTGAGCCCGGCCGCTGGTAGGCATTCAGGATCCGGTAAAAGCTGCTTGCCTCCACTCCGTCCAGCAGAGGGCGGAAATGCTGCTCCTCCCGCTCGTACACATGTGGAAGGAACATCGTCTCCGAAAACCGGTTCCAGACCTTCTCCGGCCGGACGTAGACCCGGGAAGCCGTCTGTGCGTGCACCGGATCAGCCGAATACACATCAAAAAACAACTGCGTGGTATTCCGTATCTTGGCAATTGCCTGCAGGGAATGCTTGCCACGGATAATCGGAAAGAATGCTACCGTATCCAGCTGAAACAGGAAGGGGCAGGTCACCTGAAAGAAATTTCCCATCATCAGGTCCGTTGCCCAGGCTGTCTGCAGCTCGGAGAGGCAGTCGAATACATAGAAGGCATCCCTTCCCTCTTCTTCTATGAGATTGTGTACATCCACAGTAAAAGTTTCAAATCGATGAGACAGAGGAATTTGAACGGTTTTAATCTCCGGATATCTCTCCTGCTCCACCAGCGGCGGATGACTTGCAAAACGGACATAGATGATATTTCTTTTATCTTCCACTGCCCGGGTCAGGTACGGATCCAGAAACAAATGAAATTCACTGAGATCCGATACCCGGAATACTACGTTGTCACCGAGACGAATGGAATCGATTGCCTGATCGAATTCCGCAATTCCCGAACAAATGGGATCAAATGCTGCCATAGAGTACCTCCTTTACTGATTTTTCTACCTTACGGATTTTCTACCTTGTTCCACGAATCAGACAGATAAGCATGAGGGCCACCGTCGTTTGCTCTTTTGCATGTATGTATCAAAAAAGGCAGGGATGCTGAACCTTCGTCCGGCATCCTTGCCTCTGTAATATCTTCATTGTAGCTTTCTTTTCGACTGTGTGCAAGAAATTTTTCACAGTACTGCTCTGTCTAATTCTTCACCACAGTTTTCTCCGAACGGTATACAGTCGAGTTCGCCGTCGTCCAGCCGTACTGCTCTGTCTATTCTTCACCACAGGTTTCTCCTGTACAGATACTCATTCAGCTGCTTTTCTAAAGAGCTCCCCGCTCAGCTTCTCCGGCACACCTCTTGGTCCCCGGACAGTTCTGACATCATATTCCGCAGCAAGCTTTTGGAGGGTAAACTCGTCCTTCCCATACTGATGAAGCTTTTTTATTTTCATAACCCGCTCAATGTCCACATGCTCACTGAATCCATTCCAGGGAAGATTGGTCTCAGTGATCTCGCACCGATAGAGGATCGCTGACCAGGGAACCGCCACATACATATAGGCAATATCTCCCACCTCCATCTTCTTACTGCCCTGTTTCCAGATGATTTCGTCATCTGCTTCAAAAGCACCTACTATATCATAATATTTCGGATTTGCAGGAATCAGCCACTCCTTTGGCTCCAGCAGTCCGTATCTTCTCTTTTCGGCATCAGTAGCAGTCAGAAAAAAACTGTTGTCAATGCAGTTCCTGATCTCTTTCCCGGAAACAGAACCGTCCAGAAGAAGTGTCATCCAGCTCTTGTGATTCATATGATAGCCGGGAAGATAGCCGGGTGTTCCAGCTACAAAATGGATAAAATCGGGATCTGCCTTCACATTAATGCACTGGACAGAGCCCGAGCCGGTCAAGCCCAGTTTTTTCCGCTCCACCTCCATAAATAATACAAACCATTTTTTGCTGTCATGATGTCGTACTACATAATAATCAGGATATTTGGGAAATACATGCACCTTTTCCAGGTCATATTTTTCCTTGATGTATGTCAAAACTTCTTCAGGTGTCATGAAAAGTCCTTTCTTTGGCTATCAGCAATCAATCTTTTATCTATAGTATCATCATAACACATTCATCTGTCCAAATGTCCCGGAGTATAGGAATTGATACGAAACTATTTCTTCCGTATATTTCATACGAAATGAACTTGAGCGAAATAATGAGTTTTTTCTTTATATCTATCTGAAAATGGCTGCATACAGACGTTAGCCATCCGTATACAGCCATTTGAAAATCAACGTATCCATTCAATCATTGCGAATTATCATGATACTGTCATTATTACCTGTAAAACTCATTACTATAATTCAGCACGTCCTGTCTGCTTCCCATAAACGGACCGGGGGTCTCCATCTTCAGAGAAACCAGAGCTGTACTATACAGTAAGGCCTCATCAATATCCGTCCTCTGACGCTCATTGATATATCCGGCAAACACGGTATCGCCTCTTCCTGTTCTTCCGGACAGGTTTCTTGCCTTGATCGGACAGGTGTGGATTTCTTTACCATCATACACAAGAATCTCTGTATTATGGGAGATCATGATCTCACCTGCGCCCCATTCATACAGCATTTTTGCTGCCTTCTCGCGGTCGTCAGTTCCCGTAAGGATTTCTGCTTCTGCTGCATCTGTCTTCAGATAATCGATGAAAGGAAGCATCTCCTTCTTTTCTGCCCAATCGTGGAACTTCATGGACTTGTCATCCTCTACATGACGGAGCATGCACTGGATATCCAGTGCCACCTTACCGCGAACGGAGGCTTCCTTGATCAGCTCATTGTCAAAGTCTCCGTATACAAGACCAGCAAAATGATACATCTTTGTATCTACATCCGGCAGATCCGAGAACAGGAAGGGATCGCACTTGCCAAGGGAAGTGCACTCTCTTTTTTCTTTGTTCGCCGTAAAATATTTATTCCGGATGGAACAGGTCTGGGAGGATTCCTTCCAGTACAGATCCGCACCGGATCCTGCAAATCGCTCTTCTACGTCTGCATCCTTCGGATTCAGCTTGCAGAAGATTGCTGTCTTATTGCCGCTTCTGCCGGCGGCAAATCCGGAGGCTACAACTGCTCCTCCGATATCATGACGGACCACATCCTGGTAATCAATGTTGATGTCCAGGGATACGGGGCCGCATACCATTACGTCGTATTGTTTTTTCATATTTACTCCTTACCTTATATATTCCGCGCTCCAGATTCCTTCGTCAGAAACTGAAAATTGCACTGCCTTATGTGCAGGAATGCCCTCGACAGGACAATCGGAATAATACATCTTTGCACCAGTTTTCTCAATCATGGAGATCAGATCAGGATGGGCACTGTTGTATCTTCGATCGCTGGATGCACAGCAGACAACCATTGATGGCTGTACTTTTCGAATCACCGTCTCTGAAGCCCCGTCGATCTGGCCATGGTGTCCCACCTTGAAGAGATCTGCATGCAGATCGTCATCCTGCAGATCGTCATAGCCGTATCGGTTGGTATCACCTGGCAAAAGAACTCGTTGTCCTCTGTACTCCAGCATTAGAATCAGGCTGAAATTATTGAGCTTACTGTCTACACCATTAAGTTTTTCCAGAAAATCATCCGAATCCACAGAAGAATAGAGTTCCTGCATCATACCAGTCAAAGTCTTCTCCTTTTCATCATTCGGAGCCAGTACTTTTATAGTAAGATCCTCATTTATTGAAAAAACAGTTCCTGCAGAAATCTGACGAACCAGTCCGCCGTTTTCCTCTGTGATATTACACAAATGAATATAGTCATTTAACGCAGACAGAAAATTCACCTGAGACAGATTTGTTCCTCTGAAAACATCCAGTTGCTCAAATGTCTGAAATAACCCGGGCGGAAGTGTCTGCCACAACTCTCTCGGTGGCAGAAGTTCTGCACACAGTTTCTGCCCGCAGATATGATCTTCATGTGTATGGGTGGATACCATCAGATCTATATGATCTACTTCAGTCTGTTTCAGATAGTCCGACATCCGAATTCTGCCGGAAATATTTCCTTCAAATTCATCCGGCCTTGCTCCTCCTCCATCGATCGTCATCACAAATGTACTGCTCTGTCTGGAGTCGTCCGGGCACTGGATCAGAATTCCCTCTGCATATCCACTGTTCACAAATGTTATCTTTAACATGTTCTCTGTCCTGTACTGATTGTATTCCTCATGTTATGCCTAGTGTCTGTCTCAACTTACACTCATCCTATTGAGATCTGCCTCTGGCTGGGGCAAAAGATCAACCCATGGCCCTCTTGATATAGAAACTTGAAAGAATCAATACCAATATTGTCATAACGAGTGCACCGGCTGTACCAAAGCCGAAGTTAAGGTTTTTGATACCATAGTTATACAGATACTGTGTGATGGTTGCCGTAGTATTCGCCGGACCGCCTCCTGTCAGAAGGTTAACCTTGTCGAACAGTCGGAAACTGTCGATGGTACGAAGCAGTGCACAGAGTGCAAGGCTGCCTTTAATATTTGGAATTGTCACATAACGCAAACGCTGAAACGCGTTTGCACCGTCGATTTTTGCCGCCTCATACTGCGCACCGTCCACGCCCTGAAGAGCTGCATACAGCAGCAGGAATACGAAGGGTGCCGTCTGCCACACATCGATCAGTACCAGCATGCCAAAGGCAGTCCGTACATCGGAAAACCAGTTGAACACCGGAAGATGCAGAGCCGTCAGAACCTGATTCACGATTCCGTAGTTCGGTGAAAGCATCATACGCCAGATCAGTGCAACAGTTACTGTAGGCAGAAGATAAGGAAGGAGAAGCAGCGTTCTCATGATCTTCTGACCAATCTTCAGGCTGTTTACAAAAAGCGCCATGATGAAGCCGATCAGCATCTCGAAGACCATGGCAAGTATTGTAAACTTCACAGTATTCCAAATCGCCTGTCGGAAGTAAGCGTCCTTAAACAGGTCAATATAATTTTCTAATCCAATAAATTCAACTCCACGCTTTGCACTTTTCAGCAGATTGTAATCCGTAAAGCTGTAGAATATAGTAAAAATCAGCGGATAGGCCGTCATAATCAGAAGCACGATGATGGTTGGTGAAACCATGCTGTAAGCAAATCGTTTTTTCTGTGCCTTTGCTGTCAGTAGTTTATCGCTTGTATTTTTCATGGTCAGTTACCTCTTTTTCCGGCGGAATATCTGTGCGTTTCCCTCCGGAAAAGCATCAGTAATGCAGAACCCCGGGAACTGTCGTTCCCGGAATTCCTTTGTTTAATGTAACTATCTGATGATTTAGCATTACACTGAAAAGTTACAATGCTAACGATTCAGACTAGTTACTATCTGTTTGTCAGTATGATTATCCAACGAGATCTTCCAGTTTCTCCTGAGCTGCCTGAAGGCCATCCTCCACAGAGGATACTCCATTGACAATGTTATCAAGCTCTGCGCCAAGGATTGTACAGAACTCGCCCCACTCTGCCATAACAGGACGGTATACGCCGCCTTCCAGAGCCTGGCATACTACTTCGTACTGCGGATATTCAGCAAGAACGTCCTCGTTCTGCAGGCTGGAGTAACGACACGGAACGCCACCGATGCTTACAGTATCAAGCTGTACATCAGCATCCATCAGATATGCAACCAGCTCTGCTGCCAGCTCTTTGTGCTGAGAGTTAGCCGGTACGCCAATAGTCCAGATACCGTACACGTTTGCATTGTATGCTTCGTCGCCTTCAGAAGCTACACCAGTGATTGCAACATAATCAGCTGCGGAATCCTCAGTTGGTGTGTACCATCCCGGCCAGCCGACACCCATGGTGCCTGCTCCGGTATCACAGGAGGCAATCAGGTCATCCTTTACCTCAGCGTCACCGGTAGCGATCAACTCCAAATAATACTCCATTGCTGCCTGGAACTCCGGTGTGTTTACTGTAGGCTGATTGTTATCATCAACAACCCATCCGCCATAAGAAAGAAGGATCGGCATAAAGTCAACTACAAGGTTGTTTGCGGTATCGCCTCTGTAGATAAATCCTTTTTTGCCATTCTCCTGTGCAGTTTTACAGATAGTCAGGATATCATCAAGAGTGTTGATCTCATTCGTTGCATAGCCTGCCTCTTCTACATTTGCCTTGTTCAGCAGCAGAACAGTAACGTTACCGTAGTATGGTGCAAGATACAGCTTGTCATCGCTATAGCAAATCGTTTTGGTTGCCTCAATGATGTCATCGTCCAGGTCGTAACCAAGCTCTTTCAGATCAGCCAGAACTTCATTCTCTGTAAACTCTGCCATCCAGGATCCGTCCACCATGCACATATCATAAGATCCCTCTGCATTCAGAGCGTCCAGGGCAATGTTCTGCTTCAGGTCATCTTCTGACAGCTCCATCACCTCTACTGTACAGTTGTGCTCTTCCTCGAATGCAGGCAGACATGCCTTAATCACATCCGCATAAGTACCGCCTCGAAGTACGATGGACAGCTCCTCACCGTCTCCGGATGCTTCTGTGCTTTCCTCTGCCTCACCAGAAGATGCAGATGTATCCGCTGCAGAATCACTGCTTCCGGAACCTCCGCAGGCGGTCATTGTTGCAGCCATTGCTGCAGCCATGAGTACTGCTACAAGTCTCTTTTTCATTAGTAGTTCCTCCTTTTCTTTTAAAAGAAATCCTTATATCATCCTTTTACAGCACCACTTGATAATCCTGAGATCAAGTAGTTTTGTGCAAAGATAACAAACAGTGTAATCGGGATAACAGAGATCACTCCTCCGGCTGCTACCAGACCGAAATTTGTCAGACTGTCCTCTGTGTTAAGCAATGCCAAAGCAAGCGGCACTGTACTGGTCGATGCGCTTCGCGTAAAGATTACGGTATAGGTATACTCGTTCCACGCATACATAAAGGAAAGCATGGCAACTGCTGCGATACCGGGCAGTACCAGCGGAAGTACGATTTTCGAGAACATCTGCCATTCAGATGCACCATCTACTCGGGCACTTTCCTCAATCTCCTCCGGAAGCTCCTGGAAAAAGCTGATGAGAAACCAGATGATCAGCGGTACATTGATCAGCACACAGGCCAGAATTACCGGAATACGGGTATTCAGAATTCCAATTTTATTAAACATAATATACAGCGGAATCGTAAATGCCACCGGCGGCAGTACACGTACCAGAAGCACCCAATAGGTAAGCGGACGTTTAAAGCCAAAGCGGAAGCTTCGTCTCGCCAGGATGTAGGCACAGGTCACACCGACAATCAGCGAAATTACCAGTGAAAACAGTGTACTCTGTAAACTGTTGATGATCGCTGTTCCGAATCCCTTTTCCGTAAACAGCTGTGCAAAATTCTCCAGAGTAAAGGTCTCCGGAATTAATGTGATGTGGGAACGCATCTCTTCTGATGGACGTATCGCCATTGCTACCAGCCAGTAGATTGGAAACAGGCTGATCGCAAGGAAGAATGCTGCAACCACACCCTTTGCTACTGATGATGCTCTTCTTTTCCGTTTCATATATGCCTCCTGGATAAAATCTTGAAACACATGCTATGATTAACCAGCTTTTTCGGATACCGTTGTTTTCACTCGGGAACAAATCATTCCGAAATAATTTAGTTGTATAGACCTGTCGTTTCTTTCTGTATTGATGGTAATACAATCTTCACACTTCATCAACTAGTTTTTACAATAATTGTACATACAACTTATATTTTCGTCATTATAGAAATATTTTTATATAAATTTTTAGTAATTTTGACAATATATATTTATATTTATAGGAAAAACTATCACCAAAATACTGATACAGTCCCTCGTGAACCGAAACAAACTATTACTATCTTGCGATAAAGATACATTCCTTCTATTGGCAGATTCAAAAATACATTGTATACTAACAGTAATCAGTTGTTCAAAATTGCAGGTATACCTGCGAGCTGCTCCAACGATTGCAGGACTTGATTTTGATTAGGAGGAGGTAATCTATGAGCTTAATTAAAGGTACACACCATGTTGCCCTGAAGTGCGGATCCAACCAGGAATTTGCAGAAACCGTCACATTCTACACTGAGATTCTGGATCTCACTGTTGTTCGTCTCTGGGGCGAAGGCCCGGATGCCGGCATCATGCTGAGCACCGGAAACAGCATTCTGGAAATCTTTGCTTCCGGCAAGGAATCCGGTGAGACCGGAGCAATCCATCATTTTGCCCTTGCTACCGATGATGTGGACGCATGCATCGCAGCGGTTCGCGAGGCTGGATATACAATCACAGAGGAGTCTCACGATATCGAGATCCCTTCTGTTCCTGGGCTGCCTGCAAGAATTGCCTTCTGTATCGGACCGGTTGGGGAAGTTATTGAGTTCTTTGACGAAAAATAATTCCCTGACTTTTTTCAGATTTCATGGAGCAATACTATTTTATTCTCGAATGACGTCAAAGGAACAGCCTTTGTATGTTTCTTTGCGTATATGAAAAAGCCGTCTTCTGTATGATTCTACATCGTACAGCAGACGGCTTTTCATATCTTCGAAAATATTTGTTTATCATTAATTACAACAAGAGATCATCCATCGTTTTACAACCCACTCAGGCCTGTGTATAGCTGATCACCAGCACGCCATAGGAAAAATTCGCCAGCTGTACTTCACTTTCGGCAAGCTTCCAGCTGCTGCCCTCGGACGTGCTCTCGGAACTGTCCCCAAAGGACTTTGTCAGAATCTCTGCATACCGCTCCATAATCTCTTCGTTGGAATGACTGTTCTCGTCAAATTCCAGATAAATAAAAACCTCGTCCAGCAGTTCCTCTTCAAAATCGCAGTCGATTCTGGCGGTTACACCTTCTACATCAAGATAATTCTCCACCTGCAGCTGCAGCTTTGTATTATCTGCATTTGCAGTTGGTTCAATTCCCTCTTTCTTCTGCAAAATCTCAGCAGCTTCTGTAAGGGAAGTTCCCCATTCCATGTCATCAAAGAGACCCTTGGCCTTGCTGCTGCTTCCGCAGCCGGTTGCAAAGACTACGCAAACAATGATCAGCATAGCAAGACTGATCCGTTTTTTCTGTCTGCTGGTCTTATTCAAAATATTCATCATACTCATTCCTCATTAGCTTTTTCTTTCTGCTGCCATGATGTCTGTTGCCTCTCCTGCTATTTTCCATATACTCTGAAACCATGCAAAATGGCGCTGCTATAATCAATCCTGCAAAACCACCCAGTACATACATCAATACATCTTCCAGGGCAGTATACCCTCTGGAAAACACATATTGCGCTATTTCAATTCCGCCTGCCGCCATTACAACGACAAATATATTTACAATCGCATGTCCCTTTCCTGAAGCCTTCCGCAGGAAAACACCAAAAGGTGCAAAGAAAACAGCGTTCAGTAGACTGATCAAAACTCGTGTTTCATGAAATCCTGTATCTGTAAGATAATCAGACAGTGTAAAAATCCTGAATCCCTGTGCTGTATCTCTGCCAGCAATAAAAAGCAAGATCAGAACTATAGAATAGGACAGAAACAGTACTATATTGAGAGTTTTCTTTAAGTACCCTCTCAATATTAGCGACAAAAGGAATCCTGCTGTAATAATCAGTAACAGCAGCAGTGCATATTGTCCATACACATTGCTGAAAAGATATTGATCCAGATAGTTCTCCAGCTTCGTCCACTGATCATCAGTGGCGAGAAATTGGAACGGCCTGTCAAATATTGTAAATTCAGTCATACATCACCTCCAATTACAATATCCCTCAAGCTTACAACGAAATATTTATTTGTCAATAGAAAAGGCCGCGATTTCACAGTCTTTTCACCTCAATCGGAGATGCTCCCACCTCTAAGGAGGTGAGAATTATAAGTCTGTCTCAGTGAGAGTCCAATCTCCGACCGCGATTGATCAATCACTGCCGGCTTACAAGATCGCATTCACCGCATCCCGAATGTTCTCCACCGGGATCAGCTGTATCTTCATTCCCTCGGTCTTTCCCTTCAGAGCCTTCATACACACCTTCGGCAGGATGACCTTCTCGAATCCAAGCTTCTGGGCTTCCTGTACACGCTGTTCAGCCATGCTGACGGATCGTACCTCGCCGCTTAAGCCCACCTCGCCGAACACCACTGTCCGATCGTCGATGACGATATCCTTGTGGCTGGATACCAGTGCCAGAAGAATCCCGAGATCTACTGCCGGCTCTGTCATTTTGATTCCACCGGCGATATTCACATAGGCATCGCAGGAGGACAGGTTCACTCTGCCTCTTTTCTCCAGTACTGCCATTAACAGATTCACTCTGTTATAATCCGTTCCGTTTGCGGTTCTCCTGGGCAGACCAAAGTTGGACTGGCACACCAGCGCCTGAATCTCGATCATGATGGGCCTGGTTCCCTCCATGGAGCAGGCAACCACCGAGCCGGAAGCTCCCATGGGTCTTCCGTCCAGCATGTATTCTGATGGATTTTCCACCTCCATCAGACCTTCTTCCCTCATCTCAAACACACCGATCTCATTGGTGGATCCGAAGCGGTTTTTTACACCTCGCAGGATTCGATAGGAGGCATGACGTTCTCCCTCAAAGTAAAGCACCGTATCGACCATATGCTCCAGTACACGGGGACCTGCCACACTTCCCTCTTTGGTTACATGACCGACAATAAAGATAGGGATCTGCATCCCCTTTGCAATCTGCATCAGCACATTGGTGGATTCTCTGACCTGAGAAACACTTCCCGGTGAGGAACTGACCTCTTCATTGAACATGGTCTGGATGGAATCGATTACCACCATCTGGGGCTTTTCCCTCTCGATCCAGCTTCGGATTACTGTAAGATTTGTTTCGCAAAGCAGCTTCATGGAAGTGCCGAAGCTTCCGATCCGGATGGCTCGCATCTTGATCTGCTCTCTGGACTCCTCTCCGGATACATACAATACCTGCAGTCCCTTTCCGGACAAATGCTGACACACCTGCAGCAGAAGGGTGGATTTACCGATTCCAGGGTCACCTCCCACCAGCGTCATGGAGCCCCTGACAATGCCGCCTCCCAGCACCCGATCCAGCTCTTTGATTTCGGTTGTGATCCGTTCCTCCTGATCCAGGGATACCTTATTCAATTCTACAGGTGGATTGTCAGAGCCTGCACGGCTGACGGCCGCTGCTGAGGAACCCTTGGGAGGAGCCAGCTCCTCTACGAAGGTGTTCCATTCCTTGCAGCCGGGACACTGTCCCATCCATTTAGCAGATTCATGGCCGCAGTTCTGACAAAAAAATATGATTTTCTTTCCTTTTACTGCCATTGTTCGTTCTTTCTGATTGACTTTCCGTTCAAAAGGGTTCAAAAAAATTCATCACACCTTCTGAAAATTGTTCTTATCTGTAAATGATGCGCAGCCTCCCTGCGGAAACTGCGCATCCCTCAATTGTTATTTCCCTGTAACCATTCGCATAGCTACTCACTTTTGTAAATTCTATATCGGCTTTCCGCCACATCATTCAAGTCGAGTTTCATGAGACCTGGACTGAAAATCGGGAGTCAGCACTAATGGCATACCGGTCGATACTATACTGTCCTGTTTCGTTTCGTTCTGATTTAATCAGCCCACGCGGACGATTTCTACCTTCACATCATCTGCTTTCTCAAGCTTTACACTGAAGGCCAGCTTACCGCCGAGACCGGTTTTGATGTTTCCGATGTTGTTGTCATCGATAATGACTCTGTACACCATATCATCTTCCATGCCAAGAGTGATCTGCGCATCCTCATTGCCGGATACGGTGAATGTCACTCCTGTCTCGTTCTCTGTGAATCCTTCTACTGCAGTGCCGGGAACGGATTCGTACACGAAGGTATCGTTACGTTCCAGCTTTGTGATCTCCTTGAAGGTTTTTACTTTATATACATCGCCCTGATACTCGAAATCAGTCTTTTTTGTTTTCTGATCCAGCTCGTAATCACCGAAGCTGAGGCTGCCGTCTTCCTCTGCACGAAGCAGATCCTTAATACTTGTCATGATCATGACCTCCTGATAACTATTGTTCTTAAGAAGCATTTTCCAAAGGGGCCTTACCTATTGGCAAATACTTCCTCTCTTACGAGGGTAGTTTTTTCTTCCTGCGCAGGCACCTTTGAAATGATGTTATTCCATTATAGTCTATCCGGTCGATTTTTTCCACAACAATCCGTTTGTTTTTATATATTCTTCACACTCAGTGTTACTGTCCACAGCTAACCTCATTTCACTGTAAATACCAGTTTTCCTGCCTTGCAGCCGATCTGTACGGTATCTCCCTTGGAAATCTCTCCCAGCAGAATCTTTTCGGACAGAGTATCCTCAATTCTGCTCTGGATCTCTCTCTTTAAGGGTCTGGCACCGTACTTGCTGTTGAAGGAATTCCGGATCAG
Organism: Lachnospiraceae bacterium; assembly: GCA_030527645.1. GTDB lineage: Bacteria > Bacillota > Clostridia > Lachnospirales > Lachnospiraceae > JAKSRN01. The sequence goes on along the minus strand of JAUNAJ010000012.1, from coordinate 54,741 downwards.
CTCCTCCTTAGCGGCACCGGAAACCTTCAGAGTGATGTTCATCTGCTCACGGCAGCGTTTCTCAAGGTCTCCCAGCAGGATTACAACGATTTCCTTCATCTCTTCCTTTGTCAGAGAATGGAACACAATTGTTTCATCGATTCTGTTCAGGAACTCGGGACGGAACATGCGGCGAACCACATCCATTACCTGTCCCTTCATATAGTCATGATCCTGCTGCTCATCGTCACCGGTTTTGAATCCCAGTCTCTTTGGTTCTACAATGGTCTGCGCGCCAGCATTGGAGGTCATGATGATCAGTGTCTGCTTAAAGTCCACTTTCCTTCCCTGAGAGTCCGTGATATGACCGTCATCCAGCACCTGAAGGAGAATATTGAATACATCCGGGTGAGCCTTTTCAATCTCGTCAAACAGAATGACGCTGTAGGGATTGCGGCGCACCTTCTCTGAAAGCTGTCCTCCCTCCTCATAGCCTACATAGCCCGGAGGAGAACCGATGAGTCTGGAGACACTGAATTTTTCCATATATTCGGACATGTCCACACGGATCATGGCATTCTCGGAACCAAAGACTGCCTCTGCCAGTGCTTTTGAAAGCTCTGTTTTTCCTACACCGGTCGGTCCTAAAAACAGGAAGGAGCCAATGGGACGGTTAGGATCCTTTAATCCGACACGGCCTCTTCGCACCGCCTTGGCAACGGCTGTTACCGCTTCCTCCTGACCGATGACTCGCTTGTGCAGGATCTTTTCCAGCTTTGCAAGCCGTTTTGTCTCTGATTCTGCCAGCTTATCCACAGGGATTTTCGTCCAGCCGGAGACGGTTTCTGCTACAGCCTCCTCTGTAACAGCTGCTCTGTCTGTCTTATTTTTCTTCTCGAATCGCGCTTTAGCGGAATCCAGATGCTTCTGCAGCTCTCTCTGTTCCTGCTGCAGCCGCTTTGCCTCATCCAGATTTCCCTCTTTCAGGGCAGCTTCCTTGCGCTCCCGAATATCCTTCAATTTGCGATCCTGCTCTGCAAAGTTTGCAGGCACCTTGTACATTCCCAGCTTCACTGTGGAGGATGCCTCATCGATCAGATCGATGGCTTTATCCGGCAGAAAACGGTCGGTGATATAGCGTGCAGACAGCTTTACTGCCGCCTCCAGAGCCTCGTCTGTAATGGTGACGCCGTGATGTCTCTCATAGAAAGGACGAAGTCCGGTCAGAATCTCCAGTGCCTCCTGCTCTGTGGGCTCTTCTACTGTCACCGGCTGGAAGCGGCGCTCCAGTGCTGCATCCTTTTCAATATATTTTCTGTATTCGTTGATGGTGGTGGCACCGATCAGCTGGATCTCTCCTCTGGAAAGCGCCGGCTTCATGATGTTCGCTGCATCCAGAGAGCCTTCTGCTCCGCCTGCTCCGATGATGGTATGAAGCTCATCGATAAACAGAAGAATATTTTTATTGGCAGCCACCTCACGGATCACGTTCTTGATCCTCTCCTCAAACTCTCCTCTGTACTTTGTTCCTGCCACCATGCCGGACATATCCAGCACCACGATCCTCTTATTCTTAATTGCCTCCGGAACCAGACCGGAGACGATCCTCTGGGCAAGACCTTCGGCTATAGCCGTCTTTCCGACACCCGGTTCTCCCACAAGACAGGGATTGTTTTTGGACCGTCTGCTGAGGATCTGGATCACGCGGTTGATCTCCTTCTCGCGGCCGATCACCGGATCCATCTTCTCTCTTCTTGCCAGCTCCGTCAGATCCCGGCTGAACTGATCCAAGATCGGGGTAGAAAAATTGTCGTAGGCTTCTGAAAGCTTTGCATTCAGCTCCTCCTTACTTAAATTTCCATTCTCTCCGATCGCACCGAGAAGATTTCCATACAGCTTCGGTATTACAACACCCATGGTCACAAGTAGCCGGACAGCAGAGCTCTCCTCATCCTTCAGAATGCCGATCAGCAGATGCTCTGTACCGATCTTGTCACTTTCCAGTTTGTCTGCCTCCATCTCTGCACAATAGAGAATGTACTGCAGCCTCGGTGTCTGTTCCAGTTTTCCCTTCACCGGATCCTTTACTGTTTCCGGGGCGATCAGTCTCTGGATCTGCTCCTGCAGCTTTTCAGCATCTGCCCCGTTTTCACGAAGCACCAGTGCTGCAGTTCCGGTTTCCTCTTTCAGAAGACCCAGCAGCAGATGCTCTGATCCTACATAGGAATGCTTTGCGCTCTTCGCGGCCCGCTCTGCAAGCTTGAGAGCCGTCTGCGCCTGTACTGTATATTCTTTTGCCATTCTTCACTCCTGCATAATATTCAATAATGACTAAAGCGATTCAGGACTCAGTTATGTTTTGAATCCTTCTATCTGCTTTTTCTTAGATGCGTTTTTTCAAACATAATAAATGATTATAAATCAGATCAGTGTAAAAAGAAAGACCCCGACAACTGCCGAGATCCACTTTCTATTTAAATAATCCAAGAACGTTATTCACTTGCTCCATGAACTGTAATTTCTTTTGATTCATTCCGAAATAATCAGAAAGTATGTCTCCCCTGAATCTCGACTATACTGTATACTGATAGGAGAATATTTGATTATGATACTTTACAAAAACAACAACCGCAGTTACTACAAAGGAGGTACTTCATCATGCTTTTTCTCTGCTATCCCAAATGCAGCACCTGCCAGAAGGCAAAAAAATGGCTGGAAGCCAACCATATTTCCTACACGGAGCGTCATATCAAGGAGGAGCATCCGACTTCTGAGGAACTGAAGCTCTGGCACGAGCGTTCCGGTCTTCCTCTGAAAAGATTCTTCAATACCAGCGGTCTGATCTATAAGGATCTGAAGCTGAAGGATAAGCTTCCGACTATGTCTGAGGAGGAACAGTATGCCCTGCTGGCAGCTGACGGAATGCTGGTAAAACGCCCGATGCTGATCAGAGAGGATTGTGTTCTGGTTGGATTTAAAGAGAAGGACTGGGCGGAGAAGCTGCTGAACGAATAACAAGGAGCACGGATTCGAATAGGCTGATGTCAGCTGAAGCTTAAGTGAAACAGCAAATCTCGCGACTCTCGACTTGAATTCCAGCAGAAAAGGAGCCTGCGACCGGAATTCATTCAACCGGTCAGCAGGCTCCTGCTTTCTATTCATATAGCGCATTCACTGTTCAGGGACAATGTCTGCTAAGTGTTTCCACGCCGTTTCTGCATGAGATCACGAAGGATCACAGCCCCATCTGCGCCTTCAGAGCTGCCAGCTCATCGTCCACCTCTGCGCTGCTCTCTGTATCATATTTAGCTGCAAGGGAGGATACAGTCTCTGTAGACTCAGAGCCTTTGTTCAGCTCTGCTCTTGCATTTGCCTTATCCAGCATCTTGTTGGCCTTATCTTCCATTCTGTCAAATGCAGACATGCCGTCTGTGATATTGATCTTGCCGACCTTCTCTGTAAGGTCGTTCATCTTCTCCTGTGCCTTTGCTGCCGCAACCTTTGCCTTGATGGCTGCTTTTCTCTCATTCAGAGTCGCAATGTCTCTTGTGAGCTTGTCGTGCATCTCACGCATCTTGTCAGCATTTGCCTGTGCATTCTCATACACGGATGCCAGAGCAGCTCTGTCATTGGTCAGCTGAAGCTTTTTCTCCAGGAATTTCTTCGCATCACCGTCGTTGCCTGCAAGCACTGCCTTCTCGGCGTATTTCTGCATCTTTGCAATTTCTGCATCCTGCTCATCCAGCACGCGTTTTGCTCTTGCAGCCTCCGCCATTACGGATGCAGTCTCATCCTTTACCTTCTGAAGATCATTCTGCATATCTCTCAGATACTGATCGATCATCTTCTCCGGATCCTCTGCCTTATCAAGAAGTGCATTGATGTTTGCGGACATGATGTCTTTGAATCTTTTTAAAATACCTGCCATTGTAAAAACCTCCTGTTTTCCTTTTACTATTTTAGTGAACAGTAACCTTCCGTCAGCGAATCATTGAAAATACACCGGTGGACACAAGGCCCATTATGATTCCTGCCAGAAGAACGCCGCAGATCACTGCCAGGACACTTTTCTTAAAGTCCATGTTCAGAATACTTGCAGCCAGTGTTCCTGTCCAGGCACCTGTACCGGGAACCGGAATTCCCACGAACAGAAGCAGTGCCAGGAATAATCCACGTCCTGCTTTCGCCTGCAGCTTCGCACCGCCTGCTTCTCCCTTTCTGAGACAGAACCGGAAGATTCCGCCGATTACCGGCTTGTCGCTTCCCCAGGTCAGCAGCTTTCTTGCAAAGAAGAATATAAATGGTACCGGAACCATGTTGCCCAATACAGCGATGATATATGCCGGAAGCAGCTTCGCGCCCATTCCCACTGCAATGGGGATAGCACCTCGAAGCTCCACGATGGGCACCATGGATACCAAAAATGTTATTAGATACTTTTGCATAAGATGATTGTTATCTCCTTTAATTCACGATTCATACAGCGTCCGGCTATGAAGAACCTGCTTCCGAGCCGTTGTCAGGGTTTCGGTGTTTCTGCTTATCCTATTAGATGATATTTGTAAAAGCAAAGATCAGAACCACAATACCCAGTATGATTCTGTATACACCGAACACAGAAAAATCATGACGCTTAATATAGCTCATCAGGAATTTGATTGCCAGAATGGATACACCGAAGGCGATCAGCATTCCCACAAGCAGCACTGCCAGCTCCAGTCCCGTGAATGCAAACCCAAACTTCACGAGCTTCAGAAGAGAAGCACCGAACATGGTTGGAATTGCCAGATAGAAGGTGTACTCTGCTGCCACCGTTCTTCCCAGCCCGATCAGGATTCCACCGATAATGGTCGCTCCGGATCTTGAGGTGCCCGGAATGATCGCCAGCGCCTGAAACACGCCCACGAGCAGGGCATCCCGCCAGGTCAGCTGTCTGAGTCTGGTCACTCTGGGTGTTCTTGTTTTGTTGTAATTCTCTACCACAAGGAACAGTACACCGTATAGGATCAGCATCAGTGCAATAGGAACGGGCTTGTGCATATGCTCCTCGATCCAGTCATCCAGCGGCAGTCCCACAATAATAGCGGGCAAGGTGGACACACAGATCTTCAGCCACAGCACAATCTTATCCATGTAGCAGTACTTATTGGCAGCGCTCTGGAATTTTCCTGCGAAGCCTTCTGTCTGCGGATTGGCAAACCAGTTTCTACCCGGATCTGTTTTCGCCCGGTGAAACGGCCACAGCTTTTTAAAATACAGCACCACTACCGCCAGGATCGCACCCAGCTGGATCACTACATTGAACATCTCCATGAAGGATTCACTCATTCCCGGATTCAGTACTTCGCCAAGCAGAACCAGATGTCCGGTACTGCTGATGGGAAGCCATTCGGTGATTCCCTCCACGATACCCAATGCAAGAATCTTTAACCATAAAATCAGATTCATTATTGTATTTCCTTTATTCAATTGTATTTGCGCCGGAGATTCACCTGCTGCTCCTTCCCTCTTGATCAGCTTCAGGAATGAAAGCAGTTCTCAAACAATTCCAATCTCCGGACACAGTAACAGTATACATCAAGTCCCGTTTATTTAAAAGTGCGGATTCAGCGTATCCCGACCAACCATCGGACGGAATCGGGGCGCACATGAAAAAAATTCTCCGATTCTGCAGAGATAAGCAAAAAACGCCACCGTACATTCTCCTTGCATGCATGGAAAGAAAAAAAGAGATCCGTTCGGATCTCTCTATCAGAAAATACACGTATTAGAATTGAGCAAAATAAAAATGCAGGAAGCGGGACTTGAACCCGCACGGTATTGCTACCACAGGCACCTGAAGCCTGCGCGTCTGCCAATTCCACCATTCCTGCATATAAGAATGAAGCTCGTGCTTCGTATTCAGTTTTGTCTCGGGCACTGTCTGAAATAACAGTGCAGGAAGCGGGACTTGAACCCGCACGGTATTGCTACCACAGGCACCTGAAGCCTGCGCGTCTGCCAATTCCACCATTCCTGCGTGTTGTTTTCAGTGGGTGTTTCCCGCTGACAGATGATATAGTATCACAGCTGTCAGCGGAAGTCAACCGGATTTTTTGAATTTTTTGAAACTATTCAGGGTTACAGTTCCCGTGAACTGTAACTATTCAGGAACCTGTTCCAATTACTCCTCTGTCACCTGCCCGCCGGTGTACAGCTGGTAATATTTACCCTTCTCTTCCATCAGCTGGTCGTGAGTACCGCGCTCGATGATCCGGCCCTGCTCCAGCACCATGATGCAGTCTGCATTTCTGATGGTGGACAGACGATGGGCAATAACGAAGGTGGTACGACCTGCCATCAGACGGTCCATACCCTCCTGAACGATCCGCTCGGTTCTTGTATCGATAGAGGAGGTGGCTTCGTCAAGGATCAGTACCGGAGCATTCTCCACTGCCGCACGGGCGATGGAAAGCAGCTGCCTCTGTCCCTGGCTGAGGCTGGCACCGTTTCCTGTAAGAACGGTATCGTATCCCTGGGGAAGACGGCGGATAAAGCTGTCTGCATTGGCCAGCTTTGCTGCTGCCACAATCTCCTCATCGGTTGCATCCAGCTTTCCGAAACGGATATTGTCACGGACCGTACCGGTAAACAGGCAGGTCTCCTGCAGCACCATTCCGAGGGATTTTCTCAGATCCGGCTTCCTGATCTTATTGATGTTGATTCCATCGTAACGGATCTTACCATCCTGAATATCATAGAATCGGTTGATCAGATTTGTGATCGTGGTTTTTCCTGCTCCTGTAGACCCTACGAAGGCGATCTTCTGTCCGGCATTGGCGTAGAGATGGACGTCATGAAGAACGATCTTCTCCGGCACATAGCCGAAGTCTACTCCGTCAAAGACCACATCGCCCTTCCACTCTTTGTATTCTACCGATCCGTCAGCCTGATGGGTATGCTTCCAGGCCCACAAGCCGGTGCGTTCTTTACACTCCACAAGTTTTCCTTCAGAATCCTTCTTCGCACGAACCAGTGTTACATAGCCCTGATCCTGCTCCGGCTCCTCATCAAGAAGTTTGAATACACGATTAGCTCCTGCCATGGCCATAATGATGGCATTCAGCTGGTTGCTGACCTGACTGATGGGCATATTAAAGCTCTTATTGAAGGTCAGGAAGCTTGCCAAACCTCCCAGAGTCAGGCCGCTGATGCCGTTGATGGCAAGGATTCCTCCCACAACTGCACAGATTACGTAGCTGACATTTCCCAGCTGAGCTGTGGTGGGCATCAGGATATTGGCATATTTATTCGCATTGTCCGCGCTCTCGAACAGCTGATCGTTAAGACGGCGGAAGTCCTTCTTGCTTTCTTCCTCATGGCAGAAGACCTTCACCACCTTCTCACCGGTCATGATCTCTTCAATATATCCGTTCAGTGCACCGATGGATTTCTGCTGCTTCATGAAATTCTGTGCAGAAAGGGCCCCGAGCTTTCTGGCAACCACCAGCATGACGCCAACCATAAACAGCGTTACCAGTGTCAGCGGCACATCCAGTACGATCATACTGATGAATACAGATACAATGGTAAAGCCGCTGTTGATCAGCTGAGGGATACTCTGGGAGATCATCTGCCTGAGGGTGTCGATGTCATTGGTATAAACGGACATGACATCGCCCCTGGCATGGGTATCAAAATACCTGATGGGCAAAGTCTCCATATGACTGAACAGATCATCGCGCAGATGCATCAGCGTTCCCTGTGTCACATAGACCATGATTCTGTTATAGGCGAAGGTACACACAACTCCCAGACCATAGAAGCCTGCCACACGGCCGATGGCTGCCAGCAGCGGTCCGAAGTCCGGTGTGGTCTCTGTCAGCATGGGGACAATATATACGTCGATCAGAGTTCGGATGAACAGGGTTCCCTGTACGTTGCACAATACACTTGCAATGATGAACACCAGCACAAGGGCACACTGAAGCCCATAGGATTTAAACACATATCCCATGAGGCGCTTCAGCACCTGCCCCGGGTTCTCTACCGATGGTTTCATTCCTCTTGGTCCCGATCCCGGCATTATTTTTCACCTCCCATCTTATCAAAGTCTCCGCTTCCTCTGAGCTGAGATTCATATACCTCGCGGTAGATCTCATTGCTCTTCAGAAGGTTTTCATGGGTATCAAAGGCATTGACCTTACCGTCATCCATAACGATGATCCGGTCGGCATCCTGTACACTGGAGATCCGCTGTGCAATGATCAGCTTCGTAGTATCCGGGATCTCTTCCAGGAAAGCCCTGCGGATCCTTGCATCGGTAGCGGTATCCACCGCACTGGTGGAGTCATCCAGAATCAGTACCTTCGGCTTCTTCAACAGGGCTCTGGCAATACAGAGTCTCTGCCTCTGTCCGCCGGATACATTGCTTCCGCCCTGCTCGATCCAGGTGTTGTATCCGTCAGGCATAGCCTGAATAAATTCATCGGCGCAGGCCAGCTCACAGGCCTTTCTGCACTCTTCCTCAGTGGCGTGCAGATCACCCCAGCGAAGATTGTCCAGAATAGTTCCTGAGAACAGCACATTCTTCTGCAGCACCACGGAAACCTGATTTCGAAGTGCCTCCATATCGTACTCACGGACATCACGTCCACCTACCTTTACAGATCCCTCGTCCACGTCATAGAGACGGCTGATCATGTTGACCAGACTGGTCTTTGCAGATCCTGTTCCGCCGATGATACCAACGGTCTCACCGGAGCGGATGGACAGATTGATATCCTGCAGTACATATTCCTCACTGGTTTTGTGATAACCGAAATTGACATGCTCGAAGGTAATGCTGCCGTTCTCAACCAGTTCCACCGGATTTTCCGGATTCTTCAGATCGCTTTCCTCATCCAGGATCTCACAGATACGTCTGGCACTTGCTTCAGACATACTGATCATGACAAATACAAAAGACAGCATCATCAGACTCATAAGGATATTCAGGCAATAGGTGAGAAGACTCATCAGCTCTCCGGTTGTCAGCTCGCTTCCGACGATCATACGGGCACCGAGCCAGCTCACCAGAAGAATACAGGTGTACATGGTGAACTGCATGACCGGCATGTTCCAGGTAATGATCTTCTCTGCACGCACGAAAATATCGTAGATTGCCTTGCTGGCCTTTCTCAGCTTGTCTGTCTCATAGTCTTCACGCACGAAGGCCTTTACTACGCGGATTCCCGTAACATTTTCCTGAATACTCTCATTCAGGGTATCGTATTTCGGAAATGCCTGCTGGAAATATTTTGTTGCCCTTCTCATGATATTCATGACAATGACAGCAAGGAAGATCACCGCACCCAGATACACCAGTGCCAGCTTCACATTGATGGAAAATACCATGATCATAGCAACGATCAGGCTGGCAGGTGCCCTGGTGAACATACGCAGGATCATCTGAAATGCATTCTGCAGATTCGTTACATCAGTGGTCAGCCTGGTTACCAGGCTGGGGGTACTGAATTTGTCAATATTGGAAAATGAGAAGGTCTGAATACGGTCAAACATTGCTTCTCGCAGATTTTTTGCAAAACCCGCAGATGCTCTTGCACCGTACTTTCCTCCCATAATGCCGGTCCAGAGGCCGATCAGAGCCAGAAGCAGCATCAATGCTCCTGTCTTCAGGATGTGATTCATGTCACCGGTCTCCACACCCTTGTCGATGATTGAGGCCATCAAAAGGGGAATCAGCATCTCCACAATTACCTCTCCGATCATAAACAGGGGAGTGGCAATGGAAGCCCGCTTAAATTCCTTGATCTGGCCTGTCAGTGTTTTTAACATATTTTCTCTCCTATGGTAAAATGTTCTGCCCGCTTTACAGATATTCTTACACACCAAGACGAGCTGTATCTTCAATCAGAGCCTTTACAGAAACATCTCCAGAATCTGCAGGCTCCTCATGGTTCTGTCCAGAGTCCTTCTTCTGTATCGCTCGATCTTCTTCTCCAGCTCCGCAAGCACCTCCGGTGTCACAGAAAAAGTAAACAGCTTCTCCATGGGACTGTACATAATGTACTGCACCACGTAAAGCGCCTGAGCACTGAAGTCCTCCTGCTCCGGAGAATATTCACCGTTGATGGTCATCAGGCGCAGCTCGTAGATCCGGCGGACCAGACGATTGTCCAGACTTGGATTCAACAGTGCTCTGAGGCTTATATACAAAAGGTTCAGCATCTCTGTGGCATCCAGATTCTCTCTGCCGTAATAATCCGCCAGTTCCAGAAAATAGAAGCCGTAGTAAACGCCGGGCTGCTCCTTCGCAAGATCTACAAAATAATTTTTTATATCTGTCTGGATCAGATTGTAGGCGCTCTTTCCGGGAATCAGAGTGAACGTGCCGAACACAAAGGGATTGGCTGCCGCCAGAAGTGAGCTTCCCGGCCTCCTTGCCCCTCTGGCAAATGCAGTGATCTTCCCGAATTCCCGGGTCAGCAGCACCAGGCGCTTATCATACTCACCGATGGGCATCACCGAAAGAACAATTCCGGAGACGTTCACTGAATCTGCCATCTCTACACTCCTTTCCGGTATCCCGGAGCTTCTTCAGGGACCCTTTTCGATACGGATCGGGGATATTATTACTGGTTCAGCTCTTTCTTATCGTATCCGTAGTTTTTCACAAGAAGGTCGGACTCTCTCCAGTCCTTGCGAACCTTTACCCAAAGCTTCAGATTCACCTGTCCCTCCAGCATTTTTTCAATATCGGGACGGGCTTCCGAGCCGATCTTCTTCAGCATGGATCCGCCTTTTCCGATGATGATTCCCTTGTGGGAATCTCTCTCACAGATAATCGTTGCCTCGATATCCGTGATGGATCCGTCTTTTCTTGTCTTCATTTTCTCAATGGTTACAGCAATTCCGTGGGGAATCTCCTCACCCAGAGAGCGAAGTGCCTTTTCACGGATCATTTCAGCAACAATCTGGCGCATGGGCTGATCCGTTACCGTATCCTCATCGTAGAACTGAGGACCGTAGGGCAGATAGCGGAACAATCCGTCAATGATCTCGTCCAGATTTACGCCCTGCTTAGCCGATACCGCAATGATATCCTCGAAGGGATACAGCTTTTTATACTCAGCCAGGATCGGCGGAAGCTCCGCCTTTTTGATCCGGTCGATCTTGTTGATGACCAGGATCACCGGGATCTTCTTCTTTTCCAGCATCTTTGCGATGTGCTGCTCTCCCGCACCGATATAGGTGGTAGGCTCCACCAGCCACAGCACGGCATCCACATCCCGCAGCGTACTTTCAGCTGCATACACCATGTATTCCCCCAGCTTATTCTTTGCCTTGTGAATACCCGGCGTATCCAGGAATACGATCTGTCCCCGGTCACAGGTATAAACTGTCTGAATCTTGTTTCTTGTGGTCTGAGGTTTTCTGGATGTAATGGCGATCTTCTGACCGATCAGATGGTTCATCAGTGTGGATTTTCCCACATTCGGACGACCGATCAATGCCACAAATCCGGATTTATAATCAGGTCTTTCCATATATTATTTTATCCTCTGTATCTTTTCTATATATTAAGAAGAATGCGAATCCGGTCATAAGGATTTTAGTTACAGTTCACGGAGTGAACTGTAACACGCTTCGCGATGCACACAGATTGCGCTGACGCGCAATCTGGCGCTGTAATCCTCGGTTTTTCATGCAGAAACTGCATGAAAACACCTCGCGGAACATTTCCCGTGAACAGTAACGGATTTTATGCAGCTGACCGGATTCAAATTCCAATTACTTTATAAAATATCCTCAATTATTTCATGCCTGAATCAGTGGTTCCACATGATCAAAGAGTTCCGCATTCTTCTCAATAGCAGCTTCGCTTCCCACAACACAGCGATGCTCTGCAGTTACAACAGCCTCTGCCAGTTCCTTCAGTGCACGGATATCTTCTGCCGTGGCATCCAGGATCTCTTCTCTCTCCTTCTGATACATCTCCACCGTCATGCCGGTAAAATAGCTGGACAGCGCAGCCATTCCTTCGGCAGAAGCATTCAGAGGCGTATCCAGATCACTGATGGTTCCGATGATATATTTTGTCATCTCCCGCTCATCTGCATCGAAGGCTGCAATATACTCCGGCAATCCCCGGAATACCTCCTGTGTCTCCTTCAGATTCGGATCTCTATAGGACACAAGATAGGAATCTCCATCTCGTGTGAATGCACTCATGCATCCGTAGGCTCCTCCCTTTACGCGGATGTTCAGCCACAGATAATCGTAATTCATAATCACCCGGAGGATCTTCAGAGCTCCTGTATAGGCGAATCCCTGCTGCACAAAGTTTCCTGCCTGGGCAACATACTGTACCTGACCGGAGGTCTTGATTGCCTCATTGGAGGTAAAGGGCTCCCAGATAAAGCTGCCCTTCTCTACGGGATCAGTGTACAGCACCTGATTCAGCGCCTTAACTTCCTCAGCAAAGGACTCATCCTCCTGATCGCAGTTCAGACTGACAGTAAGATTTTCCGGACGGAAGATCATATGGATCAGCTTACTGAGCTTATCGATCAGGTCTTTTTTCTCCTCCTCGAAGTGATTTGCCAGGCGCTCGATCAGACGATAATAGCCGATTCCGTTCATGCGTTCCGTCAGGCCGCTGGCTGCGGACACACCGGACAGGGCTTTTCTTGCCGCAGAGGAATGACCTGCTGCAGGGATCGAGCTCTGCAGTCTCGCCTTCTGACTGGAAATGATCTCCCTCAGACGTTTTTCATCCTCAATCTTAGATGTAAGCAGGATTTCTCTGATCAGACGGAATACATGTCCCTGCTGATCCGGAAGGTATTTTGCCCGGATGCCGAACTTACTGTATACACCCTGCGGTGCTTCCGGATTGATATAGACAGAAGTACCACAGTTGATTCCTCCGGAATTTCCGTTGATCTCATGGAACAGCTCACCATATGTATAATGCTCTGTGCTGACCAGTCCGAGGATGCTCTTCAGCAGCGATGCATATTCAATCAGCTCATTGGGAATCTTCTCCATATCGAACAGCAGAGTCAGATATCGGATACCGTTGGTTCTGTAGGGATGACGAAGTACCTTTACGCCATCGATCTCCTTCTCCTCCACCAGAAGAGTAACCGGTGTTTTTCTGCTGATATCCTCCCGCTTCAAAAGCGGAATCGATTCCAGATTTTCCTGGCTTTCCTCAGAATCCTGATACTCCTTCAGCTCTTTTGTCTGCCGTATCAGAGACTCCAGTTCCTCCTTTGAAAGTGAAGCCTTTTTTGCTGCCAGCTTTTCTGCAAGGACCTCCGTCTTTTTCAGCTCCAGTCCTCTTTCCGGACGCAGGGTAACGACTGCCCCGTGAGGATTGTTCAGCAGACGGGTACGGATCAGCTCTTCGAAATAGCCTTCCTCAGCAAGCTTTTTCAGCTGTTCAAACACATCCAGCTGCTTCAGATAAGCGAAGGGCTGAAGATCGTCATACAGCCAGCTGTCAAACAGATCCAGTCCGTAGATCAATCCCTTTGGATAGGAAGCATAATCTGCCTCTCTGAAACGGAATTCAAAATAGTTGATTCCGGATCGAAGGGCTTTCCGGTCGATTCCCTTTTCGGCAGCCTCTGTCAGAACCTGTTTAATAATGGAAAGGAAGCGCTCCTTATCCTCTTCATTCGCATTTTTTGCGGTGATGCTGAAGAAGGGCTGAAGAATGCCGTCCTGGAAATCACCGGAAATATCCTTTCCGATCCCTGCATCCAGCAGAGCCTGCTTGACCGGTGCTCCCGGAGCTCCCAGAAGTACATATTCCAGGATAGAGAAGGCAATGTTTAACTGCACGTCGCGGCCGTCGCCTACCACAACACTGGTGGAAAGATAGGTGTTATCCTCCAAAGGCTCGTCATCCAGAATCGGATAGGGAATCACCTCATCCTTTCGCTCTGTGAAGGGCTTCTGCACGGGGATTTCAGAATCAACAGTGATCTTCTCATAGGTACTCAGGTACTCCTGATCCAGCCAGCGAAGCTTTTCCTCCATATCCATGTTTCCATACAGATAGATGTAGCTGTTGGAGGGATGGTAGTAGGTGCGGTGGAACTCCAGGAATTCCTCATAGCTCAGCTCCGGAATCACTTCCGGATCACCGCCGGATTCTACTCCGTAAGGAGTATCCGGAAACAGAAGATTGAACACATTTCTATCCAGCACTTCATCAGCAGAAGAAAATGCACCCTTCATCTCATTGTAGACCACGCCGTTATAGGTCAGCGGCTCAGCAGCAGATTTCAGCTCATAATGCCATCCTTCCTGCAGAAAGATCTTTTCATTGTTGTAAATATTGGGATGGAAGACCGCATCCAGATATACATCCATCAGGTTCTGAAAATCAGCGTCATTGCAGCTTGCCACCGGGTACATGGTCTTGTCCGGATAGGTCATTGCATTGAGGAATGTATTCAGGGAACCCTTTGCCAGTTCAACAAATGGATCCTTCAGCGGAAACTTTTCGGATCCGCACAGTACGGAATGCTCAATAATATGAGCTACACCGGTGGAATTCTTCGGCGGCGTGCGGAACGCAATATTGAACACCTTATTTTCATCTTCATTGGAGAGAAGTGCCACCCTTGCTCCCGTTTTTTTGTGACGGAGCAGATAACTGTCGGCATGAATATCCTCGATCCTCTCCTGTCTGATCAGTTCATATGCATCAAACATTCAATAACCTCCATTATTGTTTCTATGTTAAGTAACTGTTCACTATGTTACTAAATAAATAGAATTTCAGTCTATACAGAAACACAGAAAATCTGTAACTGTCTATTCAGAATGCAGAAAAGGGCACAACGGGACGCTGCAGATGCAGCGCCCCTATCGTTGCCTACTATTATATTACCGTTCATGGGTCCTTCAGCTGCAGAAGCATCCACCGGGTCTTCTTTCGGACGCAGTGCGATACGCAGTTCCGACTGTTTCCGCGTGGTTGCTGCTGACACAGCCTGACTGCTTATTCGCCGTATTCAGCTTTCATCTTCTCCAGCATTTCCTTTGTCAGGAACAGATTTACTCCTTTCGGATTAAAACAGATTCCCTTTGCTTCGCGAATGCTGTATTTCGGTATATCATCGTAGCTGACTGCCATCAAACGCAGCTTTGCACCCTTATTATCCTGATTAAACTTCTGGCACTCAGTAAAGTCTGAAAAGATCGGCTGATAGATATCACCGTTTTTCGTCTTTACATAGGGAAGCTTCATCTTCTTTGCAGCCTCCTCCTTCGTCATCTCCTCTGTTACATCAGAGATATCTGCACATACGATCCACTGGGAACGCATCATATTTACAGCCATTTCCTCTTCCAGTTCCTTCAGATGCTTCTGCTCCGGCAGTTCCCTCTTCACCGGACGCTTCAGCTCCTGTACAAAGTACATGGCTGTCAGCTGCATCTCCGGATTTGCACGGGGAATCTTGCTGTTCTTCATAGCATCGAGATCCGGACTTTCGATCACCTTACTTAGTTCTTCTTTCATAACGGTACCGCCGTCAACATAGCGAATAGCATTCATGCCATAACAATAAAGGCTGGATAAAAAGGGTCTGATTGCTGCACCCTTCACCTGTCCGGCAGCAAGCATGATCTTCTTCTCAGCATATGGTTTAATAAAATCCTGAATCTGGTCTTTGTCTGTAAAGAGATATGCGCAGTCCTCGTAGGTCTCTTCGTCCATCTCAACAAAGGGGAGTTTTGTACTCTGAGAAAAAAGTGCATACAGAGCATCCGCCTTCTCAAATTTTTTCAATAAAAAACTGGTTTCACCTGCCATATCGTATCCCTCGTTATTTCTTTAAGTTCGTTATTGCTCGCCACAAGTCGGGGAATCCTCCACGCAGTCAGATGCTGTGGTTCCCGGCCGGAATCCGGCCTACGACTGAAGCAGCAGACTTCTGCCCGGTGCACAGACATAGTCATACAGGTTGAATTTTACCACAATCCGGCAGACTTCACAACACCGGGATTGACACCAGCCGGTGGAACGATACCTCCGTCCCCGTGTTCCATAGCAAAAAGGGGACCGTCACTTTCGTGACGATCCCCCGATCAGCTTATTCAGTTAGAAATTCAGAAGACAGCCTCTGATTACTCCTCACCATACAGTGTGATGAGCTTATTCAGGTAAGCATATCTCTCCTGAGCCTCTTTCTCAGATTTAGCAAACAGTCTTGCTGCCTTCTCCGGATTAGCACGTTTCAGAGAGTTGTAACGTACCTCGCCGTCCAGGAACTCCTGGTAAGACTCTGTCGGAGCCTTAGAATCAAGAGCAAATGCTGCTTTACCCTCTGCCTTAAGAGCTGGGTTGTAACGGAACAGATGCCAGTATCCGGACTTAACAGCAAGTGCCTCTTCGTCCATAGCCTTAGCCATACCTTTCTTGATTCCGTGGTTGATACATGGAGCGTATGCGATGATCAGAGATGGTCCCGGATATGCCTCAGCCTCAGCAATTGCTTTAACTGCCTGGTTGTAATCAGCACCCATGGAGATCTGCGCAACATATACATAGCCGTAGCTCATTGCGATGGAAGCAAGATCTTTCTTCTTAACCTCTTTACCGCCTGCAGCGAACTGTGCGATTGCACCTGTAGGTGTAGATTTAGAAGCCTGTCCACCAGTGTTAGAATATACCTCTGTATCGAATACGAAGATGTTCAGGTCTTTACCGGAAGCCAGAGCGTGGTCAACGCCGCCGAATCCGATATCGTAAGCCCATCCGTCACCACCGAAGATCCACTGGGATTTCTTTGCCAGGAAGTTCTTCTTAGCAACAACGTTCTTGCAGTCATCGCAGTCGATGCCGTCGATTGCTGCAACAAGCTTATCAGCTGCGGCTCCGTTGAGAGCACCTACTGCAAATGTGTCAAGGTACTCAGCACATGCTGCCTTCACTTCCTCGGAAGCGTTCTCATTAGCTGCGATTCTCTCTACAGCCTCTTTCAGTGCAGAACGCTGTGCATTCTGTGCAAGAAGCATACCGTAACCAAACTCAGCAGCATCCTCAAACAGAGAGTTAGACCAAGCCGGTCCCTTGCCTGCCTTGTTTACAGTGTAAGGTGTAGATGGAGAAGAGTTAGCCCAGATAGAAGAACATCCAGTAGCATTAGCAATGTACATTCTGTCTCCGAACAGCTGGGTAACCAGTTTAGCGTATGGTGTCTCACCACAGCCTGCACATGCGCCTGAGAACTCAAGCAGCGGCTGTTTGAACTGAGATCCCTTTACGGTATTCTCTTTGAATTTAGCGATTACGTCTGCTTTCTCATCCAGAGTTACAGCATAATCGAAGTATTTCTGCTGTCCGAGAGTAGACTCCAGAGCCTGCATAGCCAGAGCTTTAGCGCCCTTCTTTCCGGGACAAACGTTAGCGCAGGATCCGCATCCTGTACAATCCAGAGAGGATGTAACGATAGCGAACTTGTAGCCTTCCATTCCTGTCATAGCCATTGTCGGCATATCAGCAGGAGCAGCTGCTGCTTCAGCCTCTGTCAGAGCAACCGGACGGATTGCTGCGTGAGGACATACATACGCACATCTGTTACACTGGATACAGTTCTCTGTGTTCCATACCGGAACGTTAACAGCGATACCGCGTTTCTCGTATGCAGCAGCACCGGATGGTGTGGAACCGTCAGCATAAGCAGTAAATGCAGATACAGGGAGGCTGTTTCCTTCCTGAGCAGATACCTTAGCCTGGATGTTGTTAACGAAATCAATAACATCCTGACGACCCTCTGTAGCGTGAGTCATGTCAAGACCTTCATCTGCACAGTTCTTCCAGCTCTCCGGAACCTCGATCTTAACAGCCTTGTCAGCACCTGCGTCGATAGCAGCCCAGTTTTTCTGAACTACATCGTCACCCTTACGTCCGTAAGTAGCCTTTGCAGCAGCCTTCATCAGCTCGTTAGCCTTGTCCTCAGGAATGATTCCTGTCAGCTTGAAGAATGCAGACTGGAGGATTGTATTGATACGGGTTGGTCCCATACCGGTCTCAATACCGATCTTCACACCGTCGATGGTGTAGAAGTTGATATTGTGGTTAGCAATGTAAGCTTTTACCTGTCCGGGAAGATGTTTCTCAAGACCTTCCATATCCCAGTTGCAGTTCAGAAGGAAGGTTCCTCCGTCTACCAGCTCCTGTACCATGTTGTATTTTGTAACATAGGACGGGTTATGGCATGCAACGAAGTTTGCTTTGTGGATCAGGTAGGTGGATTTGATCGGTTTCTTTCCGAAACGCAGGTGAGACATTGTAACGCCGCCTGATTTCTTAGAGTCATAATCAAAGTAAGCCTGAGCATACATATCAGTGTTATCACCAATGATCTTGATGGAGTTCTTGTTTGCACCAACAGTTCCGTCAGCACCAAGTCCCCAGAACTTGCAGTTGGTTGTTCCTTCCGGAGTTGTAACCAGAGGAGCGCCAGCCTCAAGAGACAGGTTTGTAACATCATCCACGATACCGATGGTGAACTGATTTTTCTCAGTGTTCTCATATACAGCAACGATCTGCTCAGGAGTTGTATCCTTGGATCCAAGTCCGTAGCGTCCGCCGAGAACCTTAACGCCGTCGAATTTGCTGCCCTTCAGAGCTGCGATTACATCCAGGTACAGAGGCTCGCCCAGTGCACCGGGCTCTTTTGTTCTGTCCAGAACGCTGATCTGCTTAACAGTATCAGGAATAGCAGCGATCAGTTTGTCAGCTACGAATGGTCTGTAAAGGCGAACCTTAACAACACCGAGCTTCTTGCCCTGTGCCAGCAGGTAGTCCAGAGTCTCCTCGATGGTATCACAAACAGATCCCATAGCAACGATTACATGCTCAGCATCAGGAGCACCGTAGTAGTTGAACAGACCATAGTTGGTTCCGATCTTCTCGTTAACGATGTTCATGTATTTCTCAACTACTGCAGGCATATTGTTGTAGTAGGAGTTGCTTGCCTCACGTGCCTGGAAGAAGATATCAGGGTTCTGAGCAGAACCAAGCTCCTGCGGATTGTTAGGATTCAGAGCTTTTGCACGGAACTCCTCAACAGCATCCATCGGGCACATATCTTTCAGATCCTCATAGTCCCATGTTTCGATCTTCTGAATCTCATGAGAGGTACGGAATCCGTCGAAGAAGTTGATGAAAGGAAGCTTTCCTTCCAGAGCTGCGCAGTGTGCAACAGGAGTAAGGTCCATTACTTCCTGTACAGAAGACTCGCAGAGCATAGCTGCACCGGTCTGACGGCAAGCGTAAACATCGGAGTGATCACCGAAGATACACAGTGCGTGAGAAGAAATAGTACGTGCAGATACGTTGAATACTGCAGGAGCCTGCTCACCTGCAATTTTATAAAGGTTCGGGATCATCAGAAGAAGACCCTGAGAAGCTGTGTAGGTTGTGGTCAGAGCACCTGCGGTGATCGCACCGTGAACTGCACCGGCAGCACCAGCCTCAGACTGCAGCTCAGTAATCTGAACTTCCTGTCCGAAAATGTTTTTTCTGCCCTGAGTAGCCCACTCATCGCTGGCCTCAGCCATTGGAGAAGATGGTGTGATCGGATAGATCGCTGCTACTTCTGTAAAAGCGTAAGAAGCATGAGCTGCAGCATGGTTTCCATCCATGGTTTTCATCTTTCTAGCCATGTAGTTATATCCTCCTTAATAATAATACACCTGTATACACTATACATATCAATTTCGATTATACCATCAGGAAATTTTAATGTCTATGCAAAAAGCAGAAATGTTCCATAAAAAAAACAGCGTTTTCATGCTTTTTGTCCTTCGATCCGTTCTGCCAGATCATTCAGATAGACCCAACGGTCCATCTTTTCCTCCAAAAGGATCTCTGCCTCTTCCTTTTCCTTCGTCAGTTCATTCAGCTTCACAAAATCCGTGGCAAACTTCGGTATCTTATTTTCCAGGTCCTGAATCTTTTCCTCCAGTGCAGCGATATCATCATCGATGGTCTCGAATTCCTTCTGCTCCTTATAGGTGAACCGCAGTTTTTCCGCATGGGCACGGCCTGCATTTTTATTCTTTTTTTCACCGGCTTCATCCGGTTCGTTTTTCTGTACTGCTGTTCCCAGTGAAAATGCTGCTCCGAAGGCAGCTTCCTGTCCGCCTGCTGCGAGAAAATCAGAATACCCTCCCTCATACTGACGGATGTGCCCCGCTCCCTCAAAGGAGAAGATCCTTCTTACCACACGATCCAAAAAGTAGCGGTCATGGGAAACAGTAATAACAATGCCCGCAAAGGAATCCAGATAATCCTCCAGGATCGTCAGAGTCTGAATGTCCAGATCATTGGTGGGCTCATCCAGGATCAGTACATTGGGAGCTCCCATGAGGATGTGAAGGAGATACAGCCGTCTCTTCTCTCCGCCGGACAGCTTCTCGATCCTGGTCCACTGCTTGGTACCGTCGAAAAGAAACTGCTCCATCAGCATGGCAGCTGTCACCTTACCGTTCGGTGTATTGATATACTCTGCCACCTCACGGATATATTCAATTGCCTTCATGGACTCATCCATGTATTCATTTTCCTGAGAGAAGTATCCAATGGAGATGGTGGAGCCGATCTCCACTTCTCCCGCATCCGGAAGCACATTTCCTGTAATGATCTTCATCAGAGTGCTTTTGCCGCAGCCGTTTGGTCCCACGATTCCGATCCGGTCATTCTTCAGGAAGATGTATTCCCAGTCCCGGATCAGGCTCTTTCCGCCGTAGGCTTTGCTGACACCTCGCACCTCGATAGTCTTTCTTCCCATTCGAGTGGCCATGGAAGACATTTCCACCTGCACTTCCTCCTCCGGAGCTTCCACCTGCTGCATCGCCTCAATCCGCTGGATATGGGCCTTCTGCTTTGTAGAGCGGGCCCGGGCGCCCCGCATCAGCCATTTCAGTTCATTGCGCAGGATACTCTGCCGCTTTCTTTCAGAAGCCCGGGCAATGTCCAGCCGCTCCTGCCGGAGTTCTACATAAGCACTGTAGCTGCCGGGATAGCTGTAGATCCCGCCGCGGTCTACTTCCACGATCCTGGTGACGACACGGTCCAGAAAATACCGGTCATGCGTCACCATCACAATGGTTCCTCTGAACCGGATCAGGTAGTCCTCCAGCCAGCCGTTCATGGCACTGTCCAGATGATTGGTCGGCTCATCCAGAATCAGAATATCTACCGGCTGCAACAGAACGTGCACCAGTGCCACCTTCTTCTTCTGTCCTCCGGACAGTTCTTCCACAGGCTGATCCAGATCCTGAAAATCCAGCTTCGCCAGAAGGGATTTTGCCTCACTCTCCTTCTCAAAATCCTCCGGATTCTCCAGCACACCTCGAAGAGCTGCAGACAACACGGTCTCTCCCTCCTGGAATTCCGGATCCTGGGGCAGATATCCGATCCGGATGTTACTGCCCGTGATGACCGTTCCCTCGTCCGGTTCCTCCGCACCTGCAATAATTTTCAGAAGGGTGGATTTTCCCATTCCGTTGATGCCGATGACGCCAACCTTTTCCCCCTCCTGAAGGCTGAAAAAACCGTCCTCAATCAGTACTCTTTCACTGTATGCTTTTG
Organism: Lachnospiraceae bacterium; assembly: GCA_030527645.1. Taxonomy (GTDB): domain Bacteria; phylum Bacillota; class Clostridia; order Lachnospirales; family Lachnospiraceae; genus JAKSRN01. The sequence continues at coordinate 33,155 of JAUNAJ010000012.1, read as the reverse complement.
TGATATGTTCTGCTGTTAATACATTCATTCAGTTTCTCTTTTCTTATGTAATTTTTTACCTTCTATCCTGTCATAAGAGACTCTCACCGTCCCTTTACCTCGATTGCCTGATGGGGGCACATCTCCTGACAGCAAAAGCAGCGGATGCATTTCCTGTAATCGTACACCGGAGGCTGCTGCCTTCCATTTCGGAACGTCAATGCTTTTCCTTCTACCGGGCAGCTGTCTGTGCAGATGCCGCAGCGCCTGCACTTCTCTTCTATTATATAAGGATGCCTGCGGAACCTCTGAAACAGACTGATCTTCCCCATGATACCCTTTGGTTTTCCTTTTTTTCGAACCACATGAAAATCGGGATTCCCATATTTCCTCTGTGCTTCCTCCAGAGACAGCTCTCCCTCCGGGGTCAGAAGTTCAATAGATGCAGGATCACAGGTGCCCAGACCCATCTGCTGCCCGTATACGTTTGTAGGAACGATTTCCGGATCCAGATACACCAGATAGCTGAACACAGTATCCATGGCAACCGGATCCGTGGACAAAAGAAGTACATTCATGGGAACAGGATCCCCGGAGGTAGGACCGTTGCCTTCCATGGCCATAATTCCGTCCATAATAAAGAGTCTGGGCGCAACACAGCGGTTCAGATCCACCAGCATTCTGCCAAAGCTTTCCGGACTTGGATAAATGGTATGTCCCACTGCTTTATTCTTTCCATAAATGCAGCCGTACTGATTCTTTACAGCACCGGTAATATGCTCCAGTGCATGGGTCTTCATCTTCGGCATGCTGATCAGACAGTCTGCATGCACCACTGCATCCGACAGCATAAATTCCTTCGCATGGATCCCTTCCGGATAAGCAGTCTTTACTGCTTCCCTGAACTCTGCAGGTCTGGCTCCGTTCTTTGCCAGCTCCGCCGCAAATCCAAGATCATACATGGTCTTCAAAGGATTTCCAAAGCCGCTGGAATCTCCCGCCGAAACACTGCGATATCCCACCTCCCGTAAAATCCGGGCAAATGCTCCCACGATGGAAGGGTGGGTCACCACAGCCCGGTCCAGCGGTGCGCTTCTCACCAGATTCAGCTTCAAAAGGATTTTTTCCTCCGGACGGATCAGATCTGCAAGTCCCCCCAGCAGGTTCACACCTGCACGAAGGGCTTCATACACATGCTCCTCTTCATAATCTAAACACGGTACTAATACCACTTTACTTTTCATACAATCAATTATTTCCTATAAATAAATAATTCCTCACGGATCCGATGCCTGCATTGCAACAATCATACTATACATCTACCAAAAATACAATTTGATCCCGTGAAACGGCATGTCCGCATAGCTTGTTATTGCACAAAAACAAGGGGCAGAGAGAACTATCTCTCTGCCCCTGAGGGACTCAAATAGTGCGGTGATCAGCAGATACCGTATGTTTTTTTGTTGAACTCATCAATTGCTGCATTGATTGCAGGATCCGCCTGCGGGAACAGACAGCCCGGTCCGCCATAGGTAATGCAGGGGATGAAATGTCCGCCCGGAGCATACGCCTCACATGCTTTTGTAACATGCTCTGTGATCTCTTCTACTGTAGAATCCTCACGGTCAACGACTGCAGCATCCAGACCACCCATCAGAACCATGCGTCCGTCCAACTGTTTCTGCAGCTTCGGAATATCATTGGAAGGAATGGTTCCCTGCCATACATCGATTCCCAGCTCAACCATATCCTCAATGATCGGTTCCATGAAGGAATCTGCGTGATGCATAATGATCACGTTGTGATCCTTCATATACTTGTACTGCTCAACATACTGCGGTTTGATAAACTGTCTCCATACCTCCGGAGATGTGAACAGATTTGTCTTTGATCCCCAGTCATCATGAGTAAGGATTACATCAGGCTCCAGATAATCTACGATCATCTTTGTCAGAGTGAGACGGTATTTTCCAATCTCCTCGCAGAGCTCCATCATATCATCTTCCTCAAGCAGGAAGTTCATCAGCATATCCTCAAATCCCATCAGGAAATGCAGACGCTCAAAAACTCCGGTTGGCATAAATGCCATGAACAGGGATCCGGACTCTTTGATTTCCTTTCCTTTCTGCTTGAACGGCTCCCACAGTGCCGGATCATCTGTCTCCTTCAGAATATCCGGAATCTGCAGCTGATTTTTCCACTCGCAGATATCATCGATTACTTTGTTGTCTGCAGTAACGTGAGGCATAGCTGCGATCTGTCCTTCCGGCCACAGAATTGTGGTTCCGAATTTATCGATCAACGGTTCCATTCCACGATGACGGTTTCCTCGTACAAAGTTGTTTGCAGGGTTCGGAGGGAAGAAGGTGCATCCCTCATACTGTTTTAAAAGTCTCTCCGGTTTGCCGTCCTTTTTCAGGGTTTCCAGGAACAACTCGCTTGATGTCATCATAGTTTATACTCTCCTTTCACTACTCTCATACTTTTTCCAATGTATCTACAAACAGCTCCGGCTGTCTATATTCAAATAATTCTGTTTTTCACAACACTGCACCTGAAGCGGCGAAAATCACTCCAACAGCAGTTCTGCACTTACTGCCGCAGATGATCCCACAGAAAGAAGGATATCCTCAGGTACAGGTTTCTTTCCGGCTCTGCCATCCGCTCTCCATCTAATCCGGTCAGTTCAGTAATGGTTCTCAGCCTGTAAAACAATGTACTTCTTCCAATATACAATGCCCTGGATGCCTGTACAGTATTCCTTTCCGAAAGAACATAGGTCCGCAGTGTCTTCAGAAGCTCTGTCCCGTTTGCACTGTCATACCTGTCCAGAAACGGAAGCACCGGATCACAGATATATTCCGGAGGCAGCTCCCGGGCTGCATGGCTCAGGATATACTCAGACGCAACCGCTGAAAATGCGGTATACCATTTAATTTCTTTTCTTGCCAGGCAGCTGTTCAGGGCGATCTGTGCCTGCCGATAATAAAAACGGATCTGCAGCAGATCAGAAAAACCATTGCTGATTCCTGCCATATACAGATTATCGCGAAGCACCTCTATCATCGCCGGATGAAAATCAGGATTCACCCTTGTGTTGATCAGAACGACCACTCGTTCATCCAGCAGCAGCGCATGGCTTCCCTGTATGACAGATTCCAGATAATTGCAGAAGCTGATATTGGAAAAATGGCCTTCTGCATTGGTTTCGGAATACAACACAAGACATGTATAACTGTCCTGCACCTGCCATCCCAGCTTACGGATACGGTCAGCCACAGCCTCATCTGAGATCTGTTCACCGGTCAGAAGATTTTCTATCAGCCTGTCAAAGGCTCGTCCATGCACCTCCTGAAGATTTCCGTACCCAAGGAGTACATCCCTGATCAGACCTGCAAGATATTCAGCAGCCTGCTTCTGACCTTCCCGAATAGGCTTCTCAAGCTCTACGATCACCAGTCTGCCCATATAACCGCCGTATTCGTTCCACAGATTTACATACAGGTCTCTGTGGCCTCTCAGATCAGCTGAAAAAAACTGTGCTTCACTGGTCCTCAATGTATTCTGATATTCTGAATCCAGCTGAAACTCACTCAGGAGTTCAGCAGGAGCTGCAAGGGTACCGGTCAGCTCATCCCGCTCCCAATTCACCATTCCCTCCTTCCAGATCGGACAGGAAAGAATATACAGCTGAGGATCATGTACGAACATTGGATTGCCGAAGTACTCATAGCTTACCGTACACAGCTCATCAATGCTCCCGCGATGCAGGACGATTTCCTGGAGCTTAGAAGCCCACTCCCTATGTCTGTGAAACACCCCCAGACATAGATTAAATACTGTCCGAATATCAGAAAGCAGCTGTTCACCGGATTGTTCCGGGCCTCCCCCGGTGGCCGTGTACACCTGACACGGCACTGTTATTACGGAAGCCCGTCCGGTTTTCACGTCATCAGGAAGCTTTCCAAGCACAACATACGCTCCCTCTGACGGAAATTTCTTTACTGTATTCATCTGCTGCTCATCAAGAAGATAGACATATCGTTCTTCCGGCCTCTGCTGTTCCGAATAAAACCGGACATCCTCCAGCGTCTGCCGATTGTCCCCGGGAATAAAAGAAATCCCCTTCAGAACTCTTCCAAGATCCTCAGCAAGAATTCCGGGACTCAGGTGAAAAACTGTGCGATTCCTGTTCTCCATAGAATTTATTCCCTCTCTTTCATGTTTTACTGAACATCATCTGCTGTAATCATACTGTGCTCTGCACACTTTGTTCAATACTTTTTATTCTTCTTCTCGAAAGAATCGAGTGAAACAGAAGGCCAGCCCATTCAAAATCATTTTTTTGAACACATCGTTCTGCGAAAAACGGAATCGTTTTTTGGTAAAATACCACAAATCATCGTAGCATCTGACTTATTTATACCACACTACTAACAGTTATCGCAATTCTATAAAACTATTTCGTCACTTCTTACTGTTCTCGAATAAAAACAGAACGGCGATTGAACACTATGTTCAGTCAGAAGGGTGATACAATCTGTTCAAGGTAACTGTTCACCGGACATCTTTACAAGGGCTCTGCTTCCGTCTAAAATACAGATATGCTAAGAACAAAACTCACACTGACCATCCCGCCTGCCGCTGCAGGCACTCAGATTCTTCATTATCTTCGATCCTTCGGTTTTTCCGCACATCTTCTGACCCGCCTGAAGCTGCGGGAGCATTCTGTTCTGCTGAACGGATCCCCATCCTTCCTGAATGTTCCTCTCCGGGAAGGCGATCTGCTGGAGGTGCTTCTTCCGGAGGAGGAATCACCGGAAAAACTAGTCCCCACCGATATCCCTTTTGACATCCTGTACGAAGACGAGGACATCCTTGTTGTCAACAAGCCAAGCGGACTGCCGATCCATCCCTCCAGAGGAAATTTCGAAAATACTCTGGCCAATGCAGCTGCATATTATTACGAGCAGAAAAAGGAGCCCTTCTCCTACCGATGTATTAACCGGCTGGACCGGGATACTACCGGCGCCCTGATCCTTGCACGACATGCATTGAGCGCATGCATTCTTTCCGCTGACATGCGGGAGCGCAGGATCAGAAGAACGTATCTGGCACTGGTGGAAGGTACGACCGAGCCGGTGGGGACCATTTCTCTTCCGATCGGAAGAAAGGACTCCTCCATTATTGAACGCTGTATCGATCCTGTGAACGGAGAACGAGCAGTGACCCACTACCGGACACTGGATACCTTCTCTCTGCACGGACAGCCCTGTTCACTGATCAGGCTTCACCTGGAAACCGGCCGCACCCATCAGATCCGTGTGCATATGAATGCCATTGGTCATCCGCTTCTGGGGGATTCCCTCTACAATCCCGGTGGAATTTCCGAGCCGGGACGACAGGCACTTCATTCCAGATCACTGGAATTCATTCATCCGATCACAAAGGATCCTCTTCTGATTACCGCTTCTCTCCCGGAAGACTGGAAGATGTTCCGTTTCAAAAAACAACCATAAACAGCCATGCAGGCATTGCCGCATGGCTCGTTGTTTGCGTAAAAAGAGGCAGCCCGCAGCTGAACAGCTGCGACTGCCTCTTTTCCAATCTTTCATTCTGTTGAACTAATTCAGCGAAATACTTCGATGCTCCTGCTGCAGTCTATCGAATTCTCTCGGGGAATCCGATCTTTTTCTGAACCTTGCGAAGTGTCTTGTTGGAATAATACTGTGCTTTCTCTGCATTATTCTTAATGATAGAGTCCACATAGCCTTTGTCTTTTTCCAGTTCTGCAACCCTGGCCTGCAGCGGCTGCAGAACAGAGTTCACAGACTCGGTAACAGCAGTTTTTAAAACTCCGTATCCCTGTCCTTCAAATTCCTTCAGGACCTCTTCTACGGATTTTCCTGTACATGCACGATAGATATCCAGCAGATTTTTTACTCCCGGCTGCTCATCGCGGTAAAGGATCACTCCCTCGGAGTCTGTAACGGCACGTTTGCATTTTCTTGCCACTGTATCAGCATCATCCATCAGATAAATGCTGGCATTTGGATTCTCATCGGATTTAGACATTTTTTTCGAAGGATCCTGAAGACTCATGATCTTCGCTCCTACCTTACCGATATAAGCCTCCGGCACAGTGAACACGTCACCGTAGATATTGTTGAAGCGCTCAGCCAGGTCTCTGGTCAGCTCCAGATGCTGCATCTGGTCGATTCCAACCGGAACTACATCTGCCTGATACAGCAGGATATCCGCTGCCATCAGAACCGGGTAGGTGAAAAGGCCTGCATTGATATTGTCGGCGTGCTTTGCTGATTTATCCTTAAACTGAGTCATGCGGTTCAGTTCACCCATGTAGGTAAAGCAGTTCAGGATCCAGGCAAGCTCAGCATGACCGGAAACATGGGACTGATAATAGATACAGTTTTTTTCCGGATCCAGGCCTGCTGCAATATAAATCTGCAGCAGCTTTCTCGCTCTCTTTCTCAGTTCTGCAGGATTCTGGCGTACCGTGATGGAATGCATGTCCACAACACTGTAGAAACACTCATACTCGTCGCTGAGAGTGATCCAGTTCTTCAGTGCTCCCAGATAGTTTCCAATCGTAAGATTTCCGGTTGCCTGCATGCCGGAAAAAAGAACTTTCTTGTCGTTAATCATTGTGTAATACCTCTAGTTCTGTTTATTATCTCTGGGTCAGCTCCAGATACATATCCTTGTACTGTTTTGCTGCCTTAGCCCAGGATACATCCTTCTGCATGTCGCGGATGATCATCTCATCCCAGCGGTCACGCTCTGTAAAGAACAGAGTTTTTGCTCTGTTACATGCATCCAGAAGCAGTCCGGTCTCATAGCGGTCAAAGGTAAAGCCGTTACCGGTGTTCTCAAACTGGTTGTAAGGCTCTACTGTATCCTTCAGTCCGCCGGTCTCGCGAACGATCGGAACAGTTCCGTAGCGCATTGCATTCAGCTGAGTCAGACCACAGGGCTCAAACAGGGACGGAACAAGAAGAGCATCGGCTCCTGCATAGATTCTGTGCGCTCTTGTTTCATCATACATAATGCTTGAGGATACGGATCCCTTGTATGCATTTTCATAGTACCGGAAGGAATCCTCATACTGTGGATCGCCGGTTCCGAGAACAGCAATCTGTGTGTTGCCGTCCATAAGAGCCGGAATAATGGCATTGATCAGGTCCAGTCCCTTCTGGTTGGTAAGACGGGAGATCAAACCGATCACGAACTTGCCGTCATCCTTTTCCAGACCGACTTCCTCCTGCAGAATTGCCTTATTCTCTTTCTTTTTGGCAATCGCATCCGCCGTACTGTAGTTCACAGGAACTCTCCAGTCAGTAGCCGGATCCCAGGTCTCCACATCAATACCGTTTACAATTCCTCTGAGTTTTCCGGAATGATACCGCAGGTGATCATCCAGTCCCTCACCAAAGAACGGTGTCTGGATCTCACCGGCATAGGTATGGCTTACGGTGGTGATCATATTCGAATAAGCAAGTCCGCCCTTCAGCATGTTGGCATCCAGCCAGTTCTGAGTCAGGCAGTCCTTGTTGAATACATAATCCGGCAGTCCGGACCAGTACTGAATGGTTTCAATATTGTAAATTCCCTGGAATCTGAGATTATGGATGGTAAATACTGTTTTCGCACTTGCAAGCTTTGTATTCTCGAACATGGTTCTCAGGTACAGCGGAACCAGTCCTGCCTGCCAGTCATGGCAGTGGATCACATCCGGGATCCAGTCCATGTACAGAAGTGCTGCAAGAGCAGCCTTTCCGAAATAGCAGAACTTCGGAATATCATCCACCAGATTAGTGTACGGATTTCCGTTGGTGAAGAATTCCTGGTTGTCAATGAAATCATAGACAACGCCGTCCCATACATACTCCATGATTCCCACATAGAATCTGCGGCCGTCAGAACAGAGATCCATATCAAAGGATCCTCTGTAGACCATCTTCTCCTGATACTCCCAGGGAATGCAGGCATAGCGGGGCAGGATCACCTTCACATCACAGTTCTGTCTTGCCAGCTCCTTCGGAAGAGCATACATTACATCGCCCAGTCCGCCGGATTTTACGAACGGATAACATTCAGAACCGATAAATACAACACTTCTTCTCGGACCGTAGTCCACTGCAGGTGCTTCCTCGATGACCGGCTCCTGTATCGCTTCTTCTGCTGTCAGTGTTGCTGCTTCTACTGTTTTTTCATCCGCCTCAGCTTTTGGTGTTTCTTCCACTGCCTTTGCTTCCGGCTCTGCTTTTGCTGCTTCCGTTGCCTTTGCTTCAGGCTCTGCTTTTTCTGCTTCATCTGCCTTTGCTTCCGGCTCTGCTTTTGCCGCTTCCGCCGCCGCCTTCACTTCCGGCTCTGCTTTAACTTCTGCCTTCGGAGCCTTCGCTGCATCATCTGCCTTCTTGGAAGTTCTCTTTGCTGCAGGCTTTTTCGCTGCTGTTTTTTTAGCGGATGCTTTCTTTGCCGGCGCTTTCTCAGGCGCTTCTTCCGCTTTTACTTCCGGCTCTGCTGTCTGCACATTTGCAGCAGATTCTTTCGCTGCTTTTTCTTCTACCGCAGCCTCTTCTGTTTTCTTAACAGTTTTCCTTGCCGCTGCTTTTCTAGCCGGTGCTTTTTTTGACTCTTCTGCTGTTTTCACCTCTTCAGCAGATTCTTTCACCTCTGCTGCTTTTTTCTCTGCTGCAGCTGCTTTTTCATCTATCTTCACCTCTGCAGCTTTCTTAACAGTTTTCTTTGCTGCAGGCTTTTTCGCTGCTGTTTTTTTAGCGGGTGCTTTCTTCGGTTCCTCCGCTATTTCTTCAGCCACAGTCTTTTCCGCTTCGGCAGCTGCCTCTTTTACCACTGCTTCTGCTGCCTGTTCAGATTCTTTAATTTCTTCAGCCGCTGCTGCCTTTGATGCAGTTTTTGCCGCTGCTGCTTTCGTTGTCGTAGTTTTTCTAGCTGCCATAAATCTGTTGCTCCTTCTGGTTCTACAATGGGATCCGACCTGCCATATTTTTATAGCACCTTCACAGCCGCAATCCGGGATTTTTACAGTCTATCACAATAAAGTATACCGCAAATCCAAACGATAAGAAACAGTAATTTCCAAAAAATGCCGCCGAGTCACACCCGGCAGCATTTTTCCTGTTTTCTTATTATCTGATTTGCGTTTCAGCATCCCGATTCGTGATCAGTTTTCCTTGAACCGTGTCAGGAACTGTCTTGTTCTCTCCTCTTTGGGATTTTCAAACAGCGCTCTGGACTCTCCCTGTTCAAGAATATAACCGTTGTCCATGAAGATCACATGATTGGATACGTCCCTTGCAAATGCCATTTCATGGGTAACGATGATCATAGTCATCTTCTGATCTGCCAGTCCCTTGATGACCTTCAGCACCTCTCCGGTCAGCTCCGGATCAAGAGCGGATGTAGGCTCGTCAAAGCACAGGATATCCGGCTTCAGTGCCAACGCTCTTGCAATCGCTACCCGCTGACACTGCCCGCCTGAGAGCTGATGAGGGTAATTGTACATACGATCCTTCAGACCCATCTGCTCAAGGAGTGCCTCCGCCTCCTGCTGGATCTCGGCACGGATCTGTTTTTTATTTGCTTTATAATCCGGGCGTTTTTTTGCCTGCAGCTCTCTTGCCAGCATGACATTGCCCAGGGCGGTATACTGGGGAAACAGATTGAAGGACTGGAACACCATTCCGAAATGCAGCCTGTTCTCCCGAATCGCTGCCTCCTGCTTTGTGTTGGCATTTCCCCCGTCAAAGAGGGTATTACCGTTTACCTTGATCACTCCGGAATCCGGAGTTTCAAGAAAATTCAGGCAGCGAAGAAGCGTTGTCTTTCCGCTTCCTGAAGAGCCGATAATAGAAAGCACCTGACTCTTTTCCAATGAAAAACTGATATCCTTCAGAACCTCGGTGTGTCCGAAGGATTTACAGATATGCTCAACTTCCAATACAGCCATACTATATCCTCCCTTCGTTATCTGAAGAATTCCATCTTTCGCTCAAGCCTTCCCAGCAGCACCGTCAGGATACCGTTGAAGACCAGGTAATAGAATGCAGTAAAGAACATTGGCCAGATTGCTCCCGAGATTCCCTGGGATCCCTTCATAAAGGACTGGCCTGCCCAGATCACCTCCTGCAGGGCAATGATCCTGGCAAGAGAAGTATCCTTTACAAGGGTGAGGATCTCATTGGAGACAGGGGGAAGAATTCTCTTGATCATCTGAAGCAGCTTCACACGGAAAAAGATCTGTGTTTTCGTCATACCGAGAACCAGTCCTGCCTCATCCTGTCCAATGGGAATGCTCTGAATTCCTCCTCTGAAGATTTCAGAAAAATAACATGCATAGTTGAAAATAAATGCAACAGCGGCAGCGGCAAATCGTCCGCTCTCACCGCCGCCCCAAATGGGGTTTCCCAGCACGAGACCCGGGAAATAGAATATGATCAGCAGCTGAATCATCAGCGGTGTTCCTCTGACGATCCAGATAATGATCTTAAACAGTGTTTTTACCGGTGCAAGCCGGGACATTGTACCAAAAGAAATCAGCAGTCCCAGGGGCAGAGCACCGATCAGGGTAACCGCGAATAATTTCAATGTCTGCAGAAATCCGACATTCAGTGATTTCAGAACGATCGGAAGCTGCTCAAGAAACAGTTCCATAGTTTTTCCTACCTGTAGTTGTAATTAATAAAGGAATCAGCGGCAAAAGAATCGTGAGAAACTCCGGCGAATTCCTCACGATTCGTTTTTACTTTCTGTCAGTTCATCGCATGATGCATGAAAACTGCACAACAGGCTTTCATGCATAGCAGGCTTCCTTCCGAAACAGACCGATTATTTGATCAGAGCTGCCTGTACTCCATATGTCTCGGCAATCTGATCCATTGTTCCGTCTTCAGCGCTTGCCTGGAAGAAATCATTCAGAGCTGCAGCCAGATCAGAACCTTTACGGCATCCTACACCATACTCCTCATCGCTCAGTGCAACTGTGTAGGTAAGATCCTCGTAGCTTGTTCCCTCACCAACCATTGCTGCAGCCATCAGAGAATCGATGATTGCTGCATCGGCTGTTCCGGAAGCGATCTCCATCAGCGCCGCTGCCTGATTCTGCACACCGGTATAGTTCAGCTCATTGTTAACAGCCTCTTCCTCACCTGCTGAACCTGCCTCAACCGCAAAGTTCAGATCCTTCAGACTCTCAACATCCTGATACTGATCAGCCACATCTGCCTTTACTACAACGATCTGTGAGTTGTTCAGATATGCTTCGGTTGTTTCCATAGCGGACTTTACCTCATCGGTAAGAGTCATTCCATTCCATACACAATCAATGACACCGCCGTCCAGCTCAAGGATCTTGTTATCCCAGTCAATTTCCTGGAAGGTTACGGTCACTCCAAGGCTCTCTCCGAATGCATTTGCCAGATCCGCATCGAATCCGATCCAGTTGCCATCGGCATCCTTGTAATCCATCGGCTCAAAATCAGTGATACCGACAACCAGCTCACCCTTTGCCTTAATAGCCTCCACTTCGGACTCAGCTGCTTCTGTCTCTTCAGCTGCTTCAGAAGCCGCCTCTGTTTCCTCAGCTGCTGCGGATGCTGCTGCAGATGACTCTGCAGTCTCGCTGCTGCTTCCGCAGGCTGCCATGGATGCTGCCATTGCACCGATCAACATCATTGCTAACACTTTTCTTTTCATAGTAACTGTTCTCCTTCATATTGTACTATCCGGTAACTCATCAGAACAGGATGCAGACTTTTTTACAGTTCACGGGGTGAACTAACAGTAATACTATTTCTTCTGCATGCTCTGAATTGTTACAATCTTTCAAATAAATGCCCGCATACACGAGCACGATAACATAGTATCAGTTTACCGCAATGAAGTCAAGTTGTTCACGGACAGTATTCCGTGTCGTGTTCTCATTACTGTTCACCGGGAACCTGTAACGCCAAGTTGCTGCGGCTGCCTTGCATTTTCCCGTATTGTTTGATAAACTGTTAAAAAATTAATATTCGTTTTGTCAGTATCCTCAGGGATTTAAAGGAAAACAGGTGCGAATCCTGTACACCGCCAATGCTGTATTAGAGGAGTCCGCTTCATGATGTCACTGGAAGAATTTTCCGGGAAGGCGAAGCAGGATGTTGATACTTAAGTCAGAACACCAGCTGAACAGAACCAACGCAATACGCAGAAAAATACATGATGCAAAAGTGTATTTCTTCGGGCGTATTTTCTTTTGTGATAAAGCAGCGGCTTGCTCTGCATTGTTACAAAAATCTCATTTCATAGGAGGGCACATATGAACAACAAGGGACTGCTTGAACGTGTATTCAAGCTGAAAGAAAACAACACAACTGTCGGAAAGGAACTGCTTGCGGGTGTCACAACCTTCATGGCGATGGCTTATATCCTTGCAGTGAACCCCAGCATCCTCTCTGCTGCCGGAATGGAACCGGGGGCAGTTATGGGGGCCACTGCTCTTGCCGCCTGTATCGGCTGTCTGATCATGGGCTTCCTCACCAATTATCCATTTGCCCTTGCGCCGGGTCTTGGTCTGAATGCATACTTCGCTTATACCATCTGCGGCTCCATGGGCTACAGCTACAGGTTCGCTCTGTTTGCTGTATTCATTGAAGGAGTGATCTTCATCATCCTGACCCTTACAGGCTTCCGAACCGTTCTGGCTGACAGCATTCCACTATCTCTGAAACGGGCCATTTCCGCAGGAATCGGACTGTTTATTGCATTTATCGGATTGCAGGGTGCCAATATCATTGTAAACAGTGACAGCACACTGGTCACTCTGGTAAACTTTCACGGCAGTATCCACACCACCGGCATCACTGCCATTCTCTGTCTGGTCGGTTTTCTTGTGATCTGTACTCTTGCATATCACCGGGTTCGGGGAGCCGTACTGATCGGAATGCTTGCCACCTGGGGACTCGGGATCCTGTGTCAGCTGACAGGGATCTATGCGGTAACTCCAGAGGAGGGCTTCTATTCACTGATTCCAAGCTTTTCCGGCTTCAGCTTCGCCTCCCTTGGCACAAACTTCGGAGCCTGCTTTGATCTTGGCGGTATTGATCTGAAGATCCTCGACGTAGTGGTCGTGGTTTTTGCCCTGCTTTACATGGATCTTTTTGATACCATGGGCTGTCTTGTGGGTCTTGCCGGTCATACCGGGCACACAGACAAAAACGGAAATCTTCTGAATTCCAGGGGGGCACTTCTTTCCGATGCCATTGCCACCTGCACAGGAGCGGTACTTGGAACCTCTACCACTACAACCTTTGCAGAAAGTGCAGCAGGAATTGCAGCAGGCGGACGTACGGGACTCACTGCGGTAACCACCGGAATCCTCTTCCTGGTCAGCATCGTTTTTGCACCCATCTTCACTGCTGTTCCATCCTTCGCAACAGCACCTGCCCTGATCTACGTAGGCTTCCTGATGATGAGTGATGTACTGGATCTGAACCTGAAGGATATTACGGAAGGAGTACCTGCATTCTTCTGCATCATGATCATGATCCTCTCCTACAGTGTGTCTGACGGCATCGCAGCGGGAGTACTCACCTATACGATTCTGAATGCAGTTACAGGCAATAAGAAAGTAGTCAACCCTATGCTGGTGATATTAAGTCTGCTGTTTATTGTAAAATATATTGTTATGTAGAACTGTGCTGATATGACATGCAGCCGAACAAAAGAACACCCTGAAGAGTTTCATATCTCTTCAGGGTGTTCTTTTGCAGCTAAATATTCATGAATTTGATCCGATGGGTATTATTCCCACCGCAATATTAAAAGTCTTTACCAGACTTTAACAAGAATGCTCGCTGCCACCAGTACCACGGATCCGCAGATTCTTGTACACAGCTGAGCAAACGGAAGAAGCCCCATCCGCTTTGCGGAGGAAAGCACTGCAATGTTTCCGGTGCCGCCCATATTCGTGGTACAGAGTCCTGCCGTAACAGCTGATTCCACCGGATAAAAACCAACCAGCCATCCTCCGATCGCAGCAACCACTGAAACAGTTACAACAGGCACCAGTATCAGAATTAGATACTGCAGAGTCAGTGCCTGCATCACGGCCTCAAGATCAATCAGGGAGATCCCGATTCCGATCAGCACCGCATTCGTCCAGTTCTTCAGCATAAACCTGCTCCACTGCCACGATGCATGCTCAAAGGTTTCCGGAACGATCCCTGCTGCTTTGGTGATTCCTGTCAGAAGGATCATCCATGCAAAGGAATGGATCGACGGAACCAGCCGATTAAGGACATTTCCTGCCAGAAAATACACAAAGGAAAGCAGCATTCCAAGCCCCATCAGCTGGATATCCCACTGTGTATTCTTCTCTGTCACCTCCATCTGTTCCAGATTTCTCATGAGGGCTCCGTTCCCGGATAACTTTGGCCACTTATCCCCTGCCTTTGCCAGAAGAGCAGCCATAAGAATCGCACCCACATTTCCCAAGGTAGAAGCCGGCACCAGTCTGGACATGATCACTGCCGAATCCACCTGCATGGCACCTGCATACATGCCGGACAGTGGAATCACACCTGCCCCGACACCTCCGCTCATCATGGGAATGCCAATGAACAGGATACTGTCCTTAAACCCATATCCCAACAAGCTCCCGCATCCTCCAAGCACCAGCAGCGCAGCCGCTATAGATACAAATGCCACAGGCAAAAAGCGATAGGATGCGTGAATCAGCAAATTTCTATCCATACTCAGTATAGATCCAACCACGATTGCTGCTATAAAAAAATTCAAAAAGCCTGCAGTATTAATGAAAGCGTTTACTGTATCCTTTACAGAAAAAGGAAACACGTTAAAGTAGGAACAGGCAGCAGCTCCGAATATACAGACCACGGTACCGCCTCCTAAATAGCTTCTCACAATGGGAAGGTGTTCACCAATGAGGTTAAACAGGCCTCCAAATACCATCAGCACCAGAAGAGCACCGATCATGCCTCCCGGAAGGCAGTCCATACGCATGGCTATAAGTACCGCCGCAAATAAAATCAGATAATAAGGAATCGGAATACCGTAAATTGTTGTTTTTTCCTTCATAACACATCAAACCTTTCCTGGATATTGAGAATGGAACAGCAGGACCGTCCCCTGGTTCCATATTGTTTCCTCCTGTTTTCTGAGATACAATAAGTACATTACCGTTTCCCAAATCAGACACCATAATAGGAAAGGATGTACCTATGTCCAGAAAAAAACAACCATCCGTCTCTGTGAGACTGTATCTGTATATCTTTCTGCCGATATTGATCAGCACCTTCCTGTCAACAGGAGTTACCCTCTATTATACACTGAATATGAAACAGAGGGATATGGATCGAATGATCAGTGAGGCTGCAGCAGGCGTTGCATCACTGCCGGTAACAGAGCAGCTGCTCCTCTCAGGCGATCCGGATCCGGACTCCCTTGCTGTACTGGATACCTTTGCAGATACTCTTACACAGCTGGATGTACTGGTGATCTGTGACACGAACAGCAGACGACTGTACCACACAGCAGACGACCGGATCGGCATGACCTTTATCGGAGGTGATGAGGATGCCATTCTCTCTGACGGCGAACCCTATATCTCCATTGCAACGGGAACACTCGGGCTGCAGCGCAGAGCCTTCCATGCCGTAACAGACAGTGACGGCACGATCATCGGCTTTGTTATGGCTTCTGTTCTGAACAGCAGTCTGTTCCAGTCACGAAGTCAGATTATCATGACATTCGTCCTGCTTCTTCTGCTGATGCTTGCTATTGGATGCATTACAGCAGAGGCCTTCCGTTATCAGCTCCAGTCGACGCTGCTGGGACACAACCCGGAGGATTTTGTAAACCTGTATGTGGAACGATCCGATGTGCTGGATGCCCTGGATGAAGGAATATTTGCTATAAACACCGATGGCAATGTGATCCTGATGAACCAGTCTGCAAAGAAGATGCTGGACCTCCCGCCGGAAACCGAAACAGAGGGAACACCTCTTGTTTCATATTATCCCGAGACACAGCTGCCGAAAACCGCTGTAACCGGCCGGGCAAAACATAATATCAACTTTGTGATCAACAACAAAAACATTATTTCCTCCAGAATCCCCATTCGAAGAAATGATCAGATCATCGGTGCGGTATCCATATTCCGAAACAAGACCGAGGTCACCAATCTTGCAGAGGAACTGACCGGTGCCAAGTACATGGTGGATACACTCCGTGCCATGAATCATGAGTTCATGAACAAGCTGCACGTGATTCTGGGTTCTCTGGAGATCGGTGAGATCGAGCAGGCTAAAAATTACATTATCAATACCAGTCTGGTTTCCGGAGAAGCTGTCAGCGATATCCATCACAGAGTGCCGAGTTCTACCCTTGCAGCTCTTCTCATCGGAAAGCTGATCCGTGCCAGCGAGCTGGGCATTACCCTGCGGCTGAAGCAGGACTCCTACTTTTACAAAAAGGAGCAGCATTTCCCCTCTGATTATTATGTTACACTGGTTGGAAATCTGCTGGAAAATGCCATGGATGAACTGAACAGCAGGGAATATCCTGTTAAGGAGATTGAACTGGGAATCTATTCAGAAGAGGGGCATACTACCATTATCTGCGATGACACAGGCGGCGGAATTCCTGATGAGATTCTGGAACACATCTTCGATCGATCTGCAACCACCAAGGGTGAAGGACACGGAAACGGCTTTTCACTGATGAAAGAGATCACAGACCGATACGAAGGAAGTATTCACATCGAAACGGAACCGGGAGAAGGAACATCGGTCGAGATCAATCTCCCGATCTGATGAGATCATAAGCCTTCACTGCAATTTCGGGAAGAAGATCGTAGACATTCATCAGGTCCCCCTTCTTCATTGCAAGTGTCCTCTTATCAACCGGAATATAAGAGAGGTCTGAATCCTCGGATTTCTTCGGAGCATTTGCAAGAAGTACCTCCCAGGCAGCCTCCTGCAATGCATCCTGATCAGACATCGCCTGATATTCCAGGCGGTGTCTTCTTGCGTTTCGGATCGCCTCGTAGATCCCCAGCGCACCACAGATCATTGCTGCCACACCGAAGAATCGAATCTGTGCAGCTCCGCTGCGGAACAGAACACTGACAAAAACTCCAAGAAGGAAAATCCCGCCGAAGACGGCACAACGAGAGAGCACAGACTTTCCGGGAGAGCAAACTGCATGCAGCTGCTCTTCCGCACAGGGACGGCACACTTCGTAATCCTGAAATTTTCCCAGAGCCTGTACTCTTTTTTCTCCGCTCATATCACGGATCCTCAAGGTCTGCACTTCCAATACGTGAAAGGAAAAAACGTTGGTATCAGCGTTTCTCTCCTGTTTACATTTCAGGCAAGCCATTCTTTACCTCCATTCTGCCGAACCGGCATATTCATTGCAATTTCCATACATACTTCTTGTAAAGCGGACTTTCGTATTCCGCTTTGCTGCATGCAAGTTACCGTGACAGCCGCCACTTGGACATGCTTGCATGTCCAAGTGGCCCGTTGTTTGCAAAGCTCAAAATGCTCCCCCGGGACAGCAGTGTCTCCGGGGGAGCTATGGCTAAGAGTAACTGTTTACTCGATCGTTGGATCAGATTACAGCATTCCGCCCATTACTGACAGCATTAGACTTCCCAGAAGAAGGATCACTGCGCCGCCAAGTCTTGAGGAGATCTGAGCGAATGGCATCAGCTCCATACGATCTGCAGCTGAAAGAACTGCAACATCTCCGGTTCCACCCATGTTAGCCATACAGAGACCGGCTGTGATTCCTGCCTCAACAGGATAAAATCCAACCAGTTTTCCGATCAGAGCTGATCCGAAGAATGCACCGAGGCAGGTAACTCCGCAGAGGAGCAGATAGATCAGTGAGAAGCTTTCGATCACCTGTCCGATGTTCAGGTAACAGATTCCAATACCCATCAGAAGAACGTTTGTAAGGTTTTTCATGATGAACTGGAACCACTGATAGCATGCAATCTCAATGGACTCCGGCAGGAATCCGCCAATTTTGAAAACTGCTACAGTAATGATCATAAATGCATATGCATGGATCGTTACAGATGGTACAAGCATGGTCCATACGCTGCTGCAGATGTAGCCCCATGCAAAGAAGGTACCGGATACAAGAAGACCGATTCCGAGATTTGTAAAGGAGATATTGTCTCTCTTTGCCTGCATCTCAGGAGTTGTCTCCAGCTCCTTTGCATCGATCGTTCCGCTCTGCATCAGCTTGCCCTGACCATTCCAGTTCTTACCGGTCATAACCTTTGTGATAATGCCGGCAATTACGATAGAAATAGCATTACCGATCGCTACTGCAGGAGACATGATAGAGATCGCCTCTGCCGCACTCATAGTTCCTGCACTTTCAAAGATTTTGGACAGAGGTGTTGCACCTGCACCCATTCCGCCTCCCATGATCGGGAGTCCGATCAGAAGCAGTGCTTTGATGGCACCAAAGCCGGAAACAGCACCGAGAAGCGTTACACCTGAAAATGCAAGGATCAGTCCTCCGAAGATGGCCGGGAAGTAACGTGCAGCCGCTTTCATCAGAAGCTTGCGGTTCATTCCGAGAATAGATCCCGTGATCAGTGCAGCGATATACCAGTCAAGGAATGCTCCTGTAGGTTTGAAGAAGGAATTAATGGAACCGACCAGATCCAGATCCTTCATCAGAGACATATTATAAAGTGTCGTTCCGTCTTCCAGCACCTCTGTTGCTGCCGGAATCAGGTTAAAGTATACCAGCAGTGCAGATCCGAAGATTACAACTACTGCGCCGCCGCCCAGATAGGAACGGATGATCGGTGTGCGATTTCCGATCTCACTCAGAATCTCACCTACTACGATCATAAATACAAAGCAGCCGCCCATTCCCACAGGAAGCACGCCCATATAGGTTGCAAGCAGAACCACTACGGTACATACCGCAAATACCGGCAGCGGCAGATTAAACATTGTAAAGCCCTTTTTTTCCTTTGCCATTCGTTTTCCCCTCTTTTCCCTCTCTATATCCTTGTTTTTTAGATTCTTGCTACTCCGGATTTTCTTGCCGCCTCAGCTACTGCTGCTGCTACTGCCTTACCTACTCTCGGATCAAATGCCTTCGGAAGGATATAGTCATCTTTCAGCTCCTCATCGGAGATCAGTCCGGCAATTGCCTCTGCAGCTGCTACCTTCATCTCCTCGTTGATATCCTTTGCACGAACGTCAAAGGTTCCGCGGAAGATTCCCGGGAAAGCCAGAACGTTGTTTACCTGGTTCGGGAAATCGGAACGTCCTGTTGCAACTACTCTTGCTCCGCCTGCCTTTGCATCCTCAGGGAAGATCTCCGGTGTAGGATTTGCACAAGCAAAGAGGATCGCATCCTTGTTCATAGTCTTAACCATCTCTGTGGTAACGGTTCCCGGAGCGGATACACCGATGAATACATCAGCACCTACCAGCATATCAGCCAGAGAGCCTGCTTTTTTCTCCAGGTTTGTAACCTCAGCCATCTCCTCTTTGATCCAGTTCAGACCATCACGTCCTTTGTAGATGGCACCCTTACGGTCGCACATGGTCACATGCTTTACACCTGCGGAAAGAAGAAGTTTTACGATGGAGATTGCTGCTGCACCTGCACCGGAGGTAACAACCTTGATCTCATCCAGTTTCTTTCCTGTCAGTCTCATAGCATTTTTCAGACCCGCCAGAGTGATAACAGCGGTTCCGTGCTGATCGTCGTGGAAGATCGGAATGTCACATTTTTCTTTCAGCTTTCTCTCGATCTCGAAGCAGCGGGGAGCAGCGATATCCTCAAGATTTACGCCGCCGAAGCTTCCGGAGATCATATAGATGGTGTTAACGATCTCGTCAACATCCTTGGATTTTACACACAGAGGGAATGCATCCACATCACCGAAGGCTTTGAAGAGAACACATTTTCCTTCCATTACAGGCATGCCTGCCTCAGGTCCGATATCTCCCAGACCAAGAACCGCGGTACCGTCTGTAACTACAGCGCACAGGTTGTGACGGCGGGTCAGCTCGTAGCTCTTGTCCACATCCTTCTGGATCTCCAGACAGGGCTGTGCAACACCGGGGGTGTATGCCAGTGAAAGGTCCTCGCTGGTTTCTACAGGACAGGTAGCTACTACTTCGATTTTACCTTTCCATTCTCCATGTAATCTTAAAGACTCTTTTGCGTAATCCATTCGTTTTCCCTCCCTGATCTTCTTTCTCTTTTCATCTCATATGATTGTCTCCGGCAGAATCCGCTGCCGTCCGGTTGATATGTATCGTGTATGTTTCACATAAAAGATGAGTTTATCTTATAGTAAGTTGTCAAAATTGGAAAGTTTTTGAAAGTTTAAAAAGACTTTTGTAACTTTTGTTCACAAAACAGGTTGTAATAACTGCTAGGAATCATATAAAATAACACAAAAGCCCCTGTTCATATCCGAACCAACGGTCGAAAATGAACAGGGGCGTGACAGCAGACTTTACCGTGCATCAGGTGTTCAAATCGAGCTTCGCAATGCACAGATTGGATTTGAGTGTATGTACAAAACAATTATTGTAGAGGATGACCCTATGGTTGCCTCCATTAACAAACAGTATCTGTCCGGAAATCCTCAGCTGGAGTTAATCGGAACCTTTCACAACGGTCAGGAAGCTCTGGACTACTGTCTGAAGAATCCGGTGGATCTCGCCATTGCCGACTATTATATGCCGGTCATGAATGGCCTGGAACTGATCCGCGGCTGCCGCAGGGAACATCTGCAGCTGGATTTTATCATGATCACTGCGGCAAATCAGACAGAAAACATTACCTCCTGCATGCGGCTCGGTGCGGTGGATTATCTGATCAAACCATTTACCTATGAACGCTTTCAGGAGGCAATCAACAGATTCCTGAAAAGAAAAGAAGTTCTTCACAGCGGCGACTCTCTGGATCAGAGCGAAATCGATCGTCTTCTGGCTTTGCAGCAGTCCGCATCCTCCAATGCCGCTATTCTCGAAAAGGGACTTCAGAAAAAGACCCTGGAGCTGGTTAGAGATTATTTTCTGCTGCATCCGGATGAATATCTGACGAATGATGAGATCGCAAAGCGGATCGGTCTGTCCCGTATTACCGTGCGAAGATACGTAAACTACCTGATGGATACCGGAGCATTGGTCAGTGAGATCGACTATAGCACCGGCGGCAGACCGTCAATCCGGTATAAGTATAAAAACTAATCGTACGTTTCACTGCTGTTTCTTTTCTTTCATTCGTTTTCTCATAAGAGGCTTGATTCCTCCTGCCTCCAGGATCATCAATGCCTGCTCCCCCAGCTGATCGCAGGGATACACCTTACCGGTCTCTTCGACGGTTACGGTTCCGGCTTTGATATCCACCGTAACCGTATTGCCTGCCTCTACCTCGCTGCCGATTCCTTTGCAGACGATCAGCGGAAGACCCAGATTTGTCGCATTACGGTAGAAGATTCTTGCAAATGACTCTGCCACTACTGCAGCCGCCCCCATATTGATCAACGCTATAGGTGCATGCTCACGACTGGATCCGCAGCCGAAATTGGTGCGTGCTACGACAATGCCGCCTTTTGGAAAATTCTGGGCTATCGACTCATCAACGCCACTGAGACAATGGCTTCCGATCTCTTTTGGATCTGTGATTGCCAGAAATCTTCCGGGGTAGATCTGATCCGTATCAATATTTTTACCAACAACAATTGTTTTTCCTGTAATTCTTGTTTCCATGAGAAGTTCCTCCTTATTTCAGCTCATCCAAATACTGTCTCGGGTCTGTAATCTTTCCGTTTAATATGCTGGCTGCAACCGTCGCAGGACTTGCCAGATAGATTTTCGCCTGATTGGATCCCATGCGTCCCGGAAAATTACGGTTGGTACTGCTGATGCAGACCTCACCGGGAGAGAGAATTCCTTCATGTGCGCCGAGACATGCACCACAACCAGGTGATGTGATAGTTGCACCGGCACTCATCAGATCCTGGATAATTCCTTTTTCCATGCATGAAAGCATCACCTCAGAGGAAGCAGGCACCACAACAAGACGTGTATAGGGAGGAATGTGTTTTCCCTTCAGAATCCGTGCAGCTGCTTCCAGATCCTCTTCTCTTCCTCCTGTACAGCTTCCGATGTATCCCTGATTCAATATCACGTCACCATCCTTCACTACTTCAGACAGTGGGTATACATTGTCTACGCTGTGAGGGCATGACAGATTCGGCTCAATTGCAGACACATCAAACACAAAACTTTCCTCATATTTGAAATCGGGATCTGTTGTCTGCACCTCGAACGGTCTTTCTGCTCTTTCCTTTACATACTGCAGTACATCCTCATTGGGCTGCATGTACGCAGTCTTCGCTCCCATTTCCACAGCCATGTTGCAGACGACCATTCTGCCGGCTACGTTCAGATTTTCTACGTAGCTTCCTGTAAAATCGATGGCCTTGTATACTGCACCGTCTGCTTTTATCCTGCCAAGAACCTCTAGGATCACATCCTTGGGATACACTCCCGGCTTTGCCTCTCCCTCAAGACGTACTTCAATAATCTCAGGTACACGGAACCACAGTTCTCCGGTCATCAGGATCGTTGCCATATCTGTTGCTCCGCAGCCGGTTCCCATGGCACCGAAAGCTCCGTGGGTTGTCGTGTGACTGTCTGTTGCAACTACAATCATGCCCGGATAGATCACTCCGGCTTCAGGCATTACCTGATGGCAGACACCACAGTGTGTATCAAAGTGATATTTCAGATTATTCTTCTGTGCAAACTCACGCATCTCCTTATGATTGGCAGCGCTCTTGATATCCGGTGCCGGAGCATAATGATCAAAGACAAATGCACATCTGGTGGAATCCCATACCTTTTCGCCTCCCATCTCGTAGAATGAATAGACGGTCTGCAGATACAGGTCATTGATCTCTGCAAAATCCACCTTTGCTGTTACAATTTCTCCCGCTGTTACCCGCTCACATCCGCTGTTTTTTGCCAGAATCTTTTCAATTGCGTGCATACTGTTCTCCTTTCATGTGGATACTGTGACAATCCAATCATCACAAAGCAAATGCTGCTTTACAATCGCAATGCTGCTTTTCATGTTCACAAATATAATTTATCATGTATTTTGCATATCGTATATCGTATACGATTTGTTTGTGGTGATATCGTATACGATATTTCGAATTTTGTCAAGATATATCTTTTCATTTTTTTTATGCTATACTATAGAAACGAGCTTTTTTATTAAGCGCCATCTATTGAGTCAGGGACTTTTGACTGAAATTATATATGACACGCAAAAAAACACAGGAGGTGGACAGAACATGCAGTCTGTTGAATTAATGCCCGCCAGGGTACAGATCACATCTATATTGAGAAAGGCAATCCTATCCGGTGAATATCAGGGTGGACAAGAACTTAGTCTGGTAGACGTTTCTGAGAAGCTGGGAATCAGCCGGACTCCAGTCAGGGAGGCATTTCAGACTCTTGCTTCCGAAGGGTTGATCGAGCTTCGCATGAATAAGGGCGCCATTGTTCGTGTCATTGATGAAAAATTTGTCCTTGATCATTTCGAAGTAAGGATTCTTCTGGAAGGTGAAGCAGCTGCAAAAGCTGCACAAAATGGAATGGATGTAAAGACTCTGCTGAACCGTTCACGTTTTATGAAGGAATATCTGGATGATACAGATAAAGAGGAATATATCGAACTGAATCAGCAGATTCATATGGCAATTTGGACAGCCGCAGGAAATGAACGGCTTACAAATATTCTTCAGAGTCTCTGGAACGGTCCCAGTATCGGGAAAAAGAATTCCGAGAAAGAGCATTTTCAGAAGTCCATTGATGAACATATTGAACTTCTGGAAACTATTGCAAAGGGTAACGCGGAACAGGCCCGCTCTGTGATGGCTGGTCACATCACCAGAAGCAGGGACAACATTCTGGCGGGAATCCGGGACAAACTATAGAGGTACTGTGTTAGAAAAACTTTAAAACGTTGGAATGGAGATTTTCATGAACGATACAATAAAAATAGGAATCGCCGGTGCAGGAACCATGAGTTCCAGCATGGCTCTGATTTTTGTAAAAAATGGTTTTGATACAGTGGTGCATGTAAGAAGTTTTGCATCCGCAGAGCGGGCAGAGGAAAACATTCGCACCGCTCTCTCCTCAGATATAGAATCCGGCAGTATTACAGAACAGGAGGCTGAAGATCTGCTCAGCCGAATCAAGTTTTCCATGGACCCCGGCTGCTTCAGGGATCGTGATCTGATCGTTGAATCCATTGCGGAGAACCTGGAGATCAAGCAGAATTACTGGGAGCAGATCTCTCAGGTTGTTTCAGATGACTGTGTACTTGCCACCAACACCTCCGGTCTGTCTATCAACGCAATTTCCGAACGGGTAAAGGGCAGAAACCGCTTTCTTGGCATGCACTGGTTCAATCCACCTCATCTGGTGCCTCTGATTGAGATTATCCGGGGAGATGAGACCGATGACAGAAGTACTGCGCTTGTGAGAGAGGTCGCTCTGCATCTGAACAAGAAGCCTGTTCTATGCAAAAAGGACGCCCCCGGCTTTATAGCCAACCGCATCCAGTATGCTATTCTTCGGGAATGTATGGAAATCGTGGAACGTGGAATTGCAGATCCGGAGGATGTGGACGCCGCCATGAAGTACGGTCTTGGTTTCCGCTATGCTGCTCTGGGTCCCTTTGAGGTGGCAGACCTTGGCGGTCTGGATATCTTCTATCACATCAGTGAATATCTGAATGCAGATCTTTCCAATGCTACCGAACCGCAGAAGCTGATCCGGGATTGTTATAAGAATGGAGATTACGGGGTGAAAACCGGTAAGGGAATCTATGATTACAGGGATGGCAGGGATCAGGAGGTTCTCAGGAAGCGGGATACGCTGTATAAAAAGATTATTGAGGCACTGTACTGAAAATATTTGCATTCAACTCTTCTGCTGCAATTAAGAAAACTTTCATTTTTTTTAGGTTCTTCTTAAGAATAGATACGGTATAATACTACTCACAGCGGCAATCATTCAAGACGCATTCCATAAATTCAGTATCTGTATCAATCCATGGTGCCGTCCATGGAAAACGATCTGTCTTTCAGATTGGATCCTGTCAAAAATCAAATGCCGCAATGGAGGCTTTATTAAATGAAATACGAATTGGAAACTACTGAACTGCAGGTTGAACAGGTTGCACTGCAGACTGAGGACACATCTTCCTATGAGGATCTTAATATATTTCTGCCCATTCTTGAACAGAGCCTGGACTTTGACAAAAATTATCGGCAGCTGATGTACGTTCACGAAGCTGCTATCCAGCAGATTACAGCAAGGCTGAACACCTTAAAGGGAGAATTCGAATTCAGCAATGACCGGAATCCCATCGACTCCATCTCCGGACGGATCAAATCAAAGGAAAGCATCCTTCATAAGATGCAGAAGCTGGGACTCCCTCTTACCGCATCCGCCCTCATGGACAACATTCATGATATCGCCGGAGTCCGCGTAGTGTGCCCCTTTATCGAGGATGTCTACGCTGTTGCCAGAATGCTGGTGCGCCAGCATGGAATCGAGGTGATCCAGGTAAAGGATTACATTCGAAATCCAAAGGAAAACGGTTATCGCAGTCTCCATATGATCGTGAAAACTGAGGTAGATTTTGCCGAATCAACAAAATACATCACAGTGGAGATCCAGATCCGCACCATTGCTATGAACTTCTGGGCGAGCACAGAGCATCAGCTTCGCTATAAAAAGGATCGCAGCTTTACCGAAGAAACACAGAAAAAGCTGAAGGAATGCGCAGATCTGATGGCAAAGGCGGATCTGCAGATGCAGGAGATTGCAGGGGATTTTGATGTAAACCAGTGGTAACGTATAATGCTCAATCCTCGTAATCAAAGATACATTTTTTCTCAAGCAGATCCCCGTACTCTTCCTTCCACTGTTTGTGCCACTGGCAGGCATCCCACAACGGAAGTGCATCCTTATCCATTACGATACTTACGGAAATATCATACCGATTCGGTCTGTCAATACAGTTGGTATGATAGATCACATCGTGAATCCCCTCAATGGATTTGGCGTGTTCATAAATTGCCTGAATAGCCGGAAACATCTCTGCAATCTTCTCCTTTGAGATCTCCGGTTTGAATTTTGCCAGCATTACGTGGTGCATATGTTTTACCTCCATACATTGGAACAGGGGGACGGTGCCGCCGTTCCGGTTTTCTATCAGTTCTGCGATTTCTCAGCAATATGCAGATGAGATGACTCATGCAGGAAGAAACTCTTCCATATCGGTAAAATCAATCTCAAGTTTTCCATCATACATTCGTACAGGGATCCTCTGATTCATAGGATAGATCATCGGAGCATTCTCATCCTCGAAGTAATACACAAGAACCAGCTTCTTATACGGGTCTACGATCCAGTATTCTCTTGTTCCCGCTTCCATATATTTGTGCGTTTTGATAATATAGTCTCTTTTCCCGGAACCGGGAGAGACTACCTCAAGAACAAATTCCGGTGCACCGAAAATACACCGTCCGTGATTTAATTCCGGATTACAGAGTATTACAAGGTCCGGCTGTACCATGGTCTTATTATCCTGATCCAGCTGCACGTCAATTGGCGAAAAATAGACTTTACAAGATTCTCTCTGAGATCGAATAAAACTCTGAATCTGATAATGTAATTCTCCAATCAATCTCTGATGCCATAGCGTCGGGGCTGCCATATCATAGATTACGCCGTCAATTAATTCTACACGATACTCATCAGGAATTGCATAATAATCATCCAGTGTATAAGAACCGGGATGCTTACCTGTTCCGCTTCCATATGCAGCAAGAATCTCTGCAACTTTTTGTACATTATCACCTGACTCTTCTGACAAAACCCTGTAAAGCGCCTGCAGGGTATCATAACGAGGACTTTTTGTCTCCCCGGTAAAAACCTTCTGGACAGTACTAAGGGGGATTCCTGATAGCTTCGCGATCTGTTGATTCGTATAACCAAGCTCTTTTTTTCGCGCCTTCATTTCCTGAATCGTCACTGGTTTACTCTCCCTGCTATTTCTGCATCTATTATCTGCTGCTCTTTCAGCGTACCATGTTAATACCCGAATCACAACAAGAAAATACCCGTCTATGGTAAATTCGTTTATTTTATTACCCGTTTTTTGTAACACAATGATAGTTTCTGTATTCGAAAAACCGTTCTTCAGTGTTTACTTTTTTGTTTTTCTGAGATAGCATATTATTATCATTCAAAAGTGGTTTCTGAAACCTCATAAAAACTAGGAGGACCCCCAATGAATCGTATCTGGTATCGTCAGGGAATTGCCCTGCTGGATGAAATAAAAAATACTGTAACAAATACGGATGAACTTGCCTTCTGGTATCTCGGACAGATGGGCTATGTGTTCAAGGGTGCGGCAACCATCTACATGGACGTAATGCTGAATGATCATCAGCAGGCAGACGGTTCCTCAGCCCGCTGGTATCAGCCCCCTTTCACTCCTGAACAGGGACGTGCAGATTATGTGATCTGCACACACGGACATATCGACCACCTTGCTGAGGAAACAATAAAGGGAATAGCACAACACGACCAGCATACCCGCTTCATTGTTCCTGCAGGCTGCTGCTCTGTCCTGAAAAAGATGGGGCTGAGCGATGACAGAATCATTCCTGTGAATGCCGACGAAACAGTCGAATTTCCGGAATTTACTCTTCGGACGGTTGCCACAGCCCACCCTGAGTATGCGCAGGATGAGAACGGCAATGACCTCTCCCTCGCCTTTTATCTGGAAATGAACGGAGTCAAGATCCTGCATCCCGGCGACACCTATCTCACCGCCCGGCTGATCGATGAGCTGTCTGTGCTCCCCTCTCCGAATCTGTTCTTCCCGCCCATCAACGGTCAGGACTTTTTCAGAACCGCAAGAAACTGCATCGGAAACCTGAATACAGCAGAGGCAGCACAGCTGTCCCTTATTCTGAAAGCCGATCTTACAGTGCCCTCACACTTTGACATGTTTATCGGAAACACAGCGGATCCGTTAGAATTTGCCCGCTATTTCATGAAAATCCGACCGGAGGCCAAGTGGCATATTCCCGCTCTCGGGGAGCGGTTCATCTACCGAAAATAACAACAGTAGAACACGGGGACGGTGCTGCCGTTCCACCAAGTGGAACGGCAGCACCGTCCCCGTGTTCCACTTTCTGAAACTAACTTGTTTAACCGAAATGTCTGCGTCGCAGGTTTCAACAGAGGAGTGCGAGAAATATGGAACAGAAACAGGAACTGCTGGATATTCTGGACTGCAATGGAAATCCAACAGGAAAGGTACATATCAGAGGAACCGACAGAGCACCGGGTGAGTATATCGGAGTGGTTGTGGTCTGTGTGATCCACTCCGATGGACGCATGCTGATCCAGCAGCGTGCCAGTGAAAAGGGCTGGGGCAATAAATGGGATGTCAGCTGCAGCGGTGCCATCAGTCACGGAGAAACGCCGCAGATCGCTGCCATGAGAGAGTTGAAGGAAGAGCTTGGACTGGATGCAGATCTGACTAATGTCCGGCCAAGTCTTGTAACCTTGTTCAGCAATGGATTCTCCTATGCATTTGTGATAAAGATGGATACAGATCCTGCGTCCATCACACTGCAGGAGGAAGAAGTTCAGGATGTGTGCTTAGCTTCAAAAGATACGATTCTGGAGATGATCCGGGAGGAGAGTTTTGTTCCCTATAGAACCTCCTGGATTGAGTATGTGTTTGATTTTGCAGAACAGAACTATTTGTTCTAGGAAAACAAATCAGCAGAATGTTGTAATGAATGGCTGCTTTGCTGATAAAAAAATCAGTTACCATGACGGGAGTTCAAATGAAATACACCAAAACAATAAAAGGCACTTTCCACTCACGACCAAATCGTTTTATAGCCTATGTTACCCTTTTAGACAGCGATACTCCAGAACCGGAGAAGGTACATGTAAAAAATACCGGACGCTGCAGAGAACTGCTGCTTCCGGGAGCTGATGTGATTCTGGAGAAATCGGATAATCCGAATCGGAAAACGAAATACGATCTGGTCTCTGTGTGGAAGGAAAATCTCGGCTGGGTGAATATCGATTCCCAGACCCCAAATAAGGTAGCCGGGGAATGGCTGCAAACGCAGGGCTTCACCTATATAAAACCCGAATACAAATACGGGAATTCCCGGATTGATTTCTATATGGAACGGGATCAGGAAAAATATCTGATGGAGGTGAAGGGCTGTACCCTGGAAATTGACGGCATCGGCTACTTCCCGGACGCTCCGACAGAGCGCGGGGTAAAGCATCTCAAAGAACTGAAAAAGGCGGTTCTGGAGGGCTACCATGCTGCAGCTGCATTTGTGATCCAGATGAACGGAATCAATGAAGTCCGACCGAATATTGCTACTCATCCTGAATTTGGAGAGGCTATGGAGGAAGCAATGACAGCAGGCGTTGATATTCTGTTTATTCGCTGCAGCGTCACAGAGGATGAGGTTCGATTCCTTCCGATGAGCTGGAAGTAAATATCAACGGACAATAAAGCTCGACTTATACTAACGAAAGAGAGCAATGAACACATGATCAATCGAGAAGATATGCTGGAACTGACCAGAAGAATGACCGTAAAGAGAACGCATTTTACCCGTATTGCCGGCTGCTACGTGGACAAGGACGGAGACTTTGAAGGAAGTTTTAACAGAGCCTTTGGAAATCTGACTGCAGCTGAGAAAGCAGCCCATCTTGCCCTCGCAAAGGCAGTGCCTTTTGCCGGAACCAATGAAGAACTGATCGAATGCCGTTTCCCTTCTGATTCCAAAAGCTCACAGGATATGTGGAAGCTGCTGATGGGAATCCGATCCTGCGGCCTGAAGAATGATGCTCTGCTCGACACCTTCTATGAT
This sequence comes from Lachnospiraceae bacterium, assembly GCA_030527645.1. Taxonomy (GTDB): domain Bacteria; phylum Bacillota; class Clostridia; order Lachnospirales; family Lachnospiraceae; genus JAKSRN01. Next base: position 3,115 of record JAUNAJ010000012.1, on the reverse strand, counting down.
CTGGTAATGGAACAGGTCCGTATACCCGGTCCGTATTCGATCCTTCTGTTTTACGGTGTCTACGATATTCCTCTGAAAGGAAGTGATAAACAGAGACTGGAAGATTCGGAATCAGTATTTGAATATATCATCTGCACAATCTGCCCCATCAGCGGTGACTATGAATCCGGTGCACCGTTTGCAGGATTCCTGTTTCCTGCATATGCTGAGCAGAGTGCAATTTTGAGTCATATTGACTTTTATGAGAGCACCTCCAAAATCGGAACCACTGCTGCCGCTGGTATTCGCAGGCTGCTGGATCTATAGCGGAACGTAGGGACGTTCCTTCCGTCCCACTTACCTCATCAAGATTTCACAATTCTTGAAACAGTAGTCTTTGGAATCCCCCCTAAACGGGAAATCTGCCCATAGGAGAATCCCTGTTCAGCCAGTTGCCGTATGCATGCATTTCTTTCTACTTTGGGAAGCTGCTGAAATTCCCCGGCATTTGCACATCCTGTTACCTTACGAAAAACATCCTTTTTCATCTCCTGAATGACCGATTCTGATTCACATTGAACTTCTTCTAGTTCTTTTTCCTCTATTTCATTTTCACATAGAGAAAAGAACCTTCTTAGTTCTTCTGCAGACCCTATCAAATTAATAGCATAGGTACATTCAACCAATGGATTTTCAGCTCCATAATATGCTCTGCTGCTGCTCCAATTATATTCAGTCGGATAGCGGCACATATTTGCCTTCACTGGGTTATCATGAATATATTTTATTGAACGAAGAAAATATTCCTGTGTTTCTACCGGTTTACTGAAAAAACGGCTTTGAAACAAATATCCAGTACGTGCATATTTTTTGTTGTACCAACCTGCGAATCTTGCCCCGATGCTTTTAAACAGGGAACTGAGATACTCTTCAGGTACATTTACAAGCATATGAATATGATTTGACATAAGGCAATATGCGTATATTCTGCATTCATATTTTTCGCTGCAATCCTGCATCACATATAAGAACTTTTGAAAATCTGATACATCTTCAAAAAGCTGCTGCTGATTTACAGACCTTAGAATGACATGGTAAATATTCGTTGCACTGATTCTTCTTGGCTGTCTTGACATATTGATCTCCTGCACACGATAACGATGTTATTCAATAAGTGGTGCTTCATCCGAATTTATATGTTACAGATAAAATATCACTTTCTTGATCGTAATTACATCTCAACATCTGAACATTTTTTTATCAAATACTGTACAAGAGGTTCCTCTCCTTTTAAATAGTATGCAGCCATCAATAAAAGGATTACAATGGCTTAAGCGAAAGCAGTTTCAAAGCTCGATATCTAGTCCTACGAAGCCAATTCCCAAAAATGTGCTTGATGGTCAGTGATACGGATCATTACTTTTTCTGATGAAGCAAATACTGATGGAGTTCAAGGAACAGGCAGGAATCCTGAGGAAGACCGTCATTAATCCTTCGGAAAGAATTACGGCAATCATTAACAGCAGCTATCAGAATGCCAACTACTCAGAACATATCCGGTCACACCAGTCAGCACTAAAGCTGGAACTGGGGCGAAGACTGGAGCAAGGCCATCATATCCGGAAAAGATGCAAAGGTCCTTGCAGCTGATCTGGTAAGAATTTTCAATGTCAGCCGACAGAATGCAGAAAGACTCATGATTACAGAAGTAAGCCGCTGTCAGAGTGAAACTGCCAAAGAGTCTATGATTGCAAACAACAATGAAGAATATGAATTCATGGCACTGGGGCCACGTCCCTGTGATGTTTGTAAAGGCCTCGATGGCCAGATCTTCCGGGTAAGGGACATGGAACCGGGAAGGAATGCTCCTCCCATGCATCCGTACTGTCACTGCGGAACAGCTCCTCACTGGGATGAGGAGAAGTACCAGAGGTGGCTGGATAGCGGTGCTGCGAGGGATGGCGTGGCATTTGGGGAGTTTGAAGCTAATGACCAGGAACGCGAAAGAAGCTATGGGTACATTCAAGATGACGGAAAACGAGAAGCCGGCCACGTTAATCTTGATTTAGTAAATACGGCTGAATACCATAAACGTTATTCAAATCTTTCCAGGCATAAAGCAGTCAATGAATCGTTGTACAGCGAGGCTATGGAGATCCTTGGAAACAGAAACAACACGGAATTCGAGGAAATTGTTGCAATCGATTCGCGGACGGGTGCTCGACTTGCGAAAAATGTGGACGCTGTCCAAGCTGGTGTAAAGCACGCCTGTGGATTCTCAGGTACTGAGCTTGAAATATTAAGTGCGGTAGAAGGAACATTCGAAACGTTGCACAATCATCCGAGTAGTTCCATTCCTTCAAGGGATGATATTGTTAAGCTATTCCAAAGAGAGAAACAATCCGCTTCAAATGTGTGTGGGCATAACGGGAATGTGTTCAGACTTGAAAAACTAAAAAATGTTATGGGGGTTGAAGAACTAGCCAAAATGTTTTATAGTGACTGTAAAGAAAAGTATTTGCATCTTGGGATTGATGCGGTCGAGAGAAAATGCTCTATGAATTTAATAGAGACACTTGAAAGAATGAATGCCCTAAAATACACAGAACGGTCTTGATGGTATGAAAAAAAATAAACGCGAAGAATTTAAGAAGAATATGGCATATTTTTTAGATGATAGTCGAATGCCTTCCCCTGAAAGGTCGGCTGAAATAGAAAAATTGTGTCCGGCATCTAAGGAAGAATACGATAAAGCCTATGAAATGGCAAAGCAAATATTGACTATTTATTAAGCATCCTGATAACAGGGTGCTTTTCTAGTAGGAGGAACATATGTCATCATATAAAATCAATGTGCAGGCAAAGTTCAACGGATTAGATGATGTGATGGCCAAAACAGAACGACTGTTAGAGAAAATGCAAGAAGCCAGAACATTATACAATGAACTGGCTTCCGCAATGGAATCACTGAATCTCGACATCCAAACTGATGGATGCCCCACAGTTAGGACAGATGTTTGATCCGGGATGAGCTTTGAAAGATGTATTGCAATCAGAGCAAGATATTTCAATTTCTTTTGAGAGTGTGTGAAACTCTTTCTGTAAATAGCCTTCTATGATAGTTGATTGGTTGAGC
>JAUNAJ010000026.1 GCA_030527645.1 Lachnospiraceae bacterium | reverse complement strand
CTGTTAAGAAGAAAAAATCGAATGCCCTGATGAAGCAGGTGTATTCTGAGATTTCAGAGAAGGATAGGAGATATTTTGATACAATTTCGTGAAGTTAGAAAGGAAAGGGATATAGTAAGGATCAGTGATCGTTCAGCACTGAAGCTTGAGGAACTATTATTTCTCCTTACATGGGGGATGCTTCTGACCATTCACTGTATAGAAAATACCAGTTTGATTTATTCAGGGGCAGACTGGCTGCCTTGTATATACATGCTGAGGTACGTACTGTATCTTGTGCTGCTGTATAAAATAATTCTGACATCCAGGTACGAGCTCAGACAGCTGTATTTCCTGGCCGTTCTTCTTCTGGTCAGCGGTGCGAGTTATCTTGGATGTGGAGATTTTACACTTGGAGAATTGTCTATTCTTTGCATCGCTTCGCTTCAGGTGGATGAAAAGCATCTTTTACATTGTTTTGCTGCGGTAAAGGGCATCGCCTTTATTATGACCATACTTCTGTGGTGGATGCAGGTTCTGCCTGAGCTGTATTACTGGAACGGACAGAACTACTATCTTACATACGGCTTCTGTCACAGGAACGTTATGGGAGCAAATGTAGCCTTCCTCTGTCTTGCCTGGTTTATGATTCGATATGCAAGGCTTCGAATCTGGGATGTACTGCTCTGGTGTCTGGTTGCTGCTTTTCTGTACGGAATTGCCTTCAGTCGAACAACGCTGCTGTTTATTGTCTTAACTGCAGCAGGACTGTATGCACTTCAGCTTACTGATCCATTTATTACAGATCCGGCAGAACTGAAGCAGCTTCTGATTCTTCTGTTCCTGACAATGGTTCTGATCAGTCTCTATTGTATGGCAGCGTATGACAGTGGAAACAGTGTCTGGCGCAGCATCGATGCATTCTTCACTACCAGGATCCGTTCCGGAAATTATGTATACGAAACCTACGGTGTTTCTCCCTTTGGCAGGGAGCTTCCGTTTGTAAGTTCAATCCAGGCTCAGCAGACGGGTGCTGCAAAGCTTATTCTGGATAATACTTATATGCGTTTGCTGCTTTATTACGGACTGATTCCATTCCTGCTTGTTTGTCTGGGAATCCCCGCAATTATCAGCGGCGCTCTTTACAAAAAGCAGCTGCTTCTGGCTGTATGCATCCTTCTGGTTGCGGTATTTGGATTATCGGAACGATATATGCTGGATGCTTACTATAATTTTCCATTACTGATTGGATTCCGATATGCATTTGACAGAAAACCATTGAATTTTTAGTTATGACATGAAATCTCTAAAAAAGAACTACCTTTACAATATCATCTACCAGATGCTTCTGCTTATGATCCCCCTGATCACAACTCCCTATGTATCCAGGATTCTGGGTGCAGAGGGAGTTGGATCTTATTCCTACACCTGTACAATCGCAAAATATTTTGTTCTGGCAGCAATGCTGGGAGTGCAGAACTACGGAAACCGCAGTATTGCTGCAGTGAGGGAGAACCGGGCATCCCTTGAGAGGGTATTCAGTGAGATATTTTGTCTGCAGTGTATTTGTGCATCCCTGGCTTCCCTTCTTTATTTTTTCTTCGTGTTTCATATGCTGTCAGAAACCTATCGTCTCACGGGATTGATTCAGGGATTGTATGTTTTGTCCGCGCTGCCGGATATCAGCTGGTTTTATTTCGGTCTGGAGGAATTTCGTCTTACTGTAACCAGAAATATTTTCATTAAACTTATATCGCTGGTTGGAATCTTCCTGTTTGTAAGGACTTCTGAAGATCTCTGGATCTATACATTGCTGATTGCTTCAGGAACATTGTGTTCAAATATCTGTCTGTGGTTCTTTATCAAAGGATATGTCCGTCTGCGGCTTCCTCAGTTTCGTGATATCCTGAAGCATCTGAAACCGGAATTACTGTTGTTCGTACCTGTAATTGCTGTCAGTATGTATAAAATGATGGATAAGGTGATGCTTGAGGCGCTGAGCGGTGTAATACAGGTGGGATATTATGACAGTGCAGAGAAGATCATCAATATTCCAATGGGGCTGATTACTGCTCTGGGTACCGTTATGCTGCCGAGAATGTCTCATCTGGCTGCCGCAGGAGATGAGAAGAAGAGCAGAACCTATCTGTCGGCTTCTCTTTTGTTTACTTCCTTCCTTGCATCAGGTCTTTGTTTTGGGATCGTCGGTACAGCCAGTGAACTGGTACCACTGTTTTTCGGCAGAGAATATCTGGACTGTATTCCCCTGTTGATAGGGCTTGCTCCTTCGGTCTGCTTTATTTCCTGGGCCAATGTACTCAGAACACAGTACCTGATCCCGCGTCATCAGGATCGAAGTTACACAAGGTCTGTACTTTTGGGTGCACTGATCAATATGGTATTGAATGTGCTGCTTATTCCCGGGTATCAGGGAAAAGGGGCTGTAATTGCTACCCTCTGTGCTGAGGCTGCAGTCTGTATCTGTCAGACCGTATCAACTTCAGGACAGATTTCAGTTCTGCGTGAACTGCTGCGATGTCTCCCGTTTTATGTAAATGGAGTTTTGATGTTTCTTTTTATCCGCCTTCTGGCACAGCTGCAGCTTCCCGCTGAATGGAAACTGATTCTGGAGATCACAGCAGGAGGAGCAGTTTATGTATTGCTTTCTGCTTTGTTCATAATTTTGTTAAAATTTCGTTTGAAATTAAAGCTGTTTGAAGTTAAAAACTGACACGAAAAGTATTTCGTAAATTCGAAATTGATGATGTAATCTTGTGAAGCGTTACCAATAAGTTATATATGCCGGCACGCTGAATGGAAAACGCTTGACTTGATAATAAATTAAACAGGAGATTTAGAAACATGATTGAGAGTGCAATAAATTCAAAAGACATCAAACGCGTTCTTCCCTCATGGGCCAGGGTGGACCGTGTGGTAAACAATACGGCGATCTACAACATGGACATTTTTGAAAACATCATGTCCTTCAACCAGTATAATCTGGACGGTCCTGCAGTTGATTATTTCGGAACTGTTATAACCTATGGGGAAATGGTTCAGCTTCGTGATGCTTATGCCCGGGGACTGAAGATGCTGGGTGTCGAAGAAGGTGATGTTGTAACACTTTGTCTTCCGGTTGGCATCGAAAATCTGATGCTGCTGTTTGCCTGCAATAAGCTTGGGGCAATCAGCAATAACGTAAACTTTTTGTTTTTGAAACATGACTTTGCCAGATACACAAGGGATAAAAAGTCGAAGATCATCGTCACACTGGATGCATACCTGCCATACTTTGTTGAACATCTGGAGCACAGCCATGTAAAGAAGGTTCTGATCATGAATATGGATGATTTTCTTCCTGATGAAAAGAAGGGAATGTTCCTTGATACCAGTAAGATGCCAAAGAAAATGAGAAAGGTCTTTGATATCAAACAGATCACTGAATGCATGATGAATCTGGATAAGGTCAGGGGAGTGGATTTCATCCGTCTGCATGACATTTTGAATGCAGGCCTGCATAGCGTAATAGGGCTTCCCAAGGGTCCGGTTGATATGAATCGGGATATCAGCTATTACTATACAAGCGGCACCACCGGCGATCCAAAATGTGTTGTATACAAGGAACATTCTGTGAATGCATATCTTGAGATGCACGCGGGTCTGGATACAAAGGATTACGTCGGGCAGCGATGTCTTCAGGTGATTCCACTGACTCATATGACAGGTGAGCGTGTCTGTGCTTATCAGCCTCTTGCCAGAGGCGGGTGTCTGGTGCCGTATCCAATCTACAACAAGGACAGCTTCGCCCATGATCTGGTTGAATCCAAGGCAGAATATGTTGTAGCAGCGGCAAGCTTCTATCTTGCAGCTGTGAAGCAGGGCGTAATTGGTCCGGAGGCACTGTCCAGGCTTCGCCGCCCCGGTTCCGGCGGGGAACCAATGACAAAGTCCGGTGTACGTCAGGTGGATGAGTGGCTGCGCGCAAACGGCTGCAACGTTCGTTATTCTCTGGGCGGCGGTGCATCGGAAGAAGGCGGTGCCACCCTAGTAACATACTTTATGAATGAGGAAACAAAGACCAATGAAACAGGAATGCCTTTAAAGCCGTTTATTAAGCTGAAACTGGAGGACGAGAACGGAAACCCGGTTCCACAGGGACAGAAGGGCTTCCTGTTTGCAAGCTCCCCGGCGGCAGCTGACCGCTATCTGGATGATGAGGAGGCAACAGCCGCCAGATGGTACATTGGCGAGGATGGAATCCGCTGGGGTGTGACAGGCGATATCGCAGTTGAAAATCCTGACGGCTCCTACAATATTCTGGGACGTGCATCTGACTCCTATATCAACGAAAATGGTGAGAGGATCTTCCTGTTTGATACAGAGTATGCGCTTGATCCGGAGGATCCTATTAATCAGTGGGAGATCACTGCCTTTAAGGTAGAGGATGGTATGCATGAGGTGGTTGCCCAGATCGTTCTGAAGAACGGCTGCGACAGGGATAAAGCTGAACTGGTTTCCTACATCTGTAAGAAATACGGCGTTCATGCGGTCAAATACTATGATGAATTTGAACTGGGCGAGGTAACCGGCAAGCGGGATTATCTGCTTCTGCTGCAGGACTACGAAGGCTATTACTCCCCCTGCGATGACACACATCTGTATAAGGTGACCTATTCAGAGGACGGAACCACAAGCCGCAAAAAAATCTCTAATGAAGAGGCGAGTCGCCAGATCGGATAATTCCTTTGGATTTTGGATTTTATTTAAACGATAATCAATGAATAGTTGATTATTAAATCATACTTATCAGGAAAGGAAGGAAATGATGAAAAAGAACAAAGTACTGGCACTTTTGCTTTCAGTGTCTGTAGCAGCAGCCACAGGGCTGCCTGCTGTGACAGTGTCGGCCGAACCAAGTATTGCTTCATCTGCACCAAGTATCACCTCAGCCGTTTCAACGGAACAGGGCGACGGCTTTTCCGGCCTGGCTGAAGCGGCTTCCAATGCGGAGGTTCAGGGAATTGAGCTTTCAGCAGAGGATGAGGGAATTGAGGCGATAATCCTTGAGGGAATGCTGAATGGAGAGACCGAGATCACAGTTCCTGCCAGTGAAGCAGAAGCAGAGGCAGCAGTTGGTGCAGCTCTCGAGGATACGAAATCGGCCAATGCAGTGGATGCAGAGGTGGTAACGGAAAGTGGAGAGACAACCGTTGTGCTGGATGTGGATCCCAGGACTCAGGGCATTATAGAATTCATGAATCAGGGAAACATTATGTCCGGCGGCTCAGAGGATACCATATCCTCCCTGTCTGCAATGGCAGTTTCCGGAGCAGAAGATTCTGAGGCTTCCACCGGTCATGATGAAGAGACCGCAGCCATTTCCGGTGCTGAGGTGACAGCTTCTGCAGACGAAGAGGAATCCGATGCAGAGAATGAGGAGGAATCTGCTGAGGAGGGTGAAGATCCCGCATCTGAGAACGATGAGGAGGACCCGGAGACATCTGTTGACCCGGTCACGAATCAGGATCCCTCCGGATTTACCGGTATTACGGTAGAGGAGAAAGCAGGAATTCTCGCTGCTTATCAGGAGATGGCAAGCTTTAAGGAGCAGTATGCAGATCTGTTCGGCGTGGATGTTCCTTACAATACCTATAAGGACAATGAGCAGAACCCCCTGACTTCCACTTTGAGTCTGACCTACATCTACTATGATCCTGAAGTTTACGATGTGGAAGTGGATGGACAGCCTGCAAAAGTTGGAGGATTCTATCGTCTGAATATGCTTGGCGGCGGCGGTGGAAGCGGTTATGTAACCGTTTCTCTTGCCGATGGTACAACACAGGAGCGGTCCTACATGGACGGTCAGAGTATCATCTTCATGCTGAAGACCTTCAATGCATCCAATCAGATCGGTGCACAGCTCTTTGGCGAAGGAATTCTGGAGGACAGACAGGGAGTGCTGACTGAAATTGCAACTGCTGAACAGGCAGCTGCTGCTCAGGGTGCAGTTCTGTCCGATGCTGAAAAGTATCTGATCATCAACGATTATATATCAACTCATGCAAGATTGGATATGGAATATATGCTGGGATCTCAGGGCCTGAGCTCAAGAGATACAGCAGTGGATCCCTATTATGACACCATCCATGGGGCCCTGAGTCAGAATCAGGATTACATCAGTCTTCCGGATGATCAGAAGGCCTACATGATAGAAGGTGTTGAGAATATGTGGAAGACCAACCAGATCGGTTCCCTGGGTATGGGAACAGGTCTCTGCATTTCTTACGTAAATGCTTTCAGTTATCTTGTTCAGTGTATGCATTCTGACATCTACCAGAATGAAGACGGTTCATGGAAAAACTACAGAGAAGTGAACTACATACAGAATGAGGACGGTACCTATGAACAGTCTGCAGAAGCAGGTTATGTGGTCGATGTTGTAGACAGTGTGCTGAATGCATTTTCTCAGACGTATGGTGAAGGTCAGTATGCGACCTCAGATCACTATTGGAATACCGTTCTGTCCGATGGCACCTGGTATAACGTGGATACGAACTATTCTGATGCGTATATCAGCTCCATGCTTATGCAGCGCGGTGAGGTGGACGGTTCTCTGAATCATCTTCCCTTCATGTTCTGCGAGGAGGACTGGATCAATCTGTTCGGAGAGGAACATTTTGTTTCCATTGACAGTATGTACTCGGATCTGACTACAGATGATTCCCTGGAGCATACCTGGTTCTCCTTTGCAAACGGTCCGGTATCCATTGGAAGTGATGGCTTCTATTATGCCTATGATTCAACAGATACCTTTGAGCTGCTGAACAGTGCAAGCAGTTTTAACATCGATCAGGAAGCCATGACTCCTGTGTATAAGATCTGCAGGCGGGACTATGGTCTGGCTGATACCAGCGATGCCATGACAGAGCTGATTGCATTTGCCGTTAGTGATTCCTCCGACGCAGCTGCAGGAACAACTGTATACAATCCATCTACCGACAGTATGGAAAAGAACGAGGTTCTGACGGCTCTGTATGAGAAGATGGTTCAGGAGATGGAGATCTATCCGGCTATTGCGATCACCGGAAGTCTGTATGAGGGTAAGTTTTACTTCAATCTTTCTAACTGCATCGTGTCCTACGATATCAGCACAGGTGCTGTGGAGAAGGTGAAGGAATATAATACTGTATCCGCTGCCAGAGACTGGACGAAAAAGCTGGGCTGTGATGCATTTACAATAACAAATGACGCAGCTTCTGCAGACATTACAGTTGAGAATCACCCTCTTACCTCTCTGGCAGTCATCGATGGTCAGATGCATACCGCAGTTGCTACGAACTATGCACTGATCTCCACACCTGGCTGGAGATACTTCCCGGATGTTATGGGCTATACAGGTATTGCCGGATATGGCTATGAATTCGAGGAGACCAATTATAATGCGGACTACATCGACTACGATGAGTATTTAGATGGGGAATACGGTGATATTCTGAAGAATTTCCTGACTCAGGAAGAAAATGATAATGGAGAGTTCTTCTACACTGCTTCCATTCACGATCACACAATCTCCATGGACCAGCTGACAGGCTCTCACAATTATGAGACTGTATCTGTTTCCGCAGCATGCGGACAGAATGCATATACAGAAGAACGGTGTACAGACTGCGGCGCAATCAAAGAAGGCTCTCGCATTGAGGAGGAAGGCACTGCCCACGAGCATCATTATGTGAAGTTTGACGAGACCTATTACAGAACCGATGACAATTCTTCTGTAAAATATCCGACGATCGGACAGAGTCTTCAGGATCCAACTATCACCTACGAGACCGGAACCTCTTACGTTTGTATTCACTGCCTGACTGCCACAGAGGAGGAACCGGACGTCTATGATACACACACCTATTTTGCTGAAGGAGCAGAATGGACAGAGACCAGTGGTCCGGACGGTAAGAAATCTTACTCCGATTATTCCGTATCTGTTTCAAGACTGGTATGTGATGAGGGATGTACAGATCGAGTTGGCAAACTGGATGCATACTTAAGCGACGATGCACTGGAAATTTCCTTTGATGAGCCGGTAACTGCTGAGGCTGAACTGACCTACAAAGGAACCTGTGAAGAAGGAGCGATTGCTGTTTACACTGCTCTGATCGAAACAGAGAATAATGGTTCCTACACTGTAACAAAAGAGGAGCAGCTGGAAGCCGGTTCACATCAGTGTGACGCAGAATTTACCTGGGAGACAACTAAGAATGCATCCGGCGAGGTCACCGGCGTAAAGAGTGTAAGCGCGGTCATGACCTGCAAAGCCTGCGGTACAGTATCCGAGCCACAGGAGTGTGAAGTTACATTCGAAAGCATTTCTGAGGGCGAAGCGGAAGGAGAAAATGTAAGGTATACGGCAGCTGTCACATATGGCGGTTATACCTACGAGGATGTGTTTGAAACTGCCCTGGCTGAACAGGAGATCGCAGTTCCTGAGATCGTATCCGTATACGCAAATCCGGATGGATCCGAAGCTTCTCAGAGAAGAGTGAAGATCACCTGGAATGCAGCAGAGGGCGTTGACGGCTACGAGATCCATCGTTCCACATCTCAGGATGGAGAATTTACAAGAGTTAAGACGATCTGGGCAGATGAGGAAAAAACAGGTTATACCAATACAGGACTTGAGATCGGTCAGACATATTACTATAAGGTATGTGCATTCATGGAGAAGGATGCAGCCCGTACTTACTCTGATTTCTCAGAAATCATGTATGTTCCGGGAGCTGTTGCAATGGATAAGGGTTATTCTAATGCTCCAAACAGAATCCGACTTCTCTGGAATGAGGTTGCAGGTGCAGATGGATATCAGATCTGGAGAGCGGAGGAGGAAAATGGTACTTACAGAATTGTTAAGACCATTCAATCCGGAGATATCACAGCCTATTCTAATGTCTTAGAGGATGGCCAGAGCGGCGTATTCTATTATAAGCTTCGTGCATTTAGGTCCGAAGGTGACAGGAAGATTTTCGGAGCATACTCCTCTGTGGAGGCTGCTGCCACCATGCCGGAGCAGGTGCAGGCTAGCGCCGCCAGCTATACCAGAAGAATCGTTACTGTACAGTGGGAGGAGACCGCGGGAGCTGATGGATATCAGGTATGGCGCTATGACGAGGAACAGGACAAGTTCATTATCGTTAAGAGTATTACTGATTCAGAAACTGTAAGCTACAAGGTCAGAGGTCTGGAAAGCGGCAAAGAATACACCTTCAAAGTACGTGCCTATTCAGAGATTAATGGCAAAAAAACCTTTGGTGCCTATAGTGATGACGTAGTGATCAAGGCGAAGTAATACACAGCTGGAGGATGACTCACGCCTCTGAATCCAAGTTGAGCTCGCGAGACTTGAACATTTGCTGTTTGATCACAGGCAGGCACCCGCAGGAGTGAAGATCCTGTGGGTGCCTCTATTTTGCGCGAACAACGAGCCATGCGGATATGCTTGCATGTCCATATGGCGACTGTCGCGACAACTGAGAAACTCGCAAAGCGTGTTTCTCATAGTTAAGTTAAGTCCGCAGAGCGACTTGCAGCTAATCTATGAACAGGTTAATTGAATTATGCTTCAGATAAAAAACATTAAGAAACAATATATAACCGGTGATTTGGTGCAGACAGCACTGGATGGGGTGTCATTGAACCTCCGTGACAATGAGTTCGTTGCAGTTCTGGGACCTTCGGGCTCAGGAAAAACAACGTTATTAAACATGATCGGAGGCCTTGACCGCTACGACAGCGGCGATCTGATCATTAACGCAATCTCCACCAGCAAGTATAAGGACAGGGATTGGGACTCCTATCGAAATCATACGATCGGATTTGTGTTCCAGAGCTATAATCTGATTCCGCATCAATCGATTCTTGCCAACGTTGAGCTGGCTCTGACCATATCCGGCATTTCCGGAAAAGAACGAAGGCTGCGGGCAGCCAAAGCACTGGAGGAGGTTGGTCTCGGAAACCAGCTTCATAAAAAGCCAAACCAGATGTCCGGCGGGCAGATGCAGCGTGTGGCGATCGCCAGAGCCCTGGTGAACGATCCGGACATTCTGCTGGCAGATGAGCCTACCGGAGCGCTGGACACGGAAACCAGTGTACAGGTCATGGAGCTGCTGAAGAAGGTGGCAGAAAAGCGCCTTGTGATTATGGTTACCCATAATGCAGAGCTGGCAGAAGATTATGCAACCAGAATTGTCAGACTGCGGGATGGAAGGATTGTCGATGACAGTGATCCGTATATGATTGAGGATGCGGAAGAATCAGAAAAACTGTTCCATAAAAATATGGGAAGATCATCCATGTCTTTCCTGACGTCTCTTTCTCTGTCCTTCAATAATCTTCTTACAAAAAAAGGCAGAACGATTCTGACTGCCTTCGCAGGATCTATCGGAATCATCGGTATTGCATTGATCCTTTCGCTGTCCAGCGGGGTAAATTCGTACATCGAGGATCTCCAGAAGAACACAATGGATTCCTATCCGATTACAATTGAAGCACAGTCTCTGGATATTTCCAGCCTTATGAATTCGAGAAGGGAAAACAACGATCGAATTTCTGAAGAAGCAGATCATGCGTTGGACGGAGTATATTCTGATGGGAGCGGAATAGAGCTTGCATCATCGGCCAGTATGAGTGTCGCAGATAATAATCTGACAGAGTTCAAAAAATATCTGGACGACAGCAGCAGTGAGATCTGGCAATACATCGGTCAGAATGGCGTTGTGTACAGTTATGATACAAAATTCAGCGTTTACAGCATTGATCCTGAGGGAATGATCGTCAACACAGACGGCAGTACCCTGGAATACAGCAATTCTTCTATATTAACCGGAAGTACCGGAATGATAAGTTTTTCGATGACAAGCACAGATCTGAGCAGTTCCGACCAGCTTACCGGCTCCGGCGTTGCAAATCATAATTTTGAACAGATGATGTCCGGAGCAGAGGGAGAGCTGATCAGCAGTACAGTAACAGATAACTATGCTCCGCTGTACGGATCCTGGCCGGAAGAATTTGATGAAGTCGTACTGGTGCTGGATGAGAACAATGAAATTCCGGCATCCGTACTCTATCAGCTTGGTCTGCTGCCTTCCTCTGAATATGAGGAGCTGATAGAAAAAATCAAAAACGACGAGGAAGTAACGCTGGATACGCAGAAGTGGAGCTATGATGAGATCTGCAGCCAGACCTTCTATATGATACCCGTTTCCGACCTATACATCGAGAAGAAAAACGGACTTTTTGAAAAAATGGAAGGAACAGAAAAAGAGATTGAATCACTGATGGAGGATGCCGTTCAATTAAAGATTGTCGGTGTGATCCGTCCGGATTCTGATACTGCTTCGATCAGCGGCACAATCGGCTATACATCTGCCCTGACGGATTATGTGATCAATCATACAAACAACAGTCCGGTAGTTCTGGCTCAGCAGGACAGCAAAACGATCAACATCTTAACCGGCACCGAGTTTTCACCGGAAGATGATGCAGGAAAAGTGAAGGCAGCAAAGGAGTATCTCAGTAATCTGACTGTTGAGGAAAAAGCAGCAATATTTCGGGAAATAGTGCAGTATGTTTATGGGGCTGATCCATCAGGTGCAGAATCGATACTGGATATGACCGATACTCAACTGGCAGCTGCACTGGACGACTATGTTCTTTCATCAGAGGATGCAGAGGATGAACAATTACTGAACATTTATGACGGATATATTGGTTCGGGCACCTACGATGATAATCTCGAAGCATTTGGCTACATCAGCCTGGATGCACCTTCCGGTATAGAAATCTACGCAGACAGCTTTGAGGCGAAGGAATCCATCACCGCATGCATCGATAACTATAACAACGCTGCGGAAGAGGAGAACAGGATCACGCATACAGATTATGTTGGACTGCTGATGTCATCAGTTACAAGCATTGTGAATGTGATCTCTTACGTACTGATTGCATTTGTGGCAGTATCCTTACTTGTTTCCTCCATCATGATCGGTATCATTACCTATATTTCAGTACTGGAACGTACAAAAGAAATAGGTATCCTTCGTGCGATCGGAGCATCAAAGAGAAATATTTCTCAGGTATTTAATGCAGAGACATTTATTATCGGATTCTGTTCCGGACTGCTGGGAGTTGGCATTGCAATGCTTATACTGATTCCTGTAAATGCAGTGATTCACGCAGTAGTTGGAACTTCTGAAGTCAATGCAGCACTTCCGGCATCAGGGGCAGTCGTCTTGATCGTATTAAGTATGTTCCTGACAATGCTCGGCGGATTGATCCCGGCAAAAAAAGCTGCTCGAAAGGATCCGGTAACTGCATTGCGTGCAGAATGATCAGGAATCATGATCATTAAAATTCTTTTGTATTTCTGGATTCTTGATCTCAATACAGCTATAGGGTATGTGATCTATTCACTGGTCGGAAAAACTTAAATGGAACGGAGGGACGGTCCCTCCGTTCCATTTTTTAATGGTATGAGATGATTGAACCCGACTAAGTGTATCAGAAATTCAATGAGACTTGCGGAAAAATTTATAAAGCATTGCGCACTTATTCAAATAATTGTATAATTATTCCTATACTGCAGTCTGCAGGTATGTTCAGACAGGACTTCGCATCCGCAGCTGCTAACATTTAAAAAGGGGGACTATATCAATGAAAACTTCTACGAAGAAACCAATCACGGGCCGTTTCCTGTCAGCCCTCATTGCACTGTGCATGCTGTGCATGATGCTTGTTACACCGGTACTGGCCGAGGACACAGGCCTTACTTCTGCCGATGATCCGAGAGAAGGCGTTATGCTGATCACCATCGGATACGAGGATGAAGACGGTGATTTCGAATCCATTAAGATGGGTACCTGCTTCCTGATCAATGAGGAGTATGTACTGACGAATGAGCACGTGGTAACTCTTTCAGAAGATGATGCAGATTTTGTGAAATTTAAAGAAGATAATAATCTGTCAAATCTCAAAGTAAACGACAACCACATCAAGCTGTATCTGTATGTAAACAGAGATATGAAGGTCAGCGCCAGCGTTCACAACAGCGTACACAGTGAGAACCTGGATTTTGCTGCAGTGAAGCTTGCTGAGAAGATCTACGACAGAAGCCCGCTGGCTCTTGGTGACAGCGACGAGGTCGTAACAAAGGATACAGTTTATGCACTGGGATATCCTGCAGAGTCCATTGCAAACAAAGAGTACAACACCAAGGATGATGTATCCATGGTAAACGGTGCAATCTCAAAAATCTCATCCACAGACAATCTTGATATTTTTGAGCACAGCGCTGAGCTGAACAACGGAAACTCAGGCGGACCGCTGCTGGATGTTGATAATAATGTAATCGGTATCAACACCTTTATTAAGAACGAAAAGAATTATTCCATCCAGATCAATGCCATTAAAAAGGGTCTGGATACCTTCGGCATCCCTTATATTGACGGAGCATCAGAGGGCAGCGTGATCCCTGAAGGAGAAATCGAAGAGGTTGAACCTGCTGAACCGGATAATTCTGCTGAGCTTTCTGCTCTTCAGTCCGTTCTGACAGAGGCAGGTGCAGTGAATGCGGATGAGTACACCAGCGAAAGCATTGCTGCTCTGGATTCCGCTGTCAGTGCTGCTAATACTGTTGTAAGCCAGGGAGCAGATGCATCTGCTGCTGATATTACAGCTGCAAAGGATGCTCTGAATGCAGCACTGGATGCTCTGGAAGTAAAATCCGGACCGAATATCATGCTGATCGTGGCTGCCATTGCAGCAATCATTATTGTTCTTATTATTATCGTGGTTGCAGTTCTGGCTTCCGGCAAGAAAAAAACTGCTCCTGCACCAATGCCTGTCAACAGCCCTCTTCCTGATATGGGTCAGAATCCTACTGAATTCAGACCGATGGATCAGATGTCCGGCGGCATGGAAGGATCCGAAGAAACTACCCTTCTGGACGGAGGCTCCGGTGAGACGACTCTGCTTGGCTCCAGCGGTCAGGTCGCATATCTGATCAGAACCAAGGACGGCACAAGAATTCCTGTAAATTCTCAGAACTTCAAGATCGGTAAGGAAAGAAGAAGAGTGAATTACTGTGTAGCGGACAATTCAACTGTCAGCCGTGTACACTGTGAGATCGTCAAGAGAGGTGCAGACTTCTATGTAATTGATCAGGGCTCAGCTAACTATACTTATGTGAACGGCATTCAGACCAGTCCCAATAAGGAGACTCTCCTGACAGACGGCTGCATTCTGAGATTGTCAGATGAGGATTTCGAATTCCATCTGTCATAATTGAAATGTGTGAACGAAGGACAGGAGAGTGATCATGGAGTTTTTGAGTGTTGCACATTCAGATGTTGGAATCAGAAAACGCACAAATCAGGATTCTGTCTTGATCAAAGAGGCTTCAACAGATTACGGGAAGGTACATCTTTCCGTAATCTGTGACGGTATGGGCGGCCTTGCAAAGGGCGAGGTCGCCAGTGCCACTTTGATCAGGGCTTTTTCACGTTGGTTTGAGGAAACGCTTCCGTTCCTGCTGTATGAAAAAAGATTCAATGACAGACTGGATTTTAATGAGCTGCAGAAGAGCTGGAATCAGCTGATTGCACAATGCAATGATCTGATCGGACATTACGGGGAAGCCTGTCACGCGCCCTGCGGGACCACAGCTGCTGCGATCCTTATGGCGGAGGGCAGCTACTATATTGCGAACGTGGGCGATTCCAGAGTGTATATTCTTCGGAGAAATATGCGCTCTCTTACGAAGGATCAGACCTTTGTGCAGAGGGAGGTGGATGAAGGCAGAATGACCGTTGAGGAGGCTGCCGTGCATCCGCAGAAGAATGTTCTTCTTCAGTGTGTCGGTGCCAGCCCTGTGGTTGTTCCGGATTTCTATACAGGATCCTACGGCCCCGGTGATGTATTTCTTCTCTGCTCGGACGGTTTTCGTCATGTGATATCGGAAGAGGAATTCATGAATTTCATACGCCCGGCTGAGCTGCAGACCGAAGCTGATATGAAGGATGCAGCAATCTATTGTACAGAGCTGAACAAGCAGCGCAGAGAGAACGATAATATATCTGTGATTCTTGTGAAGGTGATGGAATGATCATTACAGTTACATTTGAGGAATAAAACATGCTGGAGATAGGTTCTCTTGTAGATGGAAAATATAAGATACTGAGTAAGATCGGTCAGGGCGGTATGAGCGTTGTGTACCTCGCATTAAACGAGAGAGCCAATAAGTACTGGGCGATCAAGGAGGTCAGAAAGGATGGGGTCTCCAATTTCGAGGTGGTGAAGCAGAATCTGATTGCTGAGACGGACATTTTGAAACGTCTGAACCATCCCCATCTGCCCAGTATCATTGATGTGATCGATCTGGACGATACGTACCTGATCGTAATGGATTATATAGAGGGAAAAACCTTAAGCGACTATGTAAAGGGCGGAAAGCCGCAGCCTCAGGAGAAGGTTGTGGACTGGGCGAAGCAGATCTGTGATGTTCTCGGGTACCTGCATTCAGGAAATCCGCCGATCATATACAGAGATATGAAGCCGTCCAACGTGATGCTGAAGCCGGACGGCAATATCATGATCATAGACTTTGGAACAGCCCGGGAATATAAGGCGGCAAGTCTTGGTGACACCACGCTTCTCGGTACCCAGGGATATGCGGCTCCTGAGCAGTTTGGCGGCCAGGGGCAGACGGATGCCAGAACGGATATCTATTCTCTTGGTGCGACCCTGTATCACCTGCTTACCGGACACAATCCCTGTTCTCCGCCTTATGAGATGTATCCGATCCGCCAGTGGAATCCGGCTCTTTCTTCCGGACTGGAGCAGATCGTTTCCCGGTGCACCCAGCGTAATCCGGATGATCGCTACCAATCCTGTGCCGAGCTGATGTATGCTCTGGAACACTACGATGAGCTGGATCAGGAATACAAAAAAAGACAGACTCTGCAGCTTGGTACCTTTCTGGTGTCTGCTGTACTGACTGTGCTCAGCCTTGCGGCAGGGATCGGTTTCAGCCTGAATAAGACTAGAACGACGGAATTTTATCATGATGCGGGGATCCTCTGCCTTGTGTTTTCTGTTGTTTTCCTGGCTCTGACCCTGGTTCTTTTCTTTAAATTTGATGTACGGGGGATCTGGGACAATCGTTCCGGAAGAAATGCCAAAAGAACGATCTCTATGATCCAGGAGGAGTATGACAGGACCGGCAAACTCAGGACGGATGCACTGACTCCTGACACGCCTGTGATCCTGCAGGGAGAAGACAGGATACAGGCTCCTGTGACAGAGCAGAGAGCACCGGCTCCTTTTGCCGGAGGGCAGGAAACGGTGCAGGGAATGAACCCGGTCGATCAGCGGCAGGAGGAGCCTGCGCCGATCCCGAAGCGGTCCTACCCCTTTGTTGTTGTGAAGGAAGTGATCTGGACGCATACAGACGAGGTGCTGTAATACTTTGTTTTTGCAGACTCAGAGCAGGCTGCCTGACTTTGGGTCAGGCAGCCTGTTTCTTAAAGATGGATCCGGTACATGTTTGACGGAGCCATGTGATTACTGATTAAAAGGAGCTGTTACTTTTGATTCAAAACGGAAGGATCCTGGATGGTCTTTATCAGATCGAACGGGAAATCGGACAGGGCGGTACCGGAATTATCTATCTGGCACGACACCTTCGATTGAACAAATATGTTGTGGTAAAGAAGATCAAGGATCATTTTAACGGAAAGATTAACGAACGTATTGAGGTGGATATCCTGAAGAATCTGCATCATCGAAGTCTGCCCCAGGTATATGACTTTCTTGTGATCAGCAGCAGTGTCTACACGGTGATGGATTATATACCGGGAAAGGATCTGCAGTATTATCTGGATCGCCGCTATACTTTTTCAGAGGACAGACTGAGGGGCTGGCTGCTGGAGCTGGCCGATGTACTCCAGTATCTGCATACCCAGGTGCATCCGATTCTTCACAGTGATATCAAACCCGGTAATATCATGATCACTGAAACGGGTCATGTATGTCTGATCGATTTTAATATTTCACTGGATGGAGAGAACAGCAGGGATATCCACGGAATCAGTCCCTGGTATGCTGCGCCTGAGCAATACAGAAAGGCACAGGCCCGCAGAAATCATCTGGCTGATTCCGTAGTTCTTGACGGTAGAATGGATATCTACAGCCTCGGTGCCACCTTCTTTCACCTGATGACCGGTATAAGACCGGAACCGGTACGGGATCTCAGTCTGACGATGGAGTCCATGGAGCTTCCGTATACCCCGGGCTTCAGGCAGGTCATTGCGAGAATGATCCGGCTGGATCCCTCGGCCCGATACAGCTCTGCTGAAAAACTGAAAAAGGCGTTGGAGGATATCAGCAAATACGATCCTGTTTACAGACGTTCCGGCTATCTCCAGATCGCCGCGGCCTTTGGATGGGCTCTCTGTATGATCGCAGGCCTTTTATGTCTGTATTACGGAAGCTGGAGGAATACGGTCGATGGATGGTCACAGGAGTACCAGAAGATCTATGTTGCATCCCAGAGTGACGAGTATCTTACAGTGATCGCAGATGGAACGGAGGTATTAAACAGCACGCGCTTCCGCTCCTACCTGAACAAAAAGCCCGCTCAGAAGGCAGAGCTTCTGAATTTTATCGGCGAAGCCTGCTATCAGCAGGGGCAGTACGGCGATGCTGTCCGGTACTATAAGGAAGCCTGGGAATTGAACAGCAGAAAATCCGGATATTTCGAGAATTATCTGATCTCTCTGATCAGAGACGGACAGTATGAGACTGCACAGCAGGAGGCAGATTCTTCCTACGGAATACGAATGCTTACAGTAGATAAGAGGAATCTGATACAGCTGGAAATTGCATGGGAATCCGGGGAAACCGGAAGCAATGTGACAGAGCTTGCACAGCTGGCAGGACAGCTGGCACAAAGCGGATCCGGTGAAATGGCGGCAAATGCCTATATCATTCTGGGTGATACGCTGATCGATCAGGAGGAGTATGCATCTGCTGTTTCCATTCTGGAGAAGGCGGTCGAGCTTGTATCGGACAGAAATGTCCGCAGGCTCCTGGCAGAGGCTGCAGCGAAGGCTTCTGAGGACAGCAGTAAGAGCAATGTCCGGTATACCTACCTGCAGAAAGCAGCGGATCAGTACAGGATCCTGGCATCCGGCGACACGGCGAGCTATGAAGACAGACTGAACTATGCGCTGACGATCCGCGCCATGGGCAGCTATGAGGAAAGCAACTGGACACTGAAGGAACTGGTGTCTGCCTATCCGGATCAATACCAGCCCTCCATGTGGCTGTGCTATAACTATCTTGATATTCTCAATAAGAACGGAAATGCATCCTCCGTATCAACGGACCTGAGCTATTATTATCAGAGCTGCAGGCATCTCTATGAAGAGTGGGGTGGTGAGGACGACAACATGATCATCCTTGAAAATACCATGCGAGAGCTCGGATACAATTGAATGGAGAATTTTATGAGCGGAACCATGATCATCGCTGCAGGAATTGTTCTGATCATTGCCTCTACGGCGGCAATGATCGCTGCTGAATGCTTTCTGCAGAATAAAAAAAGAAAAATCAGAGAGCAGGTCTATCAGATCTATGACTGACAGTCCTGCTGTCTGAAAGGAAGGAGAACGATCGAATGAATGATCAGAACCAATATCAATACAATCAGCAGAACAACCAGTTCTATCAGGTAAATCCGGTCAGCTGGAGGATCAGCCAGCTGATCATGACACCGCTGTTTCTGACAGCGGCAATTGCGTATTCCGCGCAGGTGGTCTGCAGCTTAATAGGAAGCATGTCCGGTGCATCTCTTGTCACCAGAATACTGAGCCTGATTCCCGGAGGCGGCAGCGCGATCCAGAGTCTTCAGATGCTGTCCGGTCTTAGACGACTGGCAGGCGGAGCGCTCAGTGTAAATATTCTGATCTCTATGCTGCCTTCTGCTTTCATACTGGCAGGGATCTGGATGCTCTATGTGTCTGCCAGAAAGATCCAGACTGCGCCATTGAGTACAACGGGACTTACGATCATTTCCATTGTGGTTCTGATCCAGTTTATTCTGTTGATCGTTCTTGCGGTGATCACTGCGATTGCTGCAGTGGTCGTTTCAGTCAGCAGTTTATCCTATTCAGACGGCGGAACAGCATTTTTGTCTTTCCTCATGGTGATCATTCTGTTCGCCCCTGTGTTCCTGATCGCATTTTTGTATTTCACAAAGCTGAGAACCACCGTTCTCAATATGAAAACCGTGATTGAAACAGCAATCCCCAACAGCGAGGTGTCACTGTTTGTAGAGGTTTTCTGCTATATATCTGCCGCAGGCTCTATTCTTTTAGCCTTGTTTTCATTTATCTCCCTGTGGAGCTTTCTCAGTAATGCAGGCGGTGCGACTGCCTGTATTGCCTTCGGCATGCTGCTCAGAAGGTACAGAGCTCTGATGGAGGAGCTCTGTGCAGGCGGAGCCGGAGCAGCCGGATTCCGTCCGGCCCCGAATCAGGGGCGGCAGGGAAATGCCCCCTTTGCAAACCAGGGTTCGCAGGGCTATTCCCCGAACCAGAATCAGGGACAGCAGGGCTACAGCCCCTATCCGAATCGGAATCAGCAGGGCTACAATCTCTATCCGAACCAGAATCAGCAAGGCTACAGCCCTTATCCGAACCAGGGACAGCAGGACTATAACAGGTATCAGCAGGGTTATAACCAGAGCCAGCAGATGAACAGCCCGTACCAGAGTCAGCCCGGCATCCATCGTCCTTCGGATCAGAACCGGCAGATTGTTAATCCTTACGCTGAGCAGCCTCAGCAGGCCGTTCATTCCGATCCGAACCGGGGGCAGCAGGCAGCGAACCAGTATCCGAAGCAGCAGGGACCGGAAACGGCCAAGCCTATGTCGGAACTGCCTCAGACACCGGCTCCCCGGGAGCAGAGCAGCTCTGATCAGGCTCTGCAGAAGGATGACAATGCAACCTTTGTTCTGCCGTATTACAATGAGACCTCTGTATTTACCGGCTATGTTGATGAAGGCGGCAGCAAGCGTACCGTCCGCCTGACCAGAAAGAGTACCAATGAAACCTTTGCAGTCAGCAAGAATTCCTTCTGGATCGGCAAGGATCCCCTGCAGGTGGATTACTGTATAACGGACAACGCAGCTGTCAGCAGAAGGCATGTTCTGATCACAGTAAAGTTCGGTAAATGCTTTGTAAAAGACAATCATTCGACAAATTCTACTATTCTGAACGGAAAGGTTCTCCCCCCTGACAAGGATCAACCGCTTGTATCAGGAGATGTTATTACCATTGCAGACGAGGACTTCACTGTTTCGATCGAGTAATACCGGAGATGAGGAGGGAAATAATGAAATCGAAGAATAACAAGTCGAGGATCCTGCTCGCAGCACTTGCAGCCCTGCTGGTTGTATTGATCGCTGTGATCGCTGTGATCCTTGTTCAGAGCCGTATGAAGGAAAGCCATTATGAGGCCAGCTATGAGGAGGCTGAAAAATATCTGGCTGAGGCAAATTACGAGCAGGCGATCATCAGCTACAAGAATGCCATTCAGACGGATCCGGGTAAGGAAGGACCGTACCTTGCCCTTGCAGAGATCTATATGAACCAGAATGACTATTCAAAGGCAAGATCCATTCTTACCAGAGGATATGAGATGACAAATTCCTCCAGAATAGCAGGAAGACTGTCCATCCTGGAGGATGAGGATGTAGAGCTTGTATCTGCAGGCGGAACGGACAGCAGCACTGCCAACGGAACAGTGAAAACTGCTCCTGCGGATATTAAGACAGCATC
This sequence comes from Lachnospiraceae bacterium, assembly GCA_030527645.1. Lineage (GTDB taxonomy): Bacteria > Bacillota > Clostridia > Lachnospirales > Lachnospiraceae > JAKSRN01. The sequence goes on along the minus strand of JAUNAJ010000026.1, from coordinate 7,232 downwards.
GTCCAAGCTGCGCTTTGATTCTTCTCTGCTCCAGAAGGTAAAAAACTATACCTTTGCGGATTTTAAAAGAGAGTTTGGTTCTGTTACTGACGCCCGGAAGGGGGACGATGACTATCTGGAGGTGCGGCACGATCAGCTGGGAGCAGTCCTGTATTATAAGAATACGGACTACAACCGGGATATCGTGGATTCCAGCAGAAACGTACCCTATGATACGGCGCAGCCGGAAAAGATTTCCTTCGATACACTGGATGAGATCTTCAATAATTTTGAAGGAGCTGCTTCGCTCAACCGCATGCAGATGGTATTCGGCTTAAGAGTACAGCCCCAAACAGAGGATGGTCAGACCTATATTCAGTATGATTCCGAGGATCTGGTGGTAAAGATCGAAACAGATAAGAGCGGAAATGTAGTATCGAACGAAGCCTGGAATTCCTTCGAGCTCCCTCTCGCAAATTCTGAAGAAGAAGAGGAAGCTGAGGGAGAAGTTGGCTTCATGGGAGTTGTCATTGACGCTACAGACGGGTCTTCGATCCCGGGGGCACAGCTTACTCTGAGTACCACAGACAGATCAAGGGGGAATGCTTCTGACGGAGGTGTGGTAACCACTGACAGCTCCGGTGAATTCGAAGGATCCTTCACAGCTGCAAGCTATTCACTTACGATCACTGCACCGGGATATATCGAGGAATCCTTCGATGTTGATCTGAGCGACGGTGAGAGCCAGACAGGCCTGCAATATGTTCTCTCTCCGGAGCTGACTGAGGAAGTACGTATCGTTCTGGAGTGGAATGCAGAGCCGAGAGATCTCGATTCTCATCTGAACGGTGCCGTAGACGGCGGAAGCACCTTCCATGTCTATTACGGAAATAAAAGAACCTCCTACAACGGTTCTACGGCGGCAGAGCTCGATCTGGACGATACCAGCAGCTATGGCCCGGAGACAATTACGATCAGTAATCTGAATGGTGTTTATACCTACTCAGTTGTAGATTTTACTCGCAGCAGAAATATGGCGGAATACGGTGCCACCGTGAAGGTGTATCTCCCCGGTGAAAGTGTGCAGACCTTTGAGCTGTATTCTGAAAAGGGTACCGGTAATACCTGGGAATTGTTAAAGCTGGATCACGGTCGTCTGGAACTGATTGATCATATTTACTGATCGGAACGGATTTGAACTGTTATGATACTTGTATTGATAATCGGAATTGCTGCTGCATCGGTGCTGCTTGTTTTTCTGCTCCTTCGGGCTGCTGAACAGGCACGGCAGGACCGCTGCTATGCAGCAGCGCTGAAGGTAATAAAAGAGAATTCTCTGAATGATGCACTTCGAAACCGGACAAAGCAGGTGAAAGCAGGAAGAAAACTGATGGTATACCTTGAGTGGAGGGATGCAGCGAAGGCAGGGTATGTGTTTGATCCGGACAGAAATGTCCGGATCGGACGTATTCCGGAGCTGAATGAGATTGCAATCCGAAACGGGTCTGTGTCCAAGCAGCACTGTGTCCTGTTTACCTATCAGGATCGGGTCTATCTGCGGGATCTGAACTCCAGAAACGGAACCTTTTTAAAGCGGAGATTTTCAAGAAGGAGAGTACTGGAATCGGTGCCTGTCCTGACCGGTGACAGGATCTGTGTCGGCGGTACCGAAATCAGGGTGAGGATCTTCTCGTTTGAATTGACAGATATGTAGGAGGTAGGTATTTTGATTTTAATGCTCTATAACACCCGGGTCTACAGAGAATTTCTGCTGCCGAAGCTGTATGATGAGGACTTCAGCATCACTCTTTCACGACAGCTCTATCAGCTGAAGAAGGATGTTGTTCTGCAGCTTGAAAAATCCTCCGCCGGCTGGGAACTTGTATCCGGTGCAGATTATCAGGTCAGATTTGACGGCATGTACTGTAAAAGGCTGTTCCTTCGTGATCAGAATATGATTGAGGTGAAGACCCGCGCAGGAGACAGCTTTTTTATTGTTGTCATCGATATAGAACCCAATCTTTCTGTAATGGAAAAATACGATATTCACCGGCTGCAGGAGATCCGGATCGGCTGCGGAGAGGACTGTCTGATCCAGTATCAGTTCTTTCGGCTGATCTCCCGCAATCATGTGACCCTGACCAGGCAGAGCGACGGCTGGTATCTGACGGATACCAGTAAAAACGGAGTGTTCTGCAATCAGCAGCGTATTCATGTCAGGAAAAAGCTGCAGTTCGGCGACTGTCTTGACCTGTTCGGCCTGCATCTGATCTTTCTGGGAAATGTTCTTGCGGCAGGAGCCCACTACGGAACACTGTCTGTAAAGGAAGCTGTTCTGAAGCGGCTTCCGATCGAAAAGGAAGAGACTGCGGCAGCAGAATTTCCGGCTGCGGATGAGGAAAAATATTTTCACCGCTCTCCGAGGAATCTTCCTGTGATCTACAGAGATCAGGTGGAGATCGAGGCTCCTCCCAGTCCTAAAACGATCAAAGAGAAGCCCCTGTACATGACCATCGGACCGGCATTCACCATGGCAATTCCCATGCTGCTGGGCTGCAGCTTTGCCATATTCGGATCCCGGCTCTCCGGACGTACCTCCGGTGCATTTATGTACACCGGTCTGATCACGGCCTTCTCAGCGGCAGTGATCGGTGTGATCTGGGCGGTTCTGAACCTGAATTACAGCAGGAAGGAAGGGGTGAAGGAGGAAGAACTCCGCTTCAATGCCTACAGCAATTATCTGATCCATATTGCTGATTCGCTGCGGGAGAAATATCGTCACAATTCCGCAGCCATGAATCAGATGTACCCCTCAGTCTCTAAATTGATGAGCTATAATGAACGCAGCAGTGAGCTGTGGACTCGAAACTTTACTCACACGGATTTTCTTTACCAGCGTGTGGGTCTCGGGGATCAGCCCTTTCAGATCGATATCCGTATTCCAAAGGAAAAGTTCACTCTGATCAACGACTCCCTGTCGGATAAGCCCAGGCTGATCCGGGAGGAATTCCGTACCCTGAAGCAGGTGCCTGTGGGAATCTCTCTGATGGAAAAGCGTCTCATCGGTCTGGTAGGAGGGAAGGGAAAACGCGGTGCGATCGAACTGATGCATACCCTGGCTGCAGGGATCGCTGCACAGCACACCTATACCGATGTGAAGATGGTCTTTATCTACAGGGATGAGGATCCGGACCTTCTGGAGGAGTGGGAATGCATGCGGTGGTTCCCCCATGTCTGGTCGGAGGATAAGAGCACTCGTTATATGGCATCCACGGAGCTGGAAACAAGAGATATCTTTTTCGAGCTTTCCAATATCATCCGTGCCAGAAGCCAGGATGAGAAGAAGGGATATGTGAAGCCGCATTATGTGATCTTCGTATCGGATCCGTCCCTGCTGGAGGGAGAGCTTCTGGCAAAATACATCTATGAGGCAAGGCCGGAGCTTGGGATCACCACCTTCCTGATGGTGGATGCGATTGAGGATCTTCCCAATGAATGCGAGGAAGTGATTGAAAATACTTCCCACTGCAAGGCAATCTACAGCCTGATGAATACAGCGGACACGAAGCAGGCATTTACCCCGGATAAAGCTGTTTCCGGACAGATCGCGGAGTTTGGAAAGACCCTTGCGAATATCCGCATCAACGAGGTGGAGAGTACCAGTGAGATTCCCTCCTCCCTGGACTTTTTCAGTATGTACGGCATCCATACACTGGAGGAGCTGGACGTGCCGGGACGCTGGAGGAGAAATCGGAGCTATAACAGCATGCGTGCCCTGATCGGAAAGAAGGCAGGCAATGCAGACTGCTATCTGGATATCCATGAAAAGTTCCACGGTCCACACGGTCTGGTGGCAGGAACCACCGGATCTGGAAAGAGTGAGACGCTGCAGACCTATATTCTGTCTCTGGCTGTAAACTTCAGTCCCGAGGACGTGAGCTTCTTTATCATCGATTTCAAGGGCGGAGGAATGGCGAACCTGTTTTCCGATCTTCCGCATCTTGGAGGACAGATCTCCAACCTGTCCGGAAATCAGGTGCATCGTGCCATGATTTCAATCAAAAGTGAAAATGTACGCCGGCAGCGGATCTTTTCGGAGCACGGCGTAAATAATATCAATCTGTATACCAGGCTGTATAAAAATCATGAGGCGGCTGTTCCGGTTCCGCACCTTTTCATCATCATCGATGAGTTTGCGGAGCTGAAGAGAGAAGAGCCTGATTTCATGAAGGAGCTGATCAGTGTGGCACAGGTCGGACGAAGCCTTGGCGTACACCTGATCCTTGCTACGCAGAAGCCCAGCGGTACGGTGGATGACAATATCTGGAGCAACTCCAAGTTCAGACTCTGTCTGCGGGTGCAGGACCGCCAGGACAGCAATGATATGCTGCACAAGCCGGATGCGGCCTTTATTACCCAGGCCGGACGCTGCTATCTGCAGGTAGGCAATGATGAGATCTACGAGCTGTTCCAGTCCGGATACAGCGGCGCTCCCTACGAGGAGTTCACAGGCTCCTCCGGCAGTGCAGCGGCTCTGCTTACCAGAACAGGAAAGGCTGAGCTGGCTGGAGGGCGGAAAAATTCCCTTCGCTCAGGGGAGGGTTCCCGTAAGCCGGTGAAGGAAGTTACCCAGCTGGATGCGGTGATCAGCTATCTGAAGGATCTTGCGAAAAACAGTTCCTGCCGGCAGCCGTCGAAGCTCTGGCTTCCGGTATTGAAGGATACCCTTCTTCTGGAGGAGCTGGACGGCTTTTCTCCTGTATTCCATGCTATGAAAGCCGGCGGTGCTGCTGTTCAGCAGGGGGCGGAAGGAGCAGCTCCTGCATTCATCTGGGACGGCTGGAAACAAAACAGGAGAGAGTGGAAGCTGCGGGCTTTGATCGGACTTCTGGATGATCCTCAGAATCAGGCACAGCTGCCCCTTGTCCTGGACTTTTCGGAGTCCGGTCATCTGGCTGTGTGCGGTTCTGCCTACAGCGGAAAAAGCACCCTGCTGCAGACCCTGGTGTATTCTCTGCTCAATTCCTGCTCACCGGATGAGCTGCAGCTGTATCTGATCGACTACAGCAGCCATATGCTTTCTCCCTTTGAGGAGGCTCCTCATGTGGGCGGCGTTGTGTACGATACCCAGGAGGATAAGCTGGATAAGTTCTTCCATATGCTGGTGCAGCTGATGGATGCAAGAAAGAAACTCTTCAAGGGAGGAAACTACAGCCAGTATATTCATGTCAACGGCATGACTCTGCCGGCGGTGATGATCGTCATTGATAATCTTTCCTCTTTGAGGGAGAAAACGAAATATCAGTATGACGATGCCCTGCTTCGTCTGGTGCGTGAGGGTGCCGGCTACGGTATTTTTCTGGTCTGCACTGCTGCAGGCTTTGGAATGAATGAAATCCCCACCAGGATTGCCGATAATATCAAAACCGTCCTTTCTCTGGAGCAGGCAGATAAATATAAATACATGGAGATCCTCCGTACGACCCATCTGAGTGTCGTACCGGAGAGCAACATAAAGGGCAGAGGCCTTGCCGATGTGGACGGAAGGATCCTTGAATTCCAGACAGCCCTGAGCGTGGATGCGGAAGAGGATTTCTCCAGAGGACAGACCATAGAAGCAGTCTGCCGTCTCATGAAGGAATCCTGGACGGGAGCCTGTGCACCTGCCATTCCGGAGATTCCGGAACATCCCACCCTGCAGCTGCTCTCAGAGGATGCACGCTACCAGGCGGCGATCCGGGATCCGGCACTTCTTCCGGCAGGCTATTATATGCAGGATGCTGAGATCTACAGCATGGATCTGTCTCAGTCCTACTGCTTCTTTATTTCGGGAAGGAGCAGATCCGGAAAAACCAATGCACTGAAGATGTTCCTCCACGGAGCGATCGCCAAGAAGGCGCAGGTTTGTGTCGTTGAGAAGGATACGGGTGAGCTCAGCAGACTCTGTGAGTCGGCGGAAGGAACCTATGTTACAGACAGTAAGGGACTGTTCCGTTATCTGTCGGAGCTTCTTCCGGAATTTGCTGCAAGAAATAAGGAAAAACAAAGCTGTGTGGCTGCAGGCATGGAGGAAGCAGAGATATTTGAGACCATGAGCAAAAAACAGCCGGTCTTTATCTTCCTGGCAGATGTGGGTGAGTTTATCCACATGGTCTACAACCCGGGAGAGGGAGTCGGCAATATGTCCGGCTTTGTGGAAAATATCCTTGAAAAGGGCAGTCTTCATAACATTTATTTCATCGGCTGCCTCAAGGTGGAGGATGAAACCTCTCTGACTGCATACAAAGCCTACCAACTGCTGATCCGCTATAAGAAGGGACTGCATGTGGGAGGAAATCTTGCAGCGCAGAAGATATTCAATTTCCAGAATATTTCCTTTGCCAATCAGTCAAAGGGAGCCAAAAAAGGATTCGGAATTATTCCGGACGAGGAAGAGGAGAGCCGCGGAATCGAGGTTGTGATCCCGCTGGCAAAGAACTAGCATGATCGTAATGGTTATCTCCGGAGAATCGGAGAAGGAGCGCAGGTATATCGTTCATTATTCTAAAGATATGGCAGGACGGTATACCGATGAAAGCTGGAATATGATCCAGTGTGCAACCTTCGGCGAGCTGTCGGATGTTGTACAGAATCAGGTTCCTGCGGATCTGATCTGCGTGGATATCACAATGGAGGGGGCTCTGGAGATGGTCAAGACCTTCCGAAGCCTCTCACCCTCCGCCTATATCATACTGATCGCGAGTCCCCGGATCTCACCGCTGATCTACATGAGACCAACGATCGGAGCGGAATCGCTCATGCTGAAGCCGCTTTCCTCTGACCAGATCCGTGAGGTCATGGAGGAGGCGATCCGGACCTATGCAGAACGCTTCTACAAGCCCGATGAGACCAGGGTATTTGTGATCGGTACAGGAGGCGGCCGCAATCTGATCGATTATGAGAAGATCTGGTACTTTGAATCCAGGGAAAAGCGGGTGTACCTGAATGCAGGCAGCGAGGAATACGGCTTTTATGATACTCTGGAGCAGCTGGAGCAAAGGCTTTGCGGAGAATTTCTTCGCTGCCACAGAAGCTTTCTTGTAAAGAAGGATAAGATCGCGCAGGTTTACCTGTCTCAGAACCGAATCGTTCTGAAGAACGGCATGGAGGTGCCGCTGTCCAGATCCTGTAAGCCGGCCATCAGGGAATACATGCAGAAGGAGCATTCCTGTTAGGTAACAAATAGCAGGTTTGAAAAAAATGAGTGCCACCTA
>JAUNAJ010000025.1 GCA_030527645.1 Lachnospiraceae bacterium | reverse complement strand
GACAGTCGCCATATGGACATGCAAGCATGTCCGCATGGCTCGTTGTTCGCGCAAATAAGAAGAGCTGCCGCAATTACTGCGACAGCTCTGAAACTCTGTTCTTCCGATAAGTTCACATCCGCCCTCAGGCCTGTTCAGTGAATTATTTTCCGCAGCAATGTTTGTATTTTTTGCCGCTTCCGCACGGGCACGGATCGTTTCTTCCGATTTTTTTAGCCTTTACGATTGTACCTGATTTTTTCTGCTCCAGATACAGTGCCTTTTTCTGATCCTGTGTGAAGATCTCATCCCACATTGGCAGTTCATACAGCCACTCTGCTTTGGCATCCACCATGTTTTTGTAAAGCAGTTCTTTGTCAAATGCAAGACTTACCTCTGTATTCTCATCCATCTCCTCGATCGGGTTTGGAGTGATCAGGGATTCATTGATTCCATCAAGGAAGCCTGTCATGTTCATCACGCTGATCTCATATTTTTCAGCAAGCTCCTTTACGGTTCCCTTTACCACTTCATCCGGATTGGTCAGAAGCTTCTCATAAATTCCCTTCTCAAGAAGGAAGTAATTGTTCCAAAATCTCTCTAACTGACCTTTATCAGCCTGCTGATTGTAAGCAAGGGCTCTCCAATCCTGTAATAATGCCATAATCATTTCCTTTCTGTCTGCCCGTCTGCTGCTGCGCTGCAGGCAGGAAAATCTGCCGTTTCTGCATACACTTTGATCCACGGGCATAATACCTACTACAGTATATACGAAAACCACCGTATGTGCAAGAAATAATTCCAGTCGATGTAGTGTTATTGTTCACGAGACAACAGGAGAACAGTAACAAAGTTTACAGTTTTTTTATTTACCTTACCGGCTATATGCGATAAAATTAGTGGATGGAGGAATCGGCCTATGTTACTTCTAATGTTACTTTTGTCTCTCCCTCTTCTCCTTCTGCTGATCATCTGGACGATGCTCCCGAACTTTGGAAGGCGGCATTCCTGTCTGGAATTTGCCAGATGGCCCTATGCACACAGGGGACTCTGGGATATGGAACAGCGCATTCCAGAGAATTCCCTGCCGGCTTTTCAGCGGGCAGTGGAGCATAATTACGGAATTGAACTGGATGTACACCTGACTGCAGACGGCAGGCTGGTGGTATTCCATGACCATACCCTGCTGCGTATGTGCAGAATGAAAAAAATCATTGAAAAGATGACCTATGAAGAACTGGAACAGCTGACTCTGCTGGATACGGACTGCCGCATTCCGCTGCTGTCAGAGGTCCTCTCTCTTGTGAACGGACAGGTTCCTCTTCTGATCGAGATGAAATTATCCGGCATGAACCTTGCACTCTGCCCTGCTCTTGCGGAGCTCCTTTCTGATTATAAGGGGGAGTATATGGTTGAATCCTTTCAGCCCTTCGGCCTGCGCTGGTTTCGCAAGCACCGACCCGAAGTGATCCGCGGGCAGCTGTCAGACCGGTATGATGCTTCAGAGCCTGCAGCGCTCCCTTTAAAGATTCTGTCTACCCAGCTTCTTCTGAACTGTGTCAGCAGACCGGACTTTATTGCCTACAACTACAATCATTACGGCTCTCTGGGAAGCATTCTCAATGCAAGGGTCTTCAAGACTCCCTTCTGGGTCTGGACGGTGCGCAATGAACAGGCCTATCACAGATGCAGCTGCCGATTCACCGGAATCATATTTGAAAAAATGCTGCCGGATCAGCATAAAGAAAGGTAAATCTCAACTATGAAACTGCCTGAATATAAGATGAAACAGGTGTGGATTGTTTTTGTCTATGCTGTTTTTTACTTTGTATCCTTTATTCTTCTTGAACGAAGAGATGTAGAGGTGCATATCATCTCCTGCAGACTGGATCAGTACATTCCCTTCTGCGAGTGGTTCATTATTCCTTATCTTCTTTGGTTTGTTTACATCACCGTCTTCCTGATCTGGTTTACTCTGGGACCATCCACTGCGGGAGAATTTCACCGCTATGCCTTCTATATCGGCACCGGAATGACCCTGTTTATTCTGATCTCCTGGCTGTGGCCAAACGGTCTGCAGCTGCGCCCCGAAGTATATCCCAGGGATAATATTCTGACCACTATCGTAAAGATCCTGTACACCACGGATACATCCACCAACGTTTTTCCCAGTATCCACGTATTTAACTCTGTCGCAACCTGCATTGCGATCTGGGATACCCACTACTTCAGAAAGAAATATTTTGTACGCTGGGGCACACTGTTCCTTACCATTCTGATCGTGTTGTCCACTATGTTTCTGAAACAGCATTCCGTCATAGATGTTATGGGCGGTCTGATCATGGCCTTTGTTCTCTGGCGTGTCTTCTATCACAGCCTGCAGAGAAAACGGCATATGCAGCATCTGAAGATCAAAATGAAGGAAGCAAAGAAAGCCCATCAGCACTGAAACTGCACGAAACAGGGAACAGATCGATCCCGCGATCGACTGTTCCCTGTTTTTTCGTTCACTTTTTTTCCTTCTGTCAGGCAGATGTGATCATATGTTTCTCCTGCATCCCGTGTGCAGCAGAAATGATCGTTACACCTTCTTTAATTTTGCAAAGGAAGCAAACATTCTCTTCACGCCTGCATTTTCGAACTGCACGGTTACCTCGTAATCCTTTCCTCCATCGGCAATTGCCTGTACAACACCGACACCGAATTTCATGTGGCGGACGGTATCACCCACCTTGTAATCCAGTGAGTCAGCCTTCTTCACGGTAAACTCCCTTGGTTTAAAGACTGAGGATGGGTAGACGCGTTTCGCACCGGATCCGTTGCTGCCTCCTGCCCCCAATCCTCCGAACATGGTTTCCGGTTTATTGAATTTTCTCTGCACTTCTACGTCCCGACCCAGATCCACCAGTTCTCTTGGGATTTCTCTGACAAACCGTGAGGTCTTATTGTACTGGGTTTCCCCGCGGACCATACGCATCTGGGCAGCAGTCAGTGTCAGCAGCTTTCGGGCACGTGTAATTCCCACATAGCAAAGACGCCGCTCCTCCTCCAGATCATCGGTATTGTCAGCAGTCAATGTCATATAGCTGGGGAAGAGACCGTCCTCCATACCAGCCATATACACCTGATCAAACTCCAGACCCTTTGCACTGTGGAAGGTCATCATCAGAACATAGTCCTTCTCCTCTTCCACAGAATCAATGTCTGCCACCAGTGCCACCTCCTGCAGAAAACCGCTGAGTGTAGGCTGTTCTGCAGATTCTTCATAGTCAGCAGTCTTTGAGATCAGCTCATCGATATTTTCAATTCTTGCCCTAGATTCGTCCGTGTCCTCTGTCTCCAGTGCCTTTACATAGCCTGTCTCTTCTATGATCCGCTTCAGCAGCTCTGTGACAGACAGATACCCGTCCACGGAACGAAGGGACTGAATGAAGGTAGTAAAGCTCCTCAGTTTTCCCAGAGAGCGGCCGATGCCGGGAATATATTCCGCCTCCAGCAGTGCATCATAGAAATGGATCCCCTGCTCATAGGCATACTGATCCACTCTGGCAATCGTGGCAGCACCAATCCCCCTCTTGGGAACGTTGATGATTCTCTGCACTGCCAGATCATCCTGCCCATTGTCCACCGTTTTCAGATAAGCCAGCAGATCCTTGATCTCCCGTCTGGCATAGAAGTTAATGCCTCCCACCAGCTTGTAGGGAATGTTTGCCATCATGAACTTCTCCTCAAACAGTCGGGACTGGGCATTGGTTCTGTAGAGAATAGCAAACTGATTGTAGGAAGCCCCCTCCCGCACCCGGTCTGAGATATCACCGGCAATGAATTCCGCCTCCTCGTAGCCGTTCTGGAACTGACGGAACCGAACCTTTTCACCTTCTCCGTTTTCCGTCCAGAGACGCTTGGCCTTTCTGCCGATATTGTTGCCGATCACATTGTTGGCAGCATCCAGAATACTGCCGGTGGAACGGTAATTCTGCTCCAGCTTGATCACCTTCGCATCAGGGAAAACACGCTCAAATCCAAGAATATTCTCAATATTAGCTCCACGGAACTTATAGATCGACTGATCGTCATCACCTACCACACAGAGATTTCTGTTCCGTTTTGCCAGTGCGCTGATAAATTCAAACTGCACAGTATTGGTATCCTGGTACTCATCTACCATGATGTACTGAAAACGATTCTGATAGTAATCCAGCACATCGGGACAGGTCTGGAACAGTTCTACCGTCTTTACAAGAAGATCATCGAAATCCAGTGCATTGTTTTTCTTCAGTCTGGCCTGGTATTCCATATAGATCTCTGCGATTTTCCGCTCCTGCCAGGAGGTTACCGACCGCTGATATTCCTCCGCCCTGACAAAATTGTTCTTGGCAGCTGAAATTTTGGACAGAAGATTTTTCTCCTTGTAAAGCTTTGGATCCAGATCCAGCGTACGGATAATATCCTTCATAAGGGATTTCGTATCATCTGTATCATAGATGGTAAAGTTACTGGAATATCCGATCCGGTCAATGTATCTCCTAAGGATCCTGGCACAGCTGGAATGGAAGGTGGATACCCACAAAGCTTCCGATCCCATTCCTACCAGCGCATCCGCCCTGTCCTTCATCTCCTGAGCCGCCTTGTTTGTGAAGGTGATTGCCATGATATTCCAGGGATTTACCCCCTTTTCCTGAATTAGATAGGCAATTCTGTGGGTGAGAACACGGGTTTTTCCCGAGCCGGCACCCGCCAGCACCAGAAGCGGTCCCTCCGTGCAGAGAACGGCCTCTCTCTGCTGCTCATTCATTGTATCTAAAAGATGATGCATCTTTATAATCCTCGTCCTTTCCGTGAGAAAATTCCGCTGCTGATCCCAAGTCAGATCTATGCAAAGCAGCCTCTTACAGTTCATGAGTCGTTACTGTTTACATGCACCATCCCGGCAGCGAACAGCAACTACGAATCAGTATATCGTAATTTTTCTGCTTTCACAAGGATTATCCGAATGTCCGTTCTAAGACCCGGAAGCAAACGATTTTCCGAGAACAGCAGCACCCATACACGCGGATCGGCTCTGTTGTTCCACTTCAAAAAGGAGCCGCCGCAAAAGCGGCAGCTCCTGATCTACACAGAAAATATACTTCCGAAGCCTGACTCAATTCAGGCAAAACCCGGAATTATTTTGCTTCCTGCTCCAGCTTCAGAGTCTTTGTTGTGATATCACATACAGAAGATGGTCCGTAGTACTGGATTGCACCCGGATACAGGAAGGAGGTCTCAACAGCCCATTTTGCTCTGTTTGCCTCGAAGAATTTAAACGGAGCACCATCCAGCTCTACAAGAGCTTTACGGATAACCGGTTTGTCCTCACCGTTTCTTCTCTCGATGTTCATCATCTTGGTGATCGGCATTCCGCCTGCAACCCACTCCTCAGCAGGTGCGGACAGGTTGGATACCTTTGAAAGATATCCTGTATATCCATAGGAGATCAGCATGAATGCATTGTATCCAAGAGAATAGCAGTAGTCTGCGTCGAAGTTGGACGGGAATGCACATCTTCCTTCGTATCCGAAGAAGTGTGTCAGGAATCCGCATTTTCCTTTGTAAGTACCAGCTTCTTTACGAACTGCCAGCTCATTCTTAACAAGCTCGGCGAACAGTTTCTCAGACTCGATCAGGGAAACCTGAACGTTTCCGTGAGGATCTCTCTCCAGGAACAGCTGCTGCTGGATTCCTACAGGAAGAATATCAAATACAGCCAGAGACTCTTTGGTCAGACCAGCCTGGATGAATGCATATTTTGCCTCCCAGCTTGGAAGTGCATTGAACTCTGCAGTCTTCTCGCCTGCAAGCAGCTCGTTGATCTCTGCGATCAGTTTTCCGAATTCAGGAACGAACTCAACGATTCCCTCAGGGATAATAGCAACACCGAAGTTCTCTCCGTTGTTTCCGCGTGTCTCAACAGCATCAGCGATCTGTTTTGTGATATCAGCCAGAGACTGTTTCTTAGCAGCTACTTCCTCTCCGATCAGACAGATGTTTGCCTGAGTCTCCAGCGCACACTCAAGAGCTACGTGAGAAGCAGAACGTCCCATAACCTTAATGAAATGCCAGTATTTTTTAGAGGAGTTGCAGTCACGCTCGATGTTTCCGATCAGCTCACTATAAGTTTTTGTTGCTGTATCGAAACCGAAGGAGATCTCAATATCCTCGTTCTTCAGGTCACCGTCGATGGTCTTAGGACATCCGATTACCTGTACACCTGTGTTGTTAGCAGCCATGTACTCAGCCAGAACTGCTGCGTTTGTATTGGAATCATCACCACCGATGATCACGATTGCTGTTACACCGTGCTTTTTGCAAACTTCTGTTGCAACCTCAAACTGAGGTACAGTCTCAAGCTTTGTTCTTCCGGATCCGATGATATCAAATCCACCGGTGTTTCTGTACATATCGATGTACTCATCGGTCATCTCAATATAGCTGTCCTCCAGAAGTCCGCTCGGGCCGCCCTTGAATCCAAGAAGAACGTTCTCCGGATTGGTTGCCTTCAGAGCATCGTACAGACCGCATACTACGTTATGTCCGCCGGGAGCCTGTCCGCCGGAAAGGATCACACCAACCACCTGTTTTTTCGGTGCAGCTGTGTTCTCGCCTTTTTCAAATTTGATCTCCTCTTTTCCGTATGTGTTCGGGAAGAGAGCTTTGATCTTATCCTGATCAGCTACAGACTGTGTTGGTGCACCAACCTTTACGCTGATCTCTGAAATACCGTTTCTGAGCATTCCCGGAAGCTTTGGTGAATACTCATATCTTGCTGTCTGAAGTGGTGAAAGGTTCATAATTCATACTCCTTTACAAAATCTGAATTGTTCTGCAGGCGATTAGTCCGCAAACAAAAAAGTTCTGACCGCCCACGAAAATATGCGAGACTATTATACCACAGAACAGGATACTCTGCGTTATTATTTTTCAATTCTTTGAAAAATAACGAAAAAACCGTTACAGTACACGAGGAACCTTCCATCCATGCGCAGTCCCCGCCGTAACACGAAAAACGCCAAAAAGACCGCCGCACTGATGTGCGGCGGTCCTGAAATGACCTGATTCAGATTATTCTGCTGTCGATCAAGCTTTTCCTGCAGATCCGAGAACGTTCTGGATCTTATGAGCAACCATATCTTTAACAGCCTGACGAGCAGGTTTCAGATACTGGCGAGGATCGAAGTGATCCGGATGCTCAGCCATGTACTTACGAATGTTAGCTGTCATAGCCAGACGGATATCGGAGTCGATGTTGATCTTGCAAACTGCAAGCTCAGCAGCGTGACGAAGCTCAGCCTCCGGAATACCGATAGCGTCAGGCATGTTTCCGCCGTACTGATTAACGATCTTAACGAACTCCTGCGGTACAGAAGAAGATCCGTGAAGAACGATCGGGAAGCCCGGAAGTCTCTTAATGCACTCCTCAAGAACGTCGAAACGCAGCGGCGGCGGTACAAGGATTCCTTCCTCGTTGCGTGTGCACTGTGCAGCTGTGAATTTATAAGCGCCGTGAGAGGTTCCGATAGCGATTGCAAGAGAGTCGCAGCCTGTTTTGTCAACGAACTCCTCAACCTCCTCAGGACGTGTGTAGGACTCATGTCCAGCCTCTACAACTACTTCATCCTCAACACCAGCCAGAGTTCCCAGCTCAGCCTCAACTACTGCGCCGTGCTCATGAGCATACTCTACTACTCTTCTTGTTCCCTCAATGTTCTCCTGGAAGGATTTGGAAGAAAGGTCGATCATAACGGATGTAAATCCGCCGTCGATGCAGGATTTGCAAAGCTCAAAGCTGTCGCCGTGATCCAGATGCAGAGCGATCGGGATGTCAGGATTATTGATAACTGCTGCCTCTACCATTTTTACAAGGTAGGTATGGTTAGCATATGCACGAGCACCTTTGGAAACCTGAAGGATAACAGGGCTGTTCAGCTCACCTGCTGCCTCTGTGATACCCTGAACGATCTCCATGTTGTTTACATTGAATGCACCAATAGCGTATCCGCCATTGTAAGCTTTCTTAAACATTTCAGTTGTTGTTACTAATGCCATATTACTATTCTCCTTTCTAGAATAACTCTATCGGATTCATTTTCGCACACTTCGGGTATGCCGTCAAGAAAAAAAGGGCAAATTGTTACTATTATGACAATTCCTCGTCTCCTCACTCCTCACTTTTTACAGTGGAACGAAGGAACAGTGAAACTGTCAATCTACTCGCTTCTTTCCCCAGAAGAATACTGCTACGGTTCCGGGACCGGTATGGGCTCCGATGGTGGTACCGATATCAAAGATCTCCACCTTTCCCTTCATCTTCGGGAACTGGGACTCCAGAAGATCTGCAACCGCCTGTGCGTCCTCTCTGCAGGCAGCATTGCTGATAAAGATCTTGTCCGCATAGTCCGCTCCGCCCTCACAGAGATCCATTGCCTTCTGAGCAGTTACTTTAAAAACTCTCTTCTTCGTACGAACCTTCTCACGAACGATCAGCTTACCCTGATAATCCACGTTCATCAGCGGGCAGATATTCAGAACCTGTCCCACAAAGCCGGAGGTTTTGGAAATACGGCCTCCGCGGATAAAGAAGGTCAGGTCGCTGGAGAAGAACCAGTGATTCACATTGAGCCGGTGTTCCTCCGCCCAGGATGCCAGCTCTTCAATTCCCATGCCGGAATCCCTCAAATCTGCCAGTTTGTCCATCAGAAGACCGTAGCCGGCAGAGGCAGCCAGGGAATCTACAATGATCACCTTCCGATCCGGGTACTTCTCCCTCATATCCTCAGCAGCGATGTTTGCGGAATTCACCGTTCCGGAGATACCGGAGCTTAAGGTCAGGTGCAGAATATCCTTTCCCTCCTTCAGAAACGGCTCAAAATAACTGATGTAATCCTCTGCATTCAGCTGAGAGGTTTTTGTCATCTCTCCCTCGGTCATCCTTCGATAAAATTCCGAATAGGGAATGGTTTTTCCCAGATCATCTCTATACTGTACGCCTCCCAGCTCATAAAACATGCTGGTGTACTGAATGTTTCTGCTTTTCAGATGCTCTTCGCTGAGATCAACGGTAGAACAGCAGCTTAAAATATAATCACTCATTGGAACCTCCTTGATTAGACGGTTTTAATTTCAAAGTAAGTATACTACACATGGCACGAAAACGAAACCCACATTTATCTCTTAACAGCGAAAGGGGGAGATGGTTCCCATTTTTGACTTCTTCTTACAGAAGAGGTCAAATATTCATAATATAGCAAGGAGGACTATCTATGAAAACGCAAAAAATATTTTTCACTTCACGTTTCTGAAAAAGCATTCCAAAAAATAGGGAGTCTGCGCACAGACTCCCTATTTTGGTGTACTCCTCGATTCTTATCGAGTATTGTTTTTTATTTTCTCGGATTAGCAATCGCTGCCTGTGCTGCTGCCAGTCTTGCGATCGGCACACGGAATGGTGAGCATGATACATAATCCAGACCAAGAGAATGGCAATACTCTACGGAGCTTGGATCACCTCCGTGCTCTCCGCAGATACCGATGTGGAGATTCGGATTTACCGGTTTTCCGAGCTTGATTGCCAGATCCATCAGCTTGCCGACACCGTTCTGGTCGAGTTTTGCAAACGGATCGTTCTCGAAGATCTTGCTCTCGTAGTATGCCTCCAGGAATTTTCCTGCGTCGTCACGGGAGAATCCGAAGGTCATCTGGGTCAGGTCGTTGGTTCCGAAGCAGAAGAAATCTGCGTCCTTAGCGATCTCATCGGCTGTCAGTGCAGCACGCGGGATCTCGATCATGGTACCAACCTCATAGCTCAGTTCAACGCCTGCTGCAGCGATCTCTGCATCAGCAGTTGCTGTAACAACATCCTTGACGTTCTTCAACTCCTTGATCTCGCATACAAGCGGAATCATGATCTCGGGACGTACGGTCCAGTCAGTATGAGCTTTCTGCACGTTGATTGCAGCACGGATGACTGCCTTGGTCTGCATCTTTGCAATCTCAGGATAGGTAACTGCCAGACGGCATCCACGGTGACCCATCATTGGGTTGAACTCATGGAGACTGTCAATGATCGCCTTGATCTCTTCCACAGATTTTCCTTTGCTTTCAGCAAGCTTCGCAATATCTGCCTCCTCGGTAGGAACAAACTCATGAAGCGGCGGATCCAGGAAACGGATGGTTACAGGACAGCCCTCCAGAGCCTCATACAGAGCCTCGAAGTCATTCTGCTGATATGGCAGGATCTTCTCAAGTGCTTCCTCTCTCTCCTCTACTGTATCGGAGCAGATCATCTCACGGAAGGCTGCAATTCTGTCTTCCTCGAAGAACATATGCTCTGTACGGCAGAGTCCGATTCCCTCTGCACCAAGCTCACGAGCCTTCTTCGCATCGGCCGGTGTATCTGCGTTGGTACGAACCTTCATCTGACGGAACTTATCAGCCCATGCCATTACGGTTCCGAACTCGCCTGCGATCTGTGCATCCACAGTCTCGATCAGGCCTGCGTAGATATTTCCTGTGGTTCCGTCGATGGAGATGAAATCTCCCTCGGTGAACTCCTGTCCTGCCAGTGTGAAGCGTTTATTCTCCTCGTCCATAATGATGTCGCCGCAGCCGGATACACAGCAGGTTCCCATTCCACGGGCAACTACTGCTGCATGGGAGGTCATGCCGCCTCGTACGGTCAGGATACCCTGTGCGGACTTCATTCCTGTAATATCCTCCGGAGAGGTCTCAAGACGAACCAGAACGACCTTCTCACCTCTTGCTGCCCATTCTGCAGCATCATCTGCTGTAAATACGATCTTACCGCAGGCAGCTCCCGGAGAAGCTCCCAGACCTTTTCCGATCGGTGCGGCAGCCTTCAGCGCTGCTGCATTGAACTGCGGATGAAGCAGTGTATCCAGGTTTCTCGGATCGATCATTGCAACAGCCTCAGCCTCTGTCTTATGTCCCTCAGCCACCAGATCAACGGCGATCTTCAGAGCTGCCTGAGCAGTTCTCTTTCCGTTACGGCACTGGAGCATGTACAGCTTCTGATTCTCAACGGTAAACTCCATATCCTGCATATCATGGTAGTGATTCTCAAGCAGATCACATACCTTGATAAACTCCGCATATGCCTCCGGGAATTCCTGCTCCATCTGAGCGATCGGCATTGGTGTACGAACACCGGCAACTACATCCTCGCCCTGTGCGTTCTTCAGGAACTCACCCATCAGCTTCTTCTCGCCGGTTGCAGGATCACGGGTAAATGCTACACCGGTACCGGACTGATCATTCAGATTTCCGAATACCATCGGCATTACGTTTACTGCGGTACCCCAGGAGTACGGGATATCATTGTCGCGGCGGTATACGTTGGCACGAGGATTGTCCCAGGAACGGAATACAGCCTCGATGGCCAGCTTCAGCTGCTCGATCGGATCGGACGGGAAGTCAGATCCCAGCTGGTTTTTGTACTCAGCCTTGAACTGCTCTGCCAGTTTTTTCAGGTCTGCAGCAGTCAAATCCACATCGAACTGCACGCCTTTTTCCTTCTTCATCTCATCGATGAGCTTCTCGAAGTATTTTTTTCCTACTTCCATTACAACATCAGAGAACATCTGGATGAAACGTCTATAGGAATCGTATACGAAACGCTCAAATTTCGGATCCGGGTTGCCTGCGATCATTGCAGCAACTACTTCATCATTCAGACCAAGATTCAGGATGGTATCCATCATACCCGGCATGGACGCTCTTGCACCGGAACGAACGGAAACCAGAAGCGGATTCTGATGATCTCCGAACTTCTTTCCGTTTACCTGCTCCATCTCTGCTACTCCGGCCATTACCTGTTCCATGATCTCATCGTTGATCTTACGGCCATCTTCATAATACTGGGTACAAGCCTCTGTGGTAATAGTAAATCCTTTTGGTACAGGAAGACCGATCTTGATCATCTCTGCGAGATTGGCTCCTTTTCCGCCAAGAAGATTTCTCATGCTTGCATCGCCCTCTGTAAAGAGGTACACCCACTTGTTTGACATATTCTTTTTCCTCCTACTTCTGAATATTTCCGTCTAAAAAAGCAGGACTGCCTGAAAGAATGTTCTGTTCCGGTTTCTATCCTGCTGATTTCCCTAGAAATATGATATGCAATTGACGCACACAATTATTCTAGCACATATATTTAATAAGTCAAGGGACTTTGTGCATTTTACCAATATTTCATTCGTGTTTCGTTAAATAAATGTCGTATTTTATAATAGTTGTCTATACCACAATGGCAATCTCTTACTAAATGATGTCCCTGCACCCTCGAAGCCTTTCCTGACCGACATGAAGTTTCATATATATGCAAAAAAGGGAAACAGCAAGAGTGCTGCTTCCCTTTTGTCTCTATGTTCTGCGTCAGCCTGTTCAGCCTGGAAGAATTGTTATAACTTTACAGCAGCCCTATAGCTTGCCGTGAGGATGAGAGATATTATTTCTCTACACCGATCATTACAGAGGTTGCCTTGATGATTGCAACTGCCTGTTTGCCAACCTCAAGTCCGAGGCTGTCAATTGCCTCAAGAGAAATAGTGGATGTAATACCGATTCCCTCTGCTACATCCAGTTTCACAATTCCGTTTACCGCACCGCGGTTGATGGATGTAACGGTACCTGTCAGCTGGTTTCTTGCACTGATCATGATTCATTCCTCCAAAAATAACATTCGTGTATAACGTATGTTTTATTAAAGCTATTTAACCCGCAAGACTGTATCCCGCAGAATAATAGCAGATGACCGGTGTTCCTGCTGTGATCCAGTCAAATAACTGTGCAGCCATGTAGGACGGCATATTGATGCAACCGTGAGATCCTGCAGAATAATAGATGCTTCCGCCGAACTGAGTTCTCCAGCTGGCATCGTGGAGTCCGATTCCTCCGTTGAAGGGCATCCAGTAGTCTACCCAGGAAACATATTCATAGGAACCGTCAGCATACTGCTCTCCTCGAAGGTATCTCCCTTCCTGCTTGCCGTACAGAGGATAAATTCCCTCCGGTGTATAGGTTTCATATACCATGGTACCGGAGACAATGTCCGTCTCCATAATTGCTGTTCCGTTCTCCACAACCCAGAGATGCTGCTGCGACAGATCGATCTCTACATAGGTATTGCCGATTCCGTTATTCTCATCGGAATAGGCACGCTGTGCATAGATCGGCTCTCGTGTTGTAACGGTTCTTACAGCAAGCTCCTCAGCGAGCTGTGCAGCCTCTGATGCCTCATCAATCAGCCAGCCCTGAAGATAATTGTCCAGCGACATTACCGCTCCGTTGATGGTCGTAAAATCTGCTGTAGCATCAGAAGTATTTACTTCCCGGGCCAGTTCCTCCACATAGTAGTTCAGGTTTGTAGACCAGAAGGACTCATCAAAGGAATAATTACCTGCCTCATCCACACTGAGCCAGTTGACCAGTGTATCAGCATCCAGTACCTTCTCCGTACCGGATGGCAGCGAGTAGGTTACTGATCCGGAGATGATCTCATTCATCTCATCCCTCTGGCTGATCAGCTCCTCGTCCTCGCTTGTACGGGCAGGAGTTTCATAGATTGCAAGCTCCTCTACATCAAGCTCTGTGACACCGGAAGAAACCGCCTCATCAATCGCTTCAATCAGAGCAGACAGCTCAAATTTATTACCCTGCTCCTCAGGAACAATTTCAAGGGCATTGTTTTCCTCATTGTAGCTGAGATACGCATCGACAGGGGCACTCATATTCACAAGATTGCACTCATCCAGCGCAGTTACTGCCTCAGCCAGCTTCAGAGAGTCAAAGGAAGCGGCCGCAGTTGCCTCATAGGAATACTCCTCAAAAAATGCAGTCAGCCACAGGACAGGA
The DNA here is from genome assembly GCA_030527645.1 of Lachnospiraceae bacterium. GTDB lineage: Bacteria > Bacillota > Clostridia > Lachnospirales > Lachnospiraceae > JAKSRN01. The sequence goes on along the minus strand of JAUNAJ010000025.1, from coordinate 14,335 downwards.
ATCTGTGATTCGTTGATTTCCTGTACACTGCCATCCGAAACATATTCGAAATCGATACTCTCCCCTGAGATCACTTCCTTATTTCCGTCACGGAAGGTGATTGTCAGCTCATAGTCATCCAGCTGACGGGTAACAACGGTCTCCGCTTCTTCAACTGTCAGTCCGGTGCAATCTGCACCATTGATCACTGTTCCATCAAAGAACACCGTCTTATATCGATTGGCAAGCGCCAGATATACGATTGCAGCTGCCGCAATCAGAACCAGAAGGATCAGAAGAACGATCTTTCCGGCTCCTTTTTTCTTATTGGCCTTCTTCTCAGCCTTTCTCTGCTTTTTCAGTTCTCTGGCTTCCTGCTTCGCGCGGGCTTTTTCGTCAGCCGCCTCCTGCTTTGCACGAGCCTTTTCTTCCGCTGCCTCCTGTTTTCTGCGCTTCTTATCCTCTTTCTTCTGAGTTCGATCGGATTTTTCCGAAGATTCCTCAGTGTTCACTGCATTCTGACCGGTGATTCCAGGGAGTTCCTCAGTGGGAGCATCGCTCAGTGCTCTTACACCCTCAGATACATCTACCACACCCTCGTCTTCCTGATCAAATGCCTCTTCCTCAGGCTGTCCTGCTGCACCTTTCTCTGTGCCGGATTGCTCCGTTTCATCTGCATCGGTATTTTCCAGCTCAGTCTTCACCTCTTCAGTTCCATCGTTCTCCGGCTGTTCTGCTTCTGTCATGTTGGCCGCCGGCTGCTCCGCTGCTTCCGATTCTGCCTTCTCGGCTTCCGGCTGCTTCGCTTCAGGCACATTGGCCTCCCGCTGCTCTGCCTCTGCCGCTTCTGGATTTTCTGTTTCCGGCTGTTTTGCTTCAGTCACATTGATTTCCGGCTGCTCTGCTTCAATCGCATCGGTTCCGGTCTGCTCTGTCACTTTCGCTTCTGCGTTGTCTGACTCCGCAAGATTAAGTTCAGAGAAATCATCCTGTTTCGCATCCGGCTCGCTTGCAGCCGACAGTTCCCGATCCACCGCCATCTGGAGTTCACGGATCAATGTGTCCGGATCCTCCTCCGGTATTTCCTCTTCCAGCACATCCAGCAGATCATCCTTCAGCGACAATTCCGTATCATTGTCCGCATTTGAAGAATTTACATTTCCGGCATCCTCCTCGCCTGAAATCTGACGACTCAGGGATGCCGCCAGCTCATCTGCTGCCAGATCCATGCCTGTGTCCTTTTCTTTATTCGTATTTTCACTCATTTTTCTTCGACTCCCCTTTGGGCTGTTCACAATAATTTTGGTTTCTGATATATTAAGTAACCTATCTGCTGCCGTTCAAGGCAGCACTTTTCAGTTAACATAACGGGTATTTTCACTTACGGTTCCAATCATACCATATTTCTGTAAAAAGAATGTGAAGAAAAAACCGTCTCATCTATAGAATAATTTTCAGCAAATCGGACGTTTTACAGCAAAAGTGCACAAAGCCCCCTGTCGGAACCTTTCAGCTCCGACAGAGGGCTCTGTTATCACATCAGAAAACTGACGAATTATTTGTTGTAGTTAACGATTTTTCCGAAGTCTGCTTTCAGAGAAGCACCACCGATCAGTCCACCGTCGATGTCAGGCTTAGCAAGCAGCTCAGCGCAGTTTCCTGCATTCATGGATCCGCCGTACTGAATACGTACTTTCTCAGCTGTATCTGTATCATACATAGCAGCGATGGTATCACGGATTGCTTTACATACTTCCTGAGCCTGATCAGATGTTGCAGTCATTCCTGTTCCGATTGCCCAGATTGGCTCATATGCAATAACCATAGAAGCAACCTGCTCAGCAGTTACGCCTGCAAGATCGGATTTGATCTGAAGGTTGATCCAGTCAAGAGTAACACCCATCTCTCTCTGCTCAAGAGACTCACCGCAGCAAAGGATTGGTGTAAGACCTGCTTCGAAAGCTTTTTTTACTTTCTTGTTCAGGAATGCATCATCCTCTTTGAAGTACTCACGACGCTCTGAATGTCCGATGATAACATATTTTACACCTGCATCAAGAAGCATTGGAGCAGAAATCTCGCCTGTGTAAGCACCTTTATCTTCAATGTAGAAGTTCTCAGCGCCAACTGCAACGTTTGTTCCCTCTACTGCTTTCGCTACAGGAACGATATCGATCGCCGGTACACAGTAAACAACATCAACATCCTCATTAGCTACCAGCGGTTTTAACAGATCGCAAAGAGCAACTGCCTCTGTTGGTGTCATGTTCATCTTCCAGTTTCCTGCAATAATTTTTCTTCTTGCCATGATTGTTCTCCTTTGTCTTTTGGATATTTACCTTATGCTGTCTTTTCAGACTGACATAATACTTGCGGATTTCTTTGCATTGGATGCATCAGAAATTCTAAAGCTATTATATTATTTATCGTCAGCTGCCGCAACACCCGGAAGCTCTTTTCCTTCCAGGAATTCCAGAGAAGCTCCGCCGCCTGTGGAGATGTGGCTCATCTTATCGCCCAATCCCATCTGGTTTACAGCTGCTGCAGAATCTCCTCCGCCGATGATGGTTGTAGCATCGGTCTCAGCCATTGCTTTTGCAACTGCAAGAGTTCCTGCTGCCAGTGTCGGGTTCTCAAACACACCCATCGGTCCGTTCCAAACAACTGTCTTGGCAGATTTAACAGCCTCAGCATACATAGCAGCTGTCTTTGTTCCGATATCCAGACCTTCCATGTCTGCAGGAATGGTCTCTACTACCTGCACATCGATCGGTGCATCGATGGGGTTCGGGAAACCTGCAGCAATTGTCGTATCAACCGGAAGAAGCAGTTTCTTTCCGAGTTTCTCAGCTTTTTCCATCATCTCTTTGCAGTAGTCGATCTTGGACTCATCCAGCATAGACTTACCGATCTCTTTTCCCTGAGCCTTCAGGAAGGTGTATGCCATTCCGCCGCCGATGATCAGGGTGTCGCATTTCTCAAGCAGGTTGTTGATAACATTCAGCTTATCAGCAACTTTTGCTCCTCCGAGAATAGCTACGAAAGGACGAACCGGATTCTCAACAGCTTTTCCAAGGAAGTCGATCTCTTTCTGCATCAGATATCCAACAACATTGCTGCCGCCCTTAGCAGAGATGAATTTTGTTACACCTGCCACGGAAGCATGCGCTCTGTGAGAAGAACCGAATGCATCGCAAACATAATCATCAGCAAGCTCAGCAAGCTCTTTAGAGAACTCCTCGCCGTTTTTTGTCTCCTCAGCTCCGCGGAAACGTGTATTCTGAAGAAGCACTACATCGCCGTCTTTCATAGCAGCAACTGCAGCTGTAGCAGCTTCGCCTGTCACATTGTAATCAGCAACAAAGTTTACCTCTTTGCCCAGTTTCTCTGACAGTCTTGCAGCAACCGGTGCAAGAGACTCTTTCTCATTAGGACCATTCTTCACTTTTCCGAGATGAGAACAGAGAATCACTTTCGCACCCTCTCCCAGAAGCTTGTTGATGGTCGGCAGCGCTGCATTGATACGTGTCTCATCAGTGATCACGCCGTCCTTCAGCGGAACATTGAAATCACAGCGTACCAGAACGCGTCTTCCCTGCAGGTTTGTCAGATCGTCTACTGATTTTTTATTCAGACCCATTGTATATTCTCCTTATCTGAAATGTATAAAAAAGGTCCGGTCCTTGCAGACCGGACCCTCTGGGTTCAATTGATCGTCTCCGGAATCTGATAACAGATTCTCAGCAATTGGTTGAATTACTGAAGCTCAGAGAAGTATTTGATTGTACGAACCATCTGGCTTGTGTAGGAGTTCTCGTTGTCATACCAAGAAACAACCTGTACCTCAGATGTTCCGTTGTCAAGAGGCAGAACCATTGTCTGTGTTGCATCAAACAGAGAACCATATCTCATTCCGATGATATCAGAAGAAACGATCTCGTCTGTGTTGTAACCGAAGGACTCTGTCTTGGAAGCTTCCATCTTAGCGTTGATATCAGCTACAGAAGGTGTTCCCTCAACTACTGCTGTCAGGATTGTTGTAGAACCTGTTGGGGTTGGTACACGCTGAGCAGCACCGATCAGTTTTCCGTTCAGAGCCGGAATAACAAGGCCGATTGCTTTTGCAGCACCTGTGCTGTTAGGAACGATGTTGATCGCACATGCACGGGATCTTCTCAGATCGCCTTTTCTCTGAGGTCCGTCCAGAGGCATCTGATCACCGGTGTAAGCGTGGATTGTGCACATGATACCGGATTTGATCGGAGCCAGCTCGTTCAGAGCTTTAGCCATAGGTGCCAGACAGTTTGTTGTACAAGAAGCTGCGGAAATGATAGTATCCTCAGGTTTCAGTGTATCATGGTTTACATTGTATACGATTGTAGGAAGATCGTTTCCTGCAGGTGCAGAGATAACAACCTTACGAGCACCGGCATTGATATGAGCCTGTGCTTTGTCTTTAGATGTATAGAATCCGGAGCACTCCAGAACTACGTCTACTTTCAGCTCTCCCCATGGGCAGTTGTTTGCATCCGGGAATGCGTAGATTTTGATCTCTTTTCCATCAACTGTGATAGAGTCATCGCTTGCAGAAACAGTCTCAGCCAGAGCATATTTTCCCTGAGAAGAGTCATATTTCAGAAGATGAGCTAACATCTTTGGGGATGTAAGATCATTGATTGCTACTACCTCATAGCCTTCTGCTCCGAACATCTGACGGAAAGCCAGACGACCGATACGACCAAAACCGTTAATCGCTACTCTTACTGCCATTTTTAATTCCTCCTAAAAATAAAACTATAGTTAACAAAACCAAAACATGAGCATATTGTAAATGAAAATATGCGGAATTTCAAGGACTAAATCAAAAAAATCACAATCTCACCGGAAAATCACACATTTTTCATAGTCTTTTTGATTATTTCCATGCCATATGTACTAACAGACAACTGTAACCCCCTCAGAGAATGGTTCCTCCGCCTGCTACATAGCCGTCTCTGTAGAAAACGACCGCCTGACCGGGAGTCACAGCACGAACAGGCTCCTCAAAGCTGCAGCGGATCCGGTCCTCTTCTGTGCGGGTGACGATGCAGGGAGCACCTTTATGTCCATACCGGATCTTTCCGGTAAATGCACTGCTTTCCCCCACGGTAAGAGGCGGAACTCCCATAAAGCTGATGTGATCTGCCTCCAGCTCGTTAGAAAATACCTGATCCCCCTCTCCAATCACCACTTCATTGGTGTCCATCCGCAGTTCTCTGACAAATACTCTTCGTCCCATGGGAAGACCAAGCCCCCTCCTCTGTCCTACTGTATAATGGGTCATTCCCTTATGACGGCCAAGAATATGTCCGGCCTCATCCACGAAATTGCCCTCCGGCAGAGTTTTTCCGGTATATTCTGTAATAAAGGAGGCATAATCCTTATCCGGAACAAAACAGATTTCCTGACTGTCATGCTTATGTGCCACCGGCAGACCAGCATCCTCCGCAATTTTCCGGATCTCAGGTTTAGTATAAGCCCCTACCGGCATCAGGGTACGGGACAGCTGCTCCTGGGTAAGGCTGTACAGGGCATAGGTCTGATCCTTTTCTGCTGTTACTGAATTGCAGATGGCAAACCGGCCGTTCTCCAGCTGCCGGATCTGTGCATAATGTCCGGTAGCAATATAGTCCGCTCCAATGTCAAGGCTCCTCTTCAGCAGAGATTCCCATTTTACATAGCGGTTGCAGGCGATGCAGGGATTAGGAGTGCGTCCGTGCAGGTATTCATCCGCAAAATAGTCCATGACCTTTGCTTTGAATTCCTGTTTAAAATTCATTACATAGTACGGAATCCCGATGGTCTCCGCCACTCTTCTGGCATCCTCTACAGCGGAAAGACCGCAGCAGCCGCCCTGGGCTTCCATTGTAAACTCATCCTCATCCTGCCAGATCTGCATGGTCACTCCGATCACGTCGTACCCCTGCTCTTTTAAAAGAAGGGCCGCCACGGAGGAGTCAACTCCTCCGGACATGCCCACAACGACCTTTTTATTCAGCATTAATATTCTTCCTCTTCCTCGCCTTCGCTGATATCACTCTTTGGTTTCTCAAGGCCTTCGATCTTAATTCCGTGTTTCTCTGCATAGTCCCACAGAGCAGCATGGATTGCTTCCTCAGCAAGAAGGGAGCAGTGCACCTTCACCGGCGGAAGTCCGTCCAGTGCTTCCATAACGGCTTTATTGGTAACCTCCAGCGCCTCCTGAATCGTTTTGCCCATGACAAGCTCTGTTGCCATGCTGCTGGTAGCTACTGCGGCACCGCAGCCGAAGGTTTTGAATTTACAGTCTTTGATAATTCCGTTCTCGTCGATATCCAGATACATTCTCATGATATCTCCGCACTTTGCATTACCAACCGTTCCAACGCCGCTGGCATTCTCGATCTCTCCTACATTTCTCGGATTTGTAAAATGATCCATAACCTTTTCACTGTACATTGTTTCTTTCCTCCATATACACAATCAAATTTATTAGCATTTCGACAGGTTCACCGACTGCCGAACCGAATGAATCAGTTGATTTCCCGTTACGGTTCCCCCCGTAACTGCAGTACTTTACTCTGAACTGTCTTTAATATCTGGTTTCAATAATAGACTTTGTCTTTCCTGCTTTATAGTCTTCATACAGCGGTGACATTCCGCGAAGCTTCTCTACGATTTCTTTTACCTTGTCCACGGTAAAGTCAATATCCTCTTTCGCGGTTTCGGCGGACAGTGTCAGTCTGAGCGAGCCGTGAGCGATCTCGTGGGGAAGTCCGATTGCCAGCAGTACATGAGAAGGATCCAGAGATCCTGATGTACAGGCAGATCCGCTGGAAGCACAGATACCTGCCATATCCAGCATGATCAGAAGGGATTCTCCTTCGATAAACTCGAAGCTGACATTCACGTTGTTTGGAAGACGTTTTTCAGGATGTCCGTTCAGCTTGCAGCTGGGAACCTCACTTTTCAGTCTGCCGATCATATAATCTCGCAGCTCGATCTCTTTTGCTGTACACTCCGCCATTGTATCCGCAGCGAGCTGCGCAGCCACACCGTAGCCTACAATACCCGGGACATTCTCAGTTCCTGCACGGCGTTTTCTCTCCTGTGCCCCGCCGTGTACGAAGGAACGGATCTTTACGCCTTTTCTGATATACAGGAAACCGATTCCTTTCGGCCCGTTGATCTTATGTCCGGATGAGCTGAGCATGTCAATATTCAGTTCATCCACATTGATGGGAACCTGTCCGAATGCCTGTACAGCATCGGTATGGAACAGCACACCGTGTTTTTTTGCAATTTCGCCAATCGCTTTCACCGGCTGAATGGTTCCGATCTCATTATTTGCAAACATTACGGAGATCAGGATCGTCTCGGGAGTAATGGCTTTTTCCAGTTCCTCCAGACTGATCACACCGTCTGCATCCACATCAAGGTACGTGATCCTGGCACCATAGTTCTTCTCCAGATACTCACAGGTATGCAGGATTGCATGATGCTCGATCTTCGTAGTAATAATATGGTTTCCTTTTCCCTTGTATGCTTCAAATGCAGCCTTCAGCGCCCAGTTGTCAGCCTCGGTTCCGCCTGCTGTAAAGTAGATTTCTTCCGTCTTAGCTCCCAGAACCTGTGCGATCTGCTCACGTCCCTTTGTAATTGCTTTCTTGCTCTCTCCGGCAATCTTATAGATACTGGACGGATTTCCGTAAAACTCCGAAAAATACGGAAGCATCGCTTCCACTACCTTCGGATCTGTTTTTGTGGTTGCCGCATTGTCCAGATAAATCATTTCTCTCTACCTCTTTTCTCCGCTTTATTTTCTGTGCCTCAGCACATTGTAACCATTGATTCGCCTTTTTTCTCGATCACAGCCTTGCTGTCAGATACCAGCTCATCCAGAAAGATTCCGTCTACTGTGTCTGTGATTGCGTCATTGATCTTTTTCCACACAAACTTAGTTACGCAGCAGTCCGCTCCCTGGCAGGTCGCCTCTCCCTCAAATGCAGTGCAATTCACCGCATCCAGATTACCTTCCAGAGCTCTTAAAATATCTCCCACAGAGATGTCTGCTGCCGGCTTGCCTAGCCGGTATCCGCCGCCTGCGCCGCGAACACTGGTCACCAGTTCAGCCTTCTTCAGAAGCCGCATCAGCTGTTCCAGATAGCTCTCCGAAATCCCCTGGCGTTCTGCAATACTCTGAATGGAAACTGCATCGTCCTCATGGACTGCCAGATCGATCAGGGCTCTCAGTCCGTATCTTCCTTTTGTGGATAATTTCAAAACATATCACCCCTTTTCAAAAACCCGACTATTTTACTCGGATTTATCTGCGTCTTTAATATACACCCGTCTTATACACCTGTCAACTGTGTTTTTCGGATGTTTTTCCTTCTGTTCACGAGTAGTCTATGAGTCTGTTCGCTGCGGCTGTTCACAAGAAGCAGAATATGGGCACAGGAAATACAGAAAAGGGGAATTCCTGTGCCTGCGGAGAACCTTGTTCTATTTCTTTGACACCAGCTGTCTCTCTGGTGTATGATAAGCTTTACGGAAAACAAGTAATCTTCCCGGGAGTTCCGATCAGATTGTTCACGGGGAACTTTACATACTGCATCTCGTGATCAGTAAGTCAAGATTACAAAATATATGACCAAAGGAGTTTCAAATAATGAGTTTCGAATCAGTCAGAGCACTTCCCTCACCGGAAGAAATCAAGGATATCCTGCCCCTTTCTCCTGAAAGTGCCCGAATCAAAGAAGAACGCGACAGAGAGATCAAGAAGGTATTCACAGGTGAATCCAATAAGTTTCTTGTGATCATCGGTCCCTGCTCCGCAGACAACGAGGATTCTGTCTGCGAGTATGTAAATCGCCTTGCCGGACTTCAGGAGAAGGTAGCGGACCGCCTGATCCTGATCCCCAGGATCTATACAAACAAGCCCCGAACCACTGGTGAGGGATATAAAGGAATCGTACATCAGCCGGATCCGGAAAAAAGCCCGGATCTTGTAAACGGTCTGAAAGTCATGCGTAAGATGCACCTCCGTGCACTGTCTGAATCCGGTCTGACTGCGGCGGATGAGATGCTGTATCCGGATAACTGGGCTTATGTAGATGATTTTCTTTCCTACGTAGCCATCGGTGCAAGATCCGTTGAGAACCAGCAGCACAGACTGACGGTTTCCGGTCTGGATATACCCGTTGGAATGAAAAACCCCACCAGCGGCCACCTCAGTGTCATGCTGAATTCCGTGATCGCTGCACAGGGCAAGCACACCTTTATCTACAGGGATATGGAGACCCATACAACCGGAAATCCTCTTACCCACACGATTCTTCGAGGCGCCACCAGCAAACGCGGAGATTCCATCTCGAATTATCATTATGAGGACCTGGAGCTGCTTCTTGATCTGTACGAGGCAAGCAAACTGAAGCATCCGGCCTGCATCATCGATACCAATCATAATAACTCAGGAAAAAAATACGAGCAGCAGCCGCGAATCACCCGTGAAATCCTGAACAGCCGCCGGTATGATCCACGCATTGGAAGACTGGTAAAGGGACTGATGATCGAGAGCTATCTGGAGCCCGGAAATCAGAAGATCGGAAGTGAGCCGCATATCTACGGCAAATCCATCACTGATCCATGCCTTGGCTGGGAAGCCTCCGAACGTCTGGTTCTTGAGATCGCTGCATGGTGTTAAGCAACAGTCAATTGCTGTGTACGAGTTCAGGGCATCATTGAATCGAATGAAACCATTCTGAATAGCTGTAAAAGAAAAAAGTCTTCTGCCCTTGTTCGGCAGAAGACTTTTTTCGTAAGCTGTCAAAATGACTCATGGTTCCGGCACCATACATATCAGTTCCGGCTTCCAGGCTGTATTCATTTTCTCGGATGTGATTGAACATATACATCTCTGAGTTTATTCAGTTCCATATTCAGGTAGATCTGAGTAGTGGAAATAGTCGAATGCCCCAGCATTTCCTGTACAACCTTCAGATCCGCTCCATTCTGGATCATATGCAGTGCAAATGAGTGCCGCAGGGTATGCGGCGTAATATCTTCCGTGATACCAGCCTGCAGAGCATAGGATTTCAGCACCTTCCAGAATCCCTGCCGGCTCATAGATCCGCCCGAGCAATTGCAGAACAGATAGTCACTCTCTTTTCCTTTCAGCAATTCCTTCCTGGAATCCCGTACATATATTTTCAGTGCCTTTTTTGCTGTTTCCCCGAAGGGAATCATCCGTTCCTTTCCTGCTTCCGTACAGGAAATATAACTCATGCTGAGACTGACATCCTTTTCTTTGAGATGGATCAGCTCACTGACACGGATCCCGGTTGCATACAGTAATTCCAGCATTGCTCGATCCCGCATTCCCTTTGCAGTATTTCTGCTGGGCTGTTCAAGAAGACGATCCACCTCGGCAACGGTCAGCACTGCAGGTACCTTCTTATCCACCTTCGGTGGCTTCAGATTCTCCGATGGATCCTGTTGTATCCGTTTCTGCTCCAGCAGATACTGAAAATACGAGTGCAGCGCAGCTACATTTCTTGAAACTGTTGCAGGAGACAGCTGCTCCTCTTCCAGATACCTGACGTAGGACAAAAGACTCTCCTCCGTCACAGCGTCCGGCACCGTAATATTCTGCGTTTCTAAATAGGCAGCAGCCTTCTTCAGATCCCTTGTATAGGCAGCTTCCGTATTTTTTGATGTGCCCTTAATCTCCCTCAGATAGGTCACATACTCCTGAATTGCATTTATCATAATTTGCCTCCAAATGATTTCCGTCAGTCTGCTGAATGGAAACCATCAATAAGTTTGAACATGTAATTTCAAACTTTATCCTCATATCGATTATTATAAAAGCAATTCACCCTTCAAAACCCTTCTGCCCATTATATACAGAATGTATCCAAAAAGCAAACAAAAAAACAATGAAGCCTGCAAAATACAGACTTCATTGTAACGGTTCCCGAACTGAACGGTCGCACCTCATGTAGTATGCTGTTTATTCGTTCAGTAACGTTTATTCTTCATCGGTATCGGACTTCTCCTCTTCATCATCCGCCCCCTCTGCCTGAAGATGCTCGGGCAGAGCTGCTTTCTGAAGGATACTGCTGCGTGCAGACTCTTTTCCATCCTCAACAGAGTCGGATTTCTCTGTTTCCTCTGTTTCCTCCGGATCCTCAAATTCCTCCGGATGATTTTTTATGTATCTGTAGCCCATCAATCCGGTTACAGCAAACAGTGCACCGATCAATGCAAGAATCGTTCCGATGGTGACGGCCAGCGGCGTTGCAACGCTGGTGCCTTCTGCAGTAAAGGGCGCTCTTGCCGCCGAAATTCCCAAATAGATCAGATATAGGCCAGCGACTACCCGGATCGTATAGCTGACTCTTGGATTTCTGTTTCCCATTATACGTTCTCCTTATCATTTTTCTGTGTTTTCACGCCTGCTTCCATAGCCTGATCCGTCGTTCCCACAACGTCGCGCACCACATACTGAGGCGAGCGGTTCACAGTAAACAGGACTCTTCCGATGTATTCTCCCAGAATGCCAAGGATCAGGAAAGCAAAGCCGAAGAGGATCAGCAGTGTGCACATGATGGACGGCCAGCCTGCCTGCATGGAGGGATGGACCAGCTTCATGATAAAAACAATGACTGCCGCAATAAATCCGACTCCCGAAAACAATGCCCCGAGATACTCTGCAAACCGAAGGGGAAAATCAGAATAGTTGATCATGGACATAAACAGCTTCAGACCCTTGCGGAATGTATAGTTCGAGCTTCCCACAGCACGATCAAAGTGGTCGATCTCGATATTTGCAACATTGTGCGTGGTGCGGAAGAACAGCAGCTGAACAAATGCACTATTGCCCTCATACTCCAGGGCTTTATCAATTACGAATCTTCTTGCCAGCCAAAAGCTTCCCATCTGAATATTTTTCGGACGATCGATCATCTTAAACAAAAGGAATCTGCTGACTGCTCCAGTAAAATTTTTCCATGCAGAAAAATGGCGCTCCTTGAAAACTCCGAAAACAACATCATAGCCTTCTGCAGCCTTATCCAGAAACTGGGGAATCTGAGACGGATGATTCTGCAGATCATCGTCCATTGCCATTACATAGTCACCATGTACATAATGCAGACCGGCCATGATTGCTGCATGCTGACCAAAGTTTTTTGCAAGATTCACTCCTGTTACATTGTCATATTTTGCAGCAGCGCGTCTGATCGCTTCAAATGTTTTGTCCTTTGAAAAGTCATTTACAAGAATCATCTCGCATTCGAAGTCCTTCATCTTATCGAACTCTTCCATGCAAAGATCCACTACCTTTTCAATCGTCTGCTCTGAGTTATAGCAGGGTATTACAATTGATACCAGCATTATTACTTCTCTCCTATAAATAAATCCAGTAAACTGACTGCCCCGTTCGGGCATTGCCTTTTATTATAGTCTGAAAAAATCATTCCTGCAATACCGGATTCAGCGAAAAACAAAAACCGCTGCAGCAATGATGGAGGTGCTGCAGCGGTTTTCATATCAAGGAGTTCTGTTCTCCATTTTTCCGTCAGTAGTTCTGCCGGACTCAAAATGTGGGTATTATTATTCACTGCGCCGAATGTGCAGGTTCGGCTCACGATGTTCCAGAATAAGTAAGGAGGATTGAAACATCCGTGTAGTATGTGAAAAACAATCATCGTGAATTAGTTTTTTCTAACTGATACCCTTTGTTAAACGGGGTTATTGCTAACCCCGCTTATCCGGGCGTGATAATATGTGCTACTATCATCACAACATTTGAAAGGATTGTGTGTATGCAGTTAGTTATTTCTAACTCTGTTGGTATAATAGCATGCCTTTTTTACTTTGTAAAGACCTTTTTTCATTTTTTTCAAAAAAACTTGCAGATTGGATTTCTGCTTGCTTTTTCCTTCTTTTCTGTTATAATGGATATCGGTCATATGAATCAGTGCGATCGAACTGAATATGCCGATGTGGCTCAATTGGCAGAGCAGCTGATTTGTAATCAGCAGGTTAACGGTTCGAGTCCGTTCATCGGCTTTATGGACCTTTAGCTCAGTTGGTTAGAGCAACCGGCTCATAACCGGTCGGTCCCGGGTTCGAGTCCCCGAAGGTCCATTTTACAGCGAATCGTAAGATTCGCTTTTTTTATAATTTTCTCTTGCATTGTATTCCTTCATGGTGTATTATTAATTTCGTTGAAAGGTTAGCACCTTTCTCCCAGAAAAAGAATGGCCCGGTGGCTCAGCTGGTTAGAGCGCCGCCCTGTCACGGCGGAGGTCGACGGTTCGAACCCGTTCCGGGTCGCTTTTCTAAATATGGGGTCTTAGCTCAGCTGGGAGAGCATCTGCCTTACAAGCAGAGGGTCACAGGTTCGAGCCCTGTAGGCCCCATAAAAAGGAACAGAGTGATCTGTTCCTTTTTTGTTGCATATTCATGACTATTTAAAGTCAGACAGAAATTTGTATGAAATGGTGTTGATCTGCTGCAATAACAGCCGTTTTATGCAAATTTAAAAACGGTCTGCACAGGAAAGGAGTCCTGCCATGAAAGAAACAATTCTTCTCTTCCAGATTACTGATAAAAAAATGAAAACAGCGCTTACCACTGCTCTTCTTCCCCTGAAGATTCGTGTAAAACAGGTTGCGGAGGAAGACTATGGAAAAAAGCTGGGAATTCTTGCCGGAGTTCTTCCGGAAGAGGATGCAGAAGCATCCGCAGCCTCTGCTGATTCTGTACCACTTACAGATCCCATGATGATTCTCTGCGGTATTGGCGATCAGAAGCTGAATCGGTTACTGGCAGCTCTCCGCAGCAAAAATGTGCGGATTCCTTATAAGGCCATGCTTACTCCCACAAATCAGGAATGGACTCCTGCTGAATGTCTGACCGAGTTAAAGCGGGAGCATGAAGCTATGACAATCGGAACTGCTATTCATACAAATTAGGCATGCATCACAGTGGATTTCCTGTCTCAACCATCATTGTATATCCATAGAAAAAGCTGGATGTATTCGTTGTTATTCATTCACGAATACATTCAGCTTTTTTGATGATTTAATTCGAGCTTGCCGGTACTTGCCCTGCAGAGATAGAAGTCTTATTGACTGAGATTAAAAGCAGCTTCTCTGGTTTAGACTTCCCATTATGGTACGGGAAGTCTTAGTTCTCTGACTTGTAACAAATAAAAAAGTGCTTCTCACATTTCATGATAAGCACAACAACAAGATATTAATATAAGAAAAAAACTCCCCGAGTTGGGCTCGAACCAACAACCCCACGGTTAACAGCCGTGTGCTCT
>JAUNAJ010000040.1 GCA_030527645.1 Lachnospiraceae bacterium | reverse complement strand
CTGACCTTGAGCACGGCATCAACGGAACACGCTGGATCAACAAGTGTGTAGAGTCTGCTGATAAAGGTGCTGTCTGGGTAGATTTTAAATAATAACGAAAGCAAAAGAACGTCCAAAAAGAACGTCCGGCTTCCACAGGAATTCCTGCCGAAGCCGGACGTTCTTTTTGCGTGCCCGGCATAGAAACGGAGACTTGCTTTCCTGTGTCTCTCCCTGCTTTGGCCTGTGCCTTCATGCCAGACAGGGAAACCAGGCACTGCAGAGCGCCTGCACCACCTGTACCATATCCTCTTCCGACAGGGCGGAATAGTTGATGATGGCAGTGTGCTCATAGGAGGTCTTCAGCTGCCTGTAATCGGAGCTGTAATAGTCAGACAGGAAGGAGACAGTGACACCGTTTTTCAGGGCTTTCTCCTTCAGAACGGCATCCGGCTCCCTCGTACGAAGCTTCAGCAGAAAATGCAGTCCCGCATTCTCCTCGGAGATTTCGGCACCAGGGTACAGTGCACTGTCCAGGATCTGCCGGATCAGAGCATCACGAAGCATGCGGTAGTGGTTCCGCATTCGGTTGATGTGCTTTTCGAAATATTCCTCTCGGATAAATGCTGCCAGAGTGTACTGCTCAAAGTTTGAGACAGTACAGGAATAAAAGCCAAGCTTACTGTAAAAAATCTCCAGGAGCGGCTTCGGCAGAACCATGTAGCTGATTCGGATCGTGGAAGCCAGACTCTTGGTGAATGTGTTGAAGTAGATGACCCGGTCTGTGGCATCCATTGAAAACAGGGAAGGAATCGGCCTGCCCTGAAGGCGAAATTCACTGTCATAATCATCCTCAATAATATAGCGGCCCGGAGATTCACTGGCCCACTGCAGGAGGCCGTACCGTCTGCTGACGGAGGTGACGATTCCCGTGGGAAAGTGGTGGGAGGGGGAAATCTGGACGATATCCGGAACGGCAAGATTTTCTGCAGTCAGCTCAATGCCCTCCCCATCCATTGAAAGCGGAATGACCTTTGCACCAGCGGCCTGATAGATACGCCGGATCTTCTTGGAACTGGGATTTTCCAGTCCATAGACCTTTTCCCTGCCCAGCAGCTGTACGATCAGCGTATAGAGGTATTCAGTGCCGGCACCGATGATGATCTGCTCCGGCTCACAGGTGATTCCCCGGAAATTGTACAGATGGGAGGCAATGGCGCTTCGCAGTTCCATGGCTCCGCCGGGAGGCGGAGAGATCAGAAGCTTGGCATCCTGCGTGCTCAGAAGCTGGCGGATGATCTTCGCCCAGATCGAAAAAGGAAAATGCTCTGCCGAGGTATGATTGGACACCAGATTGTAGGAACTTTCGGCGGGATGCTCCTGTCTGGCTGGAATAAGGTCAGATGACTGTGCATTTTCCGGAATCTGGCCTGCTATGGCGGACACATAGAAGCCGCTTTTGGGACGGGAATAAATGTATCCCTCAGCCATCAGCTGGCCGTAGGTGTTTTCCACGGTGACAATACTGATTCCCTGATTGGCTGCAAAGACCCGTTTGGAGGGAAGCTTTGTGTGAGGAGCGAGCACCCCGGTTAAGATGTCGTGTTTTATGCAGGTATAAAGGTATTCGTAGAGACTTTCGCTGCCTCTGCCGCTGTAGGAATAGGTAAGCATATCGGATTCTCCTGACTGAGTGAAGGCTTTGTTTCGGGTAACTGAGAACGTGTGAGTTCCAGAGGAATAGGTTTGAACTCGGCTTGTAGGATTTCAGTATACGTCAGGAGCCGGAAAAAGTAAATCTGACCTTGTTGAATAATAGAAAATTGAGCGTTTACACAATGTCACATCTGGCGTATTCTAAGTGCAGTCATTCAGTGAGCGGAATTGAATCCAGGCTGATTCGCCCTCGCAAGACTTGATGCCGGACGCAGGTCCGCTGGACCGGTATAAGTGCTGACTGAAGTGGAACGCATAATTCGGATATTTACGTATAAGTTCGACTTAAGCCCCGGCTGAAGAATACATCATATACATAAGGAGAATAGCAATGACAGATAAAAAAGTAGTAACACTCCAGGATATTTCCTGCATGGGACAGTGCTCCCTGACAGTAGCCCTTCCGATTATCTCTGCCTGTGGTGTAGAGACCATCATTCTGCCTTCTGCAGTGCTCTCTACCCATACAGGAGGCTTCACCGGCTATACCTTCCGGGATCTGACCGAGGATATCCCCGGAATCATGAACCACTGGAAAAGTGAAAACATCCGCTTTGACTGCCTGTATACAGGGTATCTGGGAAGCATTACGCAGATTGAGTATGTGGGAGAGCTGAAGAAAAACGTGGTAAAGGAAGGCGGGCTCCTGATCGTGGATCCGGCCATGGCAGATAACGGAAGCCTGTATTACGGATTTGATCAGGCTTTTGTGGAGCGCATGGCACAGCTTTGCGGAACAGCGGATATTATTCTGCCGAACCTGACGGAAGCGGCCTTTATGACCGGCAGTGAGCTGAAGCTGGAAGATCATTCAGAGGAGTATGTGACCGGTCTTCTGGAGAAGCTGGCAGGTCTCGGTGCGAAGAAGGTGATCCTGAAGGGAATCAGCTATGAGCCTGGAAAGATCGGCGTCGCTGTTTATGATTCCGCATCAAAGAATCTTCAGTATTATTTCACAGAGAAAGTGAATGCAAGCTCTCATGGAACAGGAGACTGCTATGCGGCAGCATTCACCGGAGCCCTGATGCAGGGAAAGGACGAGATTACTGCAGCGGCCATCGCCGCAGATTTTGTGGTAGAATCCATCAAACAGACCATCGGTGACGAGCATCATAAGTATGGAGTCAAATTCGAACGTGCTCTGCCGATGCTGGTGAAGGAACTGAATCACTGACAATATCGAGCGTGACTGCTTATCGTCATGCCGGAGTATAAAGAAAAAAGGGAAGGCGGTGCTGTACCAGGATGTGGTGCGGCACCGCCTTCCTTTTTTCCGATTCCTGCATGCCGGCATTCGTACCTCCTGCTGCCCGTGAACAGTAACTAATCGGCAGGAATAAATTCTTGCTACGGCGGACATCGCCATGTATAGTAGTGATGAATGAAGAAATATCGAGATTGAAGCAGGTGATGCTTTATCAGCCTGTATTAAGGAATATACGAACAGGAAACAGAACGAATGAATGGTCAATATACGTTAAAGAAAATAGCGGAGATCCGATCGGATTTTCCTACTAAATTCGGAATACCCAGACAGAGCGGACTGGTCAGCGACCTGCAGGCAAGGATCGTTTTTGAGCCGGAGTACAGGAATCCGGATGCCCTGCGGGGGCTGGAGGAATATTCCCACATCTGGCTGATCTGGCAGTTCTCAGAGGCAGTAAGAGACAGCTGGTCTCCGACTGTCCGGCCGCCAAAGCTGGGCGGAAATCTGCGGAAGGGTGTCTTTGCCACCCGATCCCCTTTTCGACCCAATGCGCTGGGATTGTCCTGTGTCCGTCTTCTGCAGGTGATTCCGGATTCCCAGGAGGGACCTGTGATCCTTGTATCCGGTGCCGATCTGATGGATAGAACGCCGATCTACGATATCAAGCCCTATGTACCCTATGCAGACTGCTATCCGGAGGCGGAGGAAAGCTTCACCGGTCATACAGGCAGTATTCGCCTGCAGGTGGAGGATCCGAAGGATTGTCTTCTCCTTCTGCCTGCAGATAAGAGAGAAGCCCTGTCAGGAGTCCTTTCCCAGGATCCCCGGCCGGGGTATCAGAGGGATCCGGAACGGATCTACGGCTTTCCTTTCGCGGGATATGAAGTGAAATTCAGGGTGGCTGAGGAGATTGTCACAATCTGCTCGATAGAACGCAAGGAACAGTAAATCTTCGGACAGCCGTGTAAGGTAATCAGGAACAGCATGAATACTACGAGTAATAGGAATAAACAAGAATGCAATCTCTGCCCCCGGCGCTGCGGAGCCCGGCGGGGAGCAGGTGAAAGGGGTATCTGCGGAGTGGACTCCTCCATCCGGGTATCCAGAGCAGCCCTTCATATGTGGGAGGAGCCCTGTATTTCCGGAACAAGAGGATCAGGAGCCGTGTTTTTTGCTGGCTGTCCCCTTCACTGCGTCTACTGTCAGAATTATGAGATCGCCGACGGAACAGGGACGATCATCTCAACAGAACGCCTGGCAGAAATCTTTCTGGAGCTCCAGGAGAAGCAGGCGCACAATATCAATCTGGTCACACCTACTCAGTATGCTCCGGAAATTGCAGAAGCGGTGCGGATGGCAAGGGAACAGGGCCTGTTCCTTCCAATCGTATACAACTGCAGCGGGTATGAGTCTGTGGACAGTCTGAAAAAGCTGGAAGAAATTGTGGATATTTATCTGACCGATTACAAATACCCGGATCCGGAAGGTGCCAGGCGTTATTCCCGTGCTCCGGACTATCCGGAAACAGCACTGGCCGCGGTTCGGGAGATGGTACGGCAGCAGCCGGTGTCTCAGTTTGATGAGAATGGCATCATGCAGAAAGGGGTCATCGTCCGGCATCTTCTGCTTCCGGGACGGGTAAGGGCAGGGAAGGAAGCCGTACGGATCCTGCAGGAATCCTTCGGAGACCGGATCTATCTGAGCCTGATGAACCAGTATACTCCCTTTTCCAGGGTCAGGGAGAAGTATCCGGAGCTTGCAAGAAAAGTGACCGGCAGAGAGTATCGGCGGCTGCTGGAGTACGCCATGGAGCTGGGCATGGAACAGGGCTTTTTTCAAGAAGGAGATACGGCAGAGGAAAGCTTTATCCCTGCTTTTGACGGGGAAGGGGTAGCTTCTGCGACTGACAGAAACGCCGGTTCCCCGTGAACTGCAGCGAGCTCTGTGCCGGTGTAAAGATTAGAAACAATACAGACAGGAGAATCTATGAGTTTAGGAATTGTTACATTAAAAAAGGGAGAGGGCCGTCTGCTGAAATCCGGCAGTGCCTGGATCTTCGACAATGAAATTGCTTCCGTAACCGGGACCTTCGATAACGGAGAGATCGTTCTGGTCCGGGACTTTGACGGCTACCCCATGGGAAGAGGCTTTTACAACAGCAATTCAAAGATCCGGGTTCGTATGATGACCCGAACGATTGATCAGGAGATCGACGAGGCATTTCTCCGGATGCGGGTGAAGAATGCCTGGGAGTACAGAAAAAACACAGTGGACACCTCCAGCTGCCGCCTGATCTTCGGGGAGGCGGACTTCCTGCCGGGTCTTACGGTAGACAAATACGAAGACGTTCTGGTGGTGGAATCCCTTGCACTTGGAATCGACCGGATGAAGGGACAGATCCTGGAGCTTCTGAAGGAGACTCTGGCAGAAGACGGAATCCGGATCCGGGGTATATATGAGCGCAGCGATGCCAAAGAGCGTCTGAAGGAAGGCATGGAGCGGGTCAAGGGCTTCATCGGACCGGAATTTGATACCAGCGTGGAGATCGTTGAGAACGGTGTGAAATACCTGGTGGATGTAAAGGACGGACAGAAAACAGGCTTTTTCCTGGATCAGAAGTACAACCGTCAGGCCATCCAGCGCCTCTGCAGAGGAAAACGGGTACTGGACTGCTTCACGCATATGGGCACCTTTGCCCTGAATGCGGGAATTGCCGGGGCGGCGGATGTTACCGGACTGGATATTTCGGACTATGCAGTGGCACAGGCTGCAGAAAATGCCCGGAGAAACAATCTGCAGGATACCGTTCATTTTCGGGCGGCGGATGTGTTTGAGGAACTGCCGAAGCTGACAGAGGCGGGAGAGCAGTACGATGTAGTAATTCTGGATCCGCCCGCATTTACCAAGTCCAGAAAAACGATCAAAAATGCCGAAAAGGGATATCGGGAGATCAATAGTAAGGGAATGAAGCTGGTAAAGGACGGCGGCTATCTGGCAACCTGCTCCTGCTCTCACTTTATGGATGCCGACAATTTCAAAAGAGTGATCGGACAGGCGGCAAGAAGTGCCCATAAGAGGCTGAGGCAGGTAGAATTCCGCACCCAGTCTCCGGACCACCCCATTCTGTGGGCAGCGGATGAGAGCTATTATCTGAAATTTTATATTTTCCAGGTATGTGAGGAGAAATAGGATATGAAAGAGGTGAAAATGCTTGATTGTAATGGGGTTGATTGTACTTGGATAAGCTAGGAAACTATCGTATCTTATCGCGAAATGGTGTAATTTCTCAAATATATGGTGTGAAAATGGTGTACGAAATGGTGTAAACCAATAAATACTTCAAATAATTATGAAAGGTATCATAAAAGGACTTTGTGCGTACACCATTTCAGATTTCTCATGCACATGCAGAGGCACTTAACTTCTTAAGAGATTCTAAGAATCTTAAGTGGACTTATATTTCACCAGCAGCAGATTTCCAGGCAGATGGAGAAAGAACTGGTGAATACACACTTGCAGGTGAGGATTTCACATTAAACAGCAAGGGTGAGAGCACAATTTCTTATGCAGATTATGCAATTGCACTTGTAGATGAGCTTGTAGCAGGTGCTCATATTAAGGAGAGAATCTCTGTAGTAAGCAAGTAATTAAAAAATGTATAAGAATCAATGATCGAGACCAAAGTGTATCATCTCATAGTAGGAGATATGCTTTGGTTTTTTACTTATGTTCAACTAAATAATAAGTAACATTTGCTTCGGAATCTGTAATGGGAATATCAACTCGATTATTAATTCCGGCAAACTGATCTCTCGCCAAATCGGTGGTAAAGCAAGGTAGGTTTGAT
>JAUNAJ010000011.1 GCA_030527645.1 Lachnospiraceae bacterium | reverse complement strand
GGAAATGTAAGAAAAAGCGAGTTAACAAGAGAAAAACTAAGATTTATATGGGAGGAAGGCAATGGAAACTGATCTGATCGAGAAGACTGTCATACTGTCCTTCGATGAATTGAAGATACTCCTTCACAGCATGGGAGTCAGAGAGCTGGACGGAATCTATATGTCTGAAAAGACCTATTGTGAGGAAGATGTCATATACGCTATGAAGCATCTGGCTGATGAAGGCTTTATTACAGCAATGGAGGATCGCTTCCTGATCCGCAGGGATCTGCAGGCAATTCTTGCTATCATGGTTGCTCCTGAGTGGACCGATATCTGGCAGCCCAGGGGAGAGGAGGGTCCTGCGTTCTTTATTTATGCAAGAGGAGACGAATACGTGATCAGTGAGTCCTTTCTGCGAAGGAGAAGCACCTTGAAGCTGACACTGTTTGACAGCAATGGTTTTGAAGACTGGAGAATGGAGTGGAGCAATGATCATTATTGAAATTGAAGTTCCGATGATCGGAAAAAAATATGATTTTCAAATCGATGAAGCCCTTCCGCTCAGGGAAGTGAAGCAGGAGCTTGTTGATCTGATCTGCAGAAAGGAGCAGTTCGCTCTTCAGGGGGATCAGAACCGCCTGCTTCTCTGGAGCCGGGACGGGAGACTTCTTGACGATGGCAGATCCTCTGCAGCAAACGGGCTTCGTACAGGAGACTCTCTGCTGCTTGTGTAGACAGAAAAAAGGTCATTTATCCGAAAAATGTGCCGTTTATCGGATAAACGACCTTTTTTTTGATTCTCTGCTATGATGACAGTACAAGATAACTCCAAGAAAAAAACAAACAGACAGGAGGTAATAACATGTCAGATTTCAGAGTTTCAATCAGTGAGTTAACAACAAAGGTGACTTCCCTTCGGGAGCTGAATGCACAGTTCAAGAGCCAGGTCAGTGAGATGGAATCCGTAGAGGGAAATCTTAATTCCATGTGGGAAGGTGAAGCAAAGAATGCATTCCACACAGCATTTCAAAGTGACAAGGGTCAGATGGACAATTTCTACAGCATCATCGAGTCCTACGCAGAGCGTCTGGAGGCAATCGCAGCAAGATACGCACAGGCAGAGGCACGAAATGTAGAGATTGCTTCAGAGAGAACCTACTCAGCATAAGGAACATTCAGACCGTATGCACCGGCGATAGAGGCAGCAGCCTCTCTGACTGAGATGAACAGGCGGCTGACCTGCAGGTCAGCCTGAGCAGAGAACTACAGGATTCAACATGGATAAAGGAGAATAGGTATGGAAGGAATTATTAAAGTATCCCCGCAGTTATTAACAAGCACAGCAACAGAGCTTTCCAATCACGGAACCGCAGTTTCCAATCTGACCTCTGAGATGGTCAGCACAGTCGCAGCACTGGCCTCCAGCTGGGAGGGCGAAGCATCGACTGCATACATTACAAGATTCCGCGGTTTAGATGATGATATGCAGCGCATGATCCGTATGATCCAGGAGCATAGCACGGATCTGCAGGAGATGGCTCAGCTTTATACCGAGGCAGATAACGCGAATGCAGAGGAAGCAAACGCACTTGCGTCCGATGTGATCGTATAACAGAATCGGTATCCGGGCAGCCCTTACGGTCGCATCTCTTCGGGCAGCGCAAAGATTGCGAAGCAGCCTACGTTCATGAGCCTGCGGCAAAGCAGCATGCAACTATCCGCTTTAATGAAATCGGAGATATGCGGTCCGTGAGGCTGCAAAGAAAGGAACAGATATGGCAGAGTATATAGAAATCAGTACCGATGCTCTGAACAGAGATCGAAACACAATCGAATCCGAACTGGATCAGATCAGAGCCGGAGTGAATCAGCTCAGGGAGCAGATGGAACAGCTCGGTTCCATGTGGGAGGGTCCCTCTCACGATGTATTCTTACGGCAGTTTCAGGCAGACTATAACTATATTCTGGAATTTCAGAAGCAGCTGGAGGAATATATTGCAGCGATGGAATACGCCGGCAAGGAATATAAAAAATGTGAAAGTTCCGTATTGCAGGCAATTTCATCGATCCGGGTCTGACAGGGGGAATTGAAGTATGGATGAGATTCGTATAAAAGCATCGTCCCAGGCCTTGTACACAGGGGCGGATGAGGTACAGAAAACAGTTACCGACCTGAAAAACCGATTCAGTGTAATTGAAACTGCTGTAACCGGATCCACCGGATACTGGATCGGAGATGCAGGTGATGCGCACAGAGAAGCATACAATGATATGAAGGGCACTGTGGATGATATTCTGAACAGACTTGCAGAGCATGCAGCGGATCTGAAGCTGATGGCTGCAGGATATGAAGAGGCAGAAGGAAGCACACAGGAGATGGCCTCCGGACTGCCGGAGGATGTGATCTTCTGAAACAGGCAGAACAGATGAAAGAGGTGAGGTTCGTATGAGATTTGCTTTTCGCACGGACTATGTAGAACTGGATTACAGAAGAGCAGGAAAAATTTCCCGGGAGCTCGCAGAGCATGCCGATCGGCTGGAACGTCTTGCCAGAGGACAGATGGAGGACTCGATCGGAAGGCTTTCCGCAGACTGGAAGGGGGAAGGTGCTTCGGCATACCTTAGAAAAGAAAATATTGTGAAGGAGGACATTCTTCGCATGGCGAAGGATCTTCGGAGAACAGCTTCCGTTCTGCAGTCAACCGCTGAGCGTACCTACAGGGCGGAAATGAGAGCCAGAGCTCTTGGATTTGCACGAAAATATTCATAAAGATAAAGAAACTGAACCGAAAAGAATGGAGGGGGAAAAATGGGAGAGGTTGCGTTTCAGGTTAATACCGGCACATTAAGGACAGACAGCAGAGAACTCCGTAATTACAGCAGAGAACTCCATTCTGTTAACGCTGCTGTACGGGCAGCAATGAAAGAGCTGAGACACATCCACAGCAGCGCACCCCAGATCAATATCAGCCTCGGCAGGATTACCGGCAGAATGGAACGATGTGCCGGAACGACGGGAACGATGGCTCAGGTACTGGAGGATATTGCAGTATTGTATGGGAATACAGAGACGACGCTGGGGCAGGGATATTCTATGAATCACTCCGGTAATGCAGGCAATGGAGGAAACTCCGATACAATAGGGCCGGTTACAACAGGTATAATTGCTGCCGGACTGCTTGCTTCACTGTATGCGTATACACAATATGATAAGAAAAAGAAACAGGAAAATATAGAAAACAGCAGACCGCGATATAGTGTTGATTCGGTAGTGTTTGATGAGGATGGCAGTTTCGGAGGCAATCAGGGTGCTCCGCAGAAATTACGAGGTGCCGCTAAGAAATCCGTTTATGCGATTGTACGAAAGTATTATCGGAACATGTCAGACTGGGAAATTGCAAAATTTTTGAAGGTTCTGAATTCGGAAGGATGCTCCTATGTAGCATCCGTCAACACGATCTTTGCCGCCTATCAGGGAAGGGAATCTGAATTTGAACAGACCTTCGGAATACCAATGTACAGGGACGGAGATCTGAATTTCAATGAATTACTGGTGGATTTCTATTGCCAGACAGATAATCATTATATGAATGAAAACGGGTTCGATTACTATGATATATCAGATGACCCAGGCGCAGATTGGGAAGAACAGCATTACCGTCTGGAAAAATATCTGTCGGATCATGATGCATATGTGCATACATCATTTGAGAATATTACGCCGAAGAATTTTTCAAAATATGCTGAAAATGGATATGTGATTCTCCATTATTCAGAGGGAACAATAAGAAATGCTGATGGAACTGCATACCAATCTTTGAAAGGTGTTGGGCACGCAATGACAATTACCGGAGTGACAACCGATGGAAGATTTATCGTATCCTCCTGGGGTAAAACATATTATATTGATCCATCAGAAGGTAATTGTGGATTTTCCTATTACCAGTATAAACAGAAATAATGAAGCGGCTGTAATCAAGTTATTAGATGCTGGTATTCTTAAAGCAGTTGTTGTATAACATAATAATAGGCGAGGTGACAGTATGAATGTAGTAAACAGATCCGCGGAAATCTACGGAACAGCCGATCTGTATCGGTTTCTGGCACATCAGTATTTGCTCGATAGCACGCAGCTGGACCGTATTGACCGGAGGATGGAGGAATACACGACTCCCTTTCTTCCCTGCAGTGAAAATAATTGGGACTATTATCGGAAACATGATTATATGTTTCTGAAATATATATACAACAGGAATGATGTTCATCTGGAGCAGCTGGATGAGCAGCAGCTCCGGCTTCTTGAAAAATGCTATGATCTGCTTGCATTGCATAGGGAGAGCGATCCGGACAGCCCGGAAGAATACCCTGCAGAGCTCAGGGAGGCTCTCGAACAGGCAGCAGAGCTTGTTTCACATACCTGGAGGAAGGTTTTATCATTTGCAGATCCTGCCCTGTGTGCCGAGACAGAGCTGTTTCCCTCCATTCACGGAGAGGGGATCGTTCCGAGCAATGCTGTAGTATTCTGCATTGCTACGGTACCGGATTACGATGATGCAGGTAATATCAGAGACTGGGATGCAGAAAATAAGAGATTAAATATCGTATATTCCTTAAAAGAGCAGCTGGAACCGCTTTGTGAAGAAGCCCTTGGAGTACCGGTGAGGTTTATGATCACATGACTCGAATACATATCAGGCAGATCAGGGAAACCATTGAAAATCTGAAGGAACAGATCAATGGTCTGAGACGAATCGAAGAAAGACTTGCTGAGCTGGAGAAGCAGATTTCTCCTGCTCAGAATAAAGAAGCAGTGCAGCAAACACTTGCTCTTGGAAGAACGTCCGTGGAAGAGAATATTCGTATTCTCTTTTCCATGGCATCTGCCCTGGAGGAAGTGTATTCTGCATATACAGATACAGAGAAAAGGATTACGGACCGGTACAATCTTGATACAATCGTATATCCTGCTACAGAATTCGGGATCAGTAAGATTACCGGGCTCGATGAATACGATGATCTGATGCCGTTCTAAAGCTTTTCGATGAATTCGAAGCAGTGGATGAGTCAACTCGATGAAAATACGACAATCTGATACCGTTCTAAAGCTTTTCGATGAATTCGAAGCAGTGGATAAGTCAACTCAATGAGTACGATGATCTGATGCGTTCTGATAGGAAAGAAATAGTGATACGATGGACGATCAGAAGAAAGGAATAAGTAATACGGATGGACAATCAGAATCTTGTAAACAGCCTTGAGGAGCAGATTTCCTTCATGAAAGCGAATGTGATCCAACCATATGAGGAAACGATCGAGAAGCTGCAGGAAGTATGGAGCGATGACGCCGGCAGGCAATTCAGAATCGCAGCTGTAGCGGCGAGTGAACAGCTGAAACACAGCCTGGAATTACTGGAGCAGGCGAAAGATCTGTGTAAATCGTAAAGGAGCCAACAGACTGAACATGTGGTTTAAGAAAAGAAAACAGCAAACGGGACAAAAGAATCATGTAGTGATCAGGAATGGAGTGGATGTCCGGCAGCAGGCCATGGTGCAGGACAATAAAGGATATTTTCCGCTTTCACCCATTGATGAGACCATCTGCATGACTGAGGGGGGAAATATTCCACGAACAGTGGTGATTGATAATCTGGTCAGCGGCGAACGCTATTACAGAACATTTAACAGACAGCTGACCATCGGAAGGGATGGCTCAGACCGGGATAAAAATCTGCTTGTTCTGTCCGGTGACAGTAAAATCTCACGAAAGCATTGCATGCTCTATTATGTGCAGAACAGACTGTGTATTCAGGACATGAAGTCAAGAAATCATACCTATGTAAATGAAAAGAGAATTGAACATGCCGCCTTTCTCAACTGCGGAGACGTGATAAGAGTAGGCGGAATAAAACTTCGTTTGAGCTTTTAGTAGAACGCGGGGACGGAGGCAGGCTACCAAAACGGAACCCTGCCTCCGTCCCCGCGTTCCACCTTTATTTTTCCGGGAGCCATTTCAATACTCTTGTCAAACTGATCTTCAATTCACCTTCATAGATATTTACCGGAATCTCAGCATCGATGGGGTAGATCGTCATATATTCGCTGCTCTCAAAGAAATAGAAGAGCACTACCCGCTGATAAGGATCCACGACCCAGTATTCCCGCACACCGGCTTGCTCATACTTCGAAAGCTTGATTTTCAGATCACGTTTTCTTGTACTGGGAGAGAGTACCTCCAAAACAAAATCGGGAGCGCCAACCAGATTTCTGGCGGTGATCTGATCCGGATCACACATTATGATCACATCCGGCTCCACCATGGTTCTGTTATCTCTGTCCAGCTGCACATCCATAGGATAGATGAAGGGGGTGCAGTCTCCGTCATGATGAATAATAAAGTTTGCAATCTGCCTGTACACTTCACCGGCAATCAACTGGTGATAACTTGTGGGGGAATTCATTTCAAACAGATATCCATCGATCAATTCCCAGCGCTGATCCTCCGGCAGTGCATAGAAATCATCCATCGTATATTCACCCTGCTGTTTTTTAGGAAGAGTTTCACAATAGTGCGGAGCACTTTCACGAACTTCAGAGATGTTACTGGGAGAGTTCCCTCGAACTTCAGAGACGTTACTGGGAGAGTTTCCGAAGTTCCCGCAATCTGCTGTATCATAGTCGGAGCTGCTTTCATATACTGCGTTAGGGCTTTGCTGATTCACATTGCCCGACAGCGCTTTCTCAAGTGCATGTAAGGTTTCGTATCGGGGACTTTCTGTTTCACCCCTGAAGATTTTCTGCATGGTGCCAACCGGCACTCCGGACAGATCGGATAACATCTGGTAGGAGTAGCCCTTTTCCTTTTTGATTCGACGCATTTCATCAATTGTCATGGATTTTTTCCTCCTTTGATTTGGAGCATTCGATTTCGAACACGACTGTTCACGGAGAACTTTTGATTAATAGATAATGAGCTCTTTATTGTTGAGGGGAAAATTCTAATTGTAGATAATGAACTCGTTATTTTTTTTCGGTGAACTCAAATATATCTGTAACTGTAGCATAGCACCATAAATTGTTA
Organism: Lachnospiraceae bacterium; assembly: GCA_030527645.1. Taxonomy (GTDB): domain Bacteria; phylum Bacillota; class Clostridia; order Lachnospirales; family Lachnospiraceae; genus JAKSRN01. The sequence continues at coordinate 74,760 of JAUNAJ010000011.1, read as the reverse complement.
TATACAACACCGTAAATCAGCCAAAACACCGTAAATACACCATTATCAGCTGCGAAGAATCTAAAATACAGTTTGCAAGAGATTCTGGGCACAGGAAACCGGAGAAAGAAGGAAAAGCTGTGCCGCGTGGTAGAGCTTCGTGCACAGGAAAGCAGAGAAAGCAGGAATAGCTGTGCCGCGTGGAAGTGCTTCGGGCACAGGAAACCGAAGAAAGCAGGAATATCTGTGCCGCGTGGTAGAACTCCGGGCACAGGAAACCGGAAATAGAAGGAATACCGGTGCTTCTGAGGTCGACCTTAAAAGTAACACCGCAGATGATAATCTGTAACAGGTGCCATCAAAAAAATCGATAGCAGTACATCTAAAATATTGATAATTGTTTATCAAAAGATACTTGCATTTTATTGTTTGTTATGTTAATATCTTAACAAATAAAACATATTTACTTTCACACAATACTATAAATCTTCATTTCAGGGATAATTCGATTCACATCGAGCGGAACGATTGATTTCTGAATGAAATGTAAGGAATTAAGGAGGATGTACCATGATGCCAATTATTACGATCGCAAAAGAAAAAGGAATCAACGTTGACAAGATTGTTGAATTAGTTGCTCAGAAGCTGGAGATGCCTGTAGTTGATAAGTTCCTGGTTGACGAAATTCGTGAACATAACGGACTTACTTCTTTTAATTCTAAAAAATCTGGGGAGTTCCAGACGCAGTATGATGTGTTCACAAAAACCAATTTCTACAATGGAATGATTTTAGGATCCGGACAGAGTGACCTGGATCATATCCGCCATCTGATCGTTATGGATGAAGTGAAAAAAGGTCCATGCATCGTTGTAGGAAAATGTGCCCGAGACATCATGGCTGAGGAAGGCATTCCTGCATTAGATATTTTTGTTTATTCTAATAATGAAAGTCTCAACGAGAAAGAGAAGAATAACTCCGGAAAATATGATCTTGCACTGAACATTGGTGCATTTGGATCTGAGTTATGTGCAGACCTGATCGAAGCAGCTGCAAAGAAGATGGCAGAGAAGATCGCCGCTTAACTGATAGCAAGACATAAGGATACAGGTGCGTAGTCTTGCATCTTACTAATCACTATGTTAGAATGTTAACAAGTAAGAATTTCTGTTTCATTTCAGTTTTCAACAGTAATGGGCTTAGAAATTCTGTAACAAATTCTGTATGCGAACGGGAAGATTTCCCGTGTACGATGACAGAAGGTGCAGGTTTAGTATTAGGAGGGTGTAAGATGCTGCCGGTAATAACAATCAGTAGAGAAGCAGGAAGCAACGGCCACAAGATCGGTGAACTGGTTGCCAAAGAGTTAAATATTCCGATCATTGATAAGTTTGTAATTGATGATGATAAGGATAATTCCGGAGTTTCACCATATGAGTCAGAACGCAAGGGTCAGTTCCTGATGCAGTATGATCTCTTTACAAATTCCAAATATTATAATGGTTTGGATCTTGAGGATGATCAGAGTGATATGTATCATATCCAGCGGAAGATTATTCTGGAGGAGGCTAAAAAAGGTCCCTGTGTTATAATCGGACGATGTGCGGATGCAATACTGAACGAGGAAAGTATTGAATCTCTGAATGTATTTATTCACGCTGATATGGACACGAGAGTAAAAAATATTCATGAGAAATATCCTGAGACAAGAACTCCCATTGAAAAGCTCTTAAAAAGACAGGATACCAGACGTGCTTCTTACTACAGCTTTAACACGGAAAGAGAGTGGGGAGCGGCAGAGAATTATGATCTTGTACTGAACAGCAGTACACTTGGTGAAGAGTTCTGTGCAGATATTATCGTCGAGACCGCTCGTAAGATGGATAGATAATTAATTTTTGAATACTGATTATACGAAGGAGGCATTCCGGTGACAGAGTCAACGGAATGCCTCCTTTATAAAAGCGTGGAAATCACAGCAGATTTCCACGCTCTTTCTCTATCCATTACTTCTAATTCCGATCAGTTTCAATCCCTTCTCTACATATCCTTCTCCGAATTGCCGCACGATCTGTTTTGCATACCGCTGTTCCGGATCAATCACCTTTTGAAGCTGATAATCCAGGATTTCCGATGCATGACGAAGAATATTCGGTGTTTCCGAGTCCGAACATTCACTATGAATAAAGAACTCCTTCATCCTGTTTAGAATCTCTTCCGCAGCCTCAATGACAGACTTGCTGTTTGCCTCCAATTTCGCAGCATGTTTCAGATTCGCAAGAGCAGTTAACTGTTCCTGTTCATTCATAACAGGACTCTCCTCGGACATCAGATACAGCAGCAGAAGATAGATAAAGGAAACATCTCTTTGATCAATGCCAACGGGAGACAGCGGATTCAGATCCAGCATGCGAAGCTCAATGTGATTTGCCCCTGCTTCTTTCAGATGCTCCGTGGAATTGGCGCCTCTTGGCTTTAACCGTACGGGGTAATACAGCTCTGAGGATGCCATCAGCATGCCGTTTTCCACATAGGATTCAATGCTGTCAGCATAAGCCTCCACGGATGAAAAATCCAGTACCGGTGTGAAATGATTCCAATAGCCATACTGGCCGGTTCGAATGGAAGCATAGTCGGTAACTATATCCTTTCCCAGATCGTCGCGATCTACATAAGAGCCGTCCAAAAGAGGGCTTGCTGCTGTGAGATAGACGATCAGCCAGCTGTATTTCAGGATCTTCTTCGTCAGATCCAGATATAATGCATTTTGGAATTCTGAAACAGAACAAGAACCGTACTCTTCAAGATATGCAGATGAGAAGGAGAAGTTCATGTGAATACCTGAAAAGAGCATTCGTTTCTTCCCGTAGACCTGTTCCAGATGTTTTCGGTATTCTGTTTTCCAGGCATCCTTTCCTGTGAATGCTGCGATCCGGATGCTGTCCAGATCATCTATATAAGGAGGATTGGAAAAGGGCCAGAGATATTCCGGTGAATGATGCTCATCGGCAGCCTGACGGACAGATTCTGCAGTGCCGGAGCGAACATGAGCAGCCGTAGATCCGGGGAACCGGGAATGCTCCAGCGCAGCAGTAGTTTCATTATGAAGCTTAGTCAGATCGTGAAACAATTCCTCTACAGAATTGCTCACACCTGTGATCATTTCCAATTGTCCCTCGAAGAAGTCCCTGTCTCTTTTGGGATCTCCGGGAAATGGGTGATCTGTCTCGGCTATAAATCCATCCTTTGTAATACGAAGGGATTCCTTTTCCAGACCGAATTCGCCGTGTTCCGCGAATCTGAATATTTGTTTTTTCGTAAATTTCATATTTTCTATACCATTAATTTCGAATACTCCGTAATTACTGATTCAATCGAGTCACCTGCATTCAGTCTGCTTAAAGCATGCTTTGCGGGATTGGATCGATCAGCAGCTCTCTGAAAGAGCGGAGCAAGAAACTGTTCCTCATTGAGTCCCCGTTTTTTCAGCCCGGACTCCGCCAGGGCAAGAACCTGTTCGGTGAGCTTATAGAGCTGATCTTCATCAATGAATGCAGGCAGATTTCTACGGATCAGCAGTTTTCGCAGCTCGGAAGCGGTGTATCCATGATGATACAGAACCGAATCAGTGTCAAGAAGCTGTGTGAGAGCTTCTAATTCCATATTGAGTCCAAGGTGGTACGCAGCAACGGTCATCACATCAGAAATCGGCTGTGTGCAGCAGCTCCTGTGCTCAATGGTACCCCGGAAGGTAAGATCCTCAAACTTGAAGGTTCGCAGGTATGCCAGATCCGACAGATCCGGCTGAAAGGCGATCGTATGGTAACATCCGTCCTGGTAATACTCACCTTTGATCTCGTCGGCAGAAAAATAATCAGCCACAGGGATTGGTGAAAAGTTAATGTATTTATCCCCTCGCTCCACGCAGTACATGCTGCAGGATTCAATGTATGCGAGCAGATCATCAATGGTTTCAAGCTGACAGTCAAACATTCCGATATTGTGTGGATTGATGCCATGGGTACTGTTTTCCCAGAACAGATCTCTGACACAGAGAAGCTCCTCGGATTCCTCGGGAAATACGGAATTAGAAAAAAGAAGTCCGGTGATTGGCTCCAGTTTGTTAAATGTTTGAATAGTCTGAATCAGTTTTTCATATGAAACATCCAGCTGCACCTGTGAAGCGCTGGAGAAGGTCCCGTATGTGGGATAGCTGTGAAAATACATGGGCAGATTGCGGTAGGCTTCATAGGTTCCCAGATGATGGAACAGCATACGGTACCTTCCGTTCTCAATGGGAACATTATTGTTATAGGCTCGGTATGGATTCACCCCCATGCCTGTCATTACATAATGAATTTCTGAAAATTTATTCTCCATAAATCTGTAGTAGGCAGAAAACCGGTCCTGGATCCGATTCAGATCCTTTTCCTTACCGAAGGAGAACTCAATGTTATTATAAGAGCAGTCGTAGGAGAGAATGTCACCCGTTTCCTCGTTCTGTGCCGCATAAACGAATCCAGTATCATCCCTGCCCATGGCTGCAAATTGAAAATAGTCCATAAATTCAGCAGTAATCCGCTGAATCTGTTCGAAATCAACCGCTTTCCGATCAAGGTTGACAATGGGCAGTTCGATCTCGACACCGATAAAATTGCTGCGGGTCTTTTTTGTTGGTTCTATGTATTTATGTATCAGAGCCTGTCTGACAGTTAGTATATCAATCATTGTTTGTTCTCCGGTAAATAGAATTACTTCTTAATGAAACTTTTCATTGGACCATTCTTTCTTCCCTTTCGTTCGGCATTAACATATCCGGAAGCCTGCACTTCCGCAGCCGGGCCTGCCGGTCAGATCGAATGATCACCTCTTCACAGTTCTGAGTATGCGAGATACAATTCCTCATAATGCTTTGGATCGTATACATAATCATGTGAATGGCGCTGTCCCTCTCTGATCAGTCGTCCATTGTTATATGCCAGCACCTGCATGAGCGGTACAGGCTTCCATTTGGATTCGACTGTGGAATGCAGAAGAGGCTTTGTTGCAAAGAGTCTGCCCTCATCCGTTTCCAGAGTAAAAAGAGTGTGTTTTTCGTTCGTATGCACATAGAGGATCTCGCCATCGTAGATCACAAGGTTCAGCTTGTTTCCCTTTGCCATTTTGCGAACAACAGAATCCACCACCTCGAAGCGTTCCTCTCTGGACAGTTTCCTTTTTCTGCGGTTCGATTGATTCAGCTGATCCAGCAAATGCAGAAAAATGCGTTCCGAATCCGTACGTCCCTGCTGGGTATGAAGAAACCTGTTCAGCGCAGAATAATGGAAGATGGTTCCGTTGTGCATTAGCGTCCACTGCCTTCCGGTGTTGTCGGTTCCCGTAAATGGATGGCAATTATTGTATTCCTCACTTCCGATAGTAGCATAGCGAATGTGTGCCATAAGAAGCGAAGAGCGGAATTCACCTGAGAGCCGTGCTTTCAGATACTGGCTTTTTGCTGCCATCATCGGCTCCTTTTCAAGAATACACCCCTGCTCCGATGGCTGTGCCAGTCCCCAGCCGTGGGGATTTTCCGTAGAATGAGAGAAAAAATCTCTCAGATATTCTGTTGCATTGACAGGATATTTTGTATCCAGCGCAAATAATTCACACATGATGTCTCCCCCAATATATTTCTATCATTATTTTGAATGGATCACTATTTATTAAGCACACATCTTTTTATTACCATCTAAAATTTAGAAGATTGTAGCACTATATTCCTAGTATGTCAATAGGATAACAGTGATAAATACAGATGCAGAAAATAAAGAAAATCAGCAGGTGGTTCCCCGTGAACGTGAACTGCAACAACGCCGATTGACAGATAGTCAGATTTCTGGCTTAATAGAAGGGTATGTTTGAAAAATATGATAAGGAGAATATTCAATGGAAAACAAAATTCTTGCAAAAATCGGTGACACTCAGATCACCACTAATGATATTGACCGCGTGATCGTATCCTTTCCGGAGGAGCAAAGGGCTCAGCTGGACAATCCGGACGGACGGGAGAGGATTCTGAATCAGAAGATCGCCAACTGTGTTATGGCACTTGCGATGAAGAAAAAGGGTGGTGCCCTGACACCGGAGCAGGAGAGCATGAAGGCTGATTTTGAAGAGCAGCTGCTTTCCCAGGGAGAGATCAATGAAGCATTTGCTTCCGTCAGTGTTACAGACGATGAGATCCGGAAGTTTTATGAGGAAGGAAAAGAGAATTTCAAGACAGAGGAGCAGATCAATGCAAGACATATTCTGATGGAATCTCTTGAGGAGATCCGGAAGATTCGTGAACAGATCCTTGCCGGGGAAATTTCCTTCGAGGATGCTGCTATTGCGCATTCCACCTGCCCTTCCGCGCCTCAGGGAGGGGAACTCGGCTTCTTCGGACGGGGCATGATGGTTCCTGAATTCGATGAGGCAGCATTTGCGGCTGAGCTGAATCAGGTAACAGAGCCTGTACAGACACAGTTTGGCTATCATCTGATCAAGGTGATCGATAAAAAGCTTGCATCCATTGCTCCCTTTGAGGAGGTCACAGATCAGATCCGCGCTCAGCTGACTCAGCAGAAGCAGAACGATGTTCTGGTAACCAGGATCGAGGTTCTGAAGGGAAAATATGACGACATTCAGGTAGATGAGTCTGCTGTTGACCGTCTGATCGACCAGTATCCAGCACAGCACCAGTCCTACCTGCAGACAGAGGAGGGAAGAAATGCTGTCCGTGAGCAGAAGCTTGCCTATATGGTTCTGACCCGCTCTGCAAGAGAAAAGGGCAAGGATCAGGAGGCTGATTTCTTTGCATCCGTACGTGACTACGAGGAGCAGATGCTGGCACAGCAGATGATCCAGGAGCTGTTCGACAGCATTGAGATCTCTGATGAAGAAGCGAAGAAATACTATGATGTTGCTGTTTCTCAGTTCAGAACTCCCGAGCAGGTACATGCAAGACATATCCTGGTTGATTCCCGGGAGAAGGCTGACGAGATCCGTGAGAAAATCCTTTCCGGTGAGATCAGCTTTGAAGACGCAGCAAAAGAGCATTCCACCTGTCCGTCCAAGGCAGACGGCGGAAGCCTTGGCTACTTCGGACACGGCCAGATGGTACAGGAGTTTGACGAGGCAGCATTTGCAGCTGAGATCGGACAGGTAACAGAACCGGTACAGACCCAGTTCGGCTATCACCTGATCAAGGTCGAGGATAAGAAGGAGGCAGGAGAGCAGCCCTTCGAAGAGGTGAAGAACCAGATCATTCAGCAGATGGCAGAGCAGAGAAAGAATGAAGTGTACTTTGCGAAGGTGCAGGAACTGAAGGATGTATACGGAGTGGAAATTTTCTGATTATTGAAACAGGGGACGCACCTCCCGTTCCGCAAAAGCGGAACGGGAGGTGCGTCCCCTGTTTCAGCTTCAGGAAGTATAATGAAGCTTAGACTCAGGAATCCGGAATACCTTCTGGTATACCAATGCATCCGTCCAGTGGTAAACTGCAACCTCCGCACCGCTGGAGTCGTAATCATTTACCCCGTAAGGACCTCTGGCTTCCACGGTCATTCCGTTTCCGATGTAGATTGCTACATGATTGCTGTTTATATTGTGATAATAGTACAGAATGTCGCCGGGCTTCAGCTCATTGACGCGTGAAGCAGTCCAGGCTCCTGAACGAACGGAGCAGCCCACTCCGTTGATCAGCTCATTTTCATATTCTGCTCCGAGATCAATATAGCCCCAGCCAAGGGGATCATTCTTGATAAAGTCACCGTAACCACAGTAGGTCAGTCCCAGACCGACAAGACCTGCACAGCTGATCGTTTTTGGATAGGTATGCCCGTAACCGATCGAATCATTGGCTGCTATGTTCATTGCCCATTGAATAAAATCAATGTTGGATCCGGATCCTGATATGGATGCGGAAGAGGAGATCTGAGAAGCAGAGACTGTTGTGGTAATGCCTCCAAGGAACTGAGAATTTCCGTTAGCGTACGCATGGATGTGTACAGTACCGCTGTGTTTTAAACGGTAGAGCGGTACACTGATACTCCAGGTACCGGAGTTCACTGCTCTGAGTGTGTACCAGCTAATATCATCCTGGCCGCCGGTTGCGCTCCAAACGGCAATTGTCACATCGGATCTGCCGGGTGACGTTACCGTGACTTTTTTCGTCAGATTCTGATCCGTTACAGAAATAGATTTTTTAGCAATCTGATCCGCCGTTACCGAAAAAACTGCGTCTCCGATAAATCTATTTCCTGCTGCGTAGAAGTGTGCAAAGCAGGTTCCGGAATGTGCGAGCATTGCAATATCGATCGATGCAGTCCAGGTATTGTCGGATCCCTTTTTCAGAGTGTACCATTTGAGATCATCCTGTCCACCCGATGCACTCCACACTGCAACAGATATTCCTGAAACGGATTCCCCCATTTCAGCTACTGCCTTTCTTGAGGTTCCGCTGCCGGTAACAGATACCTGATTTCCGTTGATATCATCATCTGAAACAGTAAACGATGCAGTTCCGATCAAAGTATTCTTATCCGCATAAAAATGTGCATAGCAGCTGCCGGAATGTTTGATCATTCTGCAATTCACCGTACCGGACCAGCTTCCGTCGCTCTGTTTTTTCAATGTATACCATTTCAGATCGTCCTGAACCTTTGTCTTGCTCCAGATAGCAACTCTTACTGACCCTGCGGAGCTGTTGATGACCGCCTGTGCACTTCTGGTGTTTCCGTTTCCTGTAACGGAGAACTGGTCCTGCGGGAGCTCATCTTCAGAGGCAGTAAAGGTTTCTGAACCGACAAAGGTATTCTTTCCTGTATAGAAATGTACGTAGCAGGTACCGGCATGCTTCAGATTTTTAAAATCAATAAATCCGATCCAGTTTTCGCCTTCCTTACGAAGAGAGTACCATTTGATATCATCCTGACCACCCTTTGCACTCCAGACTGCCGCTCTCAGATCTGCAAGTTCCTCTGTTGTCCTGACATTTACCGTACGAGTTCCGCCGGTGCCGGAAATGGTAATCCTGTTTACGGACAGCTCCTCTTCATCGACCGTGATCACCTGGTCTCCGATGAAGGTTTTTTCGTCCGCATAAATATGGATATATGCATCTCCGCTGTGCTTGAGTGAGGAAAGATCGACTGCTCCGGTCCAGTTTCCTTCTTCATTCTTTTTCAGACGATGCCAGATGATATCATCCTGACCGTTGGTTTTGCTCCAGACTGCATATCGAACGGTTCTGTAGCTGCTTTCTGGCCGAACAGTAAGAATCCTTTTTCCGTCTTCAACAGATATGGAAATTGTTTCCTCTGCTGTTTCTTCGGTAATTTCCTGAGGTTCATTCTCTGAATCGGTGTCAGCATGTTCTGCAACGGTCTCAGGAGAATGGATCTCTTCGGTCTCATCCGAATGACTGTCCTCCAACAGGTCCTCTGAATCAGTGTGCTCAACGGAGGTCTGATCAGATTCTGAACCGTCATCCTCTGATCCCGTGTCCGTCGGCAGGATCTGATCGGATGTGCCTTCCTGCGAAAAATCCTCCGTCGCAGCAGCTGAATCACCGGATACAGAGTCCGGCGCAAATTCCTCAGCAGAAGAAACAGTCAGTGACCGGTAAGCTGCATCCGCAGGCTCCGTTTCCTCGGCATAGACGGCTGCAGAAGATGCTGCAAGCATCAGGGACAGTGCGATTGCAGCTGTCTTTGCCGATGGATTTCCCCTTTGTCCTTTCTGTGGCGGAAAAGGAGAAGGTCTTTTTTTCATAGTTTCACCTTCCTTTAAACAATAGTGACAATTCCGTTACAACAAGTATTTTTGTATAAAACAAAAACAACAAATAGCGAAATTGTCCTACATATTACAGTAAGACTGAATTGTTACAAAGTCAAGGCTCCGGAGTAAAAACAAGATTGCTGCTGCGATTATTACTGCTCACGGGGCAGCAGGAGATACGCATGCTGGCTCGTCATGCTGGCATGTAGAGACTGTATGCGGCATTTTACCTCAAACACTATTGACAAATTCCTCCGGATATTGTTTAATTAACAATTGAGAATTTTGGAACGGAGGAATCAACCAATGCAGAAACCTGTTATAAGCAATGCTGCAAAACAGATGACTGATCTGATGTGTCACATGATTGACGCTTCTTTTTTTGGTTCCTTTGATTTCTTTACATCTAACATCGCTGAAAAAACTGTTTCTTTTATATTGGATGAATAATAATTGGGTTCGTGTTTTTTACACGAACCTTTTTATTTGCGCAAACAACGAGTCATTATGAAGACTGCCGGCTACCGTTCACGGGTAATGTTCCGCGAGGTGTTTTCATGCAGTAACTGCATGAAAACCCGAGGATTACAACGCAAGGTTTCTTTCCAATATGACTTGTACAGGAACTGGTTTATTTTGTATAATGATAACTGGTAGGTTACTGTACATTGCCGGGGGGTTTTTATGATTCACCCTGGACGCTTCTGCAGGCGGCTTGCAGGTTCCCTGTGAACGCAATACCAACAGTTAAGAAGAGATGTAGAATCAGTAACAGCAGATGTATTTCATTCTAAGGAGGTACTATATTTTATGCCGAAGAGAACAGATATCAACAAGGTTCTGATCATTGGATCCGGTCCGATCGTCATTGGACAGGCCTGCGAGTTTGACTACTCAGGAACACAGGCCTGCAAGGCATTGAGAAATCTGGGATATGAGATTGTCCTGGTGAACTCTAACCCTGCTACCATCATGACTGATCCGGAGATCGCTGACGTTACCTACATTGAGCCCCTGAACGTAAACCGTCTGGAGGAGATCATTGCAAAGGAGCGCCCGGATGCAGTTCTTCCGAATCTTGGAGGTCAGAGCGGACTGAACCTTTGTTCTGAGCTTTATAAGGAAGGCGTATTAGATAAATACAATGTACAGGTCATCGGTGTGCAGGTGGATGCCATCGAGCGCGGAGAGGACCGTATTGAGTTTAAGAAAACCATGGACGAGCTGGGAATCGAGATGGCACGCTCTGAGGTTGCTTATTCTGTAGAGGACGGTCTTGCGATCGCTGATAAGCTGGGCTATCCGGTTGTTCTTCGTCCTGCCTACACCATGGGCGGTGCCGGCGGCGGTCTTGTTTACAATAAGGACGAGCTGAAGGTGGTTATGGCCAGAGGTCTGCAGGCTTCTCTGGTAGGACAGGTTCTGGTTGAGGAGTCTATTCTCGGCTGGGAAGAGCTGGAGGTAGAGGTTGTTCGCGACTGTGAAGGCAACATGATCTCTGTCTGCTTCATCGAGAACATTGATCCTCTGGGCGTGCATACAGGAGATTCCTTCTGTTCAGCACCAATGCTCACCATTTCCAAGGAGTGCCAGGATCGTCTGCAGGAGCAGGCCTATAAGATCGTTGACAAGGTACAGGTCATCGGCGGAACCAATGTTCAGTTTGCTCACGATCCTGTATCCGATCGTATCATTGTTATCGAGATCAATCCCCGTACTTCCCGTTCCTCTGCACTGGCCTCCAAGGCAACCGGCTTCCCGATCGCTCTGGTTTCTGCAATGCTGGCCTGCGGTCTTACTCTGAAGGACATCGAGTGCGGCAAATACGGTACTCTGGACAAATATGTTCCGGACGGCGACTATGTTGTAATCAAGTTTGCAAGATGGGCATTTGAGAAGTTCAAAGGCGTTGAGGATAAGCTGGGTACTCAGATGAGAGCCGTTGGTGAGGTCATGAGTATCGGAAAGAACTTCAAGGAAGCTTTCCAGAAAGCCATCCGCTCTCTGGAGAACGGCCGCTACGGTCTCGGTCATGCAAAGAACTTTGGAGAAATGACAAAAGAGGAGCTGCTTGCGAAGCTGAACACTCCTTCCTCTGAGCGCTACTTCATGATGTATGAGGCAATCAGAAAGGGAGCCACTGACGAGGAGATCTTTGCTGCAACCGCAGTAAAAGCTTACTTCGTTCAGCAGATGCGTGAGCTGACACAGCTGGAGGATAAGATCCTGGAGAGCAAGGGCAGCCTTCCCTCTGATGAAACACTGATCCAGGCAAAGAAGGACGGCTTCTCTGATAAGTATTTGAGCCAGCTGCTGGAGATTTCTGAAGAAGAGATCAGAAATAAACGAATTGCACTGGGAGTAGAAGAGGTATGGGAAGGCGTGCATGTATCCGGTACCAAGGACAGTGCATATTACTACTCAACCTACAACGGAACCGACAGTAATCCGGTTTCCGATAACAAGAAGATCATGATCCTGGGCGGCGGTCCAAACAGGATCGGACAGGGTATCGAGTTTGACTACTGCTGCGTTCATGCGTCCCTGGCTCTGAAGAAAATGGGCTTTGAGACCATTATCGTAAACTGCAACCCGGAGACTGTATCTACCGACTACGATACCTCCGACAAGCTGTACTTCGAGCCGCTGACTCTTGAGGATGTTCTCAGCATTTACCATAAAGAAAAACCGCTGGGCGTGATTGCACAGTTCGGCGGACAGACTCCTCTGAATCTGGCGGCAGATCTGAAGAAATACGGCGTGAACATTCTGGGAACCTCTCCTGAGGTCATTGACCTTGCAGAGGATCGTGACCTGTTCCGTGCCATGATGGACAAGCTGGGCATTCCGATGCCTGAGGCAGGTATGGCGACCACCGTTGATGAGGCGATCGAGATTGCCAACAAGATCGGTTATCCTGTCATGGTTCGTCCTTCCTACGTACTGGGAGGCCGCGGAATGGAGGTCGTATACGACGACGAGGCGATGAAAGGCTATATGCTTGCTGCGGTAGGCGTGACACCGGATCGTCCGATCCTCATCGACCGTTTCCTGAACCACGCAACCGAGTGCGAGTCCGACGCGATCTCTGACGGAAAGCATGCATTTGTTCCGGCTGTTATGGAGCATATCGAGCTGGCCGGTGTGCACTCCGGTGATTCCGCCTGCATCCTTCCCTCCGTGCATATCTCTGAGAAAAATGTTGCCCTGATCAAGGAATACACAAGAAAGATCGCAGAGGAGATGGGCGTTCGCGGACTGATGAACATGCAGTATGCCATTGAGAATGATACAGTCTATGTACTGGAGGCCAATCCGCGTGCATCCCGTACCGTTCCGCTGGTTTCCAAGGTCTGCAACATCCGTATGGTGCCGCTGGCAACGGAGATCATTACTGCAGAGCTGACCGGAAAAGAGTCTCCGGTTCCCGCTCTGAAGGAGAAAAATATTCCTTACTACGGCGTAAAAGAGGCTGCCTTCCCGTTCAATATGTTCCAGGAGGTTGACCCGGTTCTCGGACCGGAGATGCGCTCCACCGGTGAGGTTCTCGGACTTTCCACCTACTACGGAGAGGCATTCTTCAAGGCACAGGAGGCGATCCAGTCCAAGCTGCCTCTGGGAGGAAAGGTTCTGATCTCTGTGAATTCCAGAGACCATGAGGAAGCAGTGGATGTAGCGAAGATCTTTGTAGAGGCAGGCTTCTCTATCGTTGCAACCTCCGGTACAGCAGCAACCCTCAGAGCAAACGGAATTGAGTGTGAGACCATTAAGAAGCGTCAGGAGGGACGTCCGAATATTCAGGACGCAATGGCAAACGGCGAGCTGACAATGATCATCAACTCACCATCCGGAAAAGAATCCAAGATGGATGACTCCTACCTGAGAAAATCTGCTATTAAATACAAAATTCCTTACATGACCACCATGGCAGCAGGCCTGGCGGCAGCAAAGGGAATCAACTATGTAAGACAGCATGGCAACGGCCAGGTAAAATCCCTGCAGCAGCTGCACAGCGAGATTACAGATAAATAATCGTTTTTGTTCACAGGTACAAATAATCTAAACAGTATAAGCTCGACCTGACGAAATTCAGGTCAGGAAAACCGGACAGGAAACCGATCGATCATTCCTGTCCGGTTTTTGTATCATCATGGTACTCTGGGATTCAAGCTCACAAGTTCGACTTGCATGCTGGCGGCACGTGATCCGTCATTTTCAGAGGTACATTGACCAATGGAAGTTAGTTTTTTCTAATTCGAATATAAATCCATACTTTAAAAAAGAATAAAAGTCTGCTATAATAAGAGAAATTGTTTATTTTTGTGAAATTATTTGGAAAAATCAAATAAGGAAAGAGACTCAATATGAAACGAAAGAAACTGGCAGCATTACTTCTTATATCCAGCCTGACAGCAGGTTCTGCACTGACAGCCTTTGCTGATCCTGCTGACGGAACAGTCAGTTCCTCATCCGCTGCTGAGGAAGCTGAAGTGTCCGGAGAAGGCGCAGGCGAGAGCACAGAATCCGGTGACACACCGGTGGAAGATCCGAATCAGAACGGGTCTGCAGAGGAAATCGGTGAGAACACCGATCCGGAGAATACAACTCCTTCTGTGCCCGGTACAGAAACAAATAATGAGAATGGGAATTCCGGTACGGAGACGGGTACGGATCCAATTCCATCTAATTCCGACAATTCCGGAGGAACGGCTGCTCCTGAGGATCCGGAGATCAATGATGCTGCCAATCAGGCAGCTAATGAGAGTCAGGCTCCGCAGCAGACCACCGGCAGGCCGGGCGTTGCTGCGCCGGATCTTTCCTGGGTATCTCCCGATGGTATTATTGCCTCCTCAGCAGTCATTCTGGAGGAGGATGAATCGGATGAAACACTGAGTTCCGCTGTTCGCAGAGATTACAGAAAAATCGACGGTTCTATAGCATTTGCAAAAGCAGATGATACGAAGATCTACGAAGAGGGAAGCACAGAAGCCCGTGAGGTAGGCACCATTGCTGCCAATGGACTTCTCCATGTATTGAAGGTAAAGGGCAGCTATCTCTATGTGGAATCCATGAATGTCCGCGGCTATGTACTGCGCAGCTCTGTGATCTATGGGCCAAAGGCAGAGACCCTTGCCGAAGGCAGGGATCTGACAGAAGCTCCCGCAGCAAAGGCTCTTGTAAAATTAAAGGATAACCGGGCAGCCGATGATTATCAGGTCACCGTCTATCAGTTTCAGGAGCAGGCAGGTGACAAGGTGATCCGCTATGCAAAGGAGCATCTTGATTCTGTATATCGCACGGACGGAACCTCCTGGACAACGGGAATAGACAACAACGGTTTTGTGCATGCTGTCTATGATTTCTTTGATCTCATCAGCGAAGAAGAAAATACCGCAATTGAACAATCCCTTCAGCAGGTTAAGGAAGCAGTTTCCGTAACGACAGCTGCTTCTGCGGATACGGGTGAAACTGCGACAGCTGCTGCTCTTACCGAAGAGACTTCCGGTTCTGCTGCAGTGTCTGAAGCTGCACAGGAGGAGACTGCAGATGCAGAGGGTGCTGCCTACCAGTCCTTTGGTGAAGCTGTAACGGACCTGGCAAATGCACAGGCAGGTGACCTCTTCATTCTTGACCCCAACGAAATCTGCCTCTATACCGGAGCGGATACGGTTCTGATCTGCACAGAGGAAGAGCAGGGAGTAACGGAGAAGAGCATTCACGATGTTCTGATCGTTTCCATGCGGCGTCCGAACTACGAAAATCAGGTGGAAGAGGCAGAAGCAGAGTCCGAAGAAGCCCAGGATGAGAATGTGCTGATCGGTGCTACCATTGAAGAGCAGTGCTGGAATTATCTTACAAAAAATATCGGTCTCAGTGAAACTGCAGCTGCAGGTGCAATGGGCAATATTAAAGCTGAGTGCGGTTTCAAGCCCGGCAATCTGGAAAACTGGGTCAATGCATTGATGAACTGTACGGATGAGCAGTTTACTGCTGCCTGTGACACCGGTGTTTACACCTACAGTCAGTTTATGGATGATAAATATACATTCCCTACATCCGGCAACGGATCCCAGTGGGGCTATGGTCTGATCGGCTTCACCAGCAGATCTGCCAAGGCAGTACTTTGGGCAAACACCATTGCCAAAGGACGATCCTTAAGTGACTTAAGAGGACAGCTGGATGCAGTTGCTCAGATCTACGGCGAGAAGCTGTTCTGGATCAGCTCAGCCTCCGTTGATCAGGCAGCAGCTGACTGGTTCTATTATGTAGGCATGGGAAACCCTCTGGGCGGAACCAACGGATATGGTTATGAATATACGATCCCATCCAGACAGGCCTATGCAGCTGAGTACTATGCAATGTTCCATTCATGAAACAGTGCAAATGATGAAAACAGGTGCAGGCTCTGTTCTCAATAGTATAAACTTATATTTTCTAAGTATAAAGGCGGTTCGCACGAACCGTCTTTTTCTTATTGAATGTTTCGAGGCATTATATTATAATTTCATGGAATATACCCTATACAGGAAGGAATATACATGGCGAAATTAGCTTTAACCAACGAGATATTAATGCAGATCGAAAAGCCGGAGCGCTACATCGGCGGAGAGGTCAATGCAGTAGTGAAGAATCCGGAGGAGGTGGATATACGATTCGCCTTCTGCTTTCCGGATGTGTATGAGATCGGAATGTCACATCTCGGCATTCAGATCCTCTACGATATGTTTAATAAAAGGACGGATGTCTGGTGCGAAAGAGTCTATTCTCCCTGGATGGATATGGATCGGGTGCTCAGAGAAAAACAGATCCCTCTGTTCGCGCTGGAGTCACAGGATCCTGTGAAAAGCTTTGATTTTCTTGGCTTCACCCTCCAGTATGAGATGGCCTATACCAATATTCTTCAGGTACTGGATCTGTCCGATATTCCCCTGCACAGCACAGACAGGAAGGAAGAGGATCCCATTGTGATCGGAGGCGGTCCCTGTGCCTACAATCCCGAGCCTATTGCGGAGTTCTTTGATCTGTTTTACATCGGTGAGGGTGAGGTTGTTTACGACAGGCTCTTTGATCTGTATAAGGAAACTAAACAGGCGGGAGGCGATCGTTCTGCATTTCTCAGAGCTGCCTCTCATATGCCGGGGATCTATGTACCGTCACTCTATGAGGTGACCTACAGAGAGGATGGTACGATCGCAGCATTCCAGCCAAAGTTTGAGGATGTGCCTGCCGTTGTAGAAAAGCAGCTGGTGCTGGATTTTAATGAGGCTCCCTATCCGGACAGGCCGGTGGTGCCCTTTGCAAAGGCAACGCAGGATCGTGTTGTTCTGGAGATCATGAGAGGCTGTATCCGCGGCTGCCGTTTCTGTCAGGCAGGAATGGTCTATCGTCCGCTTCGTGAAAAGAGCGTTGAGAAGATGAAGCAGCAGGCAGAGGCGATGCTGCGTGCCACCGGGTATGAGGAAATTTCTCTCAGCTCCTTAAGCTCCAGTGACTATACTCAGCTTCCCAAGCTGCTGAATTTCCTGACGGAATTCTGTCCGCAGAAGGGAATCAACATTTCCCTGCCGTCTCTGAGGATCGATCAGTTTTCTCTGGATGTCATGTCCAAGGTACAGGATGTAAAGAAAAGCAGCCTGACCTTTGCTCCGGAGGCGGGGTCCCAGCGGATGCGGAACGTCATCAATAAAGGGCTGACAGAGGAGGATATCCTGTCCGGTGCAGGCAAGGCATTCGAAGGCGGATGGAATAAGGTCAAGCTGTACTTTATGCTGGGTCTCCCCGGGGAGACCCAGGAGGACTACAAAGGCATTGCCTGGCTATGCCAGAAGGTGGCGGATCAGTATTATGAGATCCCGAAGGAGAAGAGAAACGGCAAGGTGGCCATCACTGCCAGTGCCTCCTTCTTTGTGCCGAAGCCTTTTACACCCTTCCAGTGGGCACCCCAGGACACGGTAGAGACATTTATTTCCAAGGCACGGACGGTAAAGAATGAGGTTCGTAATCAGACCAATCAGAAAAGCATTCGCTTCACCTATCATGAAGCCGATGTTTCCGTTCTGGAGGGCGTGCTTGCCAGAGGAGACAGAAGAGTAGCAGCGGCGATCGAGGCTGCGTACAGAAAGGGAGCCATTTTTGATGCCTGGTCAGAGTCCTTTGTGAATGAGCGTTGGCAGGAGGCATTTGCGGAAACGGGTGTGGATCCGTTCTTCTATACAACCAGAATCCGTTCCACGGACGAGATCCTTCCCTGGGATTTTATTTCCGTTGGTGTAACAAAGGAATTCCTGAAGAGGGAATGGGAAGCAGCTCAGAAGGCAATGGTAACGCCAAACTGCCGGCAGAAATGCTCTGCCTGCGGCGCAAGAAAATTCGGCGCCGGTGTATGTTTTGAAGAAAAAACCGGTGTGGATATTTCCAGATATGAAGTAAATGGAACGGGGGGACGGTCCCGCTGTTCCGGCGGAACGGAAGCACCGTCCATTCGTTCCGCTGAGGAGGTGTAAGTATGCGAGTGCGTGTGAAATTTACCAAAACAGGCAATATGAAATACATCGGACACCTGGATGTCATGCGTTATTTCCAGAAGGTGCTGCGCCGTGCGGATGTGGATGTATCCTTTTCGGGCGGTTTCAGTCCCCATATGATCATGTCCTTTGCGGCTCCACTGGGTGTGGGCACCACCAGCAGCGGCGAATATTTCGATCTGGATCTTCAGAGCGCTCCATCCGGACGTGAACTGATGGAGCGGATGAATGCGCAGATGCACGAGGGGATGTCGGTGGTTGGAATCCGGAAGATCGGCGAGGACAAGCATTCCAAGGGAATGACTCTTGTTGCCGCGGCGGATTACTCGGTCACTCTGGATCTCTCCGAGATTGCTGCGGCAGAAGCTGCTGCATGCAAAGCATCCCTGGAAGGAATGGAGCAGAAGCAGGAAGCATTCCTTGCACAGGAGGAGGTACATGTCTGGAGAAAAACAAAAAGAAGCGAGGGTCTGGTCAACATTCGACCCTGGATCTACTCCTTCTCCTGTGAAACGGATGTGAATGGCATCCCGGTGTTTCGGATGTGTGTTTCACAGGGAAGCGTCAGCAATCTGAAGCCGGATCTGGTGGTGAAGGCATTTGCTGATTATGCCGGACTGCAGATCCCGGATGGCACCATGCGGATCCATCGAGAGGATATTTATGCAAATGCCGGCACAGAGACTGAGAGAAAGCTTGTTTCACTCGGTAACCTCGGGGAGGAAATAGTTTGAGCAAACGTTTAGTGGTGGCAGCTGCCCCCTGGAAAAATTTGGACGGCATTGCCACAGTTCTTTCACAGGACGAGCATGCGGTGGAATGCTTTTTCAGCAGTGCAGAAGGCAATTCCATCCTCGGAAATATCTATGTAGGTAAAATTGAGACGATTCAGCAGAATATCGGAGCGGTGTTTGTACGGATCGGAGAGAAGCTGAGAGGCTATCTTCCTTTATCGGAGTGCCGGACCGCCATCTGGAAAACCGGAGGCCAGACAAAGCTTCCCCGCGTAGGCGATGAGCTTCTGGTCCAGGTATCCCGGGATGCCCTGAAGATGAAGCAGGCCGGTCTGACAACGAATCTGAATCTCAATGGGCGCTATTTTGTACTTACCAGCGGAAGGAAGACTGTAAATTTTTCCCGTAAGCTGAAGCCCGACCAGATTAAAAGGATCCGCTCCATTCTGCCCTCTCTTTCCGGCGAGTATGGACTGATTGTCCGTACCAGTGCAAAGGATGCCGGTGAAGAGGAGCTTGCCCTTGAATTTTCCATGATGAAGGAGAAGATGGAATATATCCTTCGGTACGGCACCGGAAGGACGATCTACACCTGCCTGTATCAGACCAGCGGTCCATGGATGCGGGAGGTGAAGCAGTACTTTGCAGACGGCCTGTCCGTGGTAACAGACTGCTTCGGAGTATACGATGAGCTGATGCAGTACAGAAAAGACAATCAGCTGGAGGAGCAGCTGCAGGTTGTCTTCTATGAGGATAAGCTGCTTCCGCTGTACAAGCTTCACAGCATTTCCGCGCTGATGGACAAGCTCCAGCACAAGCAGATCTGGCTCAAGTCCGGAGGATTTATTGTGATCCAGGAGACTGAGGCCTGCGTGGTGATCGATGTCAATACAGGAAAGTACTCGGGAAAAAAGAATAAAGAAGAAACGATCCTGATGATCAATCGGGAAGCTGCTGCTGAGATTGCCGCCCAGATCAGACTCCGTCAGCTGAGCGGAATCATTCTGGTGGATTTTATCAATATGAAGGATGCAGCTCTTCAGAAGCAGCTGATGGATGAGCTCCAGAAGCTTGTTTTCGATGATCCGGTGAAAACAAGGGTGGTAGATCTTACAGCACTTCAGATCGTAGAGATGACAAGACAGAAGGAAATGAAATCCTTCAGAGAACAGCTGGAAGCAGTAGAGCAGAAGGATGAGTGATCGTATTCTGTGATGGAATATAAAGCAACAGGACCGGTAACGGCTGGTAATGAAACGGAACCTGTGAACAGGAGGTTGACTGCATATGACCTATGAAGAGATAAAAAACAGCGTCCCAGCCGGAATGCCTAAAAAGGAGAAGCAGAGGAAACCGATCGATATAAAAGCAGTGATTGGTTTCTTTATTGGATTGATGCTGCTTTTTTCAACAGTGGGAGCAGTGATCCAGCTGACCTTCGGCATGTGGGGCGTGGCGATAACAGAGTTGGGATTCCTGGTCCTGTCTGTACTTTATGTTAAGAGGAAGCATCAGCGACTGAAGGATGTTTTTCCCATTAAAAAACCGGTATGGTCCGCTGTTCTGGGCACTGTTCTTCTCTGGGCCGGTTCCTACCTGTTTATCATGGTCGGGCAGGCACTTCTTCTTGCGTATTATCCCGATTATCAGCCCAGCAGCGATTCAGAGGTTCTGATGGGCTCCGGCATGAACTGGTTCCTTCTGTTTCTGATCGTGGCAGTACTTCCGCCAATCTGTGAGGAAGCCATGCACCGAGGCGTGATCCAGTACGGTTTAAAGGAACGGATCCGCAGTCCATGGCCAATGGCAATTGTTATGGGATTGTTTTTCGGACTTTTCCACATGGATCCCTCCAAGTTTTTCTATACCGGGATCCTTGGCGGAGTGATGAGCTGGATCCTTTTTCAGACCGGCAATATGGTCTACTCCAGCTTGCTGCATTTTATCCATAATGCAAGTCAGATCCTGCTGCTGCGTATTCTGTACGGTACAGCAGTGGTGCCGGGAGCTTCTATAATTCCCTGCTTCTCTGCAGGTTCAGGATCCGCTGTTCCCTTCGGATCAGCAATAGTCGGATGGCTGCAGACCCTTGCGGGCACATCTGTGTCAGATCCGACTGTACTGGGAATGTCCTCTCTGTTTTATCAGGCAGGGATCCTGACCATCATCTACGGTCTCCTGATCCCGCCGCTGATGTATCTGGGAAATCATCTTCTCCTGCGTGACACAGCACCGAGAAGACACCGGCTGATCCCTGAAAGCCCGGCGGAACGGACCCATGCGAAGGTGATCCTGCTTGTTCCCATGGGCTGCTTCCTGCTGGCCGGTTTTATAACAGCGGGAATCGGACTCTATATGATCTCGTGAACTGTGCAGGCATAGAATTCTGTTTTGGATTTCTATGCCTGTTTTGTTGTATGTATTATTTCGCAAAATTTTGTCAATCTTGTGAGGAAAATTCTTGTTTTTTTATTATCAATCAGGTATACTGTATTTGATTGGGAATTATTTCACAATGCGTGACAGGTTCAGGCGTTCGACACCATTTTACGAAGATTTCCTATGGGTCTGAATTGCTGCTAATTAAACGAAGGAGATTAAGAATATGGCGAATATTATGAAAACCCCCGGAAAATATATTCAGGGTGCAGGAGAACTGAAAAATCTCGGTACACATGTGAAGAAGATGGGCACAAACTTTCTGGTGCTTCTCAGTAAAAGAAATCACGAGGAGCTGGGTGAGCTGCTGACAGCATCTCTGACGGATGCCGGCTATACCTGCAGATTTGAGATTTTCAACGGAGAGTGCTCGTTAGAGGAGATCAACCGTGTTACGGAGATCGGAAAAGAAGCCGGCTGCGATGCAGTGGTTGCAGTGGGAGGCGGAAAAGCCATTGATACAGGCAAGGCAGTGGCAACCTATATGGATGTTCCTGTGATCATCTGTCCAACAATTGCATCCAACGATGCTCCCTGCAGCGGACTTTCTGTATGCTACAACGACCAGGGCGTTGTTTGCAAGGTTGTATACGGAAAGCGCAATCCTGACATTGTTATTGTAGATACCGATATCATTGCTGCCTCACCGGTACGTCTGTTTGTTGCCGGAATGGGTGATGCCATGGCAACCTATTTCGAGGCAAGAGCCTGCAAGGCTTCCGGAGCACGAAATTTCTGCCGCGGTGTAATGCCCAGAACTGCTTATGCAATGGCAGCCCTTTCCTACGATATTCTGATGGAAAGCGGCGTACAGGCCTATCAGGATGTGAAGAATCAGACGAATTCCCCGGCAGTGGAGGCGGTGGCAGAGGCCGACATCCTCCTGTCCGGAGTAGGCTTTGAGTCCTGCGGACTGGCGGCTGCCCATGCGATCAACGATGGATTTGCTCAGGTTCCTCAGGCCCACGGAGCACTCCATGGTGAAAAGGTTGCATACGGAACCCTTTGCCAGCTGGTGCTTGAAAACTCCATGGAGGAATTTGAGAAGGTGACTGCCTTCTTCAGAGAAGTAGGACTGCCTGTAAAGCTTGCTGATCTCGGTATTACAGAGGTAATAGAGGATGAGATCAGGGCAGTGGCTGCTGCGGCCTGTGTCAAAACTCAGTCCACCAAAAACATGCCATTCCCGGTTTCCGAGGAGGATGTGACAGCTGCGATTCTGAAGGTTGACGAGTTAAATAAATAAAATAGTGAGGCATTAGAAAATGAGCGGAAAAGAAATTTCTAAAGCAGTAATACGTCGTCTGCCGCGATACTATCGGTATCTGGGTGACCTGATGAATCAGGGAGTAGAGCGGATCTCCTCAGGTGATCTCAGTGAGCAGATGCAGGTTACAGCATCACAGATCCGGCAGGATCTCAATAATTTCGGCGGCTTTGGCCAGCAGGGCTATGGCTATAATGTAAAAAATCTTTATGAAGAGATCGGCAAGATCCTTGGTCTGGATCGTATGCACTATATGATCATCATCGGTGCCGGTAATCTTGGTCAGGCTCTTGCGAATTATAATTTTGACAAAAACGGTTTCAAGACGATCGCAATGTTTGATAACAATCCGAAATTCCAGGGATCGGTCATCCGGGGAATTCCCGTATATATGACCGAGGAGCTTCCTGAGTTTCTGAAAAATCATGCAGTAGATGTTGCGGCACTGACTCTGCCGAAGCAGTATGCTGCCGAGATGGCAAATGTTCTTGCAGACAACGGCATCAAGGGAATCTGGAATTTTGCTCATACAGACCTGGATCTTCATCTTCCGGATGGGGTGGTCGTTGAAAATGTACATCTGTCTGAGAGCCTGATGCAGCTGTCCTATAATCTGGAACAGAAGCACATTTAATTTAGAATAGAAAACCTGCCAAAAGCTGTATCCTGTCGAGCGGCCGGATAACCGGAAGCCATTCGAGCCAAACAGCTCCGGCAGGTTTTCTTTTTCTTTGCAATAGATTATCTCTGTCAGAAAATATTCCTGATACTTAAGGGAGGGAACGATGAAAACTATACTTACAGCTGCGCAGATGAAGGCAGCAGATCAGCGGGCCATCCTGCAGGGGGTGCCGTCTCTTGTATTGATGGAGCGTGCCGCTTTATCCGTGGTGCATGAGCTGATGCACAGAAAACAGGAGTTTGATCTGAAACGAGTCGTCATATTCTGCGGAACAGGAAATAATGCAGGAGATGGTGCGGCAATCGGAAGAATCCTGAAGGACTACGGCTATGACGCGACTTTGGTACTGGTCGGCCCGGCACAGAAATACTCGGAGGCTATGGTGCAGCAGATCGTGGCTGCAAGGAACAGGGGAATCCCTATGGAAACAGAGCTGTCCAGGTCCTCTGTTTCCCATGCAACTCTTCTGATCGATGCGCTGTTCGGAATCGGTCTTACAAGGGAAGTACAGGGAGTCTATGCGGATGCGATCCGCCTCATGAATGAAGCGAAAGCACCGACCATTGCTGTGGATATCCCCTCGGGCATTCATACAGATACAGGAGAGGTGATGGGCTGTGCCGTTCAGGCAGATCTTACGGTGACATTTGCTGCCGCAAAGAGAGGTCTGCTGCTGTATCCCGGTGCCGCTTATGCAGGTGAGGTCCGGGTGAAGGAGATCGGTATTCCGATCCGGACAGAGCTGCAGGAGGGATCACTGCTTCTGGAATGTGAGGAAGCAGATCTGTCCCTGCTTCCCGTCAGGGATGAATCCGGTAATAAGGGAAGCTTCGGAAAGATTCTTGTGATCGGAGGCTCGAAGCAGATGTTTGGTGCAGCTGCTCTCTGTGCCGAAGCTGCCATGCGTGCGGGAGCAGGCATGGTCAAGGTCTATACAGAGGAAACGAATCGGGGACCGCTGGCTTCCCGGCTTCCCGAAGCACTGATCTCAACCTACCGTGAGGATGATTGGAATCCCATGACTGACGGACTGCGTCTTCTGGATGATCTGTGCTGGGCAGACGGCATTGTCATCGGGCCCGGCCTGGGAACCGGAAGCACTGCTATGGACATTCTGATGGTAGTGCTGGACTGGAACAGAAGAAACGGCAAAAAACCTGTGGTTTTTGATGCCGACGCATTGAATCTTCTGTCAGAAAGTCCAACACTAATGAAGCAGATCCGGTTTCCGGCTGTGTTTACCCCGCATATGGGTGAGATGAGCCGTCTGTGTATACACAGTATCACTGATTTAAAGGAGGATCCGGTTCAGCCGGCATCTGCCTATGCTGTACAGAATCAGGTCGTTCTTGTTCTGAAGGATGCCAGAACCATCATTGCACTGCCGGACGGAAGCTGCTTCTTAAATACACGAGGAAACAGTGCACTGGCAACAGCAGGAAGCGGGGATGTGCTGGCCGGGATCATGGGATGTCTGTTTACGCAGGCTGCGCAGCTTCCCGAGGCTCCCGCACTTGCCGTTCTGGTTCATGCCCTGTCTGGTGAGCGGGCAGCGGAATCCAGATCCAGAAGAGGTGCCATTGCAGGAGATCTGCTGAGGGAGATTCCGGAAATCATATGAAAAAAAATTCAGTTCACGGGCTTCGGAAGCGAGGAACCTTTCCTAGTCTTGACGAACTCGGGAAAGAATGCTATATTTTTGATGTTTAAGCCATAGTTTATTTACAGTAACTGACTTAGTATAGAAGAAATGCTGTAATCTAATATTAACGGAAGGAAGGACATACAGTATGTCAGGACATTCAAAATTTGCCAATATCAAACATAAAAAAGAGAAAAATGATGCCAAAAAGGGTAAAATCTTTACCATCATCGGCCGAGAGATCGTGATCGCAGTAAAAGAAGGCGGTCCGGATCCGAATAATAACAGCAAGCTTCGCGATGTGATCGCAAAGGCAAAAGCAAACAACATGCCCAATGACACCATTGAGCGAGGTATCAAAAAGGCTGCAGGCGATGCCAATGCCGATAACTATGAGAGAATCACCTATGAAGGCTATGGCCCGAATGGTATCGCAATTATTGTCGAGACTCTTACAGACAACAAAAACAGAACCGCTGCCGATGTGCGTAGTGCATTTACAAAGGGACAGGGCAATGTCGGTACTCCCGGCTGTGTATCCTTTATGTTCGACAAAAAGGGACAGATCATTGTTGATAAAGAAGAGTGCGAGATGGAAGCAGACGATCTGATGATGATCGCTCTGGACGCAGGAGCAGAGGATTTCTCTGAGGAGGAGGACTGCTTTGAGATCGTCACCGATCCGGATGATTTCTCCGCTGTACGCGAGGCATTGGAAAAAGAGGGAATTCCAATGGCAGAGGCTGACGTTACAATGATTCCGCAGACCTACGTAGAGCTCACCGATGAGACAGCCATGAAGAATCTGCAGAGAACACTGGATCTTCTGGATGAATCTGATGATGTTCAGAACGTTTACACCAATCTTGACGAATAATATCCACTCATGCATTCTATGGGAACAGTGCTGCTGCAGCACTGTTCCTTTTTGGATTCTGTCACGTTACTGTCCAGGGGAAATCCTTTCTTTTTTTCCATCGAGAGGTCGTTGTTTTTTCTCTATCGTTATGCTAGAATAACAAATTGAGTAATATTTTTTTAATTTTAAGGGGTAACACAGCATGGCTGTATGGCAGGCTATTTTGCTGGGTCTGGTACAGGGTATCACAGGTATTGTGCCTGTAAGCAGTTCGGGACATCTGAATCTGCTGAGCAGGATACTGGGGATCCAGGACAGCGTTTCATATATGATTCTCATTTTTCTGCACCTGGGAACAGTTCTGGGTGTGTTTTATGCGTTTAAAAATGACATTATCCGCATGCTTTTTGCTTTTTTCGGAATTTTTCGCCAGCTGCTGGAGAATGCGGTGGAATGGAGAAAGACCTTTCATGATCCGGAGAATGTTCGGTATAAAAAAGTAATCAATTCCAATTATTCAAAATTTACAGTTCTGATGCTTGTTTCTTTAGGAACGGCGTTCGTAACTGCATTGATCCTGCGGCCGATGTGCAACGCCTTGTCTGGAAGTCTTCTGCTGAACGGCATGGGCTTTCTGTTTACTGCACTGCTTCTGATCGTCTGTTCCTTTACGCCCAGTTCTCTGAAGGGACCAAAGGATACAAAGATTTCGGATGCATTGGTGATAGGACTGTTTGTGGGTTTTTCTGCAGTTCCCGGCATTTCCATGCTTGGCATGGGTATCGCAGCAGGATATCTTTGCGGACTGACCCGAAAATTCATTATTAAATATGCTTATATCATGACGATTCCTGTACTGCTCGGAGGATCTGTGTTTGAAGCAGGTTCTGTGACTGCAGAGGGAGGAAGTTTTCAATTACTGCCCTGTTTAGCAGGAATGGCGGTATCAGCTGTTATTGTACTTCTTCTCATCGGAACTGTCAGAAAACATATCACCATTCGTTCCTGCAGACTGTTCGCCGGCTACAGCATATGTATGGGCATCCTGTCCGTCATCCTGTATCTGGCATAAAGCCCGCACTGCAATCCGGCAGGCGGAATCCGAATGCAGGGAGATTTAATCCGTTATAACGGATGAAGGAGAGATTAGAATGGCACATAAAGGAACATCTTCTTCTGTAAGAAATGCTTCCAGAAAACCAACTCAGAAAAGCAAACCAAAAACTACAAAAAAAGCCGCGGCATCTTCTGCACAGAGGAAGCGTAAAACAGTTTCCTCCGGGAGCCGTTCCGGCAGCACGAAAAGTGCATCTGCAAAACATTCATCAACCCGTTCCTATTCAGGAACAGCATCCGGAAGCGGGAGAAGAGCGTCAGCAGGAAAAGGCACAGGGAGAAAATCTGCAGGTACTGCAGCATCAACCCGAAGGAAGACGAACGCTGCCTCCTCCGGGCGGAAAAGCACTGCGGTGCAGGAGCCGATGAATCCAAAGGTACAGACAGATATTATCATGACGGCAGCTTTGCTGTTCAGTGTGCTGCTTGTAATGAGCAATTTCGGGATCGGAGGAGCGGCCGGAAAGCTTTTTGCATCCTTCTTTTTCGGACTGTTCGGTCTGATGGCGTATGTATTTCCGGTGATCCTGTTCCTTCTGACTGCATTTTTCATTGCGAACAGAGGACACGCAAGGAGGGGCGGAAAATTTTTATGCTATATCCTGTTCTTTATGTTTGTCTGTGCATTCATCCACATGCTGACAAAGGGATACAGCTCATCGGATTCTCTGAAGAGTTATTACAGCAGCAGCTCCTTTGACAGGAGCGGCGGCGGATTGTTTGGCGGAATTGTTGTATTCCTCATTGGAAAGGCCTTTGGAAAATACGGCTGTTATGTGATCTCAGTATTCGGAATGATCATTACGCTCTGCTTTGCAACACAGCGTCCTTTGATCAGTAATGCTGCCGAGCGGGGAATTCTCGCAAGAGAACGTCTGCAGGCAATGAGAGAACGTTCCCTTCGCCGTAAAGACTTTCTTCCGTATGATGAGGAGGAGTTTGACGAGTACGATGGATACGATGATGAGGAGGATATAGAAGACGATCCGGATCTTGAGGACGAGGAGATCCTGTCTTTGCGAGGTTCTGCACGAAATTCACGGTATTCCTCTCGAACAGACCGCCAGCGAAGAGAGCAGACCTCTGATTTTGGTTATACGATT
Organism: Lachnospiraceae bacterium; assembly: GCA_030527645.1. Lineage (GTDB taxonomy): Bacteria > Bacillota > Clostridia > Lachnospirales > Lachnospiraceae > JAKSRN01. The sequence continues at coordinate 46,609 of JAUNAJ010000011.1, read as the reverse complement.
GGCGAGCAGCAGTCCTTCAGCGACAGTTTTCTGTATTCGCTGGATCGAAGAGAAAAGGAAGAGCAGTCTCATAAAAATAATGATACTCTTGAAATGGATTCCCAGGATCTCTACGACCTGTTTGACCCTGCAGAGGAGGCTGCACAGAATTCAGCTGCAGAAAAGAATAAAAGAAAGAAGAGCAAAGGGATATTCAGCAGCAGAATGGATACCGCTGACTCTTCCGGAACCGGCAGCCTCGAAGCATTAACAATAAACGGCAGCGAAGGTGCTGCGGCAATGGAGGCAACTGCAGATCATGTCGAAGAAACGGCTTCTGCGAATGAAGATACAGGAAGACAGCGGAAGAAAAATCCCCGATCCTCTGCAGCTGAGATCGCAGAGGGCGTGGAGAGCATCAGTGAGGAGATGCAGGAAAAGGAAGAGCAGATCAAGGCTATTCCCTATCAGCTGCCGCCTCTGGAGATTCTCAAAAAAGGAACAGGAATTCCAAGAGGGGATTCTACCAAATATCTGAAGGAAACTGCAGGAAATCTGGAGAAGGTCCTGCAGGATTTCGGAGTCAACGCACATGTGGTGGATGTCAGCTGCGGCCCCTCTGTTACACGCTATGAGGTGAAGCCGGAGCAGGGTGTGAAGGTCAGCAAGATCGTAAATCTGGCTGATGACATCAAGCTGAATCTGGCTGCTTCCAATATACGAATTGAGGCCCCGATCCCGGGCAAGGCTGCCGTGGGTATTGAGGTTCCGAATAAAAATACCGCTCCTGTACTTCTTCGAGATCTTCTGGAGAGTCCGGAGTTTGTGAACCATCCGTCCCGCATTGCCTTTGCTGTAGGAAAGGATATTGCGGGAAAAACAGTGGTAACGGATATTGCCCGGATGCCTCATCTGCTGATCGCAGGTGCCACCGGCTCCGGTAAGTCTGTCTGCATTAATACATTGATCATGAGTATCCTTTACAAGGCATCTCCCGATGAGGTAAAGCTTCTGATGATCGATCCTAAGGTAGTGGAGCTGTCTGTTTATAACGGAATCCCGCACCTGAGTATTCCGGTCGTAACAGATCCGAAGAAGGCTGCAGGTGCCCTGAACTGGGCAGTTGCCGAGATGTCAGATCGTTACAACAAATTTGCAGAATACGGGGTCCGGGATGTTGCCGGCTATAATGCCAAAGTGGATTCTCTTACGGATGTTCCGGAAGAGCAGAAACCGAAGAAAATGCCCCAGATCGTTATTGTGGTGGATGAGCTTGCGGATCTTATGATGGTCGCTCCCGGTGAAGTAGAGGACGCCATCTGCCGTCTGGCACAGCTTGCCCGTGCGGCAGGCATTCATCTGATCATTGCAACGCAGAGACCGTCTGTGAACGTAGTAACAGGACTGATCAAGGCAAACATGCCCTCGCGTATTGCACTTTCCGTTGCCTCCGGCGTGGATTCCAGAACAATTCTGGATATGAACGGAGCAGAGAAGCTTCTGGGACACGGCGACATGCTGTTTTATCCATCCGGCTATACACAGCCGGCCCGTGTGCAGGGCGGCTATATCTCTGATGAAGAGATCGCCAGCGTAGTAAAATATCTGACCGAACAGCATGGTGAAGTTACCTACGACGCTTCTATTGAGGCGAAGATCAACAGTTCCTCCTCAGGCGGTACTGCAAAGGCAGGGGGAGGCTCCGATCAGGATGAGCTGTTTATTGATGCAGCTAAGCTGATCGTTGATAAAGAAAAAGCATCCATCGGAATGCTGCAGAGGCAGTTTAAGATTGGATTCAACCGTGCAGCAAGGATCATGGATCAGCTGTGTGACGCGGGCGTAGTCGGTGCCGAGGAAGGCACAAAGCCCCGGAAGGTACTGTTATCAAAAGAACAATTTGAAAATTATTTGGAGGAAGGCCGATTATGAAAAAATGCTCAAACTGCGGAGCACAGCTTCCGGATGACGAATTATTCTGTCCCCGCTGCGGCGAGGAGATCCATCTGGTTCCGGTTTTTGAAACGGTAGAATCCAGCATCAATGAGCAGAGAAAGCTTCTTGAGGAAAAGGAGCGGGAGAGGATTGCTCTGATGGAGCTGGAGGAAGAGGAAAGAAACAAAGCTCTTAAGAAAAGAAATACCATTCTGATCAGTGTGGGTGCAGCCGCTGTGATCATCGTGGCATTTTTCGGTATTTCCTTCCTCTTGAATACATCAAAGAAAAGTGCATTTAACAGCAATTATACAAAAGCCGTGGATGCCTATAATAACGGGGAATATGACTCCTCCCTGGAGCTGATCACCGTGGCTCTGGAAAAGGATCCGGACAACCTTGCAGGTACGATCCTTCTGGCTGATATTTATGCCGCACAGGGAAAAACCGATATGGCTGCTTCCGTTTACCGGGAAGCAATCCATAACGATCCTGACAGTGAAAGCGCCTATCGGAAGCTGATCGGAATGTATGAGGCTCTGGGCGATGGAGCAAGCATCCGTACACTGATGAATGAATGTACATCTGAGAGTATTCTTGAAAAGTTTGCAGAATATATCACAGACGTCCCGGTTCTGTCTCTGGAGGCAGGTACCTATGAGGATGCTCAGAATCTTGAGATTACTGATGAAAACGGCAATGCTGTTTTCTATACACTGGACGGCACCGACCCGACCCTGCTGAGTCTTCGTTATGATTCGGCCATCGGACTGACCGGAGGAACCATAACCGTTCGAGCCGTTGCCTATAATGAGAAAAACGTTCCCAGCAATATCGTAGAGGCTGTGTATGTGATCGAGGCAGACTCCGTGGATGCACCGGTAGTTTATCCGAGAGCAACTGCATTCACCCTGGATGACGGCAAGACCCACGCATTCACTGTCATCGTTCCGAGAGGTACCTATGCACTGTACTCCTTCGATACGATGCCGACCTCCGAAAGTGCACGATATACCGGTCCGGTGGATATGCTGGAGGGAAATCACACCTTCTATGCGGTTCTCGTGGATAGGGATTCCGGTGTAGTAAGTACTCCAACATCTATTACTTATTCTCTGACAGCTTCCTCTGCGCAGGAATCCATCAGTGTGGTACAGGATGCGGACGGAAATTATAGCGCCACCTATTCCGACGGATCGAATTACGTAGCTCCAACCTATGATGACAACAACGGAGGAGGAGCAGTGACTCCGAGTGACGGAGGAAATACAGGCGGCGGGGATACACCTTCTGTGGATCCCGATCCGACTCCGGTAGAAACCCCGGAACCGGTAGATACTGATCCCACCCCGGTGGATCACGATCCGACTCCGGTGGAACCTGATTCGACTGTGACTGAATACTGTGGAACGAGGGGACGGTGGTACCGTTCCACTGAAAAGTGGAACGGCACCACCGTCCTCTCGTTCTATTAAGCGTGTTTCTCATAATTTGTGTACGTAAGCATGACGAGTCTGTATTCTACTGTCCTTCATCCCGTGAACAGTAATCTTTTGTACTTTTATTTATGCAATTTTCTGTAAAAAGTATTGGAAAAATGTAAATTTTTGTGTAAAATAGTATAGAAAGCATTTCTGTGGTTCTGTGCAGAAATGTCTTAGCTTTTCTGCAGATGCATCCGGCTGCATAGACGATGGAAGGATATAGCAGTACCGTTTCATGTGAACGGAAACACTGAATTCCGGTTGAGCATGATCCGCTCACTGAACTATTGCAACCTTGTGCTTTCTGCAGAATGTTGTGCAGAAAATCTACATAAGTAAGGAGGAGACACATGTATAAGATTTTACATGCCGACAAGCTGGCGGCAAATATCTACAGAATGGTGATCGAAGCACCACGTGTAGCAAAACATTGCCTGCCGGGACAGTTCATCATCGTGAAGCTTGATGAGGAAGGTGAGCGTATCCCGCTTACAATCTGTGATTATGACAGAGAGAAGGGAACCATCACCATCGTATTCCAGCCTATCGGCGCATCTACTCATGCATTTGCCGAGCTGAAAACCGGCGATTCCTTTGCCGATTTCGTAGGACCGCTTGGAAGACCGTCTGAGTTCTGCGAGGAGGATATCGAGTCTCTGAAACAGAAGAAGATCCTGTTTGTAGCCGGCGGTGTAGGAACAGCTCCGGTTTATCCCCAGGTAAAATGGCTGAAGGAGCACGGCGTAACTGCTGATGCGATCATTGGTGCAAAGAATAAAGACCTTGTTATTCTCGAGGATGAATTCAAAGAGGTGTGCAATCTCTTTGTTACAACAGATGATGGTTCCTACGGACGCGAAGGTATGGTTACAAAGTGTATCCAGGATCTGATCGACGAGGGACATCAGTATGATATCTGCGTTGCGATCGGACCGATGATCATGATGAAATTCGTTTGCAAGCTGACCAAGGAGCTGGGACTCCCCACCATCGTCAGCATGAACCCCATCATGGTAGACGGAACCGGTATGTGCGGTGCCTGCCGTCTTACCGTTGGTGATGAAGTGAAATTTGCCTGCGTAGACGGACCTGAGTTCGACGGACATCTGGTTGATTTCGATCAGGCAATGAAGAGACAGACCATGTATAAGACCGAAGAGGGCCGCGCACTCCTGAAGCAGCAGGAAGGCGATACACACCACGGCGGATGCGGACAGTGCGGAGGTGACAAATAATGGCTAAAGACGTATTACATAAAATTCCGGTAAGAGAGCAGGATCCGAAGGTTCGTGCCACTAACTTTGAAGAGGTTTGCTACGGTTATAATCAGGAAGAGGCTGTTGCCGAGGCAGAGCGCTGCATCCACTGCAAGAATGCAAAATGTATCGAGGGATGTCCCGTAAGCATCAATATCCCTGATTTCATCGGCAATGTAAAAGAAGGAAAATTCGAAGAAGCCTATCAGGTGATCGGACAGTCCTCTGCACTTCCTGCAATCTGCGGACGTGTATGTCCACAGGAGAGCCAGTGTGAGGGCCGCTGTATCCGCGGTGTCAAGGGCGAGCCGATCTCCATCGGTAAGCTGGAGCGTTTCGTTGCTGACTGGGCAAGAGAGAACGGCATCAAACCGATCCCTGCAGACAGCAAGAACGGCAAGAAGGTAGCCGTGATCGGATCCGGCCCTGCAGGACTGACCTGTGCGGGTGATCTGGCTAAGCTTGGCTATGACGTAACGATTTTCGAGGCTCTGCATAAGGCAGGCGGCGTTCTTTCCTACGGAATCCCTGAGTTCCGTCTTCCGAAGGATGCAGTCGTTGCCAAAGAGATCGAGAACGTACAGTCTCTGGGTGTTAAGATCGAGACAAACGTAATCATCGGCAAATCCGTAACCATCGACGAGCTGCTGGATGAGGAAGGCTTTGAGGCAGTCTTCATCGGCTCCGGTGCCGGACTTCCGATGTTCATGAACATTCCGGGTGAGAATGCCAACGGCGTATTCTCTGCCAACGAGTACCTGACAAGAAACAACCTGATGAAGGCCTTCCGTGAGGACTACGATACTCCGATCGCAAAGGGCAAAAAGGTTGCAGTAGTAGGCGGCGGAAACGTAGCAATGGATGCTGCAAGAACTGCCCTCCGTCTCGGTGCTGAGGTTCACGTTATCTATCGTCGTTCCGAGGAAGAGCTTCCTGCACGTAAGGAAGAGGTACATCATGCGAAGGAAGAGGGAATCATCTTTGATCTCCTGACCAACCCCACTGAGGTTCTGGTGGATGAGAACGGCTGGGTAAAAGGCATCCGCTGTGTTCGCATGGAGCTGGGTGAGCCCGATGCATCCGGAAGAAGACGCCCTGTAGTGATCGAAGGCTCTGATTTCGAGATCGAGGTAGACACCGTGATCATGTCCCTGGGAACCTCTCCGAACCCGCTGATCTCCTCAACAACCATCGGTCTGGATACAAACAAGAGAAAATGTATCGTAGCAAATGAGGATAACGGACAGACCTCCAAAGAGGCAGTATTCGCCGGTGGTGATGCTGTAACAGGTGCTGCAACCGTAATCCTTGCGATGGGAGCAGGAAAAGCAGCTGCCAAGGGAATCCATGAGTTCCTGAGCAAAAAATAATTGGTACTGATCATTTCAATCGGCTGAAGGATCCTGTTGAGGGTTACGGCTGATCAGATCGATAACATTTAAACGAATCGTTCCGCACTCTGGATCTGTAGTAGATTTGGAGTGCGGTTTCGTTTTATATCATGTTTCATGAGGTGATCACGCAGCATCCCATATGCCCGGAAGCAGCATTTGCTGTTTCACCAACCAGCAGATTCGATAAGGAATGGATAAACACATGAAGATTCGCTTATTAACAGTAGGAAAAATCAAAGAAAAGTATCTCCGGGACGCCATCGCAGAATACAGCAAGCGCCTGTCCAGATATTGTAAACTGGAGATCCTGGAGGCAGCGGATGAAAAAACTCCGGATAACGCAAGCCCGGCTCTGGAAGACCAGATCAAAAAGAAAGAAGGGGATCGGATCCTGGGATTTATTTCTGATTCGGACTATGTCATTGCTCTGGATCTGCAGGGAACCATGTACACCTCAGAGGAATTTGCGAAAAAAATCGATGATCTCGGCATTCGCGGCGTCAGCACAATCGATTTTATCATTGGAGGATCTCTGGGTCTTTCTGAAGAAGTGCGGAAGAGAGCAGATCTGAAGGTGAGCTTTTCCAGGATGACCTTTCCACACCAGCTCATGCGGGTGATCTTCCTGGAGCAGCTCTACAGAAGCTATCGGATCATAAAAAACGAGCCTTATCATAAATAGAAGATAAAAGTTCAGAGGTTTCATATAAAAGCACTCGAAAGAGTGCTTTTTCTTTCATTCAGAAAAAGGTTGTGGAAAGAACGAGACTTGCGTGCTATAATGAACTGTCATAGTATGACCTTTTCTAAATAAGCATGGAGGTGGACGTTATGACCCACGCTGAAATAGAAGAATTTATCACACAATTTCCGATATACCAGTATGCCTTCGCAAAACCGGAGGACATCAATTTTGATGAAGACACGCGCTTCTACTGCAAGAAAGAATGCAAGCGCTACGGCACTTCCTGGTCCTGTCCTCCGGCTATCGGCAAGATCAGCCAGCTGAAGGACCGCTGCATGGCCTATACGGATGTTCTGTTTTTTTCATCCGTAACCGAAGTGAAGGACCGAACAGATCCACTGGTTCAGGTCGAATCCCGGGAAACCCATGAGCGAATGACCAGAATCTTTGAAAAACACATGAAGGACAATGGTCTGCTGACATACACACTGTCCAGCGGTGCCTGCAGCCTCTGTGCCAAATGCGGCTTTCCTAAGGAAAAATGCCGTCATCCCCAGAGGATGTACCCCTGTATTGAAAGCTACGGGATCGTGGCTGCGGATCTGGCAGAATACTGCAGCATGGATTTTTACATGGGAGAAAATCTGCTGCTCTGGTATTCATTGATTTTATACAGACAGTAATTGACCTGAGTATGACTCAAAACGTCTTAGTTATCCTCAGTATGACAGATGCAGCAGTCCCTTCGACCGATATGAATAGAGCAGCAAGGAGGAATAGAGCACTATGCCAATGGGCATTGTTGAAGAGCAGCTGGTGATACCGGCAGAGCATGAGAAAAACGTATTTGGTCAGTTTGACCAGTTTATAAAGAAAATAGAAAAAACCTATCACGTTACCACCGTATCCAGAGACGGATCCTTTCGGATCCTGGGAGCGGAGCACAATGTAAAAAAGGCAGCCGCGTCCATCCGTGAGCTGGTGGAGCTCTCCAGACGAGGCAATACCATTACGGAGCAGAATGTCAATTATCTGATAGCAATGGATATAAAAGAAGGAGACCAGACGCTGGTGCAGCTGGATTCGGATCTGATCTGTCACACCATCAACGGCCGCCCGGTCAAACCCAAAACACTGGGACAAAAGGATTACATTGATGCGATCCGGAACAACATGATCACCTTCGGTGTGGGACCTGCGGGAACAGGCAAGACCTACCTTGCCATGGCCATGGCCATCACCGCATTCCGGAATGATGAGGTCAGCCGCATTATCCTGACACGTCCCGCCATCGAAGCGGGAGAGAAGCTGGGATTCCTCCCCGGTGATCTTCAGAGCAAGGTAGATCCCTATCTTCGGCCGCTGTACGACGCCCTGTATCAGATCATGGGGGCGGATGCATTCCAGAAAAACATGGAGAAGGGTCTCATTGAGGTAGCGCCGCTCGCCTATATGCGAGGCCGTACGCTGGACAATGCCTACATCATTCTGGATGAGGCACAGAATACCACACCTGCCCAGATGAAGATGTTTCTGACACGAATCGGCTTTGGCTCCAAGGTTGTGGTCACCGGCGATGCGTCCCAGAAGGATCTTGCTCCCGGCATCCAGTCCGGTCTGGATGTTGCCATGCGGATCCTGAAAAAAGTGGAGGGAATCGCGATCTGTCAGCTCACCAGCCGGGATGTGGTTCGTCATCCGCTGGTTCAGAGGATCGTGGAGGCCTATGAGCGATACGAAAACAAAGAGGAGGCAAGACGCCCGGAGAACCGCAGAGGAAATCATGATGTCCGTAGCGGAAGAAGAGAAAGCCGGGAATCTTCTGAGACCCGGGACAGCAGACGTGACAATCAGAGCCGGCACGGGAAACGGGAGGAGACCCGCACAGGAAGCGGATCCGATCGTTCCACGCGCTGGGGAAAGGACAGCTGATGACCATTATTTTTGAGAATGAACAGACGATCCCTTTTGATTTTGACTGTGAAAAGACCGCAGAGGAAGTGATCAACCGGGTGCTGGATGACGAAGGCTGCCCTTACGAAAGCGAGGTATCCCTGACCTTTGTAGATAATGAAGAGATCCATCGCCTGAATAAAGAATTTCGTCAGATCGACCGTCCCACGGACGTGCTTTCCTTCCCGATGATCGATTTTGCTGCTCCGGCAGATTATGCGCCTCTTGAAGCAGAGGATGCGGAGGGCTTTAACCCCGAGACGGGAGAACTGATGCTAGGCGACATTGTGATCTCTGTCGAACGGGCAAAGGAGCAGGCTGCGGAATACGGCCATGATCTTAGAAGAGAGATCTCTTTCCTGATCGCCCACAGCATGCTGCATCTGCTGGGCTACGATCATATGGAGCCGGAGGAAGCCGCTGTCATGGAGGCGAAGCAGGAGGCGGCGCTGACTGCTCTCGGAATTACACGGTAGAAAAAAATAAACGAAAGGATGCCGGTCTGCGGCATTTATAAAATGACTGTAAGAGAAACATTAAAAGATAAAAAACGAATCGTGATCAAAATCGGTTCCTCCTCCCTGACGCATCCGGAGACAGGACGGCTGGATCTGATCAAGATGGAGGTCCTTGTACGGGAGCTCACAGACCTTCGGAATCAGGGAAAGGATATCATTCTGGTATCCTCAGGAGCTGTGGCTGCCGGAAGAGAAACACTGGGACTGGATGAACGTCCCACGAAGATCTCTGTGAAGCAGGCCTGCGCCTCTGTTGGTCAGGCCAGACTGATGATGATCTACCAGAAGCTCTTTTCGGAGTATAACCAGATCTGCAGTCAGGTGCTGCTGACCAAGAGCAGCATGCTGGACAACCACAGCCGGGAAAATGCAAAGAATACCTTCAATGAGCTGCTGCACATGGGGGTGATCCCCATTGTCAACGAGAATGACACCATCGCTCTTCATGAGCTGTATTCCCTGTCAGTATTCGGTGATAACGATACCTTGTCTGCAGTAGTGGCATCGCTGGTGGATGCAGACCTGCTCCTTTTGATGTCGGATATTGACGGAATGTATACCGATGATCCCAGAAAAAATCCGGATGCCCGGTTCATTGATACTGTGGAGAAGCTGGATGATGAGCTGCTTGCCATGGGTAAGGGAAGCTCCACGGATTTCGGAACAGGCGGCATGGCTACCAAGCTTTCTGCTGCAACCATTGCATCCGCATCCGGAGCCGATATGATCATCGCCAACGGCTGTGATTTCCATAACATTCACAGGATCATGGCCGGTGAATCACTGGGAACGCTGTTCCTGCAGAATAAGAAGGATGACTACTTTGTCATCGGATATCTGCAGATCATGTACAACAAGTAGCGAGCATGTGGTTTACGAATGCATAGTAATTTGACACTGATAAACAATAAAACAATGAATGATCAAACAGGAGATACATATGAACATTCCAAGGATCAATGAATTATACAAGAAATCAAAAACAGTAGGGCTGACTCCCGAGGAGAAGGTGGAGCAGCAGATCCTGCGCCAGGAATACCTGGATGCAGTCAGAGGCAATCTGAAGGCACAGCTGGACAATATCGATATCAAGGAGGCGGACGGCTCCATCACCAATCTCGGTGAGAAATATGCCAATAAAACCTCTAAGAAGATCACCAGCTGATCTCTGTCTTTGTGTTTCCTCAGACTAATGAGGATCTTTGTTGTTTATTACTCCTCAGCTGCAGAGGCAGGGTCCTCGGCCACTGAGGTGAATGGTACAGCATTCAGACAGCAGATTGATAACGGCAGAAGGGAGCGAACTATGGAAAAATCTGAGATTCAGACACTGAAAAAGGAGATCCGCAAAACTGTATTCCAGAGGAGAAAGGAAGCAGATCCTCAGAAGCTGATAGAGGACAGTGCTGCTATTATGGAGCAGCTTTATGCCACCGATGCGTACAAAGAGGCTTCCTGTATCTATGCCTATATGGATTACAACAAGGAGGTCATGACCCGCTCCCTGTGCGAGCGTGCCTGGGCAGACGGCAAGCAGGTGGCTGTTCCGAAGGTGCACGGGAAGGACATGATCTACTATATTCTCACCACCTTTGATCAGCTGGAGGAGGGATATTTCCATATTCCGGAGCCGGCCTGGGGAGAGGAAGCAAACTGTGAGGATGCGCTGATGATCCTGCCGGGAGTGGCCTTCGACCGCAATCTGCATCGCGTTGGCTACGGCGGCGGATTTTACGACCGGTATCTGGAGAAGCACACCGGTCATGTGACCTGTGCGGTGGCATTCGAGTTTCAGCTGGTGGAGGAGGCTCCCGCCGAGCCCACCGACATCTTCCCGCAGATGCTGATCACGGAGAAAACGATTTACCGTCAGAAGTAAACCGTATTTCATATCGTTTATTAATAGTTACCTGGAATATAAGATTGGAGAAACCTATGGATTTAATGGAAATCGGAAGGAGAGCCCAGGCGGCCAAGCCCCTCATGCAGAAGCTCTCCATCAATGATAAAAACAGGATTCTGCTGGCCTGTGCCGCAGATCTTCAGAAGCATGCGGACACCATCATCGAGGCAAATGCCATCGATATGGAGAACGGAAGAAACAACGGAATGCCCGCCGGTCTTCTTGACCGCCTTCTGCTCACGAAGGAGCGGATCGACGGGATGGCAGAGGGAATCCGTCAGGTAGCAGCTCTGGCTGATCCCATCGGTGAGGTCATCAGCATGAACAAGCGTCCCAACGGTCTGCTGATCGGCAAGAAACGAGTGCCTCTCGGCGTTGTGGGAATCATCTACGAAGCAAGGCCAAACGTAACTGCGGATGCATTTGCCCTTTGCTTTAAGACCTCCAATGCCGTGATCTTAAAGGGCGGCTCCGATGCGCTGCAGTCCACCATGGCGATCGTTCAGGTGATCCGCAGCACCTTAAAGGAGCAGGGCTGTACAGAGGATGCCATTCAGCTGATCACAGCCACCGACCGCGAAACCACCACCCGGTTCATGCAGATGAAGGGCTATGTGGACTGTCTGATCCCCAGAGGCGGCGCCGGTCTGATCCGTGCCGTGGTGGAGAACAGCACCGTGCCGGTGATCGAGACAGGAACCGGCAACTGCCATATCTTTGTTGATGCATCAGCGGATCTGGACATGGCAGTAGAGATCATTATCAATGCGAAGACCCAGCGGGTGGGTGTATGCAACGCCTGCGAATCCATTCTGGTGCATGAAAAGGTGAAGGATGCCCTTCTGCCTGTTCTGGCAAAGCGACTGAAGGAGCATTCCGTGGAAATGCGTGCAGATGAGGCGGCGCTTCCTCTGATGGAGGGCGCAGTTCCTGCTGTGGAAGAGGACTGGGCAACAGAATATCTGGATTATATCGTTGCCATTAAAACCGTCTCCGGTGTGGATGAGGCCATTGCCCATATCAATCGATACAATACCGGTCATTCAGAGGCCATTATCACCAATGACTACAACAACTCCCAGAAATTCCTGGAAGAGGTGGACGCAGCGGCTGTCTACGTCAATGCCTCTACTCGTTTTTCTGACGGATTTGAGTTCGGCTTCGGAGCCGAGATCGGCATCAGCACCCAGAAGCTTCACGCAAGAGGCCCCATGGGACTGGAGGCACTGACTACGACCAAATATATTATTTACGGAAACGGACAGGTACGCCCGTAATTCTGACGAAATCCGATGAAACCGGTAATCGAGTCGAGCTTTGGCTGATCACTGCCTGTCTGAATGATGCACATTGGCAGGCTCGACAGAAACAGAATACTAATAACTTAGAAATGGATACAAACATGAACAACGAAACAATCAGCGTCCCGCAGATCCCCACTGAGGAGCCTGCGAGACAGTATTACTATATGGAACTGGCAAAGCAGCTGGTGGCGGAGCGGTCTGAAAAGCTGGGACGCCCCCTTACCTGCTGTGTTACGACCTTTGGCTGCCAGATGAACGCCCGGGATTCCGAAAAGCTGAAGGGAATCCTGGAAACCATCGGCTACAGCTGTGTGGATTCTGAGGATGCGGATTTCCTGATCTACAATACCTGTACGGTCCGGGAAAATGCCAATGAGCGTGTGTACGGCCGCCTTGGAAGCCTGAAATCCAAAAAACGCAGGGATCCGGAGACAATGATCGCCCTCTGCGGCTGCATGATGCAGGAGCCTCATGTGGTGGACACCATCCGGAAAAAATACAGACATGTGGATCTGATCTTCGGAACCCACAACATCTACAAGCTGGCAGAGCTTGTGTTCCGGGCTCTCAACGAGGAGGAGATGGTGGTGGATCTGATGGAGAACACCGATCTGATCGTTGAGAATCTTCCCGTGGACCGCAAGTACAGCTTCAAATCCGGCGTCAACATTATGTTCGGCTGCAACAACTTCTGCAGCTATTGCATCGTTCCCTACGTACGAGGACGGGAGAGAAGCAGAAAGCCGGAGGAAATCTTAAGCGAGATCCGACATCTGGTGGAGGATGGCGTGGTTGAGGTCATGCTGCTGGGTCAGAATGTAAACTCCTACGGCAAGAATCTGGAAACTCCCATGACCTTCGCGCAGCTGCTGGAGCAGATCGTTCAGATCCCTGGGCTGGAGCGTGTTCGCTTTATGACCTCTCATCCGAAGGATCTATCCGATGAGCTGATCGAAGTAATGGCGAAATATCCCAAAATCTGCAGACACCTGCACCTGCCTGTACAGTCCGGAAGCAGCCGGATCCTGAAGATCATGAACCGGCATTATGACAAGGAGCAGTACCTGGCTCTGGTAGAGAAGATCCGTGCCGCCGTGCCCGACATCTCTCTGACAACGGATATTATTGTGGGCTTCCCGGGAGAAACAGAGGAAGACTTCCTGGAGACCATGGATGTGGTGGAGCAGGTGGGGTATGACAGTGCATTTACCTTTATTTACTCCAAACGGACAGGTACTCCGGCGGCATCCATGGAGGATCAGATCCCGGAGGATGTGATCAAGGACCGCTTCGACCGTCTGCTTGCTCTTGTCCAGAAAAAGGCCAGGGAGAGAAGTGCCCGGTTTGAGGGACAGATCAAGGAGGTTCTGGTTGAGAATATCAACGAGCAGGATGCAAGTCTGGTAACCGGACGAATGGACAACAACATTCTTGTACATTTCCCCGGCGATGCGTCCATGATCGGAACCCTTGTACAGGTGAAGCTGGATTGCTGTAAGGGATTCTATTATCTGGGAAGCCCTGCAGAGAACTGAAAGAATAGATCAATAGATAAGGAACAGAACATATATGGCACTTTCACCGATGATGCAGCATTACTGCAAAACAAAAGAGGAATACAGCGACTGTATCCTGTTCTACCGACTCGGTGATTTTTATGAAATGTTTTTCGAGGATGCGAAAACTGTATCCTCGGAGCTGGAACTGACTCTGACCGGCAAGGACTGCGGTCTGGAGGAGCGGGCGCCCATGTGCGGTATTCCCTACCATGCTGCAGAGGTCTATATCCAGAAGCTGATCGAGAAGGGCTACAAGGTGGCCATCTGCGAGCAGGTGGAGGATCCGAAGACGGCTAAGGGCATGGTGAAGCGTGAAGTGATCCGCATCGTTACGCCCGGAACCGTGCTGGATGCGAAGCAGCTGGATGAGTCAAAAAACAACTATATCATGAGCATCGTCTACACAGCGGATCACTACGGCATATCCCTGGCGGATATTACCACCGGTCAGTGCCTGGTGACCGAGGTTGATAAGGAGCGGAAGCTTCTGGACGAGGTAAACAAGTTTATGCCGGCGGAGATCATCTGCAATCAGGCATTTCTGGTCAGCGGAGTGGATATGGAGGATCTGAAGGAGCGCCTCAGGATCTCGGTATCCACCCTGGATGACTGGTATTTTGACGAGGCAAACTGCCGGAAGCTGCTGGAGAAGCATTTTCATACAAAGGGACTGCAGGGGCTGGGGCTGGATGACTTCCTCTGCGGCACCATAGCGGCAGGTGCCTTGTTTACCTATCTCTATGAAACGCAGAAATCAAACATGGGGCAGATGACCAACATCACGCCCTATCATTCTGATACATTCATGCTGCTGGACAGCTCCACCAGGCGAAATCTGGAGCTGGTGGAGACCATGCGGGAGAAGCAGAAAAGAGGCTCCCTTCTGTGGGTGCTGGACAAAACCAAAACCGCCATGGGCGCCAGAATGCTGCGCTCCTTCGTGGAGCAGCCCCTCATCGATCAGGAGGAGATTGAAAAGCGCCTTACAGCTGTGGAGGCACTGAACAGCCAGCCCATGATCCGGGATGAGATCCGGGAATATCTGCAGCCGGTGTATGATCTGGAGCGTCTTGCCAGCAGGATCACCTACCAGTCTGCCAATCCAAGGGATCTTCTGGCCTTCCGTACCTCTCTGGAGATGCTGCCCTTTATCCGGCAGCTGCTGAACTCCTTCGAGGCTCCGCTTCTGCAGAGCATTCAGGAGGATCTGGATCCTCTGGAGGACCTGTGTCAGCTGATCACAGAGGCCATCAACGATGATCCGCCTCTGGCCATGAAGGACGGCGGAATTATCCGGGACGGCTGGAATGAGCAGGTGGATACCTATCGTGCGGCCATGACTGACGGAAAAAAATGGCTCAGCGCTCTTGAAGAGGAAGAAAAAGAAAAGACCGGCATCCGGAATCTGAAGATCAAGTACAACAAGGTGTTCGGCTATTATCTGGAGGTGACCAATTCCTTTAAGGATCTGGTGCCGGAGTACTATACAAGAAAGCAGACCCTTGCCAATGCAGAGCGGTACACCACCATCCGGCTGAAGGAGCTGGAGGAGACGATTCTCGGAGCAGAGGACAAGGGTTCCTCTCTGGAATATGAGCTGTTTTCCCAGATCCGTGACAAGGTGGCCGGCGAGGTGACCAGAATTCAGCGCACCGCAAAGGCAGTGGCAGCGCTGGATGTGTTTGCCTCCCTGTCTCAGGTAGCTATGAAGAACCGCTATGTACGTCCGAAGCTGAACAGCAGGGGACGTCTGAAGATCAAGGAGGGAAGACATCCCGTTGTGGAGCAGATGATCCCCAACGATATGTTCATTTCCAATGACACTCAGCTGGACAACAGCTCCAACCGGGTGGCTGTGATCACAGGACCCAACATGGCAGGAAAATCTACCTACATGCGTCAGACAGCGCTGATCGTTCTGATGGCACAGATCGGCTCCTTTGTACCGGCGGACTCCGCTGATATAGGAATCGTGGACCGTATCTTCACCAGGGTAGGAGCATCAGATGATCTGGCCAGCGGACAGAGCACCTTCATGGTAGAGATGACCGAGGTGGCCAATATTCTCCGGAATGCAACCTCCAACAGCCTTCTGATCCTGGATGAGATCGGCCGGGGCACCAGTACCTTCGACGGACTGTCCATTGCCTGGGCTGTGATCGAATACATTGCCAACACAAAGGTACTGGGAGCGAAGACCCTCTTTGCCACCCACTACCACGAATTAACTGAGCTGGAGGGCAAGCTGTCCGGTGTTCATAACTACTGCATTGCCGTGAAGGAGAAGGGGGACACCATCGTCTTCCTTCGCAAGATCGTAAAGGGCGGTGCAGACAAGAGCTACGGAATCCAGGTGGCCCGTCTTGCCGGTGTGCCCGAGGCAGTTCTCGGCAGAGCAAAGGAGCTGGTGGACGAGCTGTCCAACGCAGACATTACGGCGGCCATCAATGATCTGGCAGGCGTAAAGAAGCCGAAAGCAAAGCCGGCTCATTACGATGAGGTGGACCTTTCCCAGATGTCTCTGTTTGATACGGTGAAGGATGACGATATTCTGGAGGAGCTGAAAACACTGGATATCCCCAATATGACACCCATCGATGCCATGAATGAGCTGTACCGGCTCCAGAACCGGGTGAAAAACCGGTGGGGCAGCTGAAAGAAATTCTATGCAAAACTGTAACCCGCTCCCCGGCCTTATAAGCCTGATCCGGGTACCTGAGTCGGCACCATGACTATAGAGGAAGAAAACACATGAGAACAATCGAGGTTCTTGATCCGACAACAATCGATAAGATCGCCGCCGGTGAGGTGGTGGAACGCCCAGCCTCCGTTGTAAAGGAGCTTGTGGAGAATGCCATCGATGCGGATTCCACCGCCATTACCGTGGAGATTAAGGACGGCGGCTGCAGCCTGATCCGGATCACAGACAACGGCTGCGGCATTCCGGCAGATCAGGTGAAAAAAGCATTTTTCCGTCATGCCACCAGTAAAATACGAAAGGTGGAGGATCTGACACTGATCGCCTCCCTCGGATTCAGAGGGGAGGCACTTTCCAGCATTTCTGCCGTATCACAGGTGGAGCTGATCACAAAAACACCGGAGGCCCTGACGGGCATCCGGTATTGTATTGAAGGGGGACAGGAGAAGGAATTCGAGGAGGTGGGAGCCCCCTCCGGAAGCACCTTTCTGATCCGGAATCTGTTTTTCAACGTACCTGCAAGGGCAAAATTTCTGAAATCCCATGCAGCAGAGGGCAATCAGGTGACAGCAGTAGTAGAGCAGCTGGCACTGTCTCATCCGGATATCTCCTTCAAATATATCCTGAACGGTCAGAGTAAGCTCTATACCAGCGGGAACGGAAATCTGCAGGAGATCATCTATCAGGTCTACGGAAGAGACATCGCAAGAGAACTGATCCCCTTTTCCTCCTCCTCCGACAGCATGCAGGTGACGGGCTTCATCGGAAAGCCGCTGATTGCAAGAGGAAACCGCAACTTTGAAAACTACTTCGTAAACGGACGCTATGTAAAATCAAAGCTTCTGGCCAAAGCTATCGAGGACGGCTACCATGGCTTTATGATGCAGCACCGCTATCCCTTTACCCTGTTATATCTGGAGATCAACGGAGAAAAGGTCGATGTAAACGTCCATCCAGCCAAGATGGAGCTTCGCTTCTCCGACCAGGAGGTGCTTTATCATCAGCTTTGCCTGGATATAAAGAATGCATTGATGCAGAAAGAAAGGATCCCGAAAGTGGAACTGGGGGACGGTCCCGCCATTCCACTTTCGAAAACGGAACGGAGGGACGGTGCTGCCGTTCCAAAAAGCGGTGTTAACGCTCCCAATGCAAAACATGGGATTGGTACTACCGCTGCCAAAACCCGTCCGCCGCTTCCTCCGGAGCCCTTTGAAAGCAGACGGAAATCTCTGGAGATGCCCGGAGTTACTGCGTCAGAGCAATCAACCGGCAAGTCTGTATCAGAGCGAGTGACCGGTAAAACCTTTGATCTCTCCATGACCCCGATCATGGGAGGCTCATCAGGTTCTGCCGCGGCAGCATCGAGCAGGACAGAGGCTGATGCATCTGCTCAGCGGACGTACAGCCCCGCCCCCCCGGATCCTGCAGCAATTGTGAGAGAGAATGCACAGGAGCAGCCTTTGCAGATACAGGCTTCACAGGTGCAATCATCGCAGGGACAGTCTTCACAGATACAGTCATCGCAGGAGCCATCTTCTCAGAATCAGTCATCGCAGATCCATCCAGTGCAGTCTCCGCTCTCCCCGTCAGGAGAGCAGCTGCAGCTGTTCGACGATGTGCTGCTGTCTGAAAAGGCCAGAGTCCGCCACAGGATCATCGGTCAGCTGTTTGATACCTATTGGCTGGTGGAGTTTGACAATTCTCTCTATATCATTGACCAGCACGCAGCCCATGAAAAGGTGCTGTACGAGCGAATGGTGAAAGCCTACGAGGAACGATCCGTACAATCCCAGTATGTCAGTCCTCCGGCTGTGATCAGCCTTTCCTCTGCGGAAGCAGCTTTGCTTGAAAGATATATGGATGTCTTTACATCCATGGGCTATGAGGTGGAACATTTCGGAGGCAAGGAATATAAGATCTGCGCCATTCCGTCGGAGCTGTATCGCACCGCACCGGAGCAGCTGTTCCGTGAGATCATGGATCAGCTGGAGCAGCTGGGAGAGCGAAAGCCGGAATCCATTGCGGAGCGTCTGGCAAGCATGTCCTGCAAGGCCGCGGTAAAGGGAAACAGCCGGCTGTCCGCAAAGGAAGCAGAGGCTCTCATCGATGAGCTTCTGACGCTCGAGAATCCCTACAACTGTCCCCATGGACGGCCGACGATCGTCTCTATGACAAAATATGAGCTGGAAAGAAAGTTCAAGCGGATACTGTAATAATTCAGAATACACAGAAGTGCCCATCAGATTCTCCTGAAGCACTTCGTACATAACCAATACTATGAAAAAACCATGTATCATTCTCACAGGCCCTACAGCCGTGGGAAAAACAAAGTTATCCATACAACTGGCGAAGGCACTGAACGGAGCCATTGTTTCGGCAGACTGTATGCAGGTGTACCGGCAGCTGGATATCGGCTCCGCCAAGGTGACCCCGGAGGAGATGGAAGGGATTCCCCATTATCTCATCGACTGCATGGATCCCAGAGAGGACTTCGATGTGGCCCGGTTCCAGTCCATGGCAAAGGCTGCCATGGAGGAAATCTACGCACAGGGAAAGCTGCCCATCATTACAGGCGGAACAGGCTTCTACATCCAGGCCCTGTTAAAGGATGTGGATTTTTCTGAGAGCAGCGGTGAATCCCTTATTCGACGGAGACTGCAGGAGGAATTCGCACAGAAGGGTCCTGCAGCCCTTCACGATCGGCTTCGGCAGGTGGATCCAAAGGCAGCAGAGGAGATCCATCCGAACAACACCAAGCGGGTGATCCGCGCACTGGAATTCTTTGAGGAAACGGGAAAGCCGATCTCAGACCACAACCATGAGCAGAAAGAAAAGGAATCCCCCTACACCTGCTGCTATTTCGTGCTGAACGATGATCGGTCCCTTCTCTACGAACGGATCAACAAACGCGTAGATCTGATGATCGAGGCAGGTCTCGTGGAAGAGGTTCGCGGCCTGATGGAGCAGGGACTGGATGAATCCTATCTTTCCATGAAGGGCATCGGATATAAGGAGCTGTTCCCCTATCTGCGGGGAGACATGCCTCTGGATGCCTGCATAGAAACCATTAAAATGGAAAGCCGGCGCTATGCCAAGCGTCAGCTCACCTGGTTCCGCCGCGAAAAGGATGTGATCTGGGTGAATAAACAGGACTTTGCATACGACGAGGACAAAATCCTTGCATTTATGCTGGATACCTGGAAAAATAAATGCAAGCTTACATGAAACAGCAAATCTATGATTTGCGTAGTCGTGCTTATACGCAGTTTGACTGAATCATGTGTCAGGTCTTTCAAGATCGACCGGAATTATCAACTGAAGCTAATAGAAATTAATAGAAATAAAACGAAAAGATTTAGGAGCAGCAAGTATATATGGAACCATCATTTGTTTCAATGTACGGGGCTATGGGGATCTCCCCTGAGGTACTGACCTTCGGCGAAGAGATCGCAGCGTCCCTGAAACCGAGATTTGAAGAAATTGACCGCATTGCAGAGTACAACCAGCTGAAGGTCGTGCATGCCATGCAGAAGAATAAAGTAAGTGCAGCCTGCATGAATCCATCCTCCGGCTACGGATACGATGACATCGGCCGCGACACCCTGGAGAGGGTATATGCAGACTGCTTCGGAGCAGAGGATGCTCTGGTGCGTCCGCAGATCGCCTGCGGCACTCACGCCCTTGGCGTTGCCCTGTCCGGCAACCTCCGACCCGGCGACGAACTGCTGAGTCCGGTGGGAAAACCCTATGACACCCTGGAGGAGGTCATCGGAATCCGTCCGTCCAGAGGCTCTCTTGCAGAGTACGGTGTCACCTACGCTCAGGTGGACCTGCTGGAAGGCGGAGCCTTTGATTACGAGGGCATCCGTGCCGCGATCAATGAGCGTACGAAGCTGATCACCATCCAGCGTTCCAAGGGATATCAGACAAGACCGACCCTGTCTGTAGCGCAGATCGGCGAGCTGATCGCCTTCTGTAAAAGTGTGAAGCCGGATGTGATCTGTATGGTCGACAACTGCTACGGAGAGTTCGTAGAAGAGCTGGAGCCCACCCAGGTTGGAGCAGATCTGATGGTCGGCTCTCTGATCAAGAACCCGGGCGGCGGTCTGGCCCCCATCGGCGGCTATATCTGCGGACGAAAAGAGTACGTGGAAAATGCTGCCTTCCGTCTCACCACCCCGGGTCTGGGAAAGGAAGTCGGTGCCTCCATTGGTGTAAACCAATCCTTCTATCAGGGCTTCTTCCTTGCGCCTACCGTAACTGCCGCTGCGTTAAAGGGTGCGATCTTTGCGGCAAATGTGTATGAGAAGCTCGGCTTCTCCGTTGTTCCAAACGGAACGGAGAGCCGTCACGATATCATCCAGGCGGTGACCCTCGGAAGCGCGGAGGGCGTGATCGCCTTCTGTCAGGGCATCCAGGCCGCTGCTCCGGTAGACAGCTATGTCACACCGGTTCCCTGGGCAATGCCGGGCTATGATTCAGACGTCATCATGGCAGCAGGTGCCTTTGTACAGGGTTCCTCCATCGAGCTCAGTGCAGACGGTCCTATCAAGCCGCCTTATGCCGTCTATTTCCAGGGCGGACTGACCTGGCAGCATGCTAAGCTGGGAATCCTCATGAGCCTGCAGAAAATGAAGGATGCAGGACTGGTGAACGTATAACCGCGATACTGCAGGGAAAGGGTTCATTCTATGAAAGTTGTAATCATCGGCGGGGGTGCCTCCGGTCTGATGGCAGGCATTCAGGCTGCCAGAGCCGGAGCCTCCGTAACCATCCTTGAAAAATGCGATAAACCTGGGAAGAAGATCCTTGCGACCGGCAATGGACGCTGTAATCTGACCAATCAGAAGCAGGAGCTGTCCGCATATCATGGGGATCAGAAGTTTGTACAGTCCGTTCTGAGTTCCTTTTCCATGAAGGATACACTGGATTTTTTCCATGAGCTGGGACTCTGGACAAAGGAGCGGGATGGCTGGATCTATCCCAGATCCGATTCTGCCGCCTCCGTTCTCCAGCTTCTTCTGCTGGAATTTACCAGACTGAAGGGCAAGCTGAAAACCAGGGAGGAAGTAACTGCGATCCGGCTTAATAGAGGAATCGTTTCACGCAAAGCAAACATCAGGGAGGAAGCCGGTGTTCCGCTCCTGAACGAACCATCAGCAAAGCAGAGACCGGCAGAAGAGCGGTTCACCGTTTTTACAAAGAGCTGGCAGTACGATGCCGACGCCGTGATCGTGGCCTGCGGAACGCCTGCCTCCAATATCGAAGGGGTATCCTCCGACGCCCTTACACTTGCAAAATCCTTTGGACTCAAAACAAAAGAGTTTCGGCCGTCCCTGGTTTCTCTGAAATGCACCCGGGAACACTATTTTGCAAAGTGGGCAGGGGTTCGGGTGCAGGCTGTTCTTGACCTGATCTGCGACGGAGCCGTACTTCAGACCGAAACAGGAGAGCTGCAGCTGACCGATTACGGAATATCCGGTATTCCGGTATTTCAGCTGTCCTCAAAAGCAGGAGAACTGCTGGAGCAGGGAAGGAAGCCCTCCGTCCGCATCAATTTTCTTCCGGAGTTTTCACAGACCGAAGCTGAGTCAGCAGGCTGTGCGTCCGGATCGATTGATTCTGCGTTCGATGAGTCTGCACAGAACCGGATTCCTCTGGAAGCACAGAAGCGAATCCCTCTGGAAGCCTCACTGTCGAAGGTCGCAGAGCAGAATCCGGGTAAAACGCCGGAACAGCTGCTGACAGGTCTGCTGCCGGAAAAACTGATCGATGCTCTTTCCGGAAAGAAAATGACTCTGGAGCAGCTGCTGGACAGGCTTTCCTGCTGTGACGTGCGAATCGCTTCCACCGGGCCTCTCAGGCAGGCCCAGATCTGTGCAGGCGGAGTGCTCCTGACAGAACTTACTCATGAACTGGAAGCAAAGAACATCTCAGGTCTTTATTTTACCGGTGAATGCACGGATCTGGACGGCCGGTGCGGAGGATACAATCTCCAGTGGGCCTGGAGTACCGGAGCGGCGGCAGGGCGTGCTGCAGCCGTACACGGATCTAATAAATAGTGTACCTGTTCACGGGTAACCTCTCCTTCACCTGCCGATGCAGCCTTACTACTTATGCAGGGGAGGTTCCCCGATCCGAAACAAGGAGGAACAATTGTGATCCAGCTTAGTCAGATCACCATGCCTGTTGGCCATACAGAGGAGCAGCTGAAGAAAAAAATCGGAAAGCTGCTGCGAATCGCTCCCGGTCAGATCCGGGAACTTCAGATCATTCGCAAGTCTGTGGATGCCCGAAAAAAACAGGAACTGAAATATGTGTATACCGTGGCAGTCTCAGCGAATAATGAGACTGAACTGCTGCGCAAAACCGGCGGAAAGAACGGAATTTCCGCCTATAAAGAACAAACCTATGTATTCCCTGAACAGGGTACAGAGGAGCTTCTCCACCCTCCGGTCATTGTCGGCAGCGGTCCGGCAGGACTGTTCTG
Organism: Lachnospiraceae bacterium; assembly: GCA_030527645.1. GTDB lineage: Bacteria > Bacillota > Clostridia > Lachnospirales > Lachnospiraceae > JAKSRN01. The sequence continues at coordinate 23,451 of JAUNAJ010000011.1, read as the reverse complement.
TGCCTGGATGCTGGCAAAGCAGGGCTACCGGCCGATTCTTCTGGAGCGCGGGGAAACAGCGTCAAAACGAAAGGAAATCGTTGATTTCTTCTGGAAGACCGGTGTCCTGGATCCGGACTGCAATGTACAGTTCGGCGAGGGAGGTGCCGGCACCTTCTCAGACGGAAAACTGAATACAGGGGTAAAGGGAGAGAAGGATAAGAATCACAGGAATCAGCAGGTGCTGGATCTTTTTGTACAGGCAGGTGCACCCGAACAGATCCGCTACAACGGAAGACCACATCTGGGTACAGATCTGCTGGTGAAGATCGTTGAAAACATCCGCAATGATATCATTCGTCTGGGAGGAACGGTAAAGTTCAGAACCACTGTTACGGATCTCAAAATCAAAAATGATACGATTCAATCGGTTCTTACCCAGACAGGTGAGGAAATTCCCTGCCAGGCTCTGGTGCTTGCAATCGGTCACAGTGCCAGGGATACCTTCCGCATGCTGGAGAAGCATCAGCTGTCCATGCAGGCAAAATCCTTTGCAGTCGGCGTTCGCATCGAACATCCGGAGCCAATGATCACAGAAAGTCAGTACGGTCCCGACGCTCCCGAAGAGCTGGGAGCAGCCAATTATAAGCTTGCCAGAACACTTGAGAACGGAAGGGGTGTATTTTCCTTCTGTATGTGTCCCGGAGGCTATGTGGTGAATGCTTCCTCTGAGGAGGGGCTGCTGGCCGTGAACGGCATGAGCTATTCCGGTCGGGATTCCAGAAACTCCAACGGTGCCATTGTGGTATCAGTAGATCCCAATGATTTTGCTCCCTACCGTGCATCCGGCTCCTTTGAAGGGGAGCCACTTTCCGATGCCCTCAGCGGTCTTGCCTTCCAGCGGCATCTGGAAAAGCAGGCATTTCGAATCGGACAGGGCTCGGTTCCCGTGCAGACCTTCGGAAATTTCAAAGAAAAAAAAGAAGGCGGTCCCGGATCCTTTGAACCCTGTATCTGCGGAAATTTTGCGTATGCAAATACAGCAGAGATCTTTCCGGATTTCCTGTATGAGTCCCTGAAGGAGGGGATCTCCGGATTCGACAGAAAGATCAGAGGATTTGGCATGGACGACGCTCTTGTCAGCGGCGTGGAAAGCCGCACCTCTTCACCGGTCCGCATCACGCGGGATGAAGAGCTGGAAAGCAATATTAAGGGAATCTATCCCTGCGGTGAAGGCGCCGGATACGCAGGCGGAATCACCTCTGCAGCCATGGACGGACTGAAGGTAGCCGAGAGGATCGGTGCCCGCTACAGACGTTCCTGATTTCGGTAACCGCGCATGGATGGGAGATTCCCCGTGAACTGTATGGAAGTGATTGCTGTTCACGGAAAATCTCCCCTGCTGACTCTGTAATCCTCTTGTATTCTATGCTATACTAGAGAGTGGCATTGCTGCAGCTGAGTACCAGCCGCAGTATGCCGGCCTTATTTCTCCGGGAAGAGAGTAGATCGGAGAAGGTATGATCAAGCATGTAACAACAAAAGAGCTTCCTGCAGATCAGCGTCCCTATGACAAATGCATTCTGTACGGTCCGGAGACATTGACAGGAAGAGAGCTTCTGGCAGCTATTCTTCAAACCGGATCAGCAGGCCTGAATTCACTGGAGACAGCAGATCTGATCCTGCAGGCCTGTGAAAAAAAGGGTGGTCTCTGCGGACTGTACCGCATGACGATTCGGGAACTGACACAGCTTCCGGGAATCGGAGAAAAGAAAGCAGCCCGGCTGCTCTGTATCGGTGAGCTTTCCAGACGAATGGCAGCCTCTCAGGCTCCCAAAACCAGAAAATTTCTTTCCCCTGCCGATATCGCAGACTTTTATATGGAGCGGCTCCGGCAGCAGGATAAGGAATGCGTCTGGTGTCTTATGCTGGACACGAAAAACGGATTCATCGGAGAACGGATGATCTCCATGGGAACGGTCAATGCCTCCCTGCTGTCGCCAAGAGAAATATTTCATACGGCTCTGGCACAGGGGGCAGTTTCCATTGCCCTGGTCCACAATCATCCCAGCGGCGATCCTACACCCAGCAGGGAGGATCTTTCGATCACGAAAAAGATCAGGGAGGCCGGCGAGCTTCTCGGGATCACTCTTCTGGACCATATCGTCATCGGAGACGGCTGCTATTACAGCATCGAGGAAAGAGCATGATCGTTCACGGTTACATCTCCTTCATGCGAAGCCTGACTGCTTCTGTGCAGAATGAAGTATCATTATTCAAAGGAATGACCTTATGTTATTTACAAATATGTTTGGAATCGATCTTGGTACGGATTCCATCAAAATCTATGACCACTCCAAAGGCAGCATAACCAGCGAAAAAACAAGAGTTGCGATCCGTAAAAAGGAAACAGTGTTTGCAGCCGGGGATGCGGCCGAGGAGATGCGGGAGCGCACGCCGCAGGATATTCAGGTGTATACTCCAATGGCAAACGGACGGATCGGTGATATATCACTGGTGGAGGTGCTTCTGCATTACGTACTGGACAAATGCTATCTCGGCTATCGTCCGAAGCTGTTTTTTACCGTTCCCATGGATACCACTGAGATTGAAAAACGAGCATATTACACCATCTCGCACAGGGGGCGTCTGAAACGCTGTCGTGTATTTCTGGTGGAGAAGCCCATTGCCGATGCACTGGCACTGGGAATTCCCGTGAGTAAAACGAACGGATCCATGATCATCAATATGGGAGCCCAGAGCACAGAGGTTTCTGTTATTGCCGATCAGCGAGTGATCATCAGCAAGGTGATCCCCATCGGAGGAAATCAGTTTGACGCTTCCATTGTTGCAGCCGTGCGGAGATTTCATAATTTCCAGATCAGCTACAAAACAGCCGGAGAGCTGAAGCAGCGACTCGCAGACTTTACAGGGAAAAATACAGATCTCATGAAGGTGATGGGCATTGATGCAACCACAGGCCTGCCCAGAGACGGAGTAGTTACCTCTTATACGATCACCGTGACGATGCAGGAGCTGATGCACACCATTGCAGAAGAAATAGAGAGTCTCCTGAAGAGAACTCCCCCGCAGGTGCACCGCGCCATCAGAGAAGAGGGAATCTACCTGACCGGCGGAAGCACCAGACTACCCGGCGTGGACCAGTACCTGAAGGACTATCTGGATCTTCCGGTGAAGCTGTCCAGTCTGTATGAGCTGTGCACCATCAGCGGTTTAAAGGAGCTGGTGACGCATGAGTCTCTCCACAAGCTGGCATTTACCCCCAAAAAACGAAACTACTGATTCGGAGGCAGATGGATTATGAGAAAAAGAAACCGATTTCGGCTGAAAAACAACCAGCTTCTGGCAGTTCTTACTTTTTTCTGTATCGCTGCCATTGTACTGACGCTGACAGAACGAGTGACCTTCGATCCCATCAAGAACGGAGCCGGCAGCATTCTGCGTCCCTTTCAGACAGGAATCAACCGCCTCGGCACCATTCTGACAGATACACGGGAAACTGCCCGGAACAAGGAAGAGCTGATTGCCGAGAATGAAGAGCTTCTGCAGCAGATCGAGGAACTGAAGGAACAGGTAACCCTGAAAGAAGAGGATGAGCAGGAGCTGGAGAGACTTCGGGAGCTTTATGACCTGGATCAGAATTATTCAGAATACACAAAGGTAGCAGCGCAGGTGATCTCCAAGGATCCAAGCAACTGGTTTGATTCCTTTATCATTAACCGGGGAACAGAGGACGGCGTGGATGTGAACATGAATGTGATCACCTCAGGCGGACTGGTAGGTATCGTGATTGAAGCAGGCTCACACTGGGCCTCCGTTCGTTCTGTTATTGATGATAACAGCAATGTTTCCGGAATGACCATGTCCACGGCAGACAACTGCATTGTTTCCGGCGACCTGACATTGAAGGACGATGGAAAGCTGTCCTTTTCACAGATGAATACGGAAAATGAGATCAGATCCGGTGAAAAGATCATCACCTCAAATATTTCCGACAAATACCTTCCCGGTATTCTGATCGGCACCATCGATGAGGTGACCGAGGATTCCAACCATCTGACGAAAACAGGAACCATTATTCCTGCGGTGGATTTCCGACATATTCAGGAGGTTCTCGTGATCACAACACAGAAAGAAACGGGAGGAGGAGAGGACTGATATGCTTACCGCATTTGTAACCGTTTTGGTGGTGCTGGCAGCATTTCTCCTGCAAAGCTCCGTTTTCCCTGCCATCACTTTACTGGATATTACACCGAACGTGCTTTTGATGGTAACCGTGTGCTTCGGATTTATGAGAGGAAAACGGTTCGGCATGCTGCTTGGATTTTTCTGCGGCCTGCTGATCGACGCCTTCTTTGGTCCGATCCTTGGCTTCAATGCCTTTGTATATATGCTGATCGGATACTGCAACGGATACTTCTATAAAGTATTTTTCGATGAAGAGATCAAGGTTCCCATGCTGCTTGTGGCAGTCAGTGACCTGATCTACAGTATTCTTTTTTATATCGCACAGTTTGCCATCCGCATGCGCTTTGCATTTTCGGAATACCTGCTCAGGGTCATTCTGCCGGAGTGTATCTATACTGTAGTTCTGACGCTGTTGTTATACCGACTGCTGTATAGAATTGACAAACTGCTGTATGACAATGAACTGGAGGGACAGAAATCACCTTGGCTATAAAAATCAGAAAGAAAATCGAAAAGGCATTTTCCCATCGAACGGTCATTCTGACCATGTTCTTCGGGCTGCTCACAGGAATCCTTCTGTTTCGCTGCTTTCAGCTGCAGATCCTGCAGGGAGCAGATTATGCTGAGAACTTTACAGTCATGACCACAAAAACCCGGAAGCTGAAGAGCTCCAGGGGAAATATCTATGACAAAAACGGCGTGCTGCTTGCTTACAATGAACTGGCAAATTCTGTCACCATTGAGGACAGCGGAACCTATAGCACAACAAGAGAGAAGCAGCTGTCTCTGAACGGAGAGATCTACCGGCTGATCAAGCTGATCGAAGCAAACGGAGACTCCATGGACAGCGACTTCCATATTTATCTGGATGCAAACGAAAATTATGTGTATGACCTGAGCGAGGGCACCTCGCTGAAGAGATTTCGTGCAGATATCTACGGATACAGTTCCATCGATGATATGAGCTACGCTCAGCTGACCGCTACTCCGGATCAGATCATTGAGGAGCTGTCCTCTGCGGAGCGCTTCGGACTGGTCAACGAGGACAAACCGTATTCTGCAGAAGAACTGGAATCCCATGGCCTTCCTCAGAATCTGTCCAAATCCGATGCTCTGAAAATCATTATCGTGCGCTATCAGCTGTCCCTTACCAGCTACAGAAAATACCTGTCCGTTACGGTTGCCAGCAATGTATCCGATGCGACAGTGGCAGCGATCCAGGAGAATATTCTGGATTTCCAGGGAGTGGATATTGAGCAGGATTCGATCCGGGTGTACGATAATCCCTATTCCATGGCAGCCATTATCGGCTACACCGGCAAGCCCTCCTCCGAGGAGCTGGAGGAGCTCCAGACCCAGAGAAATGATTACTCCAGCGAGTCGATCATCGGTAAGACCGGTATCGAAGCCATTATGGAAACCTATCTGCAGGGTACCGACGGATCAGAGGAGATTACCGTTGATAATCTCGGAAAGGTCCTTGCCACCAATGAAGAATCCTATGTAGAGCCGGTTCAGGGAAATGACGTATATCTTACGATCGATTCCGAGCTTCAGGAGGCTGCCTACAAGATCCTTGAGCAGCGTATTGCCGGTATCCTCGTATCCAACATTCAGAACGTAAAGACAGTGGAAGAGGCAACACCGGATCCGGCGGATGAGGATGCCATTCCGATCCCGATCTATGATGTGTACATTGCTCTGTTTACCAACAGTGTGATCGATATCGATCATTTCACAAACGATGAGGCATCCACTGTTGAGAAAAATGTCCAGAAGAAATTTGAGACAAAAAGGGATAATATCTATTCTCTGATCACAAGCGAGCTGACCGGAAGCAATCCAACCGTATTCAACTCCCTTTCAGAGGAAATGCAGGATTATGAGACCTACATCGTTGATGATTTTCTGATGTCCGGCACCGGGATCCTGGATGCGTCCGCGATCAATTACTACGACAGCACCTATCTTGCATGGGCAGAGGGAGAGCTTTCTCTGAAGGATTTCCTTGCGTATGCTGTTACACAGAACTGGATCAATGTATCTGTATTTGCAGAGGATGATACCTATCTGAATTCAACGGAGGTTTATCAGACCCTGGCCTATACCATTCAGACGGAGCTGGAGGAGGATGCTTCCTTCAGCAAGCTCCTGTATAAATACATGCTGCTGAACGATGACCTTTCTCCGGAGGAGGTTGTGAACCTCTGCTATGCTCAGGGGATCCTGAACAGAGAGGATGAAGATTACAGCAGCTTCCGCTCCGGGGATCTTTCTGCCGCTGATCTGATGATGAATAAGATCAGCAATCTGGAGATCACACCTGCCCAGCTGGCGCTGGATCCCTGTTCCGGCTCTGTGGTCGTAGTGGATCCCGACAGCGGTGAGGTTCGTGCTCTGGTCTCTTATCCCGGCTATGACAACAACCGTCTTGCCAACAACATGGACACCGCCTACTACAACGCTTTGTACAGTGATCTGTCTACGCCCTTCTACAACAAGGCAACGCAGCAGCTGACAGCACCCGGTTCTACATTTAAACCTGTGGTTGCAGCTGCTGGACTTACTGAAAATGCAATCACCGACGGCACCGTTATTAACTGTAATGGTCTGTTTGGCGAGGGGCTTGTCAGCTCCTCGGATCAGATCCACTGCTGGCAGCTGGACGGTCACGGTGATCTGGATCTGGTAGGAGGAATCACTAATTCCTGCAACGTATACTTCTGTACGATCGCCTATAATCTCGGTCTTCAGGAAAACGAGCTGACAGGGGAAACTGCATTCAACCAGGATGCTTCTCTGACAACGATCCAGAACTATGCATCCATGTTTGATCTTGGCAAAAAATCCGGTATTGAGCTGACAGAATCCACCCCGCAGATTTCCGAAGAACTGGCACTGCCTTCTGCCATCGGACAGGGTACCCATCTGTATACAACAGTCGGTCTTGCACGCTATGCAGCAACACTGGCGAACAGCGGAACCAGCTACAATCTGCGCCTTCTGGACAGAGTAGAGGACACAGAGCATCAGGAAATTGAAACCTACGAGTCCTCTGTTTCTTCGAAGCTTGAACTTTCCGATGATGTATGGAACGATATCCACACCGGAATGAGAGGAGTGATCACCTCCAGTCCGGCCTTTGAGGATTTCCCTGTAGAGCTCAGCGGAAAAACCGGTACCGCCCAGGAATCCTCCGCCCGATCCAACCACGCGCTGTTTATCGGCTATTCCCATTACGGAGAGCAGGAAGAGGATATTGCCATGGCCGTTCGAATTGCCTACGGCTATTCCTCCTCCAACTGTATGATGGTGGCGAAGGATATGCTGAGCTACTATTACAATCTGCAGGATGAGACAGAGATCCTTACCGGAACCTCTGATGTTGAGGGACTCACCAACTCACAGCAGGATTAAGAGAAATAAACAGAAGAGGTAATTGAATGCTTCGACATTATAAATTACGAGACTACAATTTCAGACTGGTATTCTTTCTGATCGCCATCAGTACCCTTGGTGTGCTTCTTGTTGGTTCAGCGGATTCCTCCCTGCAGACAAAGCAGATGCTCGGTGTGATCGGCGGCGTGATCCTGATGGTACTCATATCCCTGTTCGATTACAGCTGGGTACTGACCTTTTACTGGGTGATCTATGCGGTAAATCTTGCCCTGCTTCTGCTGGTAATTGTCGCGGGAGACACCCGAAAGGGAGCATCCCGCTGGATCCAGATCGGAGGGGACGGGGGATTCCAGTTTCAGCCCACGGAGCTTTCGAAGATCCTTCTGATCCTGTTCTTTGCCATGTATCTGATGAAGCATGAGCAGGATCTGAATACCTTCCGTACGATCATAAAAGCACTGGGACTGCTGGTGCTTCCGCTTGCCCTTGTGATCCGTCAGCCGGATCTGAAGAATACCATCACCATCACCGTTCTGTTCTGTATTATCATGTATATTGCAGGGCTGAGTTACCGGATCATTGGAGGAATCATTCTGGTGGCCGTTCCGGTGGCTTTGATCGGACTGTTTCTCATCGTACAGACAGATCTTCCGATCCTGGATGATTACCAGAAGCAGCGTATCGTTTCCTTCCTGGATTCCGAAAATGAAGAATACTCCGACGATGTGATCCAGCAGGAAAACTCCATTACTGCCATCGGCTCCGGCCAGCTGACCGGAAAGGGGCTGAATAACAACGAGGTATCCTCCTCCAATAAGGGGAATTTCGTTGCTGAGATCCAAAACGATTTCATTTTTGCAGTAGCAGGAGAGGAGCTTGGCTTTATCGGCTGCGCCGGAATACTGGTCCTGCTGTTTGCCATCTGCTTTGAATGTGTCCGGATGGGAAGGAGAGCGAAGGATCTGTCCGGCACCATTATCTGCTGCGGCATGGCTTCATTGGTTGCCGTGCAGAGCTTTATCAATATCTGTGTGGCCACCGGCCTGTTCCCGAATACAGGAACCCCCCTTCCCTTTGTCAGCTACGGTCTGACCTCTTTGATGAGTCTTTATATCGGAATGGGCTTTGTCATGAATGTCGGACTGCAGAATAAATATTATTACGGAGGTATTCTTGGAGATGAGAGAGTCAGACAGAACATCTGAGGAAATGATACGATCCGAAAAAGCCTCTGAGGACTGGATCTCAGAAAAAAAACGCACGGACGGATATGTCGATGATCCGGAAGCAGCGGAGGATGAGCGTACAGACCGCAGGATTCGTACCGTGAATCTTCTGATCGCAGCGATCGCTCTTTGTATTGTGGTTCTGGCAGCAGTGATCATTACACCGATGGTTCGATCCGCCACAGCGCTGGATACTTCAATTCCATACGATGCAGGACGATACGTTTCCGGTACTGCCGCATCCTATTCCGGTTATATGCAGGCAGATCTCTTTGCCTCTGATCTTGCAGTTACTGAGGACAATATCTCCAACGATGCCATTACAATTACCGATGAAACCGAAGGAAATCTCCTTGTGAATCTGGAGACCGGTGAAACCCTGTATGCCCAAAACATCTATACCAGGCTGTATCCGGCATCTGTTACCAAGCTGATGACAGGAATCATCTGTATGAAATACGGCAATATGGATCAGGTGGTAACCATGGAATACAGCGACATTGATCTGGAGGAGGGAGCACAGCTCAGCGGCCTTTCGGCAGGAGATCAGCTGACCATGAACCAGCTGCTTCATATTCTTCTTGTTTACTCCGCCAACGATGCCGGAATGGCCATCGCCAGAACCATCGCAGGAAGTGAGTCCGCATTTGTGGAAATGATGAATCAGGAAGCACAGAATCTTGGTATGACCGGAACACACTTCATGAATCCTCACGGGCTTCATGATGAGAATCATTACACCACTGTATACGATGTCTATCTCATGCTGAATGCAGCATACAGCTATTCGCAGTTTTCCGACATTTCCAGTCTGGGAAGCTATACAGCTGTCTACAACCAGGCAGACGGATCACAGGTATCCAGCACCTGGTACGCCACCGATCAGTACCTGACCGGTGCCCATGCCATTCCTGAGGGCGTCAATCTGCTGGGCGGAAAAACCGGAACCACTCCGGAAGCAGGCTCCTGCCTGACACTTGTAGCGCAGAACCGATATGGAATTCCCTTTATCGCAGTGGTACTGTATTCCTATAATCATACGACCCTGTATGAAGATATGGACCAGCTGCTGAATCGAATTAATGATTAGTGAACCACTTATCACTTATAGAAGCGGGAGCTTCGAGAAAGGAAAATCCTTTCGTTTAATTGAAACAAAGGGACGGCCGTTTCGTTAACAAACGAAGCGGCCGTCCCTTTGTTTTAATATTTCAGCTGTTGACAAACAAACCGATAAATGCTAGTATGCAATTGGGTTAGATGACACTAATCTAAAGAAATACTATGTGACAGAAAAAATATCTAAGATACGCGTTTTTCTGCATATGCCAGCCGATTTAATCCGAACGGAAAAATAGTTAAAGCTAATTATCTTTATGACAGGGACAGAAAGCTATGAAATATAAGATTTTACACGAAAATAAAGGCAGGATCCGCTTTCATGTGATCCAGAGAAATCCCATGAGCATGAAAGAGGCAGATGTCCTGGAGTATTATCTTTCAGAGACCCCGGGAGTAACTGCCTGCAGGGTCAATCACAGAAACGGACATGCAGCCGTCGAGTACAGCTGTACAAAAGAGGAATTCCTTCAGGCACTTGAAGCATTCAGCTATGATCGCATGAAAACTCCGGATCATGTGTTCCTGCACTCATCCAGAGAAGAGGACAGCAGGCGACGGGAGAAGATCGTCGGTGAGATTGCAAAGGACGTAATGATCGGAATACTTCCCGCTCCGCTGCAGGCTGCCTGCTCTGTATATGGATATTACAGAAAACTGAATGCTGCATCATGAGCGAATAGACTCTTACATGCCAGCATGACGAGCCAGCATGCGTATCTCCTGCTGCCCCGTAAACAGTAACTTGAGAACCAACTTTCTTTGTGAAAAATGTATAAATGACTTGTATTTTTTGACTGCATCTACTATAATATATTCATACAATTTACTTTATTTAAAGTACAATTCAGAATTATTTTTTCAAGGAGGAATCTGCTCATGGTTCAGTTAATTGTTGGAAATAAAGGAAAAGGAAAAACTAAATATCTTCTTGATACTGTCAACGAAGCAGTTAAGTCAGCGAACGGTAATATCGCATATCTTGACAAGAGTACAAAGCACATGTTCGAACTGAATAATAAAGTGCGTTTGATCAACTGCTCTGATTATGATATTGCAAACTCTTCCGAGTTCGTAGGATTTGTTTCCGGTATCATGTCTCAGGATCATGACCTCGAGGCATTATATGTGGATGGATTCCTTACTCTTTCCAAGGAGGAGGATACAGCAGCTGCTTTCAAAGCGATTGACAGACTGGAAGCGATCAGCACAAAATTCAACGTTAACTTCGTACTCAGCATTTCCGTAGATAAAGCAGATCTTCCTGAAAACCTCCAGGAGAAAGTAATTATTGCATTATAATTTTTTTACTGTATAATTATTCATAAGGATTTAAAAGCCGCATTGTTCTACAGTGCGGCTTCTTTACGATAAGTTCAAACCCTGAGAAACACGCTTTGGGAGTTTCTCAGGCTGCTGCGACAGTCGCCATAAGGACTGAAAGTATGTCCGCACGGTTCGTTGTTCGCGCAAACCAGGCCCGCTCTGCGGACTTGATAAACATTCCACTGAGGTGAATATATGACTGATAACAGGAAAATCAATCGCAGTCTGTCAGCCTCCAGGCTGAATATCGGTACCGTTATTTTCGGTATGGTTGCATTGTATCTGATCATTTCGATCATACTTTATCTGACTGCTTCACATATCACGTCCTACCAGGTGAAAACAGGACCTTTGTCCCAGAATGAAACCTATACTGCCATTGTACTTCGAGAGGAGCAGGTGGTGAATTCCAGCGGAAGCGGATACATCAGCTATTTTACCGGTGACAGCTCCAAGGTTTCTAATAACGGTGCAATCTGCTGTGTGTCTGATAACAGAGAGATGTTCAGCTCTGCTGTCATTGAAGGAAATAATCTCGAGTCAGACTACAATCTGATTTCAAAATTTTCAAAGGCCTACACCTCGGATGATTTCAGTTCTGTTTATGATCTGAAGTATGCGCTGCGGCAGTCCGCCTTATATTCATCGGAAGGTGATCTGGTTATTTCCGGAATGCAGCTGGCAAGTCAGGATGGAATCGTAACCTATACAAAGGATGGTTACGAATATCTTACATCCGTGAATCTGTCAGCAGATGATTTTCAGCCGAAGAGCTACAGCAGACAGAATCTGCAGACGGATGAGAAAATAGTAGCCGGTACTCCTTTGTATCGCCTGATCACCAGTGACACATGGTCGATCTATATTCCTGTTACAGATCGGCAGAGCGCCGATTTGGAGGAATACAATGATTCTGTACTGAAGGTACGCTTTCTGAAAGACGGTCAGACGGAAAGAGGCGAATTCTCCCTTGAAGAGATCAACGGTCAGAAATTTGCCAGGCTGACTTTCTACAGCGGAATGATCCGCTACTGCAATGACCGCTATCTGGATGTAGAGCTGATCACCAATATCCAGACCGGACTGAAGATCCCTGTTTCATCACTGGTCGAGAAGGATTTCTACATTGTACCGGATCTGTATCGCTATACTGACAATGCTTCCGGTGAAGTGGGATTTATGGTCAGCAGAACTGACAATAACGGTAATGATGTTACAGAATTCCTGTCTCCGGTCTGCTATGAAAACCGGGAAATCCCTGAAGGCAGCGGTAAGTATTATTATTTTGTTGACAAGAATGTTCTGCAGGAGGGAGATGTTCTGATCAAGCCTGACTCCATGGAGCGATATACCGTCGGCGCGACAGAGGTCCTTCAGGGGGTTTATAACATCAATAAGGGATATACGATTTTCCGAAAAGTGGAGATCATCGATCAGAACGAGGAATATGCCATTGTAAGATCAGGTACTTCCTACGGAATTGAGCAGTATGACTACATTGTCCGTGACAGCTCCACTGTCAGTGAGAGTGAGATATTATAATAAGTCAATTTAAACTTTGCGAGAGCTGATACAGAGCGCGCAGGTCTCAAAAACCTGCAAAACCCGAAAGAAGTGAAGCAAAGAGAATATGCACAGGAGTTGAGATATGCTGAAAGAAAATTATGAAATTGTAGAAAAAAAGATTGCCGATGCATGCCAAAAAGCGGGACGGCAGAGAGAAGAAGTAACACTGATTGCAGTCAGCAAGACAAAGCCGGTTGAGATGCTGCAGGAGATTTATGACCTGGGGCAGCGCGAATTCGGTGAAAATAAGGTGCAGGAGCTTACTGCTAAGTATGAAGTGCTTCCACAGGATATCCACTGGCATATGATCGGTCATCTGCAGACCAATAAGGTAAAATATATTGTCGATAAGGCCTGTTTGATCCATTCTGTAGATTCTTTAAAGCTGGCACAGACCATCAGCAAAGAAGCCGTTAAAAAGAACGTAACTGTTCCGATCCTGATTGAAGTAAATGTGGCAGAAGAGGAATCAAAATTCGGAATTACCACGGAAGAAACAATTGCGCTTGCAGAGCAGATCGCTGCACTGCCGAATCTGACAATAAAGGGATTGATGACAATCGCCCCTTTCGTTGAAGATCCTGAAGAAAATCGTCCGGTCTTCCGCAAATTACGCCAATTAAGTGTTGACATTGACAATAAAAGAATTGATAATATCACTATGGGTGTCCTGAGTATGGGCATGACGAACGACTATGAAGTGGCAATCGAAGAAGGTGCTACACTGGTTCGTGTAGGAACCGGTATCTTCGGAGAACGTGACTATTCTAAGTTATAATACAAGTATTCGGGGAGACTGTTTACCCCGGTGAGTGTAACTGTTGCTGCTGTAAGCAGTGACTGACGATTCCTGTGCTGCTGGGGAGTTCTGCACGGAAGTTTAGCAAAGATCAGAATGGATGACCGGGCACCAGGGTTCCTGCATGAGAATCGGACCTGAGCGCTGGTTAAGGTTGGAATCCGACTGCGAAATGCTGTGAATGATAAGGAGTTAGCGTAGCATGAGTGTTTTTGACAATTTATTAAATACAGTTCGTCTGAATGACGATTATGATGAGGATTTTTACGATGAAGAGGATGAATTCCGGGAAGAAAAAAAGGATTCAAAAAAAGAATCAAAAACAAATTCCCGTTTTTCACGAAAAATCGACAATGATGATCCGGATGACTTCGACGATTTCGATGATTTCACCGATGACGAGCCGGTGAAAGAAAAGAAGAAACGGTTTGGCAAAGAAAAAACAAAGGCTTCGAAGCAGGAAAAAACAGAAGCACCATCCTACTCAGGCGGTCGTTCAAAAATCACACCAATTAAGAAAGCAGGAACAGCAGTAATGGAAGTAGTGGTAATAAAACCAACCTCAATGGAGGAAACAGAAGAAATCGTTGATACCTTAAGAGATAATTGTACCGTCGTACTGAATCTGGAAGGCCATGATGTAGAAACAGCCCAGCGATTCATTGATTTCGTATCCGGCGCCTCTTACGCGATTGACGGTACGCTTCGCATGATTTCCAGCTATATCTTTATCATTACTCCTTACGGTGTAGAGATTACCGGTGATATTCAGGATATAATCGGAGAGGCCGCTCCGAATATCAGAACTGAGTTCTGATCTGAATAATGGCAAAAGAAGAATTATTTTCAAAACGGATGCAGGAACTCTGCTTAATGGCTTATCAGCGTGATACAGTGCTGTTTTCAGAGTTTCTGAATCTGCATGAACAGAATATGATCCACAGACTGGATCGGAGAACTCTGCAGGGTGTGCACATTGAATTCTCCGGCGGCTATGGAACAGCAGAGCGTCAGATGGCAGCATTTGTTCCTGATGCTCTTTGTTATGCCTGGAATTATCCCTTTGTGTGTCTGCAGATACGTCCGGATGCACCGAAATTTGCCCAGACACTGACACACAGAGATTTTCTCGGTGCACTTCTGCACCTCGGGATCGAGCGTTCTGTACTTGGAGATATCCTTGTAAAGGATAATTGTGCAATTGTTTTCTGTCTGGAGAAAATGGCTGACTTTATCATGCAGGAGTTAGGCATGATTCGTCACACCGCCGTAACGGCATCCCTGTATGAGGGGGATCCTGTGGCATTGGAGCCGGAGACAGAGGAAGTGACCGGTACTGTAGCTTCGGTGCGGCTGGATTCAGTTATTGCACTGGCCTTCCGTACGTCGCGCTCCCAGGCAGCCCCTTTGATTCCCGAAGGACGGGTTTTTGTAAACGGAAAACTGATCACCTCAAACGGATTTCATCTGAACGAGGGAGATCTGATCTCAGTCCGCGGAATGGGGAAATTCCGCTTTGACAGGGTGCTGTCCACAACAAAGAAGGGCAGGGACCTTGTCAGAGTATATAAATTCGTATGAGTATCTTTATTTGAAAGAACGGGTGTTCTTGAATTAGTATATCACAGAACATGCGTTCTGTAAATAAAAAAATAATAATAACTATTAGATCCATCTGTAACCTGAGAAATGAAAGGAATATATAATTATATGGAACAGATCACGATTGAAAGAAAAGGAGCAGAGATTGACTTCTCCTACCATATTGTCTGGGAACACGGATTTGATCATCTTCCCGACTGTCTGTCTGCTGCAGGCCTTCCCTTTCAGAAAGTCTGCATAATCACAGATACCAATGTAGAAAAGCTGTATCTGGATCAGGTAAAACAGGCACTTGCGCCAATGAATAAGAAGGTATTCAGCTATGTACTTCCCGCAGGGGAGGAGCATAAAAATCTGAACGAGATCCAGAAAATCTATGGTTTTCTGATCCGGGAGCATTTTGAAAGAAAAGATCTGCTGATTGCCCTCGGCGGCGGCGTGGTAGGTGATATGACCGGCTTCACAGCAGCCACCTATCTTCGCGGTGTAGATTTTGTACAGATTCCTACTACATTGCTTTCCCAGGTGGATTCCAGCGTTGGAGGAAAAACCGGTGTTGACTATGATGCCTATAAGAACATGGTTGGAGCATTTTACCAGCCCCGTCTTGTGTATATGAATACCGATGTTCTGAAAAGCCTTCCCGATGACCAGTTCGCATCCGGAATGGGCGAGGTTCTGAAGTCCGGACTCATTCGAAACAGAGAGTTCTATGAGTGGATCGACGCTTATACTGAAGAAATCCTCGAGAAGGATGCTAAGACTCTGGATCATATGGTGCAGGAATGCTGTAAGATCAAGGCAAAGGTTGTAGAAGAGGATCCAAAGGAAAACGGAGTTCGTGCGATCCTTAATTTTGGGCACACACTGGGGCATGCTGTTGAAAAGCTGAAAAATTTCACCATGCTTCACGGCCATTGTGTCGGTTTCGGTACCGTCGCTGCAGCCTGGATGTCCTATCAGAAGGGACTGATCCCTAAAGAAGATCTGGATCTGATTCTTCGTCTGAACGAGACATTTTCACTTCCTTCACAGGTAAGCGATCTGTCTGTGGAAGAGATCATTACTGCCACAAAATCCGATAAAAAGATGGAGGGAGGACATATCCGCTTTATCCTTCTGAACGGAATCGGAAACGCCGTAATAGACAGAAGCATATCTGATGAGGAGATGCGTTCCGCACTGCAGGAGTTTATGTCAGGCGAGAAGACTCCCGCCTCTGCAGGTGACGTGCAATGACCCGGTCGATTAAAAGATATACAGCATGGGAGTGAATTCATGAAAGAAACAAAAACATCCATCGCTCTGACTCTGATTCTTCTTTGTACAGCAGTACTGGTTGTCCTGGATCAATGGGTAAAGCACCTGTGTGTACTTCATCTGAAAGGTCAGGAGCCCATTACACTGATTTCCGGTGTTCTGGAGCTGCGCTATCTGGAGAATCACGGAGCAGCCTTTGGCATGCTGCAGAACCAGCAGTGGTTTTTCTGGATCCTGACCGCAGTGTTTATCTGTGCGGCCATGTGGTTCTTTGTAAAGGTTCCGAAAACAGGCTATTATCTGCCGGCAATCCTGTCAGTAACCTTTCTTCTGGCAGGAGCAGTGGGAAATTTTATCGACAGGATCACTATGAAATACGTTGTGGATTTTATTTATTTCAGGCTGATCGATTTCCCGATCTTTAATATTGCCGATATCTATGTAACCTGTTCCATGGCGGTACTCATCCTGTTGATCTTGTTCAAATACAAGGATGAGGATTTTGCTTTTTTATCCGGCAAGAAAAATAATACAAAATGATCTATTGTATGAAATATCAGTGCACCAGATGAAAGGAAATCCATGGATTTAGTAACATTTCAAATAGAATCAGAGCAGGAAGGAGTCCGCATTGACAGCTTTCTTGCAGGTGAGCTGGAGAACCTGTCCCGTTCGTATATTCAGAAAATACTGAAGGGCGGCGGCGTCCGGGTGAATGAAAAACCGGTGAAATCCAATTACCGGATCCAGGAAGGGGATCAGATCTGTCTGGAGATCCCCGAGGAGCAGGAGCCGGACATACAGCCCGAGAATATCCCTCTGTCGATCCTGTACGAGGATGAGGATGTCCTTGTGGTGGATAAGCCCAAGAATATGGTCGTGCATCCTGCAGCCGGACATTATGAGCATACACTGGTGAATGCCATCATGTATCACTGTGCCGGGAATCTCTCCGGCATCAACGGAGTATTGAGACCCGGTATCGTCCATAGAATTGATAAAGATACCACCGGTGCCCTTGTGATCTGCAAAAATGACAAAGCGCACCAGTGCCTGGCAGAGCAGCTCGCAGAGCACAGCATCACCAGAAAATACCGTGCCATCGTGCAGGGATATTTCAATGAAGAAACTCTGACCATTGAGGGTGATATCGGCCGTCATCCCACTGACAGAAAAAAGATGGCCATGAACGTTCGAAACGGAAAACCCGCCGTTACCCACGTAAAAGTTCTGGAACGGCTGAAGGGATATTCCTACATCGAGTGCCAGCTGGAAACAGGAAGAACGCACCAGATCCGCGTACACCTGTCTTCAATAGGACATCCCCTTCTGGGAGATACCGTCTACGGACCATCAAAGCCTGCCATCGCAGGTCTGCAGGGACAGACCCTGCATGCCATGGTGCTGGGATTTATACATCCCTCCACCGGTAAAATGATTGAATGCTGCGCACCTCTGCCGGAGTATTTTGAAAAACTGCTTCGCAGACTGCGTTAACGGATTAGTGGAACGGTGCCACCGTCCCTCTGTTCCAAAACAGTTACGGACCTGAGCCCATTCGGGATAACGACTGTACATGTACTTGTATCGGTTGCTGTCCCGGATGGGCTCTTTTTGTCTTTGCAGGATAAACTTCCATCGAAAAGGAAAGAGTGCAAATCATAAGCTCACGTATATGAATAAGAGCATCTGACACCTTCGGGCATGCAATCTTACTGCCAATGCGGCACAACAGAAAGGAGAACAGTATGTATTACATGGTCGACAACTATGATTCATTTGTCTACAATCTCTATGCGTATATGCAGGAGAACGGATGTGAGATCCTTGTCCGGAGAGCGGACGAGGTATCTATGAATGAGCTGGAGAACCTGTACCAATCCGATAATCTTGAAGGAATCATAATATCTCCCGGACCAAAAAGACCGGAGGATGCAGAGATGTCGCGGCAGATATTGTGTAAATTCGAAGAAAGGGTTCCAATCCTGGGCGTCTGTCTCGGACATCAGCTGATTGCCCATCACTATGGGGCGAAAGTTACCCACGGAGCTGCCCCCATACACGGGAAGATCAGCCGTATTACTCACAGCAGTTCGGAACTGTTCCTCGGACTTCCCCAGCAGTACAAGGTCACGCGCTATCATTCTCTGGCAGTTAATTCTGCCAATCTGCCTGCCGACCTTTTGGTAACAGCTACTTCAGAGGACGGAGTGATCATGGGATTGAAGCACAGGCAGTATCCCATATACGGAATACAGTTCCATCCGGAGGCAGTTCTAACGGAATACGGCCATGAGCTGCTGCGGAATTTCAAGAACATCTGTGAGAAGAACATTACGTCCACGGGAACGTGCACGGATTCTACGTTCCACAGCGGACGGAGCTCATGTAAATCCACTGGTCATAACCGCCCTGCGCCAGGGCTCGCGAGCTCGATTTCATCCGGAAAGGAGCATACTTCAAATGAGTGAATTAATGAAACTAAATACATACCCGTCGATCCACAGGATCCACAAAGAGCTGGCAAAGCGGGAGCATGCAGTATTTCTTGACTCCAGTCTGAGAAATGCAGACCGGGGATGCTTCTCCATTCTGGCCTGTCGACCCTATCTGACAGTAGAAGAGAAGGATTCAATCTGTTTTGTTGACGGCCGACCCATTAAAGAGACCTTTGCACAGTACATGAAGGAGTATCTTAATATACACCGGGAGGAACAATCTTCAGATCTTCCGCTGACCTCAGGTGCCGTTGGTTACTTTTCCTATGACTACGGACGGGTGAAGGAAGGAGTAACAAGCCGGCATAAAAAGGAATTGGATATTCCGGATTGCATGTTGAAATTTTATGACTGCTTTATCATCGAAGACCATAGAACTTGCACCCTGACGATTGCCGCAAATGGTAAAACCGGACCGGAAGAGTCAGTCATCAACGCGATTTTGAAGCTTCTGGAACAGATATCAGAATCGGAAACTGCGTCCGGAACCGATTTTCCTGCTTTACTTTCATCCAAAGATTCTGATGATTCAGCTTATATGCGCGATACAAAATCAGATCTTTCACCCGGAAATACGAACTCCCCTGCAGTACTTGCAGATTTCTCACAGGAAGACTACATGAAGGCCGTGGATCACATGATCCATTATATTATTGAGGGAGACATATATGTTGTAAATATGACCCATCAGCTGCAGATCAAAGAGGCCTGTCCGCCGTTTGCATTATTTTCCCGTCTTCGTGACAGGAATCCATCACCCTTCGGTGCCTATCTGGACTATGGTGATTTCCAGATCGTCTGTGCGTCACCGGAACGATTCATGAAGATGAAGGACGGAATAATCACCACAAGACCGATCAAAGGAACAAGGAGAAGAGGACATACACCGGAGGAGGATCAGGCATTAAAAGAGGAGCTGGCACATTCTGAGAAGGATCAGAGTGAACTGCTGATGATCGTAGATCTGGAACGAAATGATCTGAACCGGGTCTGTGTGCCTGGCACCGTACAGGTCACAGAGCTGTTCAAGGTGGAGACCTATGCAACAGTGTTTCACCTGGAATCCAATGTGGTCGGACAGCTGCTGCCTGAAAACAATGCAATGGATCTGATCCAGGCAGCATTTCCGGGAGGTTCCATCACCGGAGCACCCAAGCTTCGGGCCATGGAGCTGATCGATCAGGAAGAGCGGAGCAGACGCAATCTGTATACAGGATCCATCGGTTATCTTTCCCTGAACGGAGACTGCGATCTGAATATCGTCATTCGCACTGCAGTGTATAAGGACGGTGTGTATCATCTTGGTGTCGGCGGGGGAATCACCTGCGAATCAGAACTGGAATTTGAATATGAAGAGACCTGGCAGAAAGCAAAGGCTTTGCTGGACGCCATGGGTGCCAAGCCGCTGAAAGGAGATATCTATGAACATACAGTTAGATGACGGGCTGCAGTTCGGTCTCGGTGTTTTTGAAACAATCCGTATACGCAGCGGACAGCCGGAATTCCTTGACTGGCATATCGAACGAATGAATCAATCTCTCCAGGCACTGCACATACCTCAAGAGGTATCTGCGGAGGAGGCCGCCGCCTGGCTGAAGCAGCAAAAGGAGCTGAAACATAGTGATGAGAACAGGCATGATGAAATGAAGGCAATGAAAATTCTTGTTACTGAAAAGAACAAACTGATGATGCTGCGGTCCAATCCCTACACACCGGAACGGATCCGTCAGGGCTTTTGTCTTGATTACTCCGCTGTTATAAGAAATGAAACCTCTCCGCTGGTGTATCATAAAACCCTGAATTACGGGGACAATATTCTCGAAAAAAGAAGAACATCCAGCCTGCCGGTCGATGAGCGTATCTTTCTGAACACAAGAGGTGAGCTGACAGAGGGAAGCACCACCAATATTTTCTTTGTGTTCGACGGAAGACTGGTAACACCGACCGTTTCATGCGGACTTCTGAACGGAATCATGCGCCGGTTTGTTCTGGAAAATTTTCCCTGCAAAGAAACGGTACTCTATCCTGAGGACGTCCTTCAGGCAGACGAATGCTTCGTTACGAACTCTCTGATGGGGATCATGCCCGTTAAAATGCTGGCAGGCACAGAATTTCCCTCAGCGGAAATCACTAATGAGATACTGTACAAGTATCAGATGAAGAGTTATTGTGAACGGTAAAAAATCATCCGGAATCGCACAATCGTCATCGAATTGACTTAACATAAATTATGTGTAAGAATTGATACAGTCATACTTAGTACAAATACAGTATTGAAAAGGAGTAACCATGCATTATAAAGCAGCAATCTTTGACATGGACGGAACCGTCCTGAATACCCTGGATGATCTTACGGATGCGATGAATTATGCCATGCGTATCTGCGGTCACCGGGCAGATTATACCCCTCTGCATGTCCGGAATTTCTTCGGAAGCGGTGTAGAGGTTGCCATGAAAAGAGCCCTGGCAGCAGAGCAGGGAATGAGCGAAGAGAAGCTTGAAATCATAGGTACCCGTGGACATGAATCGGTACCCGGTGTAGATGATAAAGAAATCGCCCGTCTGATTGCAGTATATAAGCCCTACTACAATGCGCACTGCAAGGACAAAACCGGACCTTATCCCGGAATTCCGGAGCTTCTAACGAAGCTGAAAGCAGCCGGAGTGATCTGCGCCGTGGTCTCCAATAAACCGGATGAAGCAGTACAGCCTCTGGCACAGGAGTGTTTTCCCGGTCAGTTTGATTTTGTACTGGGAGAGAAGCCTCCTCTTGCCAGAAAGCCTTCCCGGGATATGTGCGACTATGTATTGAAAGCATTGCATGTAGAAGCAGAGGATGCTGTTTATATCGGAGATTCAGAAATTGATCTGCTGACTGCTGCAAACAGCGGGATGAATTGTATCAGTGTAGACTGGGGCTTTCGGTCACGTGAATTCCTTAAAGCTCATAAGGCAGAAATCATCGTATCATCTGCAGAGGAGATTACAGATCTTGTGATTGGTGAGGAGCCGGAAAAGAGTTATCAGGACATCAATGCCGAAACCATTGACCGCTGGATCGAAGAAGGCTGGGAATGGGGACAATCTATTTCCCATGAGGACTATGTGAACGCAGTAAATGGTGAGTGGGATGTAGTGCTTACGCCGCAAAAGCCGGTGCCCCATGAATGGTTCGGAGAGCTGAAGGGCAAAAGAGTGCTCGGTCTGGCCAGCGGCGGGGGACAGCAGATGCCGATTTTCGCTGCCCTGGGTGCAGAATGCACAGTACTGGATTATTCTCCCCGCCAGCTTGAATCCGAGCGTCTCATTGCGGAACGCGAAGGCTATGATATAGAAATCATCCGTGCTGATATGACAAAACCGCTGCCTTTTGCTGACGAAAGTTTCGATCTGATCTTCGCACCGGTTTCGACCTGCTATATTGAGGACGTCAGGCCTCTGCATAAAGAGTGCGCCCGCATCCTGAAAGACGGAGGAGTACTTCTCGGCGGCTATGATCAAGTTGTCAATTATATTTTTGATGATTCAGAAAACACGTTGACCTATACGCTGCCATTTAATCCTTTGAAAGATAAGAGCCAGATGGACATGCTTCAACAAGGCGACTATGGAGTGCAATTCTCCCACACGCTTGAGGAGCAGCTTGGCGGATTGATCGAGGCAGGATTTACCATTACCGGATTGTATGAAGACATGAGCAGTGATGGAAATCTGGCTAAGCATAATATTCCTAACTTCTATGCGGTTCGAGCACAAAA
Source organism: Lachnospiraceae bacterium (assembly GCA_030527645.1). Classification (GTDB taxonomy): domain Bacteria; phylum Bacillota; class Clostridia; order Lachnospirales; family Lachnospiraceae; genus JAKSRN01. Next base: position 710 of record JAUNAJ010000011.1, on the reverse strand, counting down.
GCAATGATAGGCATGAGTAAATCATTATGATTATTAGAAAAGCAGAATCAAAAGATATCGAATCGCTTCGTGGTACATATAATACCATTCGAGTCGATGAGTTCCCGTGGGAAGAGAAGCATCCCGAAAAACCATTGACCCTGAAATGTGTCGTTGAGAATCAAAGAGCCTCCCAGTTCTATCTGCATCACGGATGGACTGTGTTGGAAGTTGTAGACGATGTGGTTCCCTATTACAGGATGATTTGGAGCAGGTGAAATCCGGAAATCTTACGGAGTCCTTAGTTCTGAATTGCATGGGTTACAAAAACAAGAATAATTGGGAGACCAGGACTATGATGAGCGTCATTGGAAAAAGAGTTAAGGGAATCGTGGATCGTCCGGCAGGAAGCGTGCACCCTCGTCATCCCGATATTGTTTACCCAATAAATTATGGATATGTTGAAGGGGTACTTGCAGGTGATGGCGCAGAGCAGGATGTCTATGTTTTGGGAACAAAGGATGTTCTTAAAACTTTCGAAGGAACGGTAATTGCTGTATATCACCGATTCCATGATGTAGAAGATAAATGGATCGTTTCGTTGGATTTATCCGTTGAGTACACGGATGAAGAAATTCTGGAAGCCATATATTTTCAGGAGCAATATTTTGATGGAGAATTGCAAAAGGTTGACATATGAAAGAGAGAATATAATACGGTCTCAAGGCAGC
>JAUNAJ010000002.1:108228-191088 GCA_030527645.1 Lachnospiraceae bacterium | reverse complement strand
CATTGCAGTGATTGGGATAGTACTGCCGGAGCTTGTCAGGCAAATATGACAACATCATCATCAGGTACACAGTACTGTGCATGCTGGACCATGAATACAAGGGTGACAGTGGACCTTACATACACCACACCGGCTGATAAAGTAAGAGAACTAAATGATACCTATGGTATCTTCACAGGGGCTGTATTCCGAAATTACGGTACCTTGTATACGGGTAAATATACTGGAAAAGATAATGGGCTTACTAACCGTAACTGGCTTTGGTCATCTAATACAGAGGTTAACCTTTCTCTGATCGGAAAAGCACTGACCGGCACACCGGTTTATAACGCTGATGATGATCCGGATAACGATTATATTGCTCAGTATACCATTACTGTCAACTCGGATCATAATCCATTGGTTCCGGCGGGATCAACATCACCTATTACGATTACGGATACCTTAAGTGACGCTCTGACAATGAAGGTAACCGAAAGGTATCCCTTTGTTGTCAAAGCTTATGAAGATGCGAGCGATAAGGAGGGTAGAGTCCTTACATCCGGAGATTACACGATTAATTATGATGTTTCACCGGCATCCTTTAAAATTGAGATACCAAATCCTGGCACAAGGAAATACGTTATTTCATATTATGCTGAGATATTAAATCCCCAGATGGATCTGCCCTACTCCAATACAGCGACCCTTTCCTGGGAGGGTAAAGATCAGACGGTTCAAACGTCAGTGGCCCGACTGCTCAATGTAACTACCACTGGTGAAACCTATGCGGTATCACTTAGAAAAGTCAGTGATACGAATGAGCCTTTAGCCGGAGCAGTGTTTGGTCTTTATGATGCCAGTGGTAAAGAGATGGCATCCGGTACAACGGATACTACCGGAAATCTGACATTCAAAACGATTGCAGGTACCGGAGACGACGCGTTGGTATTAGAGCCCTATACGCTTTACTACTTACAGGAGAAAGAGGCACCTACTGGTTATATTCGCAATGAAAAGAAGTATTATTTCAGCTTCAGAAAGTACGGTAATACAGATGCAGAGCATACAGCTGCACAGAAGATCTTTGTTGAGAGTATTCCGGAAAGTATAGATCAAAACGATTATACATTGATCGCAAATGTGCCCCTTCAGATTTCCAATGAAGCGAAAAAATATGAGTTTACATTGAAAAAGGTTGATGCTGACAATACGGAAACCGTACTTACGAATGCGGAATTTATTCTATATCGTTCGAGAGGTACAGAAGGCAGCAACGAATATGAATATGCTCTATTGAAGGATGGTACGATTACTGGATGGACATCCTATAAAAACAATGCAACTTCAATTACAGTTGGTCAAAATGGACTTGCAGAAGTAAAGGGTATTACCTTCGGTACTTATTATCTGGAAGAAAAGAAAGCGCCGGATGGCTACAATCTCTTAACAGAGGATGTAGAAATTGTTGTTTCGTTAGAAGGTAACATTACTACAACCAGTGCAGATGCCTTTGTTTCTACTAACAACAATGTCACTACACTTACGGTAAAGAATAATGTAGGTTACGAGCTTCCGAAAACAGGAGGCATAGGAACACAGGGATATACATTCCTTGGTCTGATACTTGCACTTGCTGCAGGAATGCTCCTGCTGATTAGGAGACGTACAAACAATTAATTTCGTTTTATAAAAGCAGTGTTTGCGTATCAGTGAAAAGGAGTCGCCAATGAGGCGGCTCCTTTTATTATCGGTAATAAAGAATTATTTTTCGTACAGAAACATATTGGGAATATATTATCGGATTCATCTATATGTTCCTTATATATGGGATGCTTATTGTTCGTAAAATCACCGGAAATGCATGGGGATGTGTATTGATCTTCCTGCTCTATTGGAATGCAATATAAATCTCTTCATTATCCCGATTCATTCATGCGAAATATAGTGGTTGGAATTAGCTGGTATTCTGAGATATAATAAGTAAGATTTCCATCAGGAAATAAGTATGAGTAAAAGTATATCAAGGAGATACAGCATGAGTGTTTTGACAAATTACAAACCCAAGGAGGTTCTTGCATATTTTGAGGAGATCTGCAGCATTCCCCACGGAAGCGGCAATGTAGGGAAGATCAGCGACTATCTGGTACAGTTTGCAAAGGAACGGAACCTGCGCTATAGACAGGATGAGGCGAAGAATGTGATCATCTGGAAGGAGGGGACAGAAGGCTATGAGACTTCTGCTCCGGTGATCATTCAGGGACACATGGATATGGTGGCAGTAAAGGAGGACAGCTGTCCGAAGGATCTGACGACTGAGGGACTGGATCTGGAGGTGCTGGAGATTGACGGAGAGCACTGGATCAGTGCGAAGGGTACCTCTCTGGGCGGTGATGACGGTATCGCTGTGGCCTACGGTCTGGCACTGCTGGATTCTGACAGTATTCCCCATCCGCCGCTGGAGCTGGTGGTGACTACTGAGGAAGAGGTTGGAATGGAAGGTGCGGCCGCACTGGATGCCTCCGACCTGAAGGGACGTATCTTCATGAATATTGACTCTGAGGATGAAGGAATCTTTACAGTGGGCTGCGCAGGAGGCCTTCGTGCACAGGCATCGGTACCCTATGAAACAGAGGAAAAGGAAGGAACGGTTCTGCAGGTGAAGCTGTCCGGCTTTCTGGGAGGCCATTCCGGTGTGGAGATCGACAAGGGACGATTGAATGCCAACCTTGTGATGGGACGTGTGCTGAATGCAGTTCGTTCAAGGATCGATATGCGTCTGGTAGAGATCTCCGGCGGTGATAAGGACAATGCCATTGCCGTATTCAGTGAGGCATCAGTTCTGGTGGATCCGGAGGATGCTGCGGAAGCTGAAACGATCATGAAGGAAACGGTGGCAGTGATCAATGAGGAGTATGCCTCTGTAGAGAAGGGAGTTCAGTTATCCGTAACCTCTGTTCCGGAAGCAGCGGTTTCCTGCTTCACAAAGGCCTCTACAGATAAGACGGTGATCCTTCTGCTGAACTACATTGACGGTATTCGAAGAATGAATCCGGATATGGAACATATGGTGCAGACCTCGTTGAATCTTGGAATCGTATCTACGGAAGAAAATGCGGTGGTATTCACCTCGGCACTTCGCAGCTCCAGTGAGACGGAAAAGGCCTACCTGCTGGATCAGGTTCGCGGACTGGTGGAGCTGGCAGGCGGTTCCGTTGAGGTGTTCGGCAACTATCCGGGATGGGAATACAGACCGGAATCCCTGCTGCGGGATACCATGGTGGAGGTATACAGGGAGCAGTACGGTTCGGAGCCGGTGGTCATGGGAATCCATGCAGGTCTGGAGTGCGGACTGTTTCTGTCAAAGCTGCCGGATCTGGACTGCCTGTCCTACGGTCCCCAGATGCACAACATCCATACCACAGAGGAGCGGCTCAGTATTGAGTCCACCGCACGGACCTGGGAGCTGACGAAGAGGACGCTGGAGAGGTTGAGGTGAGGAAAAGCAGCAGCACCGGTCTGAGAGATTATTTCTCAGCCGGTGCTGCTGTTTTTAGAATAGAAAATATAGAAAAATAGGGTGATTATGTCATTCTTATGACTTGTTCCTGCTTCTGTATCGATGGATCAGACAGAAGACCAGCAGTCCGGCTGCGGCTCCGCAGCTGTCAATGATCACATCCGTGAACCGGCAGGCTCTTCCGGGTACAAAATACTGATGGATCTCATCGGTGGCTGCATAGCACACGGCCAGAATCCAGGCTGCAGGAACAGCCTTTTTCAGGGGACGGTTCCGGGATTGACTTCCCAGAAACAAAAGTCCCAGTATCAGATACTCTGTCGCATGAGCGGCTTTTCGAACCAGCAGAGTGACAATGGAAACAAATGCCTGCTGGGTATCGGCGGACCAATGGGATCGGATCGAAGAGAGGAGGTCTTCGATCAGTCCGACAATGGTGCTGCTCTGCGCTGAGGAATCGTCGCCGGTACGGGAGGAAAACCAGAATATGGTGATCATCCAGATACAGGCTAATAGTATATGTAGAAATTGTCTTTTGTGTTGTTTCATTTTGTGTTCTCCGAGGTATATGATAGATACAGCTGTTCAGAACATTTTTGGGAGAGTTCTGCACATGGCTGGATATTGGAATAATCTCGGAGATAATATATCAAAGGACGCCGCTGAAGTAAAGCGGACATAAGCATCCACCCGTTACCCGCGGCTACATCTCTAGACTTAGAGACGGGGGATTGCTTATCTGCGTTCAGATTCAGATTGCATCCACCGGGGTCTTGCTTCCGTCTTCATTGTAAATGTAGAAGCCTTTGCCTGTCTTTCTTCCCAGGTCTCCTGCACGCACCATCTTGGTCAGCAGCGGACATGGTCTGTATTTGGAATCCTTGGTTTCATCGAACATAACGCGCATGATGGTCAGGCAGATATCAAGACCTACCAGATCGCCCAGCTCAAGAGGTCCCATCGGGTGGTTCGCACCAAGCTTCATGGCATCGTCAATTCCCTTGATATCGGAAACGCCCTCCATCTTCAGGAATGCAGCACTGTTGATCATCGGAATCAGCAGGTTGTTTACGACGAATCCTGCAGCCTCACCTACATGTACCGGTGTTTTGCCGATATCTTTCGCCAGTCGGTCGATCTTATCAATGACGTCCTGTGGTGTATTGTATCCGGCAATGATCTCAACAAGCTTCATGGCAGGTGCCGGGTTGAAGAAATGCATGCCGATGACGGGATGATTGATTCCGTTGGAAATCTTTGTGATAGAGATAGAAGATGTATTAGTAGCGAAGATACAGTCCTCTTTGCACAGCTCATCCAGCTGTGTGAAGATTTTTTTCTTCAGGTCAATATCCTCAAGAGCGGACTCTACAATAATGTCGCAGTCAGCACAGCCCTCCAGAGTGCCGGTCTCAATCTTCTCCAGCATCCAGTTTGCAGCCTCCAGACTCAGCTTGCCTCGTGCCATTCGTTTTTTATAGGTCTTATCGATCATCGCTTTGCCTTTTTCTGCCCGCTCTTTGGTTGTACCGCTTAAAAATACGGCATCCACGCATTCAGCAGCTGCAAATACCTGTGCAATTCCGTTACCCATGGTTCCTGTAGATCCGATAATTCCAACTTTCATAATCTTTTACCTCTTTTTCTTTTTGCTTTTCCGTTTGCTTTTTCTTGCTAAGGAACATATTTTATTTGTTAAGTTAATAGCTTAACGCTCATGTTAAAAATAAAACATTCCTGTGATGTTTTTAACAATACCATCGGATTGTATAAAAAGCAAGAGAAAAAAACAATATTGTTAAATATATATCAAAATGAAATAGTAAAATTGTGCACTTTGCGTAAATACGGTGCCTGAAAAGCAGGTCATCGGCACAGGAAACCGGAGAAAAGCAAAATCCCTGTGCCGACATAGGAAATGATTGGTTTCCGGCACCTGTATATGATATGATAGGTAAATCGAGAGAATAAACTGTCGAGAGAATAAACAATCAAGAGAATAAGCAATCGAGATAATAAGCTAAGGAGTGTGTGTATTATGGAAAAATCCAAGGTATATTTTACTGATTTCAGAACTACGAATAATGTAGGACTTCCCAAGAAACTGAAAAAGCTCTGTGTTGCTGCAGGACTGCAGGAAATGGAGCTGGATCACAAGTTTGTTGCGATCAAGATGCATTTCGGTGAGCTGGGCAATGTGGCGTTCCTGCGTCCGAACTATGCAAAGGCTGTGGCTGATCTGGTGAAGGAAGGCGGCGGCATGCCCTTCCTGACGGACTGCAATACCCTGTATCCGGGATCCAGAAAGAATGCGCTGGAGCACATCAGCTGTGCGCAGGAGAACGGATTCAATGAGCTGTCCACCGGCTGTCATATCATTATCGGTGACGGTCTCAGAGGCACCGATGACATTGCTGTGCCTATTGAAGGCGGCGAGTACTGTCAGGAGGCCTACATCGGCCGGGCGGTTATGGATGCAGACGTGTTCATCTCTCTGAACCATTTTAAAGGCCATGAGTGTACCGGCTTCGGCGGTGCGCTGAAAAATATCGGTATGGGCTGCGGAAGCCGTGCAGGAAAAATGCACCAGCATAATCAGGGAAAACCGGTGGTGAAAACAAGGAAATGCAAGGGCTGCAAGCGCTGCTCCAAGGAGTGCGGATCCGATGCGATCAGCTATGTAGATAAGAAGGCAGTGATCGATCAGGATATCTGCAAGGGCTGCGGACGCTGTATCGGTGCCTGTGCCTTCGATGCGATCTTTAATCCGAATGAGAATGCAAACGAGATCCTGGGCTGCAAGATCGCTGAGTACTCCAAGGCGGTTGTGGACGGAAGACCGAATTTCCATATCAGTCTGGTGATGGACATTTCACCGAACTGCGACTGTCATTCTGAGAATGACGCACCGATCCTTCCGAATATCGGTATGTTTGCATCCTTTGACCCAGTTGCTCTGGATCAGGCCTGTGCGGATGCCTGCCTGAAGGCGGAGCCGATCCGCAATTCCCAGCTGGGTGACAACCTGGCAAGTGAGGGCTGGGAGCATCACCACGATCATTTCATGGATTCCAACCCGAACGTTCGCTGGAAGGAGACACTGGAGCATGCGGAGAAGATCGGAATCGGAACGAGAGAATATGAGCTGATCACTGTGTAATGCAGGTGAACGCTCCGATATGAAAAGACAGGGCTGTAGCAGTTAGTGCGACAGCCCTGTTTTTGTGACTTTCCTGTTTCTGCATTCCGTGAACCGTAACATTTTCATGATCATTATCTGAGAAGATAATTGTGAGATTTTTCCCTTATCAAAGAATGCACAAGGGTTTATAATAATAAAGTATTAGGCCACAATCATTAAAAAAGTATAAAAACTATAAAGAAGGAGGTTAGATATGTATTTAGGGTTATTACTGCTGTGGATCATTCTGAACGGCAGATTCACGCTGGAAGTGTTTCTGTTCGGTCTGGTGATCTGCGGTGCCATGTACGCATTTTGCTGCAGGATCCTGGGACTGTCGCTGCAGAAGGATCTGCGCTTTATGAAGCGGCTGCCTATGTTTGTTCACTATGTCCTTATCCTGATCTGGGAGATCCTGAAGGCAAACAGACAGGTGATGCGGTTTATCCTGACGCCTCAGCTGGCGGCTGAGCCTGTGATCGTGCATTTTCATTCTGATCTGAAAAGTGAGGCGGCGAAGGTGCTCCTTGCCAATTCCATTACCCTTACTCCGGGAACGATCACCGTTCGTCTGGAGGGCAGTGAGTATTATGTACACTGTCTGGATAAAGACTTTGCAGAGGGAATGGATGCTTCGATTTTTGTGGAATTACTGGAGAAAATGGAGGCGGTGAAATAATGTACGAATCTGTATATCATGGATTTTTATTGGGCTGCATGGTCGTGATCGGCATTCTGCTGATGATCTGCCTCATCAGAGCGATCATTGGTCCCCGTGTCACGGACAGGGTTGTTGCCATCAATATGATCGGCACCATGACCATTGTGGAGATTGCGATCCTTGCACTGTATATGCGGGAGACCTATCTCTTTGATGTGTGTCTGATCTATGCGATGATCAGCTTTCTTGGTGTGGTTGTGCTCACCAAGATCTATCAGGGAGCCTACAAGGAAAAGAAACTCAAGGGAAATCTGGAACGTCAGGAAGAGGCGGTGCCGGATGAGATGGAACAGGTACAGGCAGATCTTGCCGGACAGGAAGAGGAGGCGATGAAATGATTGCATGGTTACAATTAATTATCAGTATTCCCTTTCTGCTGATCGGACTTTGGACTCTGTGCTGCTCGGTTCTGGGCGTGTTTCGTTTTAAATATGTTCTGAACAGAATGCATGCAGCAGCCATGGGTGATTCTCTGGGTATCCTGTTTATTCTGATTGGTCTGATGATCCTCAGCGGCTTCAGCTTCGGAACTCTGAAGCTGGCACTGATCGTCCTGTTTTTCTGGGTGGCAGGCCCTGTTTCCTCCCATATGATCGCGAACATGGAAGTTACTGTCAATGAAGAGCTTGAGAAGGAATGTGAGGTGCCGGAAGATGGAACTGTTTAAAATTACGCTTTTGGGCTTTCTGATCCTCTGTGCGCTGGCGGCCAGTCTGTTTAAGAACCAGCTGATCTCCGTGATCGTGTTTATGGCCTACAGTCTTATTATGTCTATTATCTGGTTTCTGCTGGAATCCCCGGATCTGGCTATTACAGAGGCTGCGGTGGGCGCAGGAATCAGCAGTATTCTCTTTTTCGTTACATTGAGAAAGATCAGAATTCTTTCGGAGGAGGATAAGGATGAGTAAAATAATTGGAAATCCGGAGGACCAGTTTTTCAATAAGCTGAAACGCTGGGTCAATGGTGATCTGGATCCTTTTGAAGGAAAGCTGGAGTCGAAGCATCTTCGGGAGGAAGAGGTCAAGGGCAGAGACATGCTGGATCCGGATCTGCTGGATAAGGAGCAGGTGGAGGAGGTGCTGGATCATGTGGAAAAGAATCTGCTGCTGCGCTCCTACAATTTCATGTATAAACTGGGCGCTGTTGCCCTCTGTCTGCTGCTGATCTCATTATTGCTGCTGACTGTTTCTTATCTGCCGAAGTTCGGCTCTGCCGACAACCCTACGGAAAATGAAGTGGTCCAGCGCTATATTGAAGACGGAACGGACGAGGTTGGTTCCGTCAATCTGGTATCTAATATGATCCTGGGCTATCGTGGGTTCGATACCTTTGGAGAGACCTGCGTATTGTTTATTGCAGCAACCTGTGTGCTGGTTCTTCTGAAAAGATCCGAGAAGGAGATCGAGGAGGAGAAGGAGACCGACTGGCAGTATGAGCCAAAGCCGGATATGATCCTGCAGATGGTGACCAGGATCCTGGTTCCCTGCATCTTCCTGTTTGGAATCTATATCATTCTGAACGGTCACCTGTCGCCGGGAGGCGGTTTCTCCGGAGGCTCTGTCATCGGTGCGGGACTGATCCTGTACGTTACAACCTTCGGCTTCCATAAAACTCAGAAGTTCTTCAATGAGAAGACCTATGAGGTGGCAAAGGTGGGTGCTCTGTGTCTGTACAGCATCACCATGTCTTATTATTTTTACACGGGAGCCAACATGCTGAAGAATATCATTCCTCTGGGAACGCCGGGAAATCTCCTGAGCAGCGGAATGATCCTGCCCATCAATATCTTTGTAGGCGTTGAGGTTGCCTGTACGATGTATGCATTTTTTGCAATGTTCAGAAGAGGAGGTATGTAACATGCTGGGACCATATCTGTTCTCTAATCTGGAGGAGGCCTGTGCCATGATCCTGTTCGGTATCGGATTCACCACACTGCTTCTTCATAAAAACCTGATCAAGAAGATCATCGGTCTGAATATCATGGATACCGCTGTCTACCTGTTTCTGGCAGCCATGGGTTATATTGAAGGTCATGCAGCTCCCATTCTGGTGGACGGCATTAAGGACATGGATTACTATATCAATCCGATCCCCAGCGGTCTGGTTCTTACCGGTATCGTTGTTTCGGTCAGTACCACTGCTCTGATGCTGGCACTGACCATTCGTCTGTATCAGAAGTATCACTCTCTGGATCTGGATGAAATCTTAATGAAAATGCAGAGGGAGGAGCTGAAATCATGAGTTTTGTACATAATTTCCCCGGCTTTTCCATTGTGCTCTGCATGGCGGCGGGAATCATTTCCACGCCGATGAAGGGAAAGCACGCCAGACGGGTCACCATGGCAGTGGTGACACTGGTCTTCCTTGCTTCCCTTGCTTCGCTGTCTTATGTTTTGAAAAATGGTGAGCCCTTTATCTATACCATGGGTAAATTCCCCGCTCCCTGGGGCAATGAGATCCGGGCGGGCGTGCTGGAGACATTGCTTGCCGCCTTCTTCTCCCTGATCATGCTGCTGTCTCTGGCAGGGGGCATGGATCACGTATTTCAGGATGTGAAGGAGGAGAAGATCAATCTGTACTTTATTCTGATCGATCTTCTGCTGAGCTCTCTTCTGGCGATCATCTACACCAACGATCTGTTCACCGGGTACGTATTCGTGGAAATCAATACCATCGCAGCCTGCGGACTGATCATGATCCGGGAGAGGGGACGATCCCTGATCGCGGCGATCCGCTATATGATCATGAGCTCCATCGGCTCCGGTCTGCTGCTGCTGGGACTTGCCATGCTGTACGGCTTCACGGGACACCTTCTGATGCAGCCGGCCCATGAGGCCATTGTAGCTGTGGAGCAGGCCAACGGAGGTGCGCTGACAGTTCCGATTCTGATCACCATCAGTGTGATCACGGTGGGTCTTGCCATCAAGAGCGGTCTGTATCCCTTCCATTCCTGGATGCCGGATGCTTATGGATATTCCACCATATCCAGCAGTTCCATTCTGTCCAGCCTTGTGTCCAAGAGCTATATCGTGTTCCTGATCAAATTCTTCTATAGAGTAGTAGGAATAGACGGGATCCGGGACAGCGGAATTCTGAATATCCTTTTTGTTCTGGGCCTTACGGGAATGATCCTTGGTTCTGTGGGAGCGATCCGTGCCAATGATATCTATCGAATGATCGCGTATTCTTCTATCGCGCAGATCGGCTACGTGTACATGGGAATCGGACTGGGCACCGCCCTGGGAATGACAGCGGCTGTGTTCCACATCCTGACCCATGCATCTACGAAATCGCTGCTGTTCCTCTCTACGAAGGGGCTGACAGATGTTTCCAGAAATCAGAGACGATTCCATTATCTGCAGGGTGCTGCCTTCCGGGACAGTTTCTCCGGAGTGGCATTTCTGATCGGCAGTCTGTCCATGGTCGGTGTGCCGATGCTGGCGGGATTTATTTCCAAGATCCTGTTTGCAAGTGCCTCACTGGATGCGGGAGCCGCAAGAACCCTGTCCACCCTGATCGTTCTGGCGATCAGCACGATTCTGAATGCAGTGTATTTCCTGCATACGGTGATCCGCATCTACACTCCGGTACAGATTCCGGAGGAGGTGAAGGATAAGAAGAGCAGAACAGGACTTGCTGCAAAGGCTGCCCTGCTGGTGCTGATTCTGATCAACTTCGGACTCGGTTTGTTTTCACAGCCCGTCACGGATCTGATCCAGATGGGTCTTGGAATGTTCAGTTAAGAAAGGAGAAGCCAGATGAATCCGGCAATGTTTTTAGCTGCAGCGGTGCTTCTGCCGCTGGCTGCAGGACTTCTTCTGCTGATCTGCAGCGGAAGATTCAAAAATCGAAAAAATAAATGTCTGCTGATCGGACTGGTTCTGGTCATTACAGCAGGTCTTGTACTGGCTCTGGAGCTGTCCGGAGACCAGCAGTTCCTTCTGTGGAACATGACAGAGAATCTGCCTGTTCTGTTCATTGTTGACAACATGACAAGAGTCTTCGGCCTCGTCACGGTGACGGCCTGGACGCTGGGAGGCATCTTTGCCTTTGAATATATGAAGCATGAGGAGAATGAGGATCGGTACTTCGGCTTTTATCTGATCGTCATGGGCGTGCTGATCTGTCTGACCCATGCGGGCAATCTGATCACTCTCTACATGTTCTTCGAGATGATGACGCTGACCTCTCTTCCCATGGTGCTTCACACCATGAAGCATGAGGCGATCATGGCAGGTCTGAAGTATCTGTTTTATTCTGTAGCAGGTGCCTTTGCAGCTCTGTTCGGCATCTTCTACTTCACGGCGCAGGGAGTGGGAGCCTCCTTTGAGGCAGGCGGCGTGATCACAAACCTGGGAGATGCCTACACCGGAAGCAGTGCACTGACGCTTGCGGCGGTTCTGCTGATGATCATCGGTTTCGGTGCCAAGGCAGGTATGTTCCCGCTGCACGGCTGGCTGCCTACCGCCCATCCGGTTGCTCCGGCACCGGCCAGTGCGGTTCTTTCCGGTGTCATTACAAAATTCGGTGTACTGTCTGTAATCCGCGTGGTGTTCTTTACAGTGGGCGCAGACTATATCCGGGGCACCTATGTGCAGACGGTCTGGATGGTTCTGTCTTTGATCACTGTATTTATGGGCTCTATGCTGGCCTATAAGGAGAAGGTGCTGAAAAAGAGAATGGCCTATTCCACGGTCAGCCAGGTTTCCTACATCATGTTCGGTCTGTCCGTGCTGAATACCCAGGCTCTGACCGGAGCCCTGTCCTATGTGATCTTCCACAGCGCAGTAAAGAATACGCTGTTCCTTGTGGCAGGTGCCATTATCTACAAGACAGGAAAAACAAAGGTGGAGGAGCTTCGGGGAATCGGCAAGGAGATGCCCGTTACCATCTGGTGCTTTACCCTTGTATCTGTCACCCTGATCGGTATTCCTCCTACCAGCGGCTTTATCAGCAAGTGGTATCTTGCTACCGGCTCACTGGAATCCGGCATGGGTGCCCTTTCCTGGATCGGACCGGTGGTGCTGCTGCTGTCTGCCATGCTGACGGCAGGTTACCTGCTGACCATTACCATCAAGGGCTTCTTCCCGGGCAATGACTATGATTACGGCAGTCTGGTCAAGAAGGAGCCGAATCTGCTGATGCTGGTTCCAATGATCGTGCTGACCTGCATCGCAGTGGGATTCGGACTGTTCCCCACTGCTCTGATCACTTTCCTTCAGAACGCTGCTGCAGGCATCTTATAAGGAGGGAACGATATGAATATCAATACACTTCTGGTATTTCCGGTGGTGCTCCCGATCCTTGGCGGTGCCCTGATGCCCCTGCTGCATCTGCCGGATAAGAAGAGGAATCTGTATCTGGAGATCCTGGTGCTGCTGACATCGGCCATTACCCTCTACTGCGTGGCCTTCCATGATCCCGCCGAGGGCTTTGTGCTGTTCCACCTGACCGGAAATCTGGATTTTGCGCTTCGCCTGGACGGCATGGGCTCTGTATTTACCTGCATCGTTGCACTGCTCTGGCCTCTTGCTACGTTGTATGCCTTTGAGTATATGCGGCATGAGGAGAGGACCACCAGTTTCTTTGCATTTTACACCTGTACCTATGGTGTGACGCTGGGAATTGCCATGTCGAAGAATCTGCTGACCATGTATCTGTTTTACGAGCTTCTGACGCTGATCTCTGTCTACCTGGTCATGCATCCCATGACGAAGAAGGCGATCCGTGCCAGCCTGTCCTACCTGTACTATTCCATCGGAGGTGCTGCATTTGCCTTTATCTCCCTGGTGTTTATTATCCGGTACGGAATGGGCAATACATTCACCTACGGCGGCGTTCTGGGCAGTGCAGGTGTGGGAGGAAATTCCAATCTGACCCTGCTGATCTACCTGATGGCCTTCTGGGGCTTTGGTGTCAAGGCGGCGGTATTTCCCTTCCAGGGCTGGCTGCCGAAGGCTTCCGTGGCACCGACACCGGTAACGGCGCTGCTTCATGCGGTGGCGGTGGTAAAGGCCGGTGCCTTTGCGGTGATGCGTCTGACCTACTACTGCTTCGGACCGGATGTGATCCGGGGAACCTGGGCACATTATGCGGTGATGGCAATCGCCATGATCACTATTATCTACGGATCCACCATTGCAGTGAAGGAGACCCACTTTAAAAGAAGACTGGCCTACTCTACGGTCAGCAACCTGTCCTATATTCTTCTGGGCGCCACCATGATGAGCCCCCTGGGGCTTCTGGCGGGACTGTCTCACATGGTGATCCATGCGGTCATGAAGATCGGAGCCTTCTTCGGAGCCGGTGCCGTTCTGCACCAGACCGGAAAGGAATACATCGATGAGCTGGATGGAATCGGTTACAGAATGCCGGTGGTATTCGTGACATTTACCATCTTCAGCCTGTCCCTGACGGGTATCCCGCTGTTCGGAGGCTTCATCAGTAAATGGAACATTGCTGCGGCAGCCATGGACTGCGGAAGGGACTTCCCCTTTGCCTATGCAGCAGTGGCAGTGCTTCTGTATTCGGCACTCATGACAGGAATCTATACCATGACGATCGTGGTACGGGCCTGGTTCCCGGGAAAGGGTGAGGCTGTCAGCGGCGGAAAAGAGATCAGGGATCCAAGCTGGCACATGAAGCTGCCGCTGATCCTGTTTGCTGTTGTAATTATTGTGCTCGGTGTGTGGTCTGTACCTCTTATGAGGGTGCTGGGCGACATTGCCGGCGGATTGTATTAAGAAGGGAGGAACGACTTTTGTCCGGTAATATAGAACTATTGGCTGCGGTACTGTTTCCCTTCCTGGCAGCATTTGTCAGTTATCTGATCGGAAGGGCGAATAAACAGCTGCGTGACCGGTTTGTGCAGGGCTCGGTCATTGCGGAGATGCTTCTGATCCTCTGGTGCGTGCTGAGCTATTTTCAAAATGGCATGCTGGAGCTTACGGTGCAGGATTTCTGCATGCAGGGTCTGTACTTTAAGATGGACGGCTTCCGTGTGCTGTACGGAACCATTGCGGCACTGATGTGGATGATGACGGGAATCTTTTCCAGAGAGTATTTCGCCCACTACCGCAACAGGAACCGCTATTATCTGTTTTATCTGGTTACTCTGGGAGCTACCATCGGAGTATTCCTGTCCGGGGATCTCTATACCACCTTTATCTTCTTTGAGATCATGTCCCTGACCTCCTTCGTGTGGGTGGTGCATGACGAGAAGGAGGCGGCCATGAAGGCAGGAAATATCTATTTGGCCATTGCCATCATCGGCGGCATGGTGCTGCTGATGGGTCTGTTTCTTCTGTACAATGCCACGGGAACCCTGCGGATGGATGAGATCCACGAGGCTGTGACGGCGGTCATGGATACAAAGAGAATACAGATCTATGCGGCAGGTGCCTGCATGCTCTTCGGCTTCGGCGCCAAGGCAGGTATGTTCCCGGTGCACATCTGGCTTCCCATGGCACACCCGGTGGCTCCGGCTCCGGCCAGCGCCCTGCTGTCCGGTGTCCTGACCAAATCCGGTGTATTCGGAATTCTGATCGTATCCGCTGAGATTTTCCGCCATGATCCCTCCTGGGGCATGCTGGTGCTGTTTCTGGGCGTGGTGACCATGTTCGGCGGCGCTCTGATCGCGCTCTTCTCTGTGGATCTGAAGCGTACTCTGGCCTGCTCCTCCATGTCCCAGATCGGCTTTATTCTTGTGGGAACAGGAATGATGGAGCTGCTGGGCGAGGAGAATGCCCTTGCTGTCAGAGGAACGATTCTCCATATGGTGAACCATTCCATGATCAAGCTGGTGCTGTTTATGGCAGCAGGCGTGGTCTACATGAATCTCCATGCACTGAATCTCAATGAGATCCGGGGCTTCGGAAAAAGAAAGCCGCTGCTGAAGGGAATGTTCCTGATGGGAGCCCTTTCTATCGGCGGTGTGCCGGGCTGGAGCGGCTATGTCAGTAAGACCCTGCTGCACGAGAGTATCGTGGAATATGCTCATGAGCTGGCCCATCACGGAGAGCCAACCCTCTGGATCCATGTGATCGAATGGGTCTTCCTGTTTACAGGAGGCATGACCCTTGCCTATATGACAAAGCTGTTTGCGGCAGTGTTCCTGGAGGAAAATCTCACCAGACAGAAGGAATTCGATGCGAAGAAGAAGTACATGAACAGGGAGAGCGTCTTCGCCATCGGTGTTCCAACGATCCTTCTTGTGATCCTTGGCTTCACGCCGTATCTGACTATGAACCGGCTGGCGGATCTGGCTCAGGGCTTCCTGTATGGTGTTTCACCGGAGCATGCGGTGCACTATTTCAGTCTGGAAAATCTGAAGGGTGCCGTGATCTCTCTGATCATCGGCTCCGTCGTATACTTCGGCTTTATCCGTACCTGCCTGATGGCAAAGAATGCCAACGGGCAGAAGGAGTACATTGAGGTGGTGCCGAACGTGGATCTCTGGGAGCAGCAGCTGGAGCATCTCAGTCTGAAGGGACTGCTGACGACTGCTGTAGCATCCATAGCTGCTCTGATCGATCACATGAAGCCCATGCTGCTGGTGGTGGATCTGTCCATTGCGGTAACCGGATTCTTCAGCATGGTGCTGGATCACTTCGTTGATTCTGTGGTGCTGTTCTTCCGCTCCACCACACACAGGAGCAAGACAGAGCTGCACCTGGATCTGATCGGAAGCAGAGTGTCCCGTACCCTGGGACGGTTCCTGGACAGCATTGTGAAGGTGCTGAATGTGACGGTTCTGCGGAACAACCCCAGAACGAAATCCTTCGTGGTAACCTTTGCGGAGAGAGAGGATATCCTGAAAAAGACAAACCGGATGATCAGTGCAAGCCTTTCCTTCGGACTGCTGCTGACCGTGCTGGGACTGGCGTTTACGATGATTTATCTGTTGACGAGCATACTATAACGGAACGAGGGATGATCCTTCTGTTCCCAAAAACTATGAGAGGGCCGTTGCGGCCGTACCACATGCGTGGTATGGCCGCAACGGCCCTTCGTTCTATTAAGAGTGTCCTGGCTAAGAATAAACAAATTCTCTTTGTAAATTACGCTCGATTAGTAAAGTGTGTTTGCTTACAGTCTTAATATGTCATCTTCCGGAACTGATGAGGTGTCATGCCTGTATTCTTCCGAAATGCGCGGATAAAGTTGGAGGCTGAACAGAAGGAACAGTCGAAGGCAATCTCTTCCACGCTGTTTTCGGTTTCGGCAAGCTGCTGTTTTGCGTAGGAAAGACGCAGTTCCAGCAGATAAGCATAGGGAGTGGATCCAACCTCATGCTGAAACCGTCTTGAAAAATGATAGCGGCTGAGCTCTGCAATCTCTGCCGCCTCCTCAACAGTGACTGGTTCTGAATAATGCTGCTCGATCCATTGCTTTGCCCGATCAATCTGCGGGGACAGATGCTGCTCCGGCCTGCCGTCGGAATCCAGACCGGAATGGAGCTGGGCAAGAATCCTGTGTATTCCTACCGAAATAAGATCATCCGCCTCCTGCCCCAGCTGAAATAGCTGAAGGATATGCCGGAAATCCTCGGCGAGGGCAGAGGAATCCGGAAAATGTGCTCCGCTGCTCTGCCACAGTTCTTTACAGTAAGCTGCTGATGAGGAACCCTGAAAATGAAACCAGCGGAAGCGTATCTTCTCTACGGCCGCATAGCTATGGGGATAGTGACAGTCAAGCAGTACCACATCACCGACTTTTGCAGCAAAAGAACGATCCCGATAGGTGACCTGCATGGATCCCTCAAGAATGTAAAACAGTAAAAAAGCATTGAAGTCGCTTCTTCTTACCTGATAAGGTTCGGCGCAGACATATTCTGCGCCCCAGAGGCCGTAGTAAAGATACCTCTGAGCAAATGACGAAGCATTGTGAAAGTAGATTCCCTGTTTCTCTATGATGCCCGATTCGGCTCGGAGCACACCCTTCTGACGCAGATCCATAAGATTCTCCTTTTGAAAAACCGCTGCTCTATCGCAAGTTTCCCGATTTTCAAGTTCTTCGGGTAATAATAGCAATAATTGCATATTATTCACACTTCATGAGCGTGATTCCTCCTGTATTCAATGATACTATAGGTGCATCAAAAGCACAAAGAAAAAAGCAATTAAAGCATGTATTCACAATCTGCAGCTATTGTGAATTGTTTCGACAACTAAAAGGGCAGAGAGATTCGAAAGGAGACGTATTATGAAAGAAATCAAAATCGGTTTGATCGGTGCAGGATGGATGGGTAAAGCACACACAACCGCATTTCACAATGCAAGAATGATCTTCGGTGATGATATGCCGGTATTTGAACTGGTTAGTGATGTAAGCGAACAGCAGGTTGCAGCTTTTGCTTCAACCATGGGATACAATCGCTATACCACCAGCTGGATGGATGTTGTTACCGATCCTGAGGTGGATCTGGTGGATGTGGCAACTCCGAACAGCATGCACTTTGAGATGGTCAAGGCTGCACTGGAGAACGGAAAGCATGTATTCTGTGAGAAACCGCTGTCACTGTCCGCAGAACAGTCCAGGAAACTGGCTGATCTGGCAAAGGAAAAGGGTGTTGTAAATTACTGCGGTTTTTCCAATATCATGAATCCTGCAAACCAGTACATTGCAGAGCTGGTAAAATCCGGAAAGCTCGGAAAGATCATGCGTGTTCATGCAACCTATGATCAGGATATGCTGCTGGATCCCTCCATTCCGCTCGCATGGAGACATATCAATAAGCTGGCAGGCTCCGGTGCCCTTGGTGATCTCTGTTCACACCTGCTGAGTGTATCACAGATGATCCTCGGGGACATGTCTGAGGTTCTGGGTGTATCCTCTATCGTGATCCCTGAGCGTCCGCTGAAGCCCGGCTCCTCCGAGATGGGCAAGGTAGAAAATGATGATGTGATCACCTTCCTTGTAAAATATGAGAACGGAGCGATCGGAGATTTCTCCTCCTCCCGTGTTGCGACAGGCAGAAAGAATTATTTCTACTTTGAGATTCAGGGAACGGAAGGAACTGTAGTATACAATCTGGAGCGTATGTGCGAGGTGCAGGTGTACTTCAAGGAGGATGCAGACAGGGATAACGGAAGAGACTGCGGCTTTAGAACTGTTCTGCTGAATCCTCAGCACGAGGGCTTTAAATACTTCCAGCCGGCAGGCGGCATTGCAATCGCCTTTGATGATATGAAGACTCTGCAGGCACATGCTCTGATGCAGGCCATGCACGGCGGAGAGTATATCTGCAGCTTCGAGATGGGTGCAAAGGTGGATGCTGTCATCGGTGCCGTACAGAAATCCGTACAGTCCGGTACCTGGGAGAAATGCTGAAATCAACCAAATTCCGGATTAGACCGAATTGCAGACTGCCAAACGCACTTCGGACAGATTTTGAAAGATTAAAGGAGAAGAATCGTATGTTTAATAATGTAAAACTGGGTATTGCCCCGATTGGATGGACGAATGATGATATGCCCCAGCTGGGAGGTGAACTGACCTTCGAGCAGATGGTATCAGAGGCTGCACTGGCAGGCTTTCAAGGAACAGAGGTGGGAGGAAAATTCCCTACGGATCCGGCAGTGCTGAATAAAGCGCTGGATCTGAGAGGGATTAAGATTGCAAGTCAGTGGTTCTCCAGCTTTCTGTGTTCCACTCCCTATGAAGAAAATGAAAAGGCGTTTATCGAACAGCTTGATTTTCTGGAAGCGATGGGTGCAAGCCGTATCAATGTATGTGAACTGACAAGATGTCTGTTTGCAGAAGAGTGTTCCATGTTTGGTGAAAATAAACCGATTGCTTCCGATGAGGAATGGAAGAAGCTCTGTGAGGGATTGAATAAGCTGGGTAAACTTGCAGCAGATCGGGGATTCAAGCTCTGCTTCCATCATCATATGGCGACCGTGGTACAGACCATAGAAGAAACCAGACGTCTGCTGGATAATACAGACCCGAAATATGTATACCTCTGCTTTGATACAGGTCACTTTACCTTCTCAAAGGAGGACGCAGTAAAGGCTGCACAGGAATTCGGATTCCGTATCGGTCATGTACATCTGAAGGATATCCGTCCGGAGATGATGGAACGGGCCTATGCAGAGGGCTTTAAATTCCGTAAAGCGGTTCTTGAGGGCTGTTTTACTATTCCTGGAGACGGCTGTGTAGATTACCCAGGAGTGTTTAAAGCACTGAAGGCTGCTCACTACGAAGGTTGGTTTATTGTAGAGGCTGAGCAGGATCCGGCGAAGGCAAATCCGCTGGAGTATGCACTGATGGCGAGAGAGTATATTCGGAAAACTGCAGGAATCTGATAGAAACCTGAAATGGAACGAGGGGACGTTGCTGCCGTACCACAAGCGTGGTACGGCAGCAACGTCCCCTCGTTCCGGAATAATTTTTAATCCCTTGATGTTTCTCTTCGATTATGCTACACTTAAAAACAGTTTCATAAAAGGCAATGAATGTGCACAGTAGAACGGGTATCCGCCGTCAGAGAGGGAGAGTCACCGGCTGAAAGCTTTCCCGGGGTCAGGACCATAGTTCGAAATTCCCACAGGAGCCTCACAGGGGAACGCTTTTCTGACTTCAAAGGAAAAGCAGAGTAGTCTGTGACGTGTGCTGCATGTTACGCAGCAGAATGAGAGTCCGGTCAGATCGTATTACCTGATCGGGAATCAGGGTGGTACCGCGATATTTCGTCCCTGCAGTCAGCAATGACTGCAGGGATTTTTTGTCTCAGTCGAGAAAATTCCTTCCTCTGCAGATGGCGAGTGAAAACAGGCTCGACTTAAACTATGGAACAAAACAGTTTGAACGATACAAAGGAGAATCAACATGCAGGATGTAAATGAATTGCTGTCCAGGATCAATGAGATCAAGGAAGAGATCCATGCAGGCGCAGCGGATTTGAAAACCTCAAAAAATGTGTATGAATTCAAGAAAACCTTCCTGGATTCCAAGCAGGGAAAGATCAGCGCTCTGATGAAGGAGATGCGCTCTATCCCGAAGGAGCAGAAGCAGGAGTTCGGAAAGAATGTCAATGCGGCAAAGGAATGGGCGCTTGGCTTCTTTGATGAGCTGGATCAGAAGATGAAGGCCAGAGAGCTGCAGCTGCGCTACGAGAGCGAGAAGATCGATATCACCATGCCGGCAGAGAAGGTGACCTACGGAAATCTTCATCCTATCACCTCTGTCCGCAATCAGCTGTCCGATATCTTCGTGTCCATGGGCTTCGAGGTATTCGAGGGTACAGAGATTGAGACCGATTATTATAACTTTACAGCGCTGAACACACCGGATGATCATCCGGCAAGGGATATGCAGGATACCTTCTACTTAAGTCCTGAGTTCCTGCTTCGTACCCAGACCTCTGCTGCGCAGATCCATGTCATGGAGAAGAAACAGCCGCCGATCAAGATCATCTCTCCCGGCAAGGTATTCCGTTCCGATGACGATGCCACCCATTCTCCGATGTTCTCTCAGATGGAGGGACTGGTTGTGGATAAGGGCATCAGCCTCTGCGATCTGAAGGGAATGCTGACCATGGTTTCCCAGCAGATCTTCGGTGAGGAGACAAAGACCCGTCTTCGTCCCTCCTACTTCCCCTTCACAGAGCCCTCTGTTGAGGTGGATGTAAGCTGCTTCCAGTGCGGCGGTGCGGGCTGCAAGCTCTGCAAGGGCACCGGCTGGATCGAGGTGCTCGGTGCAGGTGTGGTAAACAAGAAGGTTCTGGAGAACTGCGGCATTGATTCCAATGAGTACAGCGGCTTTGCCTTCGGACTTGGTCTGGAGCGTATCGCCATGCTGAAATACGGAATCAACAATATCAAGATGTTATTTGAGTCTGATCTGCGTGTACTTGATCAGATCGATGACTGAGAATAACGGAGGTAGAGAAACATGTTAGTTCCATTAAGCTGGTTAAAAGAATATGTAGACATCAATGTGACACCGGAGGTGCTGGAGGAGAAGCTGTTCTCCTGCGGCTTCGAGGTGGAGGAAAGATATGAGCTGGGCAGGGACATCAGCGGCGTTGTCGTTGGTGAGGTAGTGGAGTGCGAGCCCATTCCGGATACCCATCTGCACGTATGCAAGGTAGATGCAGGTACCGGTGAGCTGCTGCAGATCTGCTGCGGAGCGGACAATGTGCATGCAGGCGGAAAATTCCCGGTTGCCTTACATGGAGCCCAGGTGTACGCTACAGCAAAGGATCATGTGACTATTGAGGGAGTCATGACCATCAAGAAAGGCAAGCTTCGCGGCTATGAGTCCAACGGCATGCTCTGCTCCGGTGTAGAGCTGGGTCTGAATGAGAATCTGTACCCGGGTGCAGGCTACAACGGTCTGCTGGTGCTGCCTGCCGATGCGAAGGTGGGTGAGGACGTAAAGGTGATCACGGGACTGGATGAGCAGATTTTCGATATCGCCATCACCGCAAACCGTCCGGACTGCCAGTCGATCTTTGGTATTGCAAGAGAGGTGGCAGCCGTGCTGGGAACAGAGCTGCATGAGCCCGCTCTGGACTTCCATCCTACAGAGGTGGTAAAGGAAGGCTTCAACGTGACCGTGGATGCACCGGATCTCTGTCCGAGATACTCCGCTCATTATGTATACGATGTAAATATTGCAGAGTCTCCTGCATGGATGAGAAGAAGGCTGGCTCTTCTGGGCAACAACTCTATCTCTAACATCGTTGATATCACCAACTATGTACTGAGAGAGCTGGGACAGCCGCTGCATGCATTTGACTGTGACTACCTTGAGGGAAATGCCATCCACGTGCGCCGGGCAGCAGAAGGTGAGAAGATCGTTACTCTGGATGAGAAGGAGTTCACGCTTACGGAGAACAACCTGCTGATCTGTGACGGCAGGAAGGCTGTTGCTCTGGCAGGAATCATGGGCGGACTGAATTCCGGAATCCGTGAGACCACAAAGGAGGTTATGTTCGAGTCTGCAAAATTTGCCCGGGACAATATCCGCAAGAGCTCCCGTGCTCTGGGACAGACCTCTGACGCATCCCAGAGATATTCCAAGGGTGTGGATGAGTATGCGACTGTTATGGCCATGAAGCGTGTACTGCACCTCATTGAGGAGCTGGGAGCAGGAAAGGTTTCTTCCACACACTTTGACGTGAATACAGGAAATTCTGTGGAGCCCTCCCGGATGAAGGCATCCATCGAGAAGGTAAACAGTGTTCTCGGAATCACCGTGCCGGATGAGGAGATCAAACGAATCCTTACCGGCCTGAATTTCCAGCCGGAGATCAACGGAGACGAGCTGACCATTCAGGTACCTGCTTACCGTGAGGATATGGAGGATTATCCGGATATCGCTGAGGAAGTGATTCGTATGTACGGCTACGATCATATCAAGGATACCTTCATGCCTACAGCAAAGGTGACCATCGGCGGCCTGAATCTGATCCAGAAGACCACACTGAAGCTGAAGAGAAGCCTCTGCGCAGTAGGTGCCTTCGAGGGTATGCATTACTCCTTCTTCTCGCCGGCGGATCTGGATCTGATGGAGTATCCGGAGGATGCACCGGAAAGACATGCGATCGAGCTGATCAATCCTATCAACAGAGATCTGTCTCTCATGCGTACCACACTGGCACCTCAGATGGTGCATGCCATTGCCCGGAACATGAAGAGAGGAACCTTCGAGGGAAGAATCTTCGAGATCGGAAACAGATTTATTCCGAAAGACCTGCCGCTGACAGAATATCCGGACGAGAGAGAGACCCTCGCAGCAGGTGTATTCGGTGAGAACGAATCCTTCTTTACCCTGAAGGGCATTGCAGAGACTGTTGCCGGTGTACTGGAACTGACCTTTGATTATGCTCCCTGTCAGAAGCCGGGACTGCACCCCTACCAGACTGCATCTATTTCCTTCGACGGCAAAGAGATCGGTTACCTGGGACGCATCAGCTACGAGGTAATGCAGAAGGAGGACATGAGATTCCCGGGTTATGTCATGGAACTGGATCTTGCGTCTCTGTATGCGCAGTACGGAAAAGCCAAGGTCTTCCAGCCCCTTCCGAAATACGCCATTGAGAAGCGTGACCTGGCGCTGATCATGGAGAAGACAGTAACCTGCGGTGAGGTGGAACAGGTGATCAAGTCCGCCTGCCCGTTTGTAACGGACGTAAAACTCTTTGATGTATACGAGGGAGCACCGATCCCGCCTTCAAAGAAATCCATGGCCTTTACCGTAACCTTCACTCCGAAGGAGGAGGAGTTCGGCAGTGATACAGTGGACGGATATGTGAAGAAGATCCTGAAGAATCTGAATTATCATCTGGCGATCGAGCTTCGGTCATAATAACGGCAGAATCTGCTTTAGAAAATGACATCTGAAAAAACGGTCAGACAGGAACATCACTGTTCCTGTCTGACCGTTTTTGTCATACATGCAAGGCAGGCTGCCGACAGCATGCCACGGATCTATTTCCAGAGATCCTTAAGAGAAATGACTTCTACAGGATCCTCAATCCCATCGATATCTACCGGTGATCTTGAGATAAAAACGTATTTATGGCAGCTCATGCCGGTTGCTTTTACTTGTGTAATCTCTTCGTTAACCATAGATACTGTTATTTTTTCTTTGCGAAATTTTACTTCATAAAAGACATAGCCCTTTTCGTCAAGTGTTACGATATCAAATTCCCCATTTCTGCGTTCTTTCGGAAGATCATAGTAGTATTTTCCAATTTTTTCTATTACCGGGGAGATTCCTCCATTTTTATTCCTTCGAATCAGATATTGCTTGCAGATTTCTTCGAAGAAATGGGGGACATACACTGATTCAAAATCTTCACGGATATACTTATTATAGTATACTTCCGGATCCATGATCTTTCTCTGAGAAGCGAAACGGAAAATATACCGGTAATAGAAGGCAGAAAGAGGATCGCTGATATGATAACTGGCTTTTCTTTTATTTCCCTCATCATTGATTGGCGTTCTTTTCTCAATAACTTCCATTTTTGACAGCTTATCAAGTACGTCTACAAGTGTCGGACCGCTTGATACATGGGATTGATCCAGGATATCTTTATACTTTGCATATCCCCTGGAAAGGGCTTCAAATACTTCATTGGCATTTGTGATTTTTGAGATTTCTGCATTTAAATACATGGAAACTTCATTTTCTAACCGTGCTTCCGGGGCAACCAGGAGTTCCATTAAATTTTCCTCTACGGACAGAGAATCGTCAATCAATCGGTTGTAATAAGGGATGCCGCCGAACACAGAATAGATTTTGACACGTTCTTCTTCAGAAAAAGCAGGGTAGAACTCTGCAGATTCATAATAATCCATAGGTTTCAGACTGATGGTCAGATCAATACGTCCATACAGTGGGTTAGAATGTTCCAGAAGATTTTTCATTATCTCCACATAGGAGCCGAGAAGAATAAATGTAAGCTTTGCTGTGTCCTTGTATTTATCAATCATTGTCTGAAGGATGCTGTCCATTCCCTTGATATTTTCCCGTAGATAAGGGTATTCATCTAAAACAAAAATCATATTTTCTTCGCAGGATCTTTTGAATATATATTCAAGAACTTCTTCAACAGACTGATATCCAAGACGTGGAAGATGAAGTTCTTCAGATAAAATATTGCATATTCCCTGCGCATTGCTTTCCTCAGCAACCTGTCTGCATTCGTAATAGATACTTGGAATTGAAGAAGTTTTAATTAGCTGCTTCACAAGTTCACTTTTTCCGACACGTCTCCGACCATAGATGAGTACAGTCTGCATAGATGCATCCTTTGCAGACTTTGTAATGGCTCGTTTTAGTTTTGCTAACTGTTCAGATCTTCCGATAAATCTCATTTTGTTCGGTCACCTCCGACTCGGTTTTGGTCGAATATAGTATAGCATAATTATTGGAATAGTTCAAGTTTATTCGGCTTATTCCGACTCGGTTATAAGCGAATGAATTTATTTTATAATAGCGCGTTTCAAATCAGAAAGAAATCAACAGAATATTGGTTTATATCGTTATATTGTGCTAAAACCGAATTGCTCTGTTATTGAAAAACACCCACGTTTTTGTAAAATATAACCATAAACAGTTGGCAATAACAACTGAAAATTGTGGATAACGAATAATAATATTGGAAAAATTGAAAGGAGTTCACACCATGAAAAAACGTATGGCAGCAGCAATTCTCTCGCTTATGACAGCATCCGCACTTCTGGCAGGCTGTGGAGACAGCACTTCTTCCTCCGGAAGCAGCAGTGTATCCGACGCCTCATCCGCTTCATCTGAGGCAGAAGCAGAAGAAACAGCCTCAGCAAGCATTGAAGATGCAGTAGAAATCACGGAAGATGCAGATTTTGACGGCGAAGTAAGCATTATGGTGATTCTGAAGACTCAGTCTTCCGAGGTTGGAAAGTATCTGGAGGTAGGAGCAGAAAATTATGAAGTAGCACATTCTAACGTTCATGTGGATGTTGTAGGTGCCACTGCAGAGACTGCATACGACGAGCAGCTGAATATGATCGAGACAGCTATTACATCAGGAAAGTATGATGCACTTGTCCTGGATCCTCTTCAGGCAGAGGCAGCAGCAACCATGCTGGCAGACAGCCCGATTCCGGTCGTATCCTTTGATACCAGTATTGCAGGAGATGTTGCAGTTTCCCACGTGGGTGTAGGAAATGAGGAGGCAGCCAAAGCCGGTGCAATTGCAGCAGTTGCTGCCGCAAAGGAAGCAGGCTGGGAAGAGATCAACTGCATTGAGATTGCCGGTGTACAGGGAGATCCCACCAATGAAGCCCGTATGGAAGGCTATATTGCAGGTATTACGGAGGCAGGAGGAACCTTCCTCCAGGATGAGATCCAGTATGCGGATGCAGTTGCCGATAAGGCCGTAAACTGTATGGAAAGCATTATGTCCAAATTCCCTGACGGTGTGGCGATCATCTGCGCAAACAACGATGATATGGCAATCGGAGCTGCAAAGGCTGCAGCAGAAAATGAGGCATATGCGAATACCATCTTCCTTGGATTTGACGGTATGAGCTCTGCAGCTCAGGTTATTGTAGATGGAACTGTTAATAATTATCTGTCTGTTGCCTGTGACTGGACAGACATGACCTACCGTGCGGTAGACTGTGCCGTACGTGCCATTAACGGGGAGGAGCTTCCGGCATTCGTATCCACTACCTACGGTGTAATGGATGAGTCCAATGCGCAGGAGCGTTTGGAGCTGATGCAGAGCTACCTCCAGTAATCAGGGATCAATTTTCAAAGAATCAGACGGGAAAATACTGTCAACTGAAAGCAGCAGGGTGTTTCGATGGATCAATACGGGATCGTCGGAATGCCCTGTTGTGTTTTGATGAGCATTGAGCTATTGTAGTGATAAGCCAAGAGGAATTCGATAGTTGGAAAGGCAGGAATATATATGCAGCAGAATGATAAAAAGTATCCTTTTTTCAGCATGGTGACGGATGACGGTCTCTACATCTCCTTTGAGAAGTGGACAGATTCCCGTTCTGTGGATATGCATCGGCACAATTATTATGAGCTGCTGATCGTTGCAAACGGCTCCTGCCATCATATTTATAATGGAACGGAAACACTGTTGATCCCGGGTGATGTGGTAGTAGTTTCGGAGAGAAAGGCCCATGGATTCTCACTCAGCGGGGAGTGTACCTTCTATAACTGCCAGTTTCGTCTGATCGAGCTGGATCCCAGAGTAGTGAATACCCTTCGGGACAGCGGATATTTGTTTAATACAGCGGAAGCAGCGTCGGAGGAGGAACAGCAGTGGGAGCAGTCTCTGGTTGAGAGAGAGCAGCATTACCATGACAGGCAGCTGCAGGTCAGCTATGAGCTGAATAATACCAGACAGGGAGTGCTGCACTTAAGTCCCTCGGAGCTGACCTTTATTCTTTCTCTGCTTCAGCAGGGTCTGGATCAGCAGGAGGAGCATCAGGGCAGTCATGCTCTGATCCGTGTGAAATGTCTGGAGATGATCCTGCTGGAGCTGGAGAAGGCCAGAAGCCTGCAGAATCAGAAGTATCATGTATGCTCCAGAGAGAATCAGAAAGCGATCGCTGCTGTCCTGCTGCATATGGAGGCGCATCTGGATGAGCCGGTTGAATTCAATGAGCTGGCAGAAAAGTATTCCTTCAGTCCCAACCACTTCCGCAAGATCTTCAAGGATGTGACCGGCTTTTCACCGGTGACCTATATGAACCGTCTTCGGATCATCCGTGCCTGTGACTATATCCAGAATCAGGGAAAATCGATCCACGAGGCGGCAGAGCTGGTGGGAATCTACGATCTCAATTATTTCTCCCGCCTGTTCAAGAAGATCATGGGCTGCAGCCCCAGCAAACTATAAAATTACAGAGTACGAGAAAGCACAGCGCTCAGCAGTTGATGCAGGGCCCGCAGATGATTCTGAATTCGACATGAATCAATTATCAATTTAAAAAGCAGCATCTTCAAACTGTCCTGACGGATTGTTTGAAGGTGCTGTTTTGCTGTGCCATAGAGAGAAAGATCTGTTGCAGCAGTGTGCGTGCGCTACCTTCGTCACAGGAGGTGAACTGGTTTACCAGATCAGTAACCTTTGTTTATTGCCTGGCATAATATTATCTGGATTACGGGTGGATTCCGTGTAATATGCGGATTTTACAATGAAATTGTTCGATAATTATGCATTTTCACTAAAGAAACTAAAATCGTTATTTTGTGCTAAATCACACATATCCTGTTCTCGAGTTTTTCTTCCTAAACACCTATACTAAACTCAACAAGAACAACAAAGAAACAAAACAGTAAGTAACAAAGGAAAACAGCACAGAGAAACAATCCGGAAAGTACAGATAAGGTACAAACGGAACACGAATGGATCAACAGTAAAGGAGTACAGACAGTATGATTAACGGAGAAATGTTTTTAGAGAGACCAATTCGCTGGGCAATGATCGGAGGAGGAAGAGGAAGCCAGATCGGATATATCCACCGTTCTGCGGCACTGCGGGACAGCAATTTCCAGCTGGTGGCAGGAGCCTTCGATATCGATCCTGAAAGAGGAATCGATTTCGGTAAAAAGGTAGGAGTTGCCCCGGATCGCTGCTACACCGATTACAAGGCTCTTCTGGAAGCTGAGAGCAAAAGAGAGGACGGTGTGGAGGCAGTTTCTATTGCAACACCGAACTTTACACACTTCGAGATCGCAAAGGCAGCTCTTGAGGCCGGCATGCATGTATATTGTGAGAAGCCCCTCTGCTTCACAACAGAAGAGGCAAGAGAGCTGGAGGAGCTGGTGAAAAAGACCGGAAAGATCATGTTTATCTCCTACGGCTACAGCGGACATCAGATGATCGAGCAGGCAAGACAGATGATCGAGCGGGGAGATCTCGGAAAGATCCGGATCATCAATATGCAGTTCGCACACGGTGCCCACAATGTGGCAGTAGAGAAAAAATCCGGTTCAACTGCATGGCGTGTGGATCCGAAGAAAGCAGGTCCGGCGTACGTACTGGGCGATGTAGGAACGCACCTGATCTACCTGACTGAGGCAATGATGCCGGACATGAATATCAAGCGCCTGATGTGCTCAAAACAGTCCTTTGTAGAGGGAAGAGCACTGGAGGACAACGCAATGACCATTATGGAATATGACAGCGGAGCCATCGGTTATGTATGGTCCAGCTGTGTGAATGCAGGATCCGAGTTTGGTGCACGGTTCCGGATCGTCGGCGAGAAGGCATCCATCGCCTGGGATGTAGAGCATCCGAACCAGCTGGCCTATGAGGTACAGGGACAGCCCCAGAGCGTAATGCAGAGAGGTGCCGGCTACCTGTATTCCGAGGCAGTTGCAGATGATCGAATCGGAGGAGGACATCCGGAGGGACTGTTTGAATCCTGGTCCAATCTGTACACAAGATTTGCAAAGGCTATCGATAAGTACAACAAGGGTGAAGAAATTGATTTCTGGTACCCGGACATCCACGCAGGCGTGCTTGGAGTGAAATGGGTGGAAAAATGTGTAGAATCCGCAGATCAGGATTCTGCATGGGTAGAATATTAATAATGGAGATGACAGCTGCTGAAGAGCAGCCGTCAGTAAAACAGATTTAAGCAAAGAAAAACAGTTATACAATTGATGAAAAGGGAGAACAGCAATGAGTATTGATCCAAAAGATTTTGATATGCCGGTGGCATCCTTCAATCCGAACCCGATGAAGCTGGCACTGTTTACAGACGGACTGCCGGATATGCCCTTCGAGGAGATGCTGGATGCAGCCTGCGAGATGGGAATAGAAGAGCTGGAGCTTGGTACAGGCGGCTATTCCTGTGCACCCCATCTGGATATGGAAAAGCTTCTGAACAGCGCAGATGCCAGAAAAGAGTACATGCATGCCATTGAGAGCCGCGGACTGAAGATCTGCGCACTGAACTGCTCCGCCAATGCCATCGGACCGGGCGAGCGCTGGGCAAGCCATGCTCCGGATGTAATGAATACCTTCCGTCTGGCAGAGCTGCTGGGAGTAGAGAGCGTTGTTTCTCAGTCAGGACTTCCCGCCGGCAGCCCCGGAGATGAGACCCTGAACTGGGTACTCCACACCTATCCGCCGGAGATGATGGATGTGCTGAATTATCAGTGGGACGTAACCATCGACTTCTGGTCCAAGGCGGCAGACCTGGCAAAGAGCTGCGGCGTAAAGACTATCGCGCTTGAGAATCACCCCATGAACATGGTATTCAATGTCAGCACCCTGATGCACCTGAGAAATGCCGTAGGCGATATCATCGGTCTGAACCTGGATCCCAGCCATCTGTTCTTCATGGGCGGCGATCCGATGATGATCGCAAGAAAGCTCTGTGAGGAGAAGGCCATCTACCATGTACATGGCAAGGACACCAGACTGAATCCTCATATCAAGGGTCTTGAGTGCTTCGAGCTGGGAGCCTACAACGGAGCACCGGTCAACCGGGTATGGAACTATGTAGCGGTTGGCTACGGTCACGATCACCTCTGGTGGAAGGAGTTCTTCGCAACTCTGGCGATGGGTGATTACCACGGCCCGGTATCCATTGAGGTAGAGGATCCGTCCATGCCGAACAACCTGGTAGCCATTCAGAAATCAGCAGCCTTCCTGAAGGAGACCATGCTGAAATAATTGGAATCGCAGTAAAATCCAAACCTACAGAATATATACGAAAAGGAGAAAAGATTATGAAGATTGCATTTGACGGAAGCGCATTTTGGGATACAGGCATGAGCTATGAGGAGCAGTATGATGTGGTTGCACGGGCAGGATATGAGTATATCAATCCTTATAACGCAGATTTCCCGGGATTCTGGAAGAGACCGAAGGCTACCAATGAGGAGGTGCTGTGGCACAAGAAAGCCATTGCAGATGCCGGTCTGAAGATCGCATCGCTTACCACCGGTTTCCACTGGCAGGATCCGGATGAATTCACCCGTCAGTACGCAGTAGACTGCTGGAAGCGTATGTTCGAGATCGGTGAGCTGATGGATATCAAGGTGTTCAATACAGAGCTGGGACCCGGAAGAGAGAATCCGGAGCTGTGTGAGGCGAAGCTGATGAAGTCTCTGGACGAGCTGGTTCCGATCATGGAGAAGAAGGGCATCCGTCTCGACATCCAGGCACATCCCGATGATTTCTATGAGCACAACAACGATGCCTATGACATCATCCGCTACTATGACAGCCCTTCACTGGGATATCTGTACTCTATTCCTCACACCTTCCATTATGACGGAGGAAAGGGAGATATCGAGCACAACCTTCGCTATGCAAGAAAACATCTGAAACATGTGCTGTTTGCAGATACCTACGATTACACCAAGCTGTTCCGCTACAATATCAACCCTGCACCGCTGTATGCCAACGGCACCGTTCGTGCCCATGCACACATCGGCCATCTGGGCGAGGGCGACATCGACTTCGACCGTATCTTCAAGACACTGAGAGAGATCGGCTTCAATGAGCAGGAGGATACCATTGCAACCTTCAATCCGCTTGGCTTCCCGGAGAGAGCAATCTCAGACGGAACACGTACAAGAGAGCTCATCGAGCAGAATCTGGTGAATGTTCCCAGCATTACTGAGCCGATGCCGGAAGGATTCGGAATGTACGCAAGATAATGCAAGGAAAAAGTCTGGAAAGGAAATGGGAAGAATGAAAAAAAGAAACAGATTTGCGGCACTTACAATTGTAGCTGCCATGGCAGCAACCATATTTGCAGGCTGCGGCAGCAGTGACACATCATCGTCATCCGGTACAGCAACCGGAACTTCGTCATCCGGTACGGATAAAGATTATGAAATTACAATGATCATGTCGATTCGTGACGAATTTCTTTCCACATTGGAGACCGGTGCTCAGGAAAACTGTCCGGATGGAGTTACGCTGACAACACAGGATGCGCAGAATGATGCTGCAAAACAGCAGCAGATGATTGAATCAGCACGTAATGCAGAAAATGATGCGATCATTATCAATCTTGTAGATCCTGCAGCAGCGGAATCTATGGTTGATGCAGCCGGCGGCATCCCGGTTGTTCTGGTAAACAGATATCCTACAGATGATTCTATCCTGGAAGCGGGGAAGGTGGTTTACGTTGGATCTGATGAGGAAGAATCAGGAAGACTGCAGGGTGAATATCTGGTTGACTATTTTAATGCAAAGGGACAGACAGATATTACTTACGTAATGCTGCAGGGTACGTTGGGACTTCCGTCAACCTCTGCACGGTCAGCCTCTGCGGTACAGGCGCTTAAGGATGGAGGCTTAAATGTTACATTGAAAGGGTCTGAACTGGCCGGTGAGTGGGATCGAGGGACAGCGATTGAAGTATTCTCTTCTCTGGTTTCCGTGGGTGGAGTGGATTTTGACTGTGTGATCTCCAATAATGATGCAATGGCGCTGGGTGTAGTTGAGGCCATGGAGCAGAAAGGGATGGATCCTTCTTCTATTCCGATTGTAGGAATTGATGCAACCGCTGACGGACGCCAGGCAATCAAAGACGGAAAAATGGCAATGTCAGCATTTCAGGATCCCATTGGACAGGGAAAGGGAGCAATCCTTGCAGCAATCAATCTGATCGAGGGAAATGATATTTCAGAAGGAACAGATTACGAGACGGATGAAACCGGAACTGCTCTCTGGGTTCCCTTCGAGGCAGTTACGATTGATAATGTAGCTGAGTATGACAATCGATAATGAAAATTGGCAATAAGCTGTCGGAATGAGGCTGTTGCGCTGTGGATTCAGCGCAGCAGCCTTTTCCATGAGTGAATATTTTATAAATTTTACATTTTTATGAGCGAATACATTGCAAATTCAACATTTTCATGAGTGAAAATATCGTCTGTATTTTTTTATGTTTTGGTTATCAACCGTGTTTCTGGCTGTTTTGCAGATTTTGCCATGAGCAGTAAGTTGATAATTCTGAATTCTATTATTATAATGAAAATGCTTTTAGTGAAAACAATTTCATTAATATACATAACAGGAAGGGAAATGCTCTATGACTAATGTAAAAATTCTGGAACAAAAGGAAAACGGCTTCGTAAAATTCGAATTGGCAAGTGAAGAGGTGCGTGTAATCCTTACGAATCTGGGCTGTCAGATCCTCTCTGTATTTACCAGGGACAGAGAAGGGAACTGGGGAGATATTGTTCTTGCTCCTATGGATCCGGAGCATCCGGAGCTGGATTCAGCATGCATGGGTGCTGTGGTGGGCCGTGTGGCCAATCGGATCGGCGGAGCAGAATTTGAACTGAACGGCAAAACCTATAAGCTGGCAAAAAATAGCGGAGAGCATTGTCTGCACGGAGGAATCAAAGGCTTTAATCAGAAGCTGTTTGCGTATGAGGTACTTGAAAATGGGGTACGCCTCTCCTGTGAGTCCCCGGATGGTGAAGAGGGCTTTCCGGGTACAGTGCAGTTTGCGGTTACTGTGCTGCTGAAGGAGAATACCCTTTCTTTGATTTACGATGCGCAGTCAGATCAGGATACCCTGTTTGCAGTGACCAATCACTCCTACTTCAATTTGTCCTGCATGCATCAGCCCATTTACGATCACTGGCTAAAGATTGCCTCTGACTCCTATATGCCGGTGGATGATACCAGTATTGTGACAGGAGAAGTGCTTCCGTCCAAAGGCACTGTCTTTGATTTTAAAGAGGGCAGACTGATCGGAAAACCGGATATTGAAGGCATACAGCAGCTGAAGAACGTGAAGGGATACGATCATCCGGTGGTATTCTCCGCTTCTGAGAATCAGATTGAGCTGTCCCATAAGGAAACAGGCCGCCGCATGACAATTTCCACAGACTGCCCCATGGTGCATGTGTATACCGGAAACTACTTAAGCGGAGGTGCAGTGGGTAAATTCGGCGTGCCCTATGAGGACTGCACCGGCATTGCGCTGGAGACAGAGATCTGTCCGGATTCTATTCATGTGGAGAAGGAGCCGAAGGCAATTCTTCGGAAGGGGGAGAAGTTTCATTCGATGACGGAGTATACATTCGACGTGCTGAAGTAGGAAAACAGTGGATTATGGAGAAATAGGGAGTGCAGTTCCAATAAGGATCTGTGCTCTTTCTTGCTTTAGCGTACTGAATTTGCTATAATGTCCACGTGAGTGTTCGGACGATGCTGAAACCCTGTGGCTTGTCAGCAAAAGAGCACATCTTAAACTATTTGAAGGGGGACAATATGAAAAAAATCAGCAAACGCGGATTCAGAGCCGTTGCGATCATGTGCATGCTTGCATTCTGCATCGGTCTGATTACCGCAGGAACAAAAACAGTTTCTGTAAAAGCGGATACGAAAGAATCAGAAGCCGCTGCAGAAACGTCCTTTACTGTAGACTATGACGGCGATGAAGTGGAATACGATCTGACAGATCCGGATTCTGCACTGGAATATGTAGGCAGCTATGCCGATAACCTCAGTGCCGATGAGGAGTTCCGCTCTCATGTGGATACAGCCATTGAGAAGGTACGGGAGGATGTATCTCCTTATGCGACCTGGCTGTCCCTGCTGGCACCTATCGTTGCCATTGTACTGGCTCTGATCACCAAAGAGGTGTACTCTTCACTGGTAATCGGAATTCTGGTGGGCGGCGTGCTCTATGCAGGCGGAAATTTTGAGGGCGTGCTGAATCATGTATTATTCGATGGATTCGTGGCAAATCTGTCAGATTCCTACAACATGGGTATTCTGATCTTCCTGGTGCTGCTCGGTGCAATGGTTGCACTGATGAACAAGGCAGGCGGTTCCGCAGCCTTCGGACGATGGGCGACTGCACATATCAAATCAAGGATCGGTGCGCAGCTTGCCACAGTTGCCCTGGGTGTACTGATCTTTATCGACGATTATTTCAACTGCCTGACTGTAGGCTCCGTTATGCGTCCTGTAACCGACGGACATAACATTTCCCGTGCAAAGCTGGCTTACCTGATCGATGCTACAGCAGCTCCTGTCTGCATTATCGCACCGATCTCATCCTGGGCAGCTGCCGTTGCAGGCTTTGCCAATGCAGCAGGTGCAGAGAACGGTATCGCTCTGTTTGTGCAGGCAATCCCCTATAACTTCTATGCGATCCTGACCATCATCATGATGATCTTCCTGGCAGTGACCGGTGTAGATTATGGTCCGATGGCAGAGCATGAGAAGAATGCCGTTGAAAAGAACGATCTTTTTACATCCGGAACAAAGCCGGCTGTAACAGAGATGGAGGTGAACGAGAAGGGACGTGTACTGGACCTGGTATTCCCTATCGTTGTTCTGATCGTTGCCTGCGTGATCGGAATGATCTATTCCGGCGGATTCTTCGAGGGAGAATCCTTCGTGACTGCATTCTCCAACAGTGATGCCTCTGTAGGTCTTGTACTGGGATCCTTTGTGGCAATTATTGTGACCATGGTCTATCTGCAGATCCGCAAGGTTATGCCGTTTAAAGAGATGATGTCCTGTCTGCCGGAGGGCTTCCAGGCGATGGTTCCGGCCATCCTGATCCTCAGCTGTGCATGGACACTGAAGGCTATGACAGACTCTCTCGGAGCAAAGATCTTCGTATCTCAGCTGGTAGAGGGAAGTGCAGCAGGGCTGCAGATGCTTCTTCCGGCTATCATCTTCCTGATTGCCATCGGTCTTTCCTTTGCAACAGGAACCTCCTGGGGAACCTTCGGTATCCTGATTCCGATCGTTCTCAGTGTATTCCAGCCGGGAGAGGCTATCACCATCGTAGCAGTTTCCGCATGTATGGCAGGTGCTGTATGCGGAGATCACTGTTCACCGATCTCCGATACCACGATCATGGCATCCGCAGGTGCGCAGTGTGATCATGTCAACCATGTATCCACACAGCTTCCTTATGCACTGACCGTTGCAGGCGTATCGGCAGTCTGCTATCTGATCGCAGGTGCGGTAAGCAACTGGGTGATCGTTCTTCCGATCGGTATCGTTCTGATGCTCGGAACTCTGATCGTTATTAAGAAAATTGTAAAAAAATAAGTGAAACAGGGGGACGGTCCTTTCGCTCCGCTTATGCGGAACGGAAGGACCGTCCCCCTGTTTAAAAGAACAATGTATCGGAATGATATGACATTATTCCGATACAAATTGATATTGTTCTCGAATACATATGTATTTTTGAGGTGAAAATGGCGATTTTACTTATTAAAATTGAGGATACAGCCTCTCTGGCGCTGAATGAATTTTTTGATTACAATGGCCGCTGCTATGCTGTGGCGGGTGTAAGAGGGGAACAGAATAAGCGCGGCTTCCGGATGGAGGAATTTTACGAGGCTACCAGGGACACGGAACGGCTGGAAAATGTTCCGGTGTTCTTTGTGACCGGTGAAGGCAGTGAGGCAGTGATCCTGGGCTGGTACAAAAGAGCAGTGATCACAAGACAGATCCGAACTGTCTCCCTGTTTCTTGAGGGGAATGTGGAGGTAGCTTCCGCGGATGCTGTTCTGCTGCCTGAACAGGATCGTATCACAAAGACAGAATGGCAGAATCCGGGACAGCTGTATGAGGTTGTAGAGCAGGAGGACATGCGGTATGAGGCACTTGAGCGGCTGCTTAAAAAGGATCCGAAGGAAAACAGCTTCCTTCGCTATTCCTATGCACCGGCGAGACTGGAGCCAAAGCTTTTGAAGAATCCGGATGCCTGTCTGCAGTACTGCGGAACACTGGCACAGGTGCTGCTGAATGATCAGTGTCGGGATATTTCGGAGATCAAGCTGCTGGAAAAATATGCGGAGAAGATGAAGGAGAAGCGGAGGGATGATCCGGACGGCTGGTACTATCATGCACTTGCCTGCTGTCACCTGGGCTTTTTCAGGGAAGGCATCAAATCCATTCAGAAGGCTTTGGAGCTGGAGCCGGAGGCTGCAGATCTGAAGGCGCTGAAGGGAATGCTGCTGGCAGAAAGAGGCTACTATGCAGAAAGTGCGGCCTGCCTGCGGGAGGCATATGAGAAAAATCTGGAAGAGGACTATCTGCTTCTGGAGGGACGTGTCCACAGCATGGCAGGACAGATGAACCGGGCATACGAGTGCTTTGCGGCTGTTAAGGATCAGACCCTTCTCGACTCTGCCGGAATTCACCTGCAGGAGATGGAGAAACGGTGGTCCTTTGCAGACCTTCTGTCCTTCCGAAGAAAAAATCGTACAAGAGGCAAGAAAAGGTGACAAGAAGAATAGATGGGCCAATGATGTCGTTCCTGCTTGTGGAACAACACCATTGACCCATTGTTTTGCTTGGCGGATTCAGGATGTACTTTGCGATATCGGATACGGGACTGCATTTTTCAGTCCTCTGCTGCGGTCTTTTTCCCGGCAGGCAGAGGGATCTGTGCCAGAATGACTGCAGCGAATACAAGTACACAGCCCAGGAATTCCCTGAAAGAGAGAACCTCGTGCAGGATCAGTCCTCCGAACAGGGCAGCGAATACGGATTCCAGACTCATCAGAAGTGTGGCAACCGTTGGCTTGGTATAACGCTGTGCTGTAATCTGGAGGGTATAGCCTACACCGCTGGAGAGAAGGCCGGCGTAAAGGATAGTCAGCTTTGCATTCCAGATGGCATTCCAGGTCGGCGTCTCAAAAACAGAGGTAAGCACAGCAGACAGCAGACCGGCTACCAGAAACTGTACACAGGAGATCATGACGCTGTCCGTATCCTGAGCGGCAAAATGATCGATGACCATGATGTGTACAGAAAAACAGAAGGCACACAGCAGGCAGAACAGATCACCGGTGGAGACGGAAAAGCCGTCCTTGATGCACAGGAGCCAGAAGCCTGCAAGAGCAATGGCAATACAGAGCCAGATGATTCCCGGGATCCGCTTTTTCAGAAAGATTCCCAGAATCGGAACAATGATAATATAGAGGGCCGTAATAAAGCCGGCCTTGCCGGCAGTGGTCATGCTGACTCCCACCTGCTGGATACAGCTGGCAATGCCCAGAGCGAGACCGCAGAAAATTCCGCCCCTGATGGAGCGGAGGTTCAGTCCTTTCTCCTCCTCTTTCGTCATCGGATTGTTTTTTCGTCTGTTTTTTCGGAACCACAGCACTACCGGAATCAAAGCCAGGAAGCCGATGAAGCTTCGAGCCATGGTATAGGTAAACGGGCCCACATACTCCATGCCGGCACTTTGTGCCACGAAGGCAGAACCCCAGATCAGAGCTGTGATCAGCAGCATCAGGTTACCCTGCATTTCTTTTTTCATAATGAATAACTCCTTCTTGTATCATAACAGTCTCTATTCTATAATGAATCTACTCGATTTGTAAACGGACAGCTGTAAGCTGTCGCAAATAAAATGTTTATCAGGTTACCCGTAAACGGTAACATTATCAGCAAGTGGAGTGATATAAGTATGAAAGATATGACAAAGGGATCCCCAACCCGTCTGATTCTGGCATTCTCATTGCCAATTCTGATCGGAAGCCTGCTGCAGATGACCTACAGTATTGCAGATACCAGGATCGTTGGCACCTATCTTGGAGATGAGGCGCTTGCGGCAGTGGGAGCAACCACGGTGCTCAGCTTCCTGTTCAACGGATTTTTTACAGGAATCGCCAATGGCTTTGCGATTATGACCGCGCAGAAATTCGGGGCAAAGGACAGGAAGAATGTGAAGGCTTCCTTTGCGGCAGCTCTTGTGATGGGACTTGCCCTGGCAGTGCTGTTTGTGGGCATAACGCTGCTTCTGCTGGACCCGATTTTAAATTTCCTGAATGTTCCGGCAGAACTGTACGAGACAGCCGCAGGATACATTCGGATCGTGCTGGCGGGCATGGTCATCACCATGCTGTACAATGTGCTGATCGCATCGGCCAGAGCCATCGGGGACAGTATTACACCCTTGCTGACACTGACGCTGTCGGTACTGTTGAATATCATAGGAGATATCGTTCTCCTTCGATATTTTCACACAGGAGTATGGGGCGCAGCGGCAGCCACCGTGGGGGCTCAGGCAGTCACCATTGTGATCTGCGCAGTTTATATGCTGCAGAAGTATGATCTCTTCCGGATCACAGGAGAGGATATCCGGGATTGTAATCGTGGAATGCTCCGATTTATGCTGAGCACCGGTCTGTCCATGGGGTGTATG
Organism: Lachnospiraceae bacterium; assembly: GCA_030527645.1. Lineage (GTDB taxonomy): Bacteria > Bacillota > Clostridia > Lachnospirales > Lachnospiraceae > JAKSRN01. The sequence continues at coordinate 152,052 of JAUNAJ010000002.1, read as the reverse complement.
AATTCTCTGATCGGTGTTGGATCACTGATCCTGCAGACAGCAGTCAATGATCTGGGCAGCTCCTATATCGTAGCCCAGAGTACTGCGAGAAAGATCACAGAGGTATTGATGTCTGTCTTCGTCTCTGTGGGAATCGCCATGGCTACCTACTGCGGTCAGAATTTTGGGGCACGAAAGTATACCAGGATACGAAAGGGAATCCGGACCGGGTACTGGATCACCTGCAGCTGGTGTATTGCTGTTCTGCTTATTGTATACACCTCGGCAGCCTGGATGGTGCAGGCCGTGACGGGCAGCGATGATACAGTCATGATCGAAGCAGCAGTAAAGTACCTGCGAATGGATACAATTCTGTATGTACTGGTGGCGGTGATCTTCGTGCAGCGCAATGCCCTGCAGGGTGTGGGAGACCGGATCACACCGCTGATCTCCAGCGGTATTGAGATGGCGGGAAAAATCATTCTTACCTATACACTGGTGCCTGCCTGGGGCTACGACGGTGTGATCTGGGTAGAGCCCATTGTGTGGGTTGTAATGATCCTCCCGTTAATGAAGAAGATGCGGGACTGGAACCGCAGGATCGACCGGAAGATTCGTCTGGGGCATGAATCAGAAGCATCTGCACAGGAAGAGTGAGGTCCCTCGTTAGGCTCGTCGTGCGTCGACAGCGAATCGAAGAGAAAGCTGCATTGAGAATTTTGAGTGAAAGGAAGAAGCATGCAGCGGACAATGAAAGGAGAATCAGTATGAATTTTGTACCGGATGGAACAGAAGAAGCCGGATTGTATGAATGTGATGTGTGTAAAATGCGCTTTCTGGATGTGAGCACAAAAAAGCAGATCGTCTGCCCCTATTGCGATGAGGAAGAAGAGCCGAAAGAAAATGCAGTATTGCTGAAGGTCGTGAAGGGAGAGGAGCAGGTCAGAGAGTACGACATTCTGCTGAGTCCGGACTTTTCCGGCGGCGGCTATCAATTGATCTGACAATAAGATTCCTGTCAATCAGGAAGATCCATGTAACCACATAGGTCTGGATCTATCATGTGGTTCAATGGAAATGAATGCAATGGAGTAAGAAGTAATAATGAACTGGAATGAGATAGAGAAGCTGCGTCCGCTGCTGGAGAAGGACGAGCAGGTGATCCTTGCTGATATCAGAGCATTGTATCAGAAACTGGATGAACGATTTCATCTGAGAGGAGCAAGGATACCGATCACCTTTGGTTTTGATGAGGATGTACTCGGTTCCTATACACCGGGAAACGGTTCAAACATGGAGCACTTTCACTTCTCCTTGCTGTTTACGGGCTACAGCGTGGAGAATCCGTTGAAGCGAAGTGATCGTCTGGATCTGTATCTTCATGAATATGCCCATTACATGCAGTACAATATGGAGATCCCAAGAGAATATCAGTTTAAGCCCGGTATCCACGGCAGTGCCTGGATCTGGTGCTGCTCCCTGATCGGGGCAGTGCCGTCACCATATTATAAGGTGGGTGAGAGTCTTAGAAAGCAGGACTATAAGAGGAAGCTTCGGAATCCCATCAATGATCCCCACGTGCAGCTGAAGGATACAAGACAAAGGGAAAAGGAGTATCAGGATTCAAAAAACAGAGTGGTACAGTTCAAACCAGGAGAAGTGATCCGCCATCCATCCTATGGTGAGGGAAGCATTGAGCAGATCGAACAGCTTACAGGTTCCGTACGGCTTCATATACGATTTGGAGAAGAATTAAAGAAAATTGATCAGCAGTGGCTTTTGAAAGCCATGAGAAAACCGGAGCAGACCCGCAGGTAGATTCCTGTCGGTCTGCTCCGGTTTTCTGGTTACTCTACCTCCAGCTGCCGGCAGAGGTACTGCTCGACTACCTTGGAGAAGTTGTTCAGGTTGCGGATATAGGCAAAGTCATTGCCGAAGATCTTTTTCTCTGCCTCCAGATCCTCTTCCAGTCCGGAGAAAATGCCAAGGACAGCAACATCCAGTGCTCTGGCCTTACGAACCTCGAAGGCTGTATCCTTTACGGCGTCCTCTCCCAGATAGGGGAGGGCTTTTTCTGTTCCGCGGCTTCTTCTTCCCAGATCATTCGGCTTTCCGTCGCTGAGAATGATCAGGATCTTATGCTCTTCCTGACGGTTCAGCAGCTCATTGCAGACTGCCCGGATGGCCAGACCATCCCGGTTAGTGGCAGAGCCATGATATTCAAAGATCCGCTCGTTCTCTGTACGGGGATCGTCATAATCCCGGAAGCGGTGCAGAATGGTGTAATCCCAGAAGGTGCAGAAGGAACTGACGCGATGGGGAATGCCTACACGGCTTAAGGCCTCACTGATCATATATCCCTGGGCAGCTACCTGGGTCTGCCGTTTCATCTGGGAACCGCTGCCGTCCAGCAGGATCTCTACTACGAATTCAGAATCGTCATGCTGGAAGGTCTTGTTGAACAGTTTGTCATCCCCGGTGCGTCCCAGCTTCCACATACGGGAGGGAACAAGGGTACCGGCACGGTCTCTCCAGATTTCCTTCTCCTGGCGTAGAGCGATCATATGTCCCAGGGCTTCCGCCAGATTGTCAATGTTCCGCTTGATGATCCGATGGTTGCCGTAGTAGTACATGCGATTTTTCTGGGTCAGCATCTGGCTGTAGCGATACTGGTTATTCTTTAGAATGGGTTTATGAAGAATACCGTCTGTATAGTGAAGAGAGCAGCCTCTGTGAGCACCACGGCACAGAAGGGCATTGAGCTGGCGCTGCTCCTGCTCGGACAGGTAGCTGCGGCCGTAGCTTAAGGCTACATAGTCCTTTACCTTCTTTGCAGATTCCTCTGTGGGGGTGGAGAAGTTCGTGTTCTCCACCATTTCTTTTGTAAGCACAGAGCCTTTCCCGCGTCTCTTCCCATCCACGGACAGCCGGAGCATATCTCTTCGGAGATTGGTCAGGTATTTTCTCATGATGGTATCCATCTGATCATCGGAGAGAGCTTCCTGTCCGACGGAGGAATAGAGAAGAGCATCGGAGGGAATGGACAGAACCTGGTTCAGATCACCATTCTGCTCCTGAAAATCCGGATCCTGTCTGCTGTTGTAGAGCCGGTCTATAACTTCCAGAAGCTCACCTGTGCTGCGGGCATTTTCCAAAGGCGCAAGTTCTTTGAGAAGAAGAGCAGCATCCTGATCCATCTCGCAGCTCTGCACAAAGGGATCCTCCGGGGAAAGTGCCTGAACAGATATCAGGTATCGGCAGATCATCAGATTTCTTGCTCTGTGGAACAGGGTTTTCTGCGGGTGCATCGCTTCCCTGCGCTTTCTCAGGGGGCGGACCGGGGCAGGTTCCTGTTCTGCCTTAAGAAGTGCCAGCCAGGCACTCGTACGAATCTCAGAAGCGCCGGGGCGGGCATCCCGGATCAGGGGATAGACAGCGGTCTCAATGCAGAGCTGCACCAGCTCCATCAGAGCCTTCTCATCGGCCTTGAGATAGGTCTTCTTCATGACATACAGAGCCATTTCCTCTGCATCAAAGTACTTGGCGAAGGCTCCCTGCTTCAGAGCATTGTAAAGTGCCAGATATTCAGACCGGGCGAATTCTTCTATATCCGGGCGGATCTCCAGGGTGTAGTCCCCGCTGACAGTCCAGAACAGATTGCGTATTCTGTTTTCAATCTCCAGCCGGTGATCCTCCAGCTGTGACGGAGTCAGTTTCATTGCTTACCACCTCGTAATATTTTCAAACTGTACCGGATCGAATTCAATACGGTCTGCAGCGGCCATGGCTGCTTCGTAAGCTTCGTCACCGACACATTCTCTGGCATGATCACACCAGAAGACACATTTCATCTTATCATTTACAACAGTGGCACCGCACTCCTCGCAGACTGCAGTGGCATCCGTTGTCATCATTTCCACCAATTCACCGCATTCGGGACATTCCACCTCTGTGATAGAGATCTGCGGTTTTCCCTGACATCCTGATGAAGTCATATGCAACTATCCTCCCTATTAAAATAATAATATTATTATTCAAACACATCCGCTGCTGTCCAGGTTTTTGGAATACGAGTCATGACTGTATCGGCGATGATCTCCTTCTCGAAGGCATCAAAACTCTTATTGGTGATACCCATGGTTACTGACTTTACGGGAGACAGTCCGGAGGCGGTGATACGGATCGCAGAGATCAGACCGCGCATATCCAGAGACTTGGAAGAAATTTCGCCGTTTGAGGCCTTCTCCTGCAGATCCAGGAAGAGACCGCAGAACTGTTCCAGTGCTTCATCCTTTCCTGTTGGGAAATGCTTCTTCAGCAGGAAGAAGATGGTGTCCTCATCGAGGGGAGGAAGATCGATCACTAGGAAACGGGATACAAGGGCCTCATTCAGTGCCTTGGTACCGGCGTAGCCGTAGTTCATGGTTCCGATGAAACGGGCAGCCGGATGGAGCGGGATCTTCTCATAGCCCGGGATATCAATGGTGCGTCGATGATCCAGGGTAGCGTGAAGTACGGAAACGGCATCGTTTTTAGCCATATTGATCTCGTCCAGAATACCGAAGCCGCCTACCTCTGCACAGAGGGATACAGATCCCTTTCGCAGAGTGACCTCGTTGTTCCGGAAGGTGTCTGCACCGATCAGAGAGGTGCTGTCGGTGTTCACATGAAAAGAAATGTTGTAGGTGGGACGGCCGAACAGATAGGCCAGAGTCTCACAGAGCACGTTCTTTCCTGTTGCCTTTGCACCGGAGAGAAGAAGATTTTCTTTGTAAAGCAGCGCGGAGATGGACATCTCCAGAATATCCTTTCCGTAGAAGAAGATCTCCGGGTGGATGATACGGTCCTGCACGGACTCCTCCACACCGTGCTGCTGTCTGTATTCTGTAACCATGGAGAGCAGATCCTCTGATACACCCTGCTCTCGTAAGTGTTTATAAAGCTGTTCCATATAGATATTCCTCCTGATGCGGACGTATTGAAATGTCCGGATATTGTTCAGAATAGTAATGCTTATTTACTGCCCGCAAGAAACCAATCTAATAAACAAACAGTATTCAGCAGTGTCAGTATAGCAGAAATCAGGAAGAAAATCTGTTGGAAATCGAACAAAACATGCACCCCGGAGAAGAAAGACCTTCTTCGGGGTGCATGCTCTTGCAGCAGTACAAGGTGTACCACAGAATTTGAATTTGCTCACTGAGTGCAGGATGCAGAGTAAACAGCCTACTGGGTGTAGCACAGAAGAACAGCTTCTCCGTTCGTGGCGATGTACATGGCCACTGACAGTGTTTCCCACACTGTTTTGTTGTCTATCATCATCCGGAAATGAAGATGATGAGTCTGGGGACCTTCCCTCAGCTCTGCAGAGTTTCGGGAGAGAGCCAGCTGTGCCTGCCAGAATTCTGTATATTTTTCACGGTCCTCCGGATAAACAAACCTTTGCATGCGCTGCAGCTGTTCGCTGAAGCTGCCTGTTTCAAAAGCAGAGGCATATTCATGATACAGGACCATGTAGGAGTCTCTTTCCGGATGGATCTCCACCAGTTCCCGGAATGCAGCGGCAGAATTACCATTAAAGTGATATTTTTCTGTGTAAAAATCCCGGTAGCGCTTTTTCTGGTGCAGCATCTTTCCATTTGCCTGATACACCATATCGAAAAAATCAGCCATATTCCGGTAGGACCGGACAGCTGACAGTCCGGAAAAAGCAAATATACCGAAGGGATCCAGTGCCAGATTAACGGAGGTCAGGCGTTCCTGCAGAAGCGGCAGATCCAGATTTTCACTGCCCTCCAGGATCGCGATAAAACCAAGCTCCTCAAGGCGGAATACATTCAGCGCCCCGAAGATACTTCCCAGCAGCCGCTCTGTGTGAGTCAGCATGTGCCGCAGGATCTCCTGGTTTCTGGTAACACCGTGATCCCGCTGTGTTACCTCGAAGTACACTACGGCAGCCTGACTGCCCTCTTTGATCTGCAGGATCCTGGCAGGAAGCGGCTGACCCTCCGAAGCGTCCTTTGCAGCAGAACGGGACAGCTCTCCGTCTTTGATGCTGGATTCCAGCGTCTGCTGATGGACTAATATAGAGACATACCGTCCGATTACAGCTGCTATGTTCAGCATCTCCGCATACTTCTCCGGAATAGGGTTATCGATTCCGAAAAAGCCCAGATCTCTGTCGTCAATCCTCAGCTGCAGGCACAGCATGGACTGCAGACGCTGAGGCTTCAATATGGCATACAGCTCCTCGTTCTGATTTCTGAATGCTTCGATGTCGTCAAAGGTAAGGATCTGCCCTCTTTTGAAGTAATGATAATAATAGCGAACCCCATCGTGGGGGAGATTCTGGAGGAGATGCTTTTTGGGCATCGTCCCTTCACTAACCCATTCGTTGATGCAGTCGTATCCGTTTTCCTCGTTCTTCTTACAGACATAGACCCGCTCACATTGAAATAATTCGCCGATGCCTGCAAGCAGTGTCTCCAGTATATCGTTCGGAGATTTTAGGGTATGCAAATCTGAAAAGTTTTCACTCAGTCCGTCAATTCCTAAGGTTTTTAACATATTTCACTTCCTTTCACAGAAAATTTCGTACATTAAAACGATACAGTGGTCAATTTGTGAAATATTATACCAGTGATGCTGGAAGAATTCAATCATTATCATGGACTGAGTGTTTCTGTAATCCATATTTGTCCTCATCGGCACAGGGATTTCTTGCTTTTGGCTTTCCTGTGCCAGTAACGTTCTACCCAGGCACAGGAAATTCCTCTTTTCGTTTTTCCTGTGTTTATGTCCTGATTCCCGGGCACAGTAATCTCATGAATTCAAATTTCTACTGTGAATCGCAGAAAAAATGTACTATTATAGAAAAGAAAACTGCATTTCAGTATGATCTGAAAAAAGCCGACGCATTTTGTGACTTCAGTCGTGTGAGGCTTCACGTTTAATGTGTGACGAAAGGAATGAAAGGAGAGAACAATGGCTAAAACAGTTCAATTTGCAGCATCTCCGGCGGATGATGAGAGACTGGCAGCGATGTGGGAGCAGCTGGAGGATATGAAGAACAATCTGGCAGAACTGATTCAGGATTATGATGGTGACGATGATGTGGATGAAGAGCAGCTGGATGCACTGACAGAGGTGCTGGACGCCCTGGAGGATGCCTGGGACATAATGGGCGATGTCCTGAATGAAGGGTGAGTGAGGAAAAAAGGGGTCTGAAGGCAGAGCAAAATGATTCTGCGAAGCGGCAGGAGGGCTCCTTTCACAATGAAAATTTCCGCAAACGCTCCAGATATTTTCTGGTGTTTGCCGCGATGATCGCAGCATGTATTTTTATTACGATTTTGAATATCAATACGGGTAATGTGCATATCTCTGTATCGAGGATTCTGAAGATCATCTTTCTGAAGGCGGGAGATGCCACGGAGTACAATATTATCTGGAAGATCCGTCTTCCGCGAATTCTGATGGCGGCCATTCTCGGAGGAGCACTGGCGTTGGCAGGCTTTCTGCTCCAGACCTTCTTCGATAATCCGATTGCGGGTCCCTTCGTGCTGGGAATCTCTTCGGGAGCCAAGATGGTGGTGGCACTGACCATGATCATATTTCTTGAGAAGATCGGTACGGTGTCCTCCTATGCTCTGATCGTGGCTGCATTCGCAGGCTCCATGATGTCCATCGGATTTATTCTGCTGTTCGCCAAACGGATTCACAGTATGTCGATCCTTCTGGTTGCCGGAATTATGATCGGCTACATCTGCAATGCGGTGACAGACTTTGTGGTTACCTTTGCGGAGGATTCCGATATTGTAAACTTAAGAGGCTGGTCATTGGGAAGCTTCTCCGGTATGAACTGGAGCAATGTGGCCATTGCAGCGGTGGTGATCGGCATTACCTTTGTGCTGGTATTCTGTATGGCCAAGCCTATCGGCGCTTATCAGCTGGGCGAGGCCTATGCTCAGAGCATGGGTGTAAATATCCGGCTGTTCCGGGTGGCCCTGATCCTGCTGTCAAGCTTTCTGTCTGCAACGGTGACGGCATTTGCAGGACCCATCTCCTTCGTGGGTATTGCAGTTCCCTTCCTGGTAAAGCGGGGGCTGAATACAGCAAAGCCTTTGATCGTCATTCCGGGCTGCTTCCTGGGCGGAGCGGTGTTCTGTATGGGCTGTGACCTGATCGCAAGAATGGCATTTGCTCCCACGGAGCTGAATATCAGTACGGTGACCTCTATATTCGGCGCGCCGGTGGTAATATTCATGATGCTGAAGAGAAAGAGAGGACACTGACGGATATGAGTACGTACTTTTCTATGGATGCCCTTTCCGTCGGCTATAACGGAAAAACACTGATCGACGATATCAATATCGAGATCAAAAAAGGTGAGATCGTAACTCTGATCGGCCCCAATGGTTCGGGCAAGTCTACGATTTTAAAAAGTATTACAAGACAGCTGAAGCTGATCGGCGGCAAGGTGGTCTTCGACAGCAATAATCTGGAAGCCATGTCCTATAAGGAGATGTCCACGAAGATGGCAGTGGTGCTGACGGAGCGGCTGAAGCCGGAGCTGATGACTTGCCATGATATTGTGGCAACAGGCCGGTACCCCTACACCGGACGGCTGGGCATTCTTTCCCGGGAGGACGAGGAAAAGGTGGATGCGGCGCTGGCAGCAGTCCATGCGGCTGATCTGGGCGAAAGAGATTTTGATGCCATCAGTGACGGACAGCGGCAGAGGGTGCTGCTGGCAAGGGCCATCTGCCAGGAACCGGAGATCATCATTCTGGATGAGCCAACCTCCTTCCTGGATATCAGGCACAAGCTGGAGCTGCTGGCTATCCTGAAACGGATGGCTAAGAAGAACAATATAACGGTGATCATGTCCCTCCATGAGATTGATCTGGCAGAGAAGATCTCCGATAAGGTTCTCTGCGTAAAGGGTGACCATACGGTGCATTACGGAACACCGGAGGAGATTTTTGAGGAACAGAAGATCCGCAGCCTGTATGAAATTGACAACGGATTCTTTGATCCGCTGTTCGGCAGCATTGAGCTGCCCCGGCCGGAGGGAGAGGCGAAAACCTTTGTGCTCTGCGGAGCCGGCACCGGTATTCCGGTATTCCGGAATCTGCAGAAGCAGGGGATTCCCTTCGCTGCAGGCATTCTGTATGAAAACGATGTGGATTACCGGCTGGCAAGGCTGCTGGCGTCGGAGGTTGTGTCCGAGAAACCCTTTGAAGAAATCTCAGAGGAGGCCTTCAACAGGGCGAAGGCGGTCATTGAGGGCTGTGAGACTGTCATTGACGCGGGTGTTCCTGCGGGCAGCTGCAATAAGCGTGTGGATGAGTTAAGGAAATTTGCGCGAGATTGTGGAAAACTGATCAGTTCTTAAGAGGATAGATTGAGTGTGACATGGATCAGATATTTACGCTGCCATTATGGATGGCTTTTCTGCCTGATAAGAAATAACTTCGGAACCACCTGTCTGAGAGATCGGACAGGTGGATTTTTTTCTGAAAAAATAAAATTTTAGCGGGATATTTTCAGGAGCTGAACCGTCTAATGTATAAAGAAACAATAAAGAGGAAAGGAGGTAACCATATGACAAGGGAACAATTGGGAGATCTGATCCTTGATTCGGAGAGGCAATTGTATTCCACGGCAAAAACAATCCTGTATGATGATCAGGACTGTGCAGATGCGATACAGGAAACAATTGTGAAAGCATTTTCGAAGATCAATACTCTGCGGAATGACAGATTTGCCAAAACATGGCTGATTCGTATTCTGATTAATGAGTGCTATTCCATGTTAAGGAAATCCGGAAGATTTGTTCCTCTGGAGTATGCCAAGGAAAGCGGAGAATGGGGGACAGAAAAGAATGATGAGTATCTGGATCTGTACAGGGCTCTGGATGCCCTGAAGGAGGAACTGCGGATGCCGCTTGTCTTATATTATTTGGAAGGCTTCAGTATCAGGGAGATTGCGCAGATTCTTTCCGTTTCGGAAGGCGCTGTACAGAAGAGACTGGCGAGAGCCAGAGGAAAGTTAAGAATTGATTTGCTGGAAGGGAGGGAGAGTTATGAGACCTGAAGACATGAAAAACCATATCCCGGAAACGCCCGACTACATTCATCAGATGATTGTGCAGGAAGTAGAAAAGCAGGTACAGAATCCGACGGTAGAAGATATTCCGGTGAGACGGAATTTAAGATGGTCAGGAATGAAAGCAGCCGGAATCCTTCTTGCAGGGCTGCTGGGTATGTCTACCCTGACCTATGCAGGTGTGCAGGTATATAAGGTTCTTATTGAAAAGAAGGGAGCGTACGGTGCTGCTCTTGATGTACAGGGAGATGCAGCAGTTGAACTTCCGGCGCAGGTTCCTGTGATCAACATAGATGCAGAGTATATTCCGGAGGGAATGGAATGGACAGATTCGACTCACATTTCCTACAGTGACAGCAATCATACAGGAGGGTTTGCTTTTGCGAAAGTTCTGTTGGACCGGGAGGATTATGAGCAGGTTCTTCTGGAGAAAAATGCCGTAGATACGGAAGAGAGGATCTTCGGTGATTATGCAGGAGTTTATCTGCGATATAACGAACTGGTGGGAAACGGAGCTTATACCCAGAGAATCTATCTGTTTTGTCCCGAGTTCTATCAGGCAGTTGTAATATTTGCAGGCGCCGATGTGGAAAAAGAGGAAGTGTTTCAGGTGACTGAACATCTTCAGCTGACTGCAGGTGAAGCTATGCTCGATACGAAATATGGATTAACCTGGAGTGAATTATTCGGACAGACCGTGGATGAACATTATACAGATTATCTTGCCGAGGACAAATTGAAGGTGCATCCGATTGGAAACAGCTTCCCTGTTATAGGATTCGGGATGAATTCCGACGGTACGTTTTCTGAGGAACAGCTGGAGGTATGTGTGGATTCTGTTCAAATTGCGGATGATCTGCAGCTGCTGGATCCCGATCTTGTTCCGGAGGTTTGGAGAGCAGCAGTTAGTGAAGATGGAAAGCTGGTTCCGAATACCTTGTATTATATCCAATTCGGTGACGGTGTTGATACAACCAATGAACTTGTTAAGACAGAAAGTGTACCGCAGAAACTGGTATATGCCACAGTAACCTATACGAATACATCGGAGAAGGATCTCAGTCATATTGTATACAACGGTAACCTTGTTTTGCTGTATCAGAAGGATGGAAGGTATCAGATTTTCAACCCCAGAGAGCAGTTCGGAGACGGATATGAACGTATTGACTGGAAGGGGGCTGCACATACAGCCTGGTATAGTACCGTAACTGATGATTATGGTGATGGTGGAAATTACATTCCTGAATTAAAGGCAGGAGAAAGTGTTCAGATCCATATGGCCTGGATCGTGAATGAAACGGAAGCCGAGCATCTGTATCTGAGTCTGACCGATGGTGAGGGATTCGAATTTACAGATGCTATGATTAATGATGGTCTGGTTGATATTTCCTGGAAATCCTGAATCAGTTTTCTCGTTTTCTTATGGTACATTGCGGATCGGTCTTTTTCATTGGACGAGGAGGAAGATTGTAATAGAACCAAGTGGGGCTGCCGCACAAGCGTCAAATAAACGCTTGTGCAGCAGCCCCATTTTTTGCAAATTTGTAGTATTCCAACACGCAGATGCAGTCAATACGCTGCAAGTCCATCAGAAATAAAGGGAATTTCCTCCTCGGTCAGTTTTTCCCGTGAACAGTAATTCTTTGGAGTGAGTGGCTGATAAAAACAGCGAAGCATATTGAAGGAAGTGGCGGTACAAATTATAATTCAGTCAGGGATGGATATCCGGGGAAGAGAGAGGAAAGGTTTAAGATATATGGATAAAGAAGATTTTGCACCAGTGGATTCGTCATGGGACTATTTGTTCGACATGGCAGAGAGCGAGCCGGAGCAGGAATATGTTCCGGAAGAGATTCCGGAATATGACCGGGAATATGATCCTGTTCCTGACTATTTTGAAGAGAGGACCGAGGAACCGGTTCATCTGCCTGAGACCCCGGAGGAGGCACTTCGGACTTTTTTCGGATATGCTGCCTTTCGTTCGGGGCAGAGGGAAATTATTGACCGGATTCTGCAGGGCAGAGATCTTCTGGCGGTCATGCCTACAGGCGCGGGAAAATCCCTATGTTATCAGATCCCTGCATTGCTTCTGCCGGGTCTGACACTGGTGATCTCTCCTTTGATCTCTCTGATGCAGGACCAGGTTCAGGCACTGCAGGGGGCGGGAGTACCGGCAGCGTATATCAACAGCTCCCTGTCGGAGCTGGAGTTTTATGAGACTCTGGACAGGGCGGAACGGGGGCAGGTGAAGCTTCTGTATGCTGCCCCGGAGCGGCTGGAGAATCAGCGGTTTCTGCAGTTTGCAAAACGTGTTTCGATCGCGATGGTCACGGTGGATGAGGCACACTGCATCTCCCAGTGGGGACAGGATTTCCGGCCAAGCTATATGAAGATCATCGAATTCATCCAATCACTGGAACAGCGGCCGATCCTCAGTGCATTTACCGCCACGGCAACGGAGATCGTGCGGGAGGATATTGTCTGCACCCTGGGCCTTAAGGATCCCTTTGTGCTGGTGACGGGCTTTGACAGGGAGAATCTGTTTTTTCAGGTGGAGAAGCCAAAGGATAAGACCCAGGCGGTGCTGAACTATATCCGGGAACATCCGGAGGAAAGCGGAATCATCTACTGCGCCACCAGAAAGAATGTGGATCAGCTGTACACGCTTCTGAGAGCCGGCGGCATTGAGGCGGCGAGATACCATGCCGGAATGAGCGGAAGTGAGCGGAAGCAGATGCAGAACGACTTTGTCTATGACTACAAGAAAATCGTGGTGGCCACCAATGCCTTTGGCATGGGCATAGACAAATCCAATGTACGATTTGTGATCCACTACAACATGCCCCAGAGTATGGAGAATTACTACCAGGAGGCAGGCCGTGCCGGCAGGGACGGTCTGGATTCTGCATGTATTCTGCTGTATTCGCCACAGGATCTTATCATTCAGAGATTTCTGCTGGAGCATAAGATCCTGGCGGACATGGAGCCGGAGGTACAGCAGGCGGTGCGGCAGAGAGATCAGCAGAGACTGCAGGTGATGGAGCAGTACTGCTATACCACAGAATGTCTGCGTAATTACATACTGAACTATTTCGGAGAGCAGCCGGGACAGCCCTGTGAGAACTGCGGAAACTGCCGGCGTGAATTCGAGACCGTTGACATGACCGATGCGGCGAAGAAGATGATCAACTGTGTCTATGAGGCCAGAGGCCGTTTCGGAAAAAACATTATTATCGATACGCTGCTGGGAGCAAAAACAGCAAGGCTGAAGGAAGTGGGAGCTGATGCATATCAATCCTATGGAGCTCTTGCGGACAGCAGCCGCAGTCTTCTGCTTCGGCTGGTGGAGCAGCTCCTTCTGGAGGGGTATCTGATCACCGGCAGCTATCGTGTGCTGAAGCTGGGGGATATCCGCAGGCTGAAGGAAGCAGACACGAAGGTGCTGATCAAGATTACAGACGAGGATAAAGCAGCCGGAAACCAGGCACAGTCGAAAAAACGAACCGGCGGCATGAGCGATCTTACTTCTGCCGGTTATCGTCTGCTGGATCAGCTGAAGGCTGTGCGGCTCTCAATAGCCAGGGAGGAGCATGTGCCGCCGTATATTGTGTTCAGTGACAAGACCTTGGTGGATATGGCGGTCAAGGTTCCCACAGCCGATGAAGAAATGCTGCAGGTATCGGGAGTCGGCGCCCACAAGATGCTGAAATACGGAGGTCAGTTTCTGAATGCGATCCGGGATTTCGCGGAAGAGGAACCGGATCTGCTGCAAAGAAAGGCGGAGGTGACTGCGGACAGGTCAGAGGAACAGCCGCAAAAAGCCAGGAGATCAAGAAAAAAATTAGATTTCCATCTCCTTCCTGAGGAGGCTGAGCAGTATGAATACCGGGAATTCCACCTGATTTCCGAGATCAGGGATGAGATGAGGCGAATCTGCCTGCGGGAGGAGGTAAAAAAGCCGACCACCGTCATGCTCACAGAGATTCTGCTGACAGAGGGGTATATTATAAACAGTCCGGAAAAAGGACCCTATGCGAAGGACACAACGGAGCTGGGACGGGAGAAGGGGATCCTGACCGAGGACAGGGTCGGACAGAAGGGCACGCCCTATACGGTTTTGAAGTACCCGGAACAGATCCAGCGCATGCTGGTGGAGCGGTTTACAAAATGATGCAGTTCACCAGGTAGAAATGCCATACAGCACCTGCAGGGAAGACAGGTGCTGTATGGCATTTTCTGTTGTGATCACACGGGAGAACCGTGATATTTTACGCATAAAGCAGTGGTGTCATCAAACTGCTCTTCCTCGCCTGTAAATGCATCGACTGCGTCCAATACCCGATCGATGATGGCGGCGGGGGCTTCCGAGCAGCAGCTGCTGACCGTCTGCTGCAGCCGTTCCATTCCAAACTGCTCTCTGCGGGAATTGACCGCCTCCGGGATTCCGTCTGTCAGAAGGAACAGGGTGTCTCCCGGCTTCATGGTGAAGCTGTAGCTGGTTTCTTTGATTCCCGTCATGGCGCCAAGCACCAGACCGTGCTTATCCTTCAGGATCTGAACCGGTCCGCAGGAGCCTCCGAGAAGGGGGTATTCGTGTCCTGCATTAGAGGCAGTGACAGTTCCTGTGGACAGCTCCAGAATACCCAGCCAGACACTGACAAACATGTCGATCTCATTGTTTTCGCAGAGCTTCTGATTAACGTTTGTAAGGATCGTTCCGGGGTTCAGGCAGCCGGTCATACACTCTGTCTTGATCAGGATTCTGGATACCATCATAAACAGTGCGGCAGGGATTCCCTTGCCGGACACATCGGCGATGATCAGGGCGAAGTGATCCTCATCGATAAAGTAAAAATCGTAGAAGTCACCGCCCACCTCACGAGCCGGCTTCATGACTGCGGACAGAGACATTTCCCTTCGACCGGGAAAATCCTCTCTGATCCGGGGCAGGTTGCCCTCCTGTATTTTTTCAGCGATATTCAGCTCGGTTCGCAGCCTGTTTTTTTCTGCTGTCAGCCGAAGCAGCGCATCAACATGAGAAACGATCTTTCTCTCCATTCGATCGATCTGTCCCGCCAGCTCACTGATCTCACTGTGAGAGGTGATCCGGTCAGCAAGAGGAAGATACGGTTCTGTTCCGGATTCGGAAAATCTTCTTGTTTCCTCTGTGATCTGCCGGATGGGAAGAACCAGCCTGCGGTGCATAAAGAAGTACCAGGCGAGTCCTACTGTCAGGGATAAGGCAAGTCCGAGGCAGGCCAGATTGAACAGATAGTTTCTGCGGGCAGCAGACAGCTCTGTCATGGGCATTACAACACCGCAGATCCCGGCCAGCTCTCCGCTGTCATAATAGAGAGGGACTGTGGTGGTCACATAGTGCCCGATTTCTTCATTTTCTAAAAAAACACTGCTGGGTCCGGAATCCGTATGATCGGCGAAAGCCTGATAATCCTCCAGATACTCCGGCTTGATTCCGTAGGTGTAGCCAAGCTCGTATCCGGAGCTCTCATAGCCTGCACCTACGACGTTATACACGTAAATTCGTTCCTTTGCTTCAAGATCCACCTTTGCAGCATAGATCACATAGCTTGCGGAGGCATCCACCAGATTCTGCAGCCGTTCCATGGTGTTTTCGTATTCCTCATCCGTCTCTCTGCTCTCCAGATAGCCGTCCAGCCGATCCGGATCGATGGTGTGAGAGGCAGCCACGGCAACCA
The DNA here is from genome assembly GCA_030527645.1 of Lachnospiraceae bacterium. Classification (GTDB taxonomy): domain Bacteria; phylum Bacillota; class Clostridia; order Lachnospirales; family Lachnospiraceae; genus JAKSRN01. The sequence continues at coordinate 136,246 of JAUNAJ010000002.1, read as the reverse complement.
TGTTTGCGGTGGACAGATACTGAGACCGCAGTGACCAGGTAAACTGCAGGTAGCCGATGGCTCCTGCCCCAAGCTGCATGACAAGAATTGCCAGGATGATACCGGCAACGATGACAAAGGTAAGTGTTCCTGTTAGTTTTCTTTTCTTCATAGTTTTTTCCTGATCGTCAGCCTGTTGCAGCCGTCCTTATATTCGTAGTTCACTTCATCCATCAGGTTCTTCACAAGGAATAATCCCAGCCCCCCGATGGGGCGGTCCTCGGCGGATGCCGCGATGTCCGGCTCCTCTGCCTCCAGGGGATTCCATGGAATTCCCTGATCGGAAAAGGTGAGGGAGACGGTGTCTGTTTCGGGATCGATCTCCGTTCGGATCACAGCGGTTCCCTCTGTCGATACATAGGCATAGCGGCAGATATTGCTGAAAATTTCGTCAATGGCAATATCGATCTGTGCAAGAGCCTTTGGCGGGCATTCTGCCTTCTCCAGTTTTTCATTCACATGATCGGTAACGGCCTGCAGATGTTCGATGGAGGCGGTAACGGTGAAGTCTTCCATAGTGGTTCTCCCTGGTTTTGTCAGTGATTGGGGCTGCCGCCCCTTTTGGTGGTGGATCATAGCCTCGTGAGCTACAACCTATCTGTACGTATATAGTGTAATCCGGCCGGGCGGTACACTGCAAGAGAGATTTTTGTTGTGCTATTGTTGGGGATATTTGCTATGATTGAAACAGGACTGTCAGGCTGTATGCAGGTCTGTCCTGAACAATAACCAAAAGGTTACGGTTTACCTCAGTGGTCGAGGCCCCTGCCTATGCAGGCGGCGGATTTGGGTTCTGTGAACGGTGACCAGGAAGCAGAAAGGAAGAACAAACTCATGAAAACATCGGAGATACGTATCTTATCGAAAAAAAATATACTTTGCGTGTATGCGGTTTTAGCCGCTTTGATGGTGATCGGAACGGTGGCTGATTTTCAGCTGAATACGGCACTGTATCATCCCGCATCGGCATTTGCTCAGATTGTATCCCATTACGGACTGTATCCGGCGGTCCTGTGCACTTACGTGTCGCTGGCAATATTTCTGAAGCTGATCACAAGGGACGTGAAGGATGTTGTTTCCATTCTGTGCGGTCTGTGGAACCTGTACATGTGCAGATCAGCAACAAAGGAGTTTATTAAGCTGTTCAATTCGGATACAGGTATGGTAAAATATATACAGTTGGGACTGGGCATTGCAATAGCAGTGATCTGCGCGGCGGCTGTGTTTGTAAAACTGGATACTTCAGACAGGAGAACATGCCGGCGCATTGCAATGACCATTCTGTTTGCATTCTCGTTCCAGTATATTCTGATCAATAAGGGTCTGAAGGGTCTGTGGGGGCGTCCCCGTTTCCGTACACTGATCGTTACGGATGGTATGGAATTTACTCCCTGGTATTGCCCGGGACTGACAGAGGGGGCAAAAGCCCTGATCCAATCCGGTATATCCGTAAAGGAATTCCAGAGCTTTCCCAGCGGCCATGCAGGCTGTGCCTCCTGTCTGATCACACTGGTCTGCCTGTGCAGAGTGGTTCCGTCTCTGAAGAAGAGGGAAACACTGCTGACAACGATTGGAATCTGCTGGGCTCTGCTCACGATCATCGGAAGAATGGTGGCAGGAGCACATTTCCTGACGGATGTTACTGCGGCGACCTGTATCGGATGGACAGGTTTTGTCCTGTTTGCGAAGCTCTTTGCGATCGGACATGCCGGCAAAGAATAATGCTGCAGCAGGATCACACCTCGCGGTACAGGATCTGTGTACTGTAACAGAGAAATGCATGATAACGGCAACTGATCAATCATTCAGGCCGGGAGCTGTGTGTCCCGCCGTCTGAGATACAATGCTTATGAAGCAGGGAGGACCAGATATGGCTGAAAAAACAATGGAAAGCTTATTACAGAACGAGGCATTTGCTGAGAAATTAGTACATGCTGCATCAATTGATGAGATGAAGGCAATGATTGAGGCTGAGGGTGTGCAGATTCCTGATGAGGAACTGGCTGTGTTCCGGCGGGTTCTGGAGGAAAAGGCAGCTGCGGGACAGAGTGCAGGCGCAAAGCAGGAGCTGTCCGACGATATGCTGGAGAATGTGACCGGCGGAGTCTTCCTGACAGGTTCTACTAATTTTCTGGATTTTGATGTGGTTCAGATTCTCTGGAAGAAGGTGTCCGAGCATTTCCGTAAACCGGAGAAGAAGGATCTGGAGGATTTTCTCCGGGAATGTGTAACCGGTAAGGATAACTTTATCTGATCAATCCTGTTCAGAGCCTATGCATCGCTGCTGAACGGTTGCATATACTTTTTGTAAGCCGAGCTTAACGGGAAATTTTATAGCAATTCTATTTTGCAGAATGTCTCCGCATGCCGGAGGAGGTGATCGGGTACGGGTATACCTCTTGGGCAGTTTCGGGGGCATTTTGCAGATTTCGGGAAAACTGTACAGGGAGGCTCCTTTTCGAGTCGAGCCTTAGGGAATAGCGGCGCGGCAGTACTGCGTCCATTGGCAGCAGGAGGAAAGAAATTGAGTGAGAAGCAGATTTTCAGGAAAAAAAGTCTGGAGCAGATCTCCTCTCCAGACAGGCTGACGGATTATATCCGGGTGCAGAATCCGGGAGCCTGGATGCTCTTGGGGGCAGTCACGGTGCTTCTGATCGGGATGTGTGTCTGGGGTGTGTTTGGGCGCATGGAGAGCAGGCTGGACACGGTGGCAGTCAGTGACGGCAGCGGTGTAATCTGCTATGTGTCGGAGGATGTAATTGGATCTGTCCGGACCGGGCAGACGGTGAGGATCGGAGAGCAGGAGGCACAGATCCAGAGTATCGAGAGAAGCCCTGTTGAGGCGGATGAACAGTTCAACCCCTATGCTCTCCATGTGGGAGAGCTGCAGGCAGGGCAGTGGGTCTATCCGGTTTTGACGAATGCGGATCTGCCGGAGGGAACGTATCAGGCGCAGATCGTTACAGAGAGTGTTTCCTCCATGTCTTTTATCTTTAACTGAAGGAGCTGGAAATGGCGAACAATCGAAAAAAGGACAGGATGGTAAAGGTGCCTGTCATCATGCAGATGGAAGCGCTGGAATGCGGCGCAGCCTGCCTGGCGATGATCATGGCCTATTACGGAAAATGGGTTTCTCTGGAGCAGGTGCGCAGGGACTGCGGTGTGTCGCGGGACGGATCGAATGCAAAGAATATTTTGCTTGCGGCACGAAGCTACGGGCTGAAGGCCAGTGGCTATCGATATGAGGTGGAAGCTCTCCGGGAAGAGGGAGCCCTTCCCTGTATCCTGTTCTGGAATTTTAATCACTTTGTTGTATTGATCGGATTCAAGGGAGACAAGGTATACCTGAACGATCCGGGACGGGGCAGTGTAGCTGTTTCCATGGAGGAGTTTGATCAGAGCTTTACAGGAATCTGCCTGTGCTTTGAGCCGGGAGAAACATTTGAAAGGGGCGGAAAGCCCGAAAGTGTCTGGGGATTTGCATTGGAGCGGCTGAAGGGATCGGTGCCTGCAATCGTTTTTACAATACTGACCTCCCTGATTGCTGCCCTTACCGGAGTGATCAGCCCGGGATTTTCCCGAATCTTCATGGACCGGCTGCTGACGGGGCAGAATCCGGAATGGGTAAAGCCTTTTTTCCTTGTGCTGACGCTGTTTACCATTCTGCAGCTGATCGTTTCCTTTATCAGTACCCGAATGTCCATGGAGATCAATGGAAAAATGACTGCGACGGGAAGTGCCGGCTACCTGTGGAAGGTACTGCGTCTTCCGATGGAATTCTTTTCACAGCGCTATGCCGGAGATATTGCAGGAAGACAGTCCTCCAATGCTGAAATTGCAGGAACGCTGGTCAATACATTTACCCCCCTTGCCCTGCAGGCTGCGATGCTGGTGTTCTATCTGGTGGTGATGCTGCGCTACAGCATTGTACTGAGTATGATCGGCATATTTTCCGTGCTGTTCAACATGCTTATGGCAAGGACGATCTCTAAAAGGAGGGTCAATATGACCCGGGTGCAGCTGCGGGATGCAGGCAAGCTTGCCAGCACGACGATCTCCGGTCTGGAGATGATTGAAACCATCAAGGCAAGCGGGGCGGAAACAGGATTTCTCCAGCGCTGGCTGGGATATCAGGCCGCTGTGAATGCACAGACGGTGAAGTTTGCTCAGGCAAATCAGCTGTTCAGCTTCCTGATCAGCGTCATTTCTCTGCTGACGAATACAGCGGTGACAATGACCGGCGTATGGTTTATTATGACGGGACGGTTTACGGTAGGTATGCTGACTGCTTTTCAGGGGTATCTTGGTTCATTTCTGTCTCCGGCCATGAGCTTCATCAGTGCAGGGCAGAGTGTGCAGGAGATGCGCACCCAGATGGAGCGGATCGAGGATGTCATGAAATATCCCGCAGATGTGGCGGATGAGGATGAGGAAGAGGTACCGGAGGACGGGTACAGAAAGCTCCGGGGAAAGCTGGTCATGAAGGATGTGAGCTTCGGCTATTCTCCGCTGGGGGCACCGCTGATCGAGCATTTTGATCTGGAGGTGCAGCCGGGAAGGAGTGTGGCCTTTGTGGGACGCTCCGGCTGCGGCAAATCCACGCTGTCCCGGCTGATCTCCGGACTGTATCAGCCCTGGAGCGGTGAGATCCTCTTTGACGGGAAGCCGATCCGGACCATCAATCACCGGGTGCTGACCGGCTCTCTGGCAGTGGTGGATCAGGAGATCACTATATTTGAGGATACAATTGCCAACAACATCCGCATGTGGGATGCTTCCATTGAGGATTTTGAGGTGATCATGGCTGCCAGAGATGCGCAGATCCATGAGGATATCATGCTGCGGGAGGACGGGTATCAGCACAGGCTTCAGGAGGGCGGAAAGGATCTGTCCGGAGGCCAGAGGCAGCGGCTGGAGATTGCCAGGGTGCTGGCTCAGGATCCTACCATTGTGATCCTTGATGAGGCTACCTCTGCGCTGGATGCGAAGACGGAGGCGGCGGTTGTCAGATCGATCACAGACAGAGGCATTACCTGCATCGTGATCGCTCACCGTCTGTCTACGATCCGTGACTGCGATGAGATCATCGTGCTTGATCATGGAAAGGTCATGGAGAGAGGAACACACAGGGAGCTGTATGAAAAAAACGGCATGTATACAAAGCTGGTTGCCAGTGAATAGACGAAGGATGGGAGAGACGGCAGATGGGCTGGTTTACTGAACAGATTGAAGATCGTAAGGAACGGGACCGGATCATGCTGGAGGACGCCTGCGAGGAGCTGAATGCGGCGATCACAGGCGGGCAGCCCCGGCATCGGACATATGACAGCCGCAGAGTCATGCAGAATGTGCTGGACGAGATCCTGGCGTATTTTCATTTTTCCGGTACAGACATTCCGGAAACGATCACTGACTTTGAGGAGCAGCTGGAATATGCCCTGCATCCCCACGGCATCCTGTGGCGTGAGATCCGGTTCGAAAAGGACTGGCACCGCAATGCGGTCGGCGTAATGCTGGGGAGGAAAAAGAGCGACGGCAGTCTGGTGGCACTGATCCCGAATAAAACCACCGGCTACAGCTATATGGACACCGCAGCAGGGAAGCGTGTCCGACTGAATAAAAAGACGGAGGGCCTGCTGGAGGCAGAAGGTTACTGCTTTTACATGGGCTTTCCCGCAAAGGCGCTGGGGATTCCGGATCTGATCCGGTATATTGCAAAGAGCATATCTCCTGTTACGTATCTGATGATGCTTGGAATGACCGGGATCATCACCCTGGTGGGCATGCTGACGCCGCGTATCACTTATATTATTTATTCTCAGGTGATCGAAAGCGGAAGCCTTCGTGTTCTGCTGGCGATTGCGACATTCTCCATAAGTGTGAGCCTGAGCTCCACACTTCTTGGCATGGTCCGTTCTCTGCTGAGCGGACGAGTGGATACCCAGCTGGATCTGTCTGTCCAGGCAGCAACGGTCTCCAGAATATTTTCTCTGCCTCCCGGCTTTTTCAGGGAATACAGTGCCGGAGAGCTGGCCGGCAAGATGAGCAGCATCAACACCCTCTGCACAACCCTGATCTCCGGTATTTTTTCCGTTGGAATCACATCCTTGTTTTCAATTGTGTATGTATCGCAGATTTTCCGGTATGCACGTGCATTGGTGATCCCTTCTCTTGTGATCACTCTGATTACCGTGGCGCATACGGTTCTTGTGATGCTGATGCAGCTGAAGATCAAAGAAAAACAGATGGATGTGTCTGCAAGAGAGGGCGGCATGATCTATGCTCTGATCAGCGGCATCCAGAAGATCAAGCTTTCCGGATCGGAGAAGAGAGTATTTTCCCGGTGGCTGAAGCTGTATTCCGAGCTGATGCGTCTGACCTATCGTCAGCCATTTCCTGTAAAGTACAGTGAAAATATCGGGCTTGCGATCAGCTCCATCGGTCAGGTGGTTCTGTACTGGTTTGCTGTTCAGAGTCAGGTGACCATTGCCGAATACAGTGCATTCAACAGTGCATACGGCATGATCTCCGGTGCATTTATGTCGCTGGTGGGTATTGCTTCTGCCATTGCAGGGATCCAGCCGGTGTTAAAGATTGCCGAGCCGATCATGAAGGCTGAGCCGGAGAACAGTGAGCGGAAAAAGATGGTAACAAGGCTTTCCGGAGCCGTTGAGCTGAATAATGTGAGTTTTCGCTATAATGAAAATACCCCCTATGTGCTGGATAATCTGTCTATAAAGATTAAGGCCGGACAGTATGTGGCAGTGGCAGGAAGAACAGGCTGCGGGAAATCCACACTGGTCCGAATGCTGCTTGGCTTTGAGAAACCGGATCGAGGAGCCGTCTATTACGATGGAAGGGATATTGCCGGTATGGATCTGAAGTCACTGCGCCGCCGCATCGGCACTGTGCTGCAGGACGGAAAGCTGTTCAGCGGCGATATTTATTCCAATATCACGATCGCTGCACCAGGCGCCACCCTTGAGGATGCCTGGGAGGCGGCAGAAAAGGCAGGGCTTGCCCAGGACATCCGGGACATGCCCATGGGCATGCATACACTGATTGCGGAGGGCGGCGGAGGAGTGTCCGGAGGCCAGCGTCAGAGGATCCTGATCGCAAGAGCGATTGCAGCGCGACCAAAGATTTTGATTCTTGACGAGGCAACCTCTGCGCTGGATAATATAACACAGAAGCAGGTATCGGATTCTCTTGGCGGACTGAAGTGCACCCGTATTGTAATTGCACACCGCCTTTCCACCATTCAGCAATGTGACCGGATCCTGTATCTGGAGAATGGAAAAATCGCTGAGGATGGAACCTATGAGGAACTGATTGCCCGGAACGGTCTGTTTGCTGAACTGGTAGAACGTCAGAGACTGGATACCTGAGATCAATTCCGATCCCGGTAAAGCACAGGGATTCAGATGGCGGCTGCAGGCCTGCACTTGCGAGGCGTAAATAATAAAAACAGGGAGTGAAGAACAATGGCATCAATGCTGGATATTAATAAAGAACAGAAGGATACGGGAGCAGTGCTGCATCTGCAGGGAAGGATCGATACGATGACTGCTCCGGATTTTGAGAGGGCAGTGCAGGAGGCTGCTGCAGAGAGCCGGGAGCTGGTGCTGGATTTTACAGGGATCGAGTATATTTCCTCAGCAGGACTCCGCGTGCTGCTGGCGGCGCAGAAGGCAATGAGCAAAAAAGGCGGTATGATACTCCGCGGCGTGGGAGAGACGGTATCGGAGGTATTTGAGATTACGGGATTCTGTGATATTCTCACGATTGAGGAGTGAGCGCTGAAGCAAATGCTGTAATGAAGGTGCTATTCGACCTTAGAAAATGGAACAGGGGACGGTGGTGCCGTACCGCTTTTTAAGTGGTACGGCACCACCGTCCCCTGTTCCATTATGAGATAGTAACCATCGATGTTCTCTTCTATGAGTATTGTTTGATTACTTGGCTGTTTGTTTACTCTGCCTTCACCGGATTGGAAACGATCACTGTATGATCGTACCATTTTCCTTTCTTTCCGATGATGGCAACCGGGAATTCTTCATCCAGCACCGGGCAGGGCACATCGAAGGCGTATACATCCTCGGAAAGTCCGTCGGAATAGGTAACAGTCTCGACTGTATATTCGATCAGCTCTGCTCCCTCCTCCTGGGCTTCCTCGGCAGATCCCTGATACAGATTCAGGATTCCGGTGCCTGCGAGGGTCATATGAATGGTCATGGCACCATTTTCCACAGTGAGTGTTCCCTTACCGTCCAGGGCCTCGTTGATGTGGAACATGCTGCTGTCTGTATCGATCTCGGCAATATATTCGCCGTCCTCCAGACCGTAGGGGTTCTCCTGTGCGGCCTCTTCCCCTTCAGCTTCGGATTCTGCAGAAATGGAGGATACTGCTGTCTCGATCTCAGTTTCGGCAGTTTCTGTACTCTTCGCTTCCGACCCGGCAGACACGGAGGATACGGAAGCTGCTTCTGCTGCTGATTCACTCTGCACCGATGTGGATGCGGCAGAGGAGGCAGTGGTTTCTGCAGTGGATCCGCAGCCTGAAAGCAGGGCGGAGGAAAGTACGAGGGCACTGAACAGTGCGGTGAAATTTCTTTTCATAATGATTCTCCTTGTTAGACTGATTCTGATAGAACAGTTACCATTGTACACCAGATTGAGAGGAAAACAAGTATATTGATTTGTTATATCAGACTCGGTCAGAGGCAGGATACAGGAAAAAAGCCTGAATTACCGTTCGTTTAGTGAACGGTAATTCAGGCTTTTTGGGTGAATATTGGAAAGGCAGATTTTTCTGCTTTAGTGTGTCGATTGTTTTGGTTATTATGCAGCGATTCCCAGAGGAGAGAAGAAGATGTAGAAGACTACAGCTACAAGCAGACCAAGGATAGTAACCGGCCAGCGGTATTTCCAGGGCTTCAGCTCTACAGCACCAACATCCGGAACTACATACTCCTCTGATGGAACTGCCTTTGACAGGACAGCCATAATGATCAGATAGATCGGGAAGAGCACTGCCATTGCATAGAGATAGTGGATCTCTTCTGTTGTTCCCGGATAGCATGGCTTGAGGATCAGAAATGCTCCGTATACCACAAAGTGAATAATTGTGATAAGATATGGAGTGAATTTCGGAGCTTTTCTGAACCACATTACTCCAAGTACGGTGCAAAGTACCGGCAGTGACAGGAAGTTTGCCAGAGAGTTCAGGAATGTGGTGATTCCGTTTGCATACATTACGAAGGGAGCGATTGCAATGGAGATCGCTGCTGCGATGGTTCCATAGGTTTTCGAAATTCTTACCAGCTGAGCATCGGTCTTATTCTTGCCCATGCTGCTGCCTCTGAAGATATCCAGAGTGAACATGGTGCAGGCAGAGTTCAGTACTGAGTTGAAGGAGGAAAGAATTGCTCCGAACAGTACTGCTGCGAAGAAGCCCATAACAGGTGTTGGTACTACATGGGCGATCAGTGCCGGATATGCCATATCAATAGGAGATGCAGATCCGTTGATGGTCTCCTGGATGGATGGCATGTGGTAAGCAATGATTCCCGGGAAGATCAGGTACAGAGGTCCGAGACATTTCAGGAATCCGCAGTAGATCGCACCCTTCTGTCCTTCAGCAAGGCTCTTTGCTGCAAGAGAACGCTGTACAAAGGACTGGTTGGTACACCACCAGTACAGATTGGAGAACAGCATACCTGTAAAGATCAGCGGCCATGGAAGGTTTGGCTGTGCGGAGTTCCAGGAAGACCATGCATTTAACTTAGCCGGCTCCGTGGTAACAATGTACTTCCAGCCCTCCAGAATGCCGCCGCCGCTTGTTTCTCTTCCGAGCACAAACAGTGCGATAAAGGGGATCAGGAAGCCTGCAATCAGAAGACCGATTCCGTTGATGGTATCGGATACGGCTACGGCTTTCAGACCGCCGAAGATGGCGTAGCAGGCACCGGCAATACCGATTACGACACAGAGAACAGCTACGGCTTTGAACATGTCGCCGCCGAAGAATTTGTCAAAGTTGAAGATTCGAACAAAGGCAACTGCACCGGAGTACAGGATAACCGGAAGGTTCAGGAAGGAGTACATCAGAACGATGATTGCGGAGAACATCAGCTTTACGCCTCTGCCGAACCGCTCCTCCATCATGGCAGGAATGGTTGTGGTTCCCATCTTCAGATATCTGGGAAGGAAGTAATGTGCCAGAATCAGAAGTGTGAAGATCGAGCCTACCTCGAAGGCGGAAGGACTCATATTGGTCATCCAGGACTGTCCGTTCAGACCAACCAGCTGCTCTGCTGAAAGGTTGGTCAGCAGAAGAGAGCCTGCAATCACATAGCCCGGAAGACTTCGGCTTGCCAGAAAGTATCCGTCTGCTGTTTCAAGGTTATCGCCCTTGGTTTTCAGGCTGGCAACAACGGCTACCAGAACAGTGAAAGCAAGGAAGGTCAGGATAACCCAGATGTTGGAATTAAAAAAATTCATGTTCCGTTTCTCCTTTTTCTAGATTATGGAATGTCCATTAAATAAGTATAAATCCTCTTGCGTTCTCGTGAACGCAAAATAAGCATAACATTATTGCAGGTAAAATGCAATAAAAATTATACATGTCATTATTGCCAAATATAGTACATTACAATTGGTAAAATTAGACAACAAATAATCGCAACAAACCAACAATAAACAAAGTGTTGGATGCGTCCGCGCGAACATATGAAAGGAGAAATCTATGTTTTATGAAGCATGTCAGGCGAAACTGCAGGAGAAGCTGCTGATCGAGATCTGTCCGGAGTGCGGAGAGGAAATCGAGATGGCTGCCACGGATCCCTTTGGAGTCTGTGAGGAATGCGGCATGGAGATCCGAAATGAAGCCATGGACTGTATCTTCTGGTGTGAGAATGCTGTGAACTGCGTTGGAGAGGAAGTGCTGGAGAAGGCCAGAGAAGAAGGTGATTTTCTTGAGGTTCCGGAGGAGATGCTTCACTCAGGTTGGTGACCTGACTTGAAAATTCGGGTCGAGTATGCGAGACTTGCTGCCGAACACATGGATCATTGAACCTGCAATGGCGTCGACTGAAGTGGAATGAAGAATATGGAACAGATATAAGGAGAAGAAGCTTGGAACATACAGATAGAATAAATTTTGAAAAAAGGGTAAGAGCTTCTTACAGGGAGCTGACAGAGATATTGATTGATAAACAGATAACAATTACCACCATGGAAAGCGCTACCTCCGGTCAGGTGGCATCGCTGATTACGGATACAGAAGGGTCCTCCGCAATTCTGAAGGGTGCTTTTATCACCTACAGCAATGAGGCGAAGATTCTGCAAGGGGTCCCGGCAGAGGTGATCGAAGCGTTTGGTGTGTATTCTGGGGAGACAGCTCGGGCAATGGCAGCCGCCTGCCGGAAGGCGTACGGTGCAGATCTTGCAATTGGTGTTACCGGTACCATGGGCAATGTGGATCCGGCCAATGCGGATTCCGTGCCCGGTCAGGTGTATTTTGCATTGGACGTGAAGGGAGAGGTCACTGACTATTATCGGGAGCTGCCGCCTCAGCCCAGCCGATACGAATACAAGCTGCTGGTTGCAGGAGAGATTGCAGATGTGCTGCTTCCGATTGTGAAAGCGATGGAATAAGATGAGCGCGAACAAAACATATTACTATCAGTTACTGGATAAGGAAGGGCAGCAGGCCTACTACTGTATCAGGAGCGGACTGGAGAAGCTGGAGACCAGTTTTCCGGTGCCCAGGCTGGATAATCGGACATTGGGAGATATCTACTTCATGGTACGGCTGGATCATCCGGAGATTTTTTATACTGTTACCTTTAAATATCGCTACTATCCGGATTCTGAAATGGTGGAGATGATTCCGGAATATCTGTTTCAGAAGAAGCAGATCAGAGAGCATATTCAGGCCATGGAATCCCGGGTTAAGAAACTGGCAAGACAGGCAGAAGGTCTGGATGAATGGGGAAAAGAGCAGTATATCCATGACTTTGTTGTGGATAACATCCTATATGATAAATTAAAAAAGCCCTATTCCCATGAGATCATCGGTTCTCTGGGACATGGTGTGGGTGTCTGTGAGGGAATTGCAAAAACGGTGAAGATTCTCTGTGATGCTCTGGGGATCTGGTGTATTGTGGTGATATCGGAAGCCAATCCGGAGAAGGGGATCAAGTATCGTCATGCCTGGAATGTGCTGAAAATAGGCGGTAAGTATGTACATCTGGATGCCACCTTTGACAATACCATCAGTAATCCAAAGGGAAGAAAGGCGGAATACAGATCCGGTGCAGGCAAGGGTAAGAAGAAGTCTCCGGAGAGAGAACTGCCCATTCGCTATGACTACTTCAATCTGAATGATAAGCAGGTGTTCCGGGATCATGAGCCTGTGATCTGGTCTGTGCCTCCCTGTGAGGATGGCAGTCATACCTGGTATCAGGAGAAGAAGATTTCCTTTACAAAGATGGAGGATGTGCGGAAACGTGCTGCTCAGGCTGTGAAAAAAGGGAAGCCATTCCTGTTTCAGTGGAGAGGCAGTTATCTGACAAGGGAGGTGCTGGAGGAGCTTCTTGTAATTTTAAGAGAGGAAGCGGCTGCAAAGAATAAGACGTTAAGTCTCTCACTGAATATGCCTCAGGCAGTGCTGCTTGCAAGGTTCAATGAGGCAGCAGAGGAGTTGATCCTTATGGAAGAGACAAATGAAGGGGAGGGGTATGATGAAGCTTCTGCTTCCGGTGAATAAGGGAGATAAGAGTCATACTCTATCTGATTTCACAAAGAAGGAGTAGATGATGAACGGAATCCTCACCTGATCAGGGAGGAGGAGAAGCGGATAGGGGCAGCAGAGTAAAGAATACAGCAGAAGGTCGACAGTTATGCAGAACTTCTGCTGTATTTTCACGTGCGGGGATGAACTTGACGTGCGTCAATGCTCATGCTGATGTTTCTGCCCTCCCAGTATCTCATCCAGACGAACTTTGAAGCCTTTCGGATCTGCATAGCACTCTCTGCTGTAGCAGTGGAGTTCCTGCAGGCCGTCCCACAATGCCTCTTCTGAAACAAGTCCGATGGTGGCGATCATACGGCCGCCGAAGGCAAACTGCTCCACAGCATAGCGCATACGCTCGGCAGCCTCCTTGCCGGTTTGGGCATCCAGAACCACATCCATGCCCATAAAATCACCAAATCGATCCCGATAATCGAAGAAGTAGCGAAGATCACCGGTGAGCTGCAGATAATCCGGACGCAGCTGCACCACCTGGTCTACCATATGCTCTTTCAGTCCCTTGCAGCGGAAGGATACAGGAACACCTCGGTGCTGTGCATGGCGGAAGAACAGCTCGGCCGCCTTTGCCTCCGGAAGCTCCAGAATATTTCTGCCCTCCTGGGCTGCATCCGCTGCGCCGGTCCAGTCATCCCGGTACAGAACCAGATCTACGGTGGTAAGCTCCATTACCTTATCCAGCTTGGAGCAGAGAATCTCTGCCATTGCTTCAGCAGACAGGGTCGGAGCACCGGGGATCCGACTGAAGACCTCCTGCATCTGAAGGGGTCCCGGTCCCATGTCCAGATACAGCATTTTTCCGGTGGGCTTATGCTGAAAGAGATTGGATTCCGCCTCGGCCAGATACTGGTCTGCTGTGACATAGCGGAAATCAGTAAGGGAGGTAGGTACCCAGTGTGGACCCTCTCCGGTGTTCATTCGATGGAAATTCTCCTGAGGGGGCATCGTGTATTCTAATTTTGGAACACGGAAGGTCTGTCCTCCGGGGGTCTGTACTTCTTCGGTTTCAACGTCAGCCATGGACTGATAAGGTATTTTTTCCATTTGTATGCAGCGGCTCCTTTCAAATGTTCCGATCATTTTCAGGCAGAGTGAACTTCCATGTCAGCAGCTGGATCGTGTGCCCGGCTTGAATCCTGAAAAATCGGTGGTATACTAATCTCAGTATAGCATCATTTGCCATCAAAAGTAACATTTTCGGGCGGAGACTCACATCGCCATGCGTCCGGAAGAAGCGCCAGTGGTCGCTTCTGTAGGTGAAGGGGAGGTTCCCCGTGAACTGTAACAACTAAAAAAATGTAATACAGGGAGGAAAACAACATGGATGAATTATACAGATTAATTGAAGCGAAGATTAAGGCTTCCGGCTATCCGGGCGAGGTGGACGGAATGGAGTTCTATGATGAGGTCAGCGCGGAGGCGGATGAGCAGGAGAATGGCACCTATCTGTTCATGATCAAAAAGTCAGATACCCTTGTCTATAACGGCTGCATGGAGATCCTGGATCAGGAATTTGATCTGCACTATGTGGATATCCACGATGGGGATCAGGTCTATCATGTGGATTTTGATGCCTGAGGGTTCGGAAGGTAGAATGGATGTTTAGAAATCAAAGTTTGAAATTCCAGGGAATCTGCTGCATCATTATGGCTGCTTTCTTCTTCAGCCTGATGTCCCTTTTCGTGCGGTTGTCCGGAGATCTTCCGGTGATGGAGAAGGCGTTTTTCAGAAATGCTGTTGCCGCGATCGTGGCACTGGTGATGCTTCTCAGAGCAGAGGAGGGATTCCGGCCGGGAAAGGGAAATCTGCCGTTTCTGGTTCTTAGATCTGTCTTCGGAACAGCGGGGATCGTGGCAAACTTCTATGCCATTGATCATATGGCGATATCCGATGCAAATATGCTGAATAAGCTGTCCCCGTTCTTTGCCATTATCATGTCTTATTTTCTCTTGAAGGAGAAGGCAGGCAGAAAGGAATGGGCAGCGGTGGCGGCGGCATTTGCCGGTGCACTGCTGGTGATCAAGCCCAGCTTTTCTGCAGGAGCAGTCCCCTCACTGGTGGGGGTTCTGGGAGGCTTTTCAGCAGGTGTGGCTTACACCTTTGTACGACTGCTTGGCAAGAAAGGGGAGAGAGGTCCTGTGATCGTATTCTTCTTCTCCACCTTTTCCACGCTGTTTGTGCTTCCCTTTATGATCGCTGACTTTGAGCCTATGACCATGCAGCAGTTCTTCCTGCTTCTCGGTGCAGGAGCTGCGGCAGCAGGGGGACAGCTCAGTATTACTGCAGCATACTCCAAAGCACCGGCCAGAGAGATCTCGGTATTTGACTATTCCCAGATCCTGTTTGCGGCCCTTCTGGGGTTCCTGGTTCTGGGGGAACTGCCGGATGTGTACAGTTTCATCGGATATATCGTGATCATTGCAGCGGCAGTATGGAGAGCGAAGGCTTCGTGAACTGCCTGACGTTTTTTCAGCGAAGGCAGCGGTTCACGGAAAACCGCTCCGTGGTGGTATATTCTTGAAAGCACAAAGGCACAATCTTCTTGACGAAATGCACATTCTGTGAAACAATAGAATCAGAGAAAACGATGAAAGGGCGAGTATCTCGCCCTTTTCTTCATAAATGAGATGATTATAAAGGCACAACGGAGGTGCAGCATGGCTAAGAAGGTGACAATACGGATGGTGGCAGAGCGGGCAGGGGTGTCCCGCGGTACGGTGGACCGGGTGCTGAATCACAGACCCCATGTGAAACCAGAGCTGTATGATCGTGTCATTGAGGCCATGAAAGAGCTGGGCTATGTTCCCCTTCGCGAGCACCAGAATCTGGAACATCTTACACCCTTTGACCCGGATGCAGAGGAAGCCGTCAGTACGGACCCTGAGGAGGAGGTGCAGATTCCCGTGCGGCTGCGGCTGGGAGTGGTGCTTCACAACGAAAGCGGCTATTTCCGTACAGAGATCCTTCGGGGAATCGAATCGGCCAGAGAGCGGCTGCGGTCCGATGGCGTGGAGGTTCTTCTGGAGCAGTGTGAGACCCCTATGCCGGATGAGGCGGTGGAGCGGCTGGAACATCTGGTGCAGCAGGGGGTGCAGGGCATTGCCCTGTGTCTGATGGATCACCCCCTGATCGTGGACAAGGTAGAGCGTCTTGCGGTGCAGAACATTCCGGTGATCACCTTTAATTCGGATCTGACAGGCAGCAGACGTATCGCCTTCGTAGGGCAGGATTCCTACAAGAGCGGACGGGTAGCCGGGGAACTGATGTCAAAGTGCTGCAGGCCGGGCGAAAAGATCCTGATCTGCGTGGGAAATACCGGGTTCAGCGGTCACAGAGCAAGGATGAAGGGGTTTCTGGATCGGATCGCGGAGAAGGGACTGGTCAGGGAGGATACATCGGTGGTGGAGACCTTTAACGACTACACCAGAACCTACCAGAATGTCCGCACTGCCCTGGAGAAGATCCCGGATCTTCAGGGAATCTACATGGCAAATCACAGCGTCAGCGGCTGTGTGCAGGCTCTTAGGGATCTGGAGATACAGAAAAAGATCTTCGTGATCAGCCATGATCTGACCACGGCTACTCTGCGGCTGCTGGAAAGTGAAGAAATTGATTTTTCCATCTCTCAGAATATTTATATGCAGGGATTTCAGCCCCTCCTGATGCTGCAGGAATATCTGGACAGCGGGGAGCTGTCGGAGTATGAAACCGATAAGACGGCTATGGAAGTATTGTGCTGTGAGCATGTGAAGGGGGAGGCATGAGGCGGAAAATGGAACAGGGGGACGGTCCCTCTGTTCTAAAATGGAACGGCAGGACCGTCCCCCTGTTTCGTTTGTGTCCCGGACTGGGCATGAAACTGCTTCTTCTGGTGCTGCTTCTCTCTATGCTGATCACTACGGCCATGAGCATTCTGTTTTACGGGCGGGTACGGAACTCTGTGGAGATGAGCTATCGGAATACAGTGGAGGAAAACCTGCGGACCAGGGCGGAACTATTTGACTCCATGATGAAAAACGCTTATCTGACCTGTACGTATGCTTCTGAGAATGAGAATCTGACATCCCTTCTTGAACAGGAGCTTACGGATGAGAGCTATGAAGAACTGGTGAACATCCTGAGAAGGTACTGTGAGGAGGATGCGTCAATCCAGTCCATCTACTGCTTTATCAGATCCACTGATGAGCTGGTGAAGGTCAGTATCGATGATTCGCAGGTCCTTATGGGAGCATTTGCCAATCATGCCTGGATCAACCGGGCAGCGGCCGGGGCGGATTCGGATCCCTTTTCACCGGTATATAATCTGGATTCTACCTTTGCGGTACGAAGAAATTTTTTTACCTATGGAAAAAAACTGTATAATTCAGAGGGACAGCAGACGGGACATCTGTTTGTCAACGTGGATGAGCGGCAGGTGTATTTTACCTGCCTTCAGACAGACGGGGATTCCCTGGGAACACTGAGTGTGGTGCAGAACGGCCGGATCGTGGCTTCTGACAGAGCTTCCAGGCTGCGGCAGAATATAGCAGAAGACGGGAAGTCGATCCTGGTGCAGGTTTCCACTGATGCGAGCGGCTACAGCCTTTGTTCCGTCTCCTCAGCTGAAGTGCTCTCTGCAAATCTTCGCTCTACCAGAAACTGGATCCTGCTGGTGGCACTGCTTCTGAATCTGATTCTTGCAGTTCCTGTGTATCTGCTGCTTAGGGGCATGCTGAAGCCTATGAAGCAGCTGGAGGATAATATGAATCGGGTCAAGGAGGGGGATCTCACCGTCCGGGCAGGAATCATCAAAAATGATGAGATCGGAAGTCTCTCTTCTAATTTCAATGATATGCTGGACCAGATCGAGATGCTGATCGATGAGCTTGCCTCTCAGAAAATGCAGAAGAAGGAGGCGGAGCTGGCGGCTCTGTCCTATCAGATCACGCCTCACTTCATGTACAATACCCTGTCCTCCATACGGTATGCGGCTATTCTGGATGGATATGAGGAGATCGGAGATCTTTTGCAGGCATTTATCGAGCTTCTCCGGCTCAGTGCCAGTGACCGTGGAGCTTTTATTACAGTTCAGCAGGAATGCCGGATGGTGAGCAGCTACATCATGCTGCAGCAGTTCCGGTATAAGGACAGCTTTGAAGCAGAGGTGATTATGGATGCGGGCACCGAGGAGTTTTACGTACCCAGGCTTCTTGTACAGCCTCTGGTGGAAAATGCCATTCTCCATGGACTGAACCATGCGGAGCAGGGCAATCGAATTCTTGTTACGGTAAGTCGGAATGAACAGCAGCTGGTGATCCGTGTGTCGGATAACGGAAGCGGCATGAGCCGCGAGGAAATCGATACTCTGCTCAGCGGAGGCTTCCACAGCAAATTCAGCGGCATCGGCATCAACAACATTATCGAGCGGCTTCGCCTGTATTACGGAGAGCGGGGCAGACTGGAATACCAGAGTCCGATAGAGGGCGGAACGGCAGCAATTATTACGCTGCCCCTGTCCGATGATCCGGAGGAGTATAGTATCTGATCAGCCGCATAAAAGCAGCAATAGAGCTCGAGGTGCAGGTTCCGTGTGCGGCAGGAGATTCTGACTTAAGAAAAGACTAAGTTACGGAGCAAGAAGGAGGAAAAGAATGAGAAATCCTAAGAGATGGTTCGCAGCGCTGCTGACGACTGTCTTCTGTCTTACCGGCTGTACTTCAGGAGAACAGGCAGCCGAGACGGAGCCGGCAGCTGAGTCAGAAATTTCCGTGGTTGCTATACTGAAAGCGAAAAATTCCCTTCACTGGCAGTATGTGACAGAGGGGCTGGAGCAGACTGCGAAAAGCGAGCATGTAAATCTGCAGGTGCTGTGGCCGGAGACGGAAACGGACGGAGCAGTCCAGGTCCGTCTGATTCAGGATGCCATTCAGGCAGAGCCGGATGTACTGATCCTTGCTCCCAATGATTCAGAGCTTGCGAAGCCCTATGCAGAAAAAATCCGACAGGCAGGCATTGGGCTGATCTATATGGATGAGCCCATACAGGGACAGGAAGAGATTCCCTATGTGGGGTCGGATAATTATCATGCAGGAGAACTGGCTGCTTCTGCCATGGCGCAGGCACTGGATGAAGGAGTTGTTGCATATATCGGAGGCAGTCAGACCCAGCAGGTACATTTTCTGCGAGGCAGCGGATTCATTCAGGGAATTGACGATACTGAGCTGGAATTCTCCGGCCTTAAGGAGGTACCGGATTGCTCTGTCAGCGGAGGAAAGGAAGCCATGCTTGAGCTTCTGGAGGAATCTCCCCAGGTGCAGGGTGTGTTCTGTGCCAGTGCCATGCTCTGCATGGGAGCACTGGAAGCCTGTCAGAGCATGAACAGAAGAGATGTGGTGCTGATGGGAATGGATACTCAGAGCGATGTGCTCAGTGCAGTAAAGAACAAAAGAGTATATGCAGTCATCAGCCAGAGCGGCTATGATATGGGAAGCAGGGCTCTGCAGCAGGCAGTGAAGCTGGCAAAGGGAGAGGAGATCCCCGCTGAAAACTATATTGAAAATACCATTATTTCCAAACAAAACGTAGAGGATTACCTGGATGCATTTGTGATGGAGGGACGAGAATGATACCTGTTCTGATCGTTGATGATGATTTTCTGGTGGGAAGATTTCTCACTCAGATCATCGACTGGGAGGCAAACGGATATGAACTGCTGGGAATTGCCCGGGATGGAACCCAGGCGCTGACTCTGATCAGAGAAAAGAACCCGCAGATCCTGCTGACGGATATTGAGATGCCTGTTATGGATGGCATTCAGCTGGTGAAGCAGTTGCGGACAGAGGGAAGCCAGATCAAGATCCTGATTCTCAGCTGTCATGATGACTTTGCTCATGTAAAGGAGGGGCTTCGATCCGGCGCCGATGAATATTTCCTGAAGGAGGAGCTGACCGCTCAGAGGCTGCTGGATCAGCTGAATCTCTTTGCCCGGGAACTCTCCGCTGGAGAAAAAGTATCGGAAGAAGATATGGAGCAGAGAAAACAGGATGCAGAGGAGAAGCATATCCGGCAGCTGCTGGAAGGGTCTGCACGATCAGGGTCTGATTCGGATGCAGAGGCAGTTCTGGCAGTGCGGGTTCTGGGCTATGAAAGCAGAGCCATGCTTGGCACAACGGAACAAAGAGAGGGCTTTTATCGATCCTTTGCCGCCGTTTTGAGAGAGCAGCTCCCGGAGGGGATGACAGCTGCGGCCTGTCATGTGAAGGGCGGCTGGTTTGGTGTGCTGGCAAAGTTTTCGGCAGGGAATTCCCGACAGGAGAAGCAGTACCTGATGATGGAATACAGCAACAGAGTCCTCTATCAGGCGGATAAGCAGTTTGAGCTGAGGGCAGGAATCGGTATTGCGGAGATCGATCCGGAACAGAAGGATCTATCATCTGGCTGGAAACGTGCAAAGGAGCTGCAGGGCTATATCTATTACGAGAGAAATGCTGTCTTTCCCGGCTGGCAGTATGGAGATCCGGGAGCTGTACTTCCTGATGAGGCAGAGCTGTTTCTGCAGGAAGCAGAGCAGTGGAGGATAAAAGGTGAGGCAGAGCAGATCAGAAGAACGGCTGAAGACGCAATTGCCGCTTTTCTTCGGGAGCATACCAGAGAAAATCTTGTGGTATCCTGGGTCCGCAGAGCAGACAGCTTATTTCGGGTGGATCAGAGAACCCTGCCGGGAAAGGCGGAAGAGCTGAGGGAACTGGGAGAGGAATATGCGGAAATCACCCGGAGACATTACCAGAAGCAGAATCCTTACAGTGACAGTATCTCTGAGGCGGTTCATTACATTCGGGAGAATTTCAGAGAGAACATAACTCTGAATCAGACTGCGGAGGCGGTGCACCTGACCCCCACCTATCTCAGCTTCATGTTCCATAAAGAAACGGGAGTTACGTTCTCGGAATATCTGCAGAACTGCCGCATTGATCATGCCAAAAAGCTTCTCAGGGAAACGAAGGAGAAGGTAAGAGCCATCAGTGAGCAGGCAGGATACAATGATTATCGGCATTTCTGCAAGACCTTTAAGAAGGTGACCGGGGTAACGCCTCAGGAATACAGGAAGGGCTGATCTGCGTTCAAACAAATAAAAAACCACCAAATCGTAAAATATGACACTCTTTTGAGGCAGTCTGCTCAAAAGGTGTCATTTTTTCTGCGTTTTCAAGAATGAAAATTGTCAAATACCGTAAAATCCCACCCTTTCTGCACAAGATATTCCATTAGAATTCAGACCTGTGTTCTATATAATGACATCATGAAGAACGGAACAGACAGTTATGTTGAAGTAGGAATTCCTTCACAGTTCAGCCGGACTTCAGAGCAGCAGACAATAGGTCTGCAGGGAAAAGGAAAAAGAGAAAAAGAAAAGGAGACAGACATGAAAAAAAGAATCGTGGCAGTTATGATGGCAGCAGCAATGGCACTTTCAATGGCAGCCTGCGGATCCTCCGCATCAGACAGTACTTCTTCTGAAGCAGCATCCTCAGCAGCTGAGAGTGCATCCTCTACAGGAGAGGCTGCAGAGGCAGGCGAGGAGAACGAGGATGTTAAGATCAGCCTTGTATTCAAAACACTGGCATCAGAGCACTGGCAGTTAATGAAAGCAGGAGCAGAGGCATGGGCGGATGAACATCCGGAAGCTACTGTTGATATTGTTGGACCTCCGTCAGAGACCTCCTACGATGAGCAGCTGAACATGATCGAGACAACCAGAAACTCTGATTACGATGCATATGTAATCGCTCCTCTGCAGTCTGATCAGGTGGCTACCGCAATCGCAGGCGAGACACGTCCGGTTATCGCAGTTGATACAGCAATCGATGCTCCTGAGGTAATTGGCTTCGTAGGAACAGGAAACGAAGAAGCAGCTAAGATGGGTGCCATCGAGGCAGTACAGGCAGCTAAGGACGCAGGCTGGGAAGAGATCAAATGTATCGAGATCGCAGGCGTTCAGGGTGACCAGACCAACACCGCTCGTATGAACGGATACAAAGCAGGAATCAATGAGGCCGGCGGCGAGTTCCTTGAGGACGAGGTACAGTACGCTGAAGCTGTAGCTGATAAAGCAGTTCTGTGTATGGAAGCAATCATGCAGAAATTCCCAGAGGGAATCGCAATCATCTGTGCAAACAATGATGACATGGCAGTAGCAGCAGCTAAGGTAGCAGCTGAGTCCGGCAACGAGAACTATGCAAACACAATCTTCCTGGGATTCGACGGATCCACAGCAGCATGTGAAGCAGTTCTTGATGGAAGACTGACTCTTACCTGTGCACAGCAGCCATACGAGATGGGATATCTTGCATGCCAGGCAGCTTACGAAGCAGCTAACGGCCAGGAGATCGACGAAGTGATCGACTCCGGTACAGAGATCATCAACACAGCTAACGCTCAGGAGCGTCTTGATACTGTAAACGGATATATCGAAGGATAAGCACGTAACATAATACTTTCTTTTATCTTCAAAGCCCCGATGCCCCACACGCATCGGGGCTTTGTTTGCCAATACAGATTGTTTCATTACAGCATATTTTAAGAGATGCAATTGGCTTTCTGAATTACCTGCTAATTTCATAGTAAAAAACAGGAATTATAGATTCCCCCTGTGGAAAGCATATAGTATAATTGAATGATAAGGAAATTAGGAGGTTCTGATATGAACGATTATACTATTAATACAAAGTGCGTCCAGGCAGGCTACACGCCGGGAAACGGGGAACCAAGACAGATCCCGATTATTCAGTCCACTACATTTAAATACGAGACAAGCGAAGCGATGGGGCAGCTGTTTGATCTGGAAGCAGAGGGATATTTTTATACCCGTCTGCAGAATCCTACCAACGATATGGTGGCAGCGAAGATCTGTGCTCTGGAGGGTGGAGCAGCTGCAATGCTGACCTCTTCCGGACAGGCAGCAAATTTCTTTGCCCTGTTCAATATCTGTGAATGCGGCAGCCATATTGTAGCTTCCTCCTCTATCTACGGAGGAACCTTTAATCTGATCTCTGTAACCATGGCGAAGATGGGAGTAACTGTTACGTTCGTGGATCCGGACTGTTCGGAGGATGAACTGAATGCAGCTTTTAAGGAGAATACAAGAGCTGTATTCGGAGAGACCATCGCAAACCCGGCGCTTACGGTGCTGGACATTGAAAAGTTTGCAAAAGCGGCTCATTCTCACGGGGTTCCGCTGATCGTGGACAATACCTTCCCCACACCGGTAAACTGCCGGCCCTTTGAATGGGGAGCGGATATCGTAACACATTCCACCACAAAGTATATGGACGGCCATGCGGCTGCAGTAGGCGGAGCCATTGTAGACAGCGGAAACTTTGACTGGATGGCCCATGCAGAGAAGTTTCCGGGTCTTACCACACCGGATGAATCCTACCATGGAATCGTCTATGCAGAGAAATTCGGCAAGGGAGCCTTCATTACAAAATGCACCTCTCAGCTGATGCGTGACTTCGGCTGTATTCAGTCTCCCCAGCATGCATTTATCCTGAATCTGGGTCTGGAGTCTCTGCATGTAAGAATGCCCCGGCACTGTGAGAACGGACTGGCAGTGGCAGAGTTTCTGCAGCAGCAGCCGGAGGTGCTGAAGGTACACTACCCGCATCTTCCCGGCAACAAGTTCTACGACGCTGCCATGAAATATATGCCGAACGGCGGCTGCGGAGTCATCTCCTTTGAATTGAAGGGCGGACGCCCGGCTGCAGAGGCCTTTATGAAGGCACTGAAGCTGGCTGCGATCGAGACCCATGTGGCGGATGCAAGAACCTGCTGTCTGAATCCTGCCACATCCACCCACCGGCAGATGACAGAGGAGCAGCTGGAGGCAGCAGGCGTTCCTGCAGGTATGGTACGTCTGTCCTGCGGACTGGAGGATAAAAGGGATCTGATTGCAGATCTGAAACAGGCATTGGAGGCGATTGAAAAATGATTACGTTAGATACAGTAATAGGTGATCTGATCGAGGAGGATCCGAGAGCGATAGAGCTCCTGGCAGCATCGGGCATGCACTGCGTGGGCTGCGGATCCGTGGTATATGAGACCTTTGAGGAGGCCTGTAAGACCCATGGCAAGGATCCGGTTCTTGAGATGAGAAAGATGAATATCCGTCTTTACGGTACACTCGGCTGAGAGGTAATAAGAGTATCTTTACTGCGAGTTGGTTGACATGTGAAAAACGGCAGGACACGATTGAAAAATTGTGTCCTGCCGTTTTTACGGTGCGTCTTGAAACTTCTTCCGATATTCCTTCGGTGTCTGCGAGGTATACTGCCTGAATATCTTGCCGAAGTAGGCGCTGCTGCCAAACCCTGTCTCGTAGGAAATCTCAGTAATGGAGCTGTCCGTATCCCTGAGAAGCCGTTTTGCCTGCTCTAAACGGTATTCAGTTAGATATTCCTGGGGGGTTTTCTGAAATACAGATTTGAAAGAACGGCTGCATTCCTTCGTGCTTAATCCGATCTCATAGGCCAGATCCTCCATGGTGATCTTCTGATCATAATGGGTATGCAGGTAGCTGAGCATGCTTCTGGCCCGGTTCTGCAGATACATTTTCGAACTGGTCATCTCGCCGGTCTGCTTCTGGTTTTCGATAATGGTAAGCAGATCAAGCCAGGCATCGGATAACAGGTTTCTGATCCGGAATGCGTCGCTTCCCTCCTGCTGAATCTGGGTCAGCTTGCGGAGAATCCGAAGGAAGTCCTTGCTTACCTTGTCCTGTTCACGGATGATCAGAATCTCAATGGACTGATTTTTCAGTACCGGATTTAAATACCTGGTTTCGAAGATGCTCTTGTAATGTCCCGACAGTACAATGGGATGAAAGAGGTGGGCGTGTTCGATCGCTGATGCAGCGCCTGCAGCCTTCCTCTTTGTGTTCATTACATTGGTATTGATAAAATATGCCTCTCCCTGGTGTATGGTATAGGACTTCTGTACTGTCTGAATCTCGATAGAGCCCTGATATGCGTAATCGAATTCCACCTCCTCGTGCCAGTGCCAGGGGACAATAAAATCCGTCATATCCCGCTCATGCATGGTGTAGGGGAATTCATAGGTCATTCCCTCGATAGATTCAACTGAGTTTTCGTCGGTGATAAATGTCTGCTTCATAGAATGTGATGTTCCTTATCTGAAATTTACGGGTATTGATCACAAGGATAGATATTCCTGTCTCTATAGAGGAAGGGTAACAGCATGCCTGATGTGACTGTCGTATGCCCTGAGTTTAGTCAATTGTATCATATTTCGGATGACTTTTGTAATTTAACGAAAAATATGTCCAAATAATTATAAAAATCATCCGAAACAAAATAGTTTCGAATAAAAAAATCATGTATTCTGTACTCAACAGAAAACAACAGCACATTTACAGGAACAATAAGAAACGACAAACAGGCAGAGAAGAATCAGGAGGATTTTACTATGGCAAACAATTTCAATTACTATTCCCCAACAGAGGTAATCTTCGGTAAGGATACGATCAGGGAAGTCGGATCAGCAGTGAAAAAGTACCACGGATCAAAGGCACTGATCGTTTACGGCAGCAGCCGTATTCTGAAAAACGGGTTGATGGATCAGGTTACGGACAGTCTCAAAACAGCAGGAATCACCTACGAGCTTCTGGGTGGCGTTGTTCCGAATCCGCACCTTTCAAAGGTGTATGAAGGAATCTCCATCGGCAAAAGAGAAGGTATCGATTTCCTCCTGGCAGTTGGCGGCGGTTCCGTGATCGATACCGCAAAGGCCATTGCTTATGGTCTGGCTGAGCCGGATCAGGATGTCTGGACCTTGTATGAGCATACAAGAAGTGCAAGTGCCTGTCTTCCGGTCGGTGTGGTGCTGACCATTGCAGCAGCAGGAAGCGAAACCAGCAATGGATCTGTGATTACCAATGAGAAGGAAGGCATGAAAAGAGCCTACGATGACGATCTTGCCCGTCCGAAATTTGCGATCATGAATCCGGAGCTTACCATTTCTCTTCCGGACTATCAGACCGAGAGCGGATGTACAGATATTATGATGCATACTATGGAGAGGTACTTCACCTCCGGCGGAAATATGGAGATTACCGACTCCATTGCAGAGGGTCTGCTCCGCACCGTAATGCAATATGCAAAGGTTCTTCATATTGATCCCCAGAACTATGAGGCTCGTGCAGAGATCATGTGGTCCGGATCTCTGGCGCACAACAATCTGACCGGCTGCGGCAATGACGGCGGTGACTTTGCTACCCATATGCTTGAGCATGAGCTGGGCGGTATGTTTGATGTGACCCATGGAGCAGGCCTTGCTGCTATCTGGCCAAGCTGGGCTCGTTATGTGGCAAATAACTGCATGCATCGATTTGTTCGATTTGCAGTGAATGTGATGCAGGTGACTCCGGATCAGGACGATGCAGTTACAGTTGAAAGAGGTATTCAGGCAATGGAAGCCTTCTATCATGAGATCGGCATGCCAATCAATATGGATGAACTGGGAATTCATCCAACCGATGACCAGCTTCTTGAGATGGCAAAGAGATGTGCAGATGCAGGCGGCGGTACCATCGGTTCTGCCATGGTTCTGAAGGAAGAGGATATGTATGAGATCTACAAGGCTGCCTTCTAAGAAGCTGTAAACTTGTGAGCAATTGCCTGCAGCAATTATATGAATGACATAATTAAGGTGAACAGCAAGGCCCCCTGAAATCAATATGCTGATTTCAGGGGGCCTTGCTGTTCGCTGTTTTTACTGTTGTGTTCAAATACTTAATTCGTAGTAAAGGGCTTCTGCTGCATCCAGCTGCGCTTCAATCTCGCTCAATTCTTCCTCGGTTGCTCCAGGGTATACTACTTCCATTAAAAACTGTGACCAGTATTCCTGCACGGTATCACAGACCTTTCCGGCAATTTCGTCATTGCCTTCCCGAAAGCTTTCTGTATTTGCAAGCTCCAGTCCGCCAATGATGTAATAGGCCTCAATCGTATCTCTGGATTTACTCAGATAGCGTGCGATGTCATCACCTTCACCAAGAGATTTTTTCCACTGTTCAATCGTATGATCAACGGACTCCTTTGAGCAGGTATATCCTGCGTTCTTCGCATAGTTGTACAGGATCAGATTATATTTCAGAGTTTCCTTTGCCTTCGCAATTGCATTCTCCTCGGTTTCACCATCTTTGATTCGATACTGAACATCAACGTAAAAATGGTAGGGCAGGTCGTGGTCATCAAAGAGTGGCTCATAGGACAGTATTTCTTCATCCAGAGAAGATATAATACCTATTGTTTCCACGTTTCGGGATAGAATAGCGTCGCCGCCGATATACTCCTTGATAAATCCGGCGTCTTTGTACACGGTTCCATCCGTCCTCTCCATATACCATTCCTCTGAATCCAGAAAGAAATAAAAGAGCTTTTTCTCTCCATTGTTATAGTGGAGACAGATTGTGTGATATTCATCGCCCCGCTCTTTTCCTTCTGCGATATTGGATGCCTTCGGTTGTAGTAAATTCTCAAGCAATGCAGAAGCATTCCGAACCCTATCCGGAGACATTTTCGCAGTATTAAACTGAATCGTCTTTATTTCACTCAAGTCAATGCTCACGTTGACCGCATCAACTGTTATCTCGCTGACAGACTCAGTTACCTGGGAAGTGGCCTCTGTCTGCCCGTTATCATTCGGCTGTGTCCCGGAGCATCCCATAAGGCTCAGACAGCAGAGCAGCATAAGTATCCTTCTTTTTTTCATAGGCACCTCCCGGGTTTTCAGTATACTTTATTTTGAGTATACATCATCTCACTCGTCGGAGAAAGTCTGACAAGAAGGTTGCCGGAGCAAATAGAGGTATTTTTTCCGGCAGAAAAGCAGAGCTGCTGTAACGGGAATTTTGGGTCGTTATAAAGGTTATTTCTGCTTATGGTAATAAAAGGATATAAATGTCCTGATAATACTAAAACTATGCTTGAATTTTATAGTTATTATCCATCTCGTGAGCTATTATAATATCAACAAATAACACAGCACAAGCAAAGGAGAAAGCAGATATGATGAACGTGATAATGACAGTAGTGGCAACCGTGATCCTTGTAGGAGCAATGGCAGTACAGGAAGCATGAAAACAAGAGACAGGAAGCAAAGGAGAAACAG